>CAWITH010000035.1:0-307818 GCA_963838935.1 uncultured Acidobacteriaceae bacterium
GCGGCGGAGAACGCCTCCACCGGCCGATAGCGCGCTGACCATGCTGAACAGAAAGCGAATAGTTTTGGTTCAGAGCCCGACGCCAACCGGGTTCGAGCAGATCGTCGGGCACACCGGCGAACACCACTTCCCCCTTAAAGGTTGCTTTCTTGTTTGTCTATAAAGAACGTGTTGGACGAGTGGTTCCGTGATCTCCCCGGGAGGGCAACATTGAAGTTAAGGCAAAAATCGACTGCCTGGGAATCGCAAGCCTCCTGGCCGGAGTAGTGGCAGCAACGTTTGTAATGCTTCGAGGGGCAGTGGTCGAGGCAGATTACAACTCACTGCTCCACCGGAAGTGGCTCATGTGGAAAGCGTGCGCCAGCTGCAAGTGACGTTTAAGAAGCAAGTGCAGGCCTGGAAGGAGCATCCCGCTCCGGGGAAGCGACCCGGCGAGCCTGGATAAATATAGCAAAGAATTCTTAGCGCTGGAGAAGAAGGTCGACGAGGACGCATCCGCGCTGCAGAACTCGGTGAATGACAGCGCTATCCAGGGAACAAATGCGCGCCTTCAGAGAAGTGCACCGGCAGCTGAACGAACAGTACCGAGCCGGGCTGGAAGCGTTTCGAGCGTCCAACGAAGGACTTTTCCACTGTTGACCAAATGGTTAAGGGTCAGGATCGGCGTCCCACCGAGCTGCTCGATGGTGTCGTAGAGCTTGCAGAAGGCTCCGTGGCTAGCGAAACGCGTACCGTCGCATCGGCCGTCTCCACCAGACACCTCACGATCGCCGCGCTCCTCTATTGCGGTGGTGTTGTTGTTTGGGGCCAGACGCCTGAGCGGAGGATGACCGATGCGATCGGGGATTGCCTCAGCGCGCGGAGGCCATCGCCGCCGGGGACTTGACCCTTGACCTGGAGGTTCGCAGCCATGACGAGTTGGGAAGCCTGGCCACGGCGATCAACAAGATGAGTAGCAGTCTGAAACGAATGATCCTCGCTATTGCCGGAAATGCGGTTCGAGATCTCCGGTGCGAGCGACGATTCGAACGCCGCCAGCCAGGAAATCCACCGCCAATTCCTGAGGAAACTTCGACCCAGGCCGAAGTGGTTCGAAGGTGGCGGAGCAGGTGACCCAGAACCTCGAGACGGTGGCTACCGGGGCGGAAGAAATGGGCACCAGTATCAAGGAAATTGCCAAGAACGCCACCCCGAGGCTGAAGAGTTGGCGCAACCTCCGCGGTAAAAGTGGCGGAGACAGCCACCGCCACCGTGTCGAAACGCGCTTAGCCTCGACTGAGATTCGGCCAGGTCATCAAAGTCATTACTTCGATTGCGCAGCAGACCAACCTGTTGGCTTTGAATGCAACCATCGAAGCGGCCCGCGCGGCGAGCGAAAGGGTTTGCCGTGGTCGCCAACGAAGTCAAGGAACTAGCCAAAGAAACCGCCAAGGCCACGGAAGATATCAGCCGCAAGATCAGGCCATCCAGACCGACACCAAGGCAGCGGTCGAGGCCATCGCATCGATCAGCACGGTGATCAACGAATCAACGACATCTCCAGCACCATTGCCACGGCGGTCGAGGAACAGAACGCCACCACGAATGAGATGTCACGCAACGTGAGCGAAGCGGCCCACACGGTAGCGCCGAGATCTCCAGCAACATCACGGGAGTCGCGGAGTCGGCGCAGGGTGCGACGCTGGCTATTCATACCGAGAGAGCCTCGCAGCAACTGGTGGAAACCTCCGCCCAACTTCGCCGTCTGGCTCGAGCAATTCAAGATCAGCGGCCAGATCAACAACGGCAGCCGGGACCGCACGACAACCATTTCAGCGCAGAGCAGGGGAGCTTATGCCGCAGCTAAACGCCGCGCATTTTCCGGCTGTCCGGGTAGGCGGTCTGCACCTGAGGATTGGTGGTTGCGGCCGCTTGGCCAGAGGTTTCGATTATGAAAACGGACAGACGCGGTCTGCTATGGCTCCTATTCGCATTCTGGTGGTTGATGATTCGGCGGTGATTGGACAGCGCTTTTGAAGAATTTCGGCGGAGGATCGCGCCCTGGAGGTGTTGGGGTACGGCCAGGCGACGGGCGACTTGCCCTGGACAAGATTCCGCTGCTCAAGCCGACCTACTACCTGGACGTCGAGATGCCGGTCATGGACGGCCTGGGCTGCGCCGGGCCGCAAGTTGTATCCGAAATTGAGGTCATCACGTTCAGCGCGCTCACCCGAGGCGCGGGGTGGCGGCGACCCTGGACGCCGGCCTGCCTGGTAGGTCTGGATGATGTCACAAAACCAAGCCAGACCGGTAGCCCCGCGGTTGCCATCGAGCGCATTCGCATCGAAGTCGTTCCCAAAAATTAAGGCGTTGCTTGCCGCACCGCCCGCCGGACGTTTCTGGGCTCGCCCAGCTCTGATCTCCATCGGAAGGTTCGGGAACGCTCGAACTGGGCGCATAGATATTGTCGCGATCGGCACATCGACCGGTGGTCCAAACGCCTTGGCCGGTGCTCCGCCGAAGATTCCTTACGACTTTCCCGTTCCCATTGTGGTGGTGCAGCACATGCCGCTCATTTTTACCCGCCTGTTGGCAGAGCGGATTTCTTTCCGCTCCGCCATCCGCGTAGCTGAGGGGAGTGCCGACGCCCTTCTCTCTCCCGGGTGCGCCTGGATCGCGCCGGGAGATTTCCATGAAGGTGGCCCAGCGGGGCGGAAGCGGCATCTGCGTCCCCGATCAGGGTCCACGCGAGAACGCCTGCCGCCCGGCGGTCGATGTGTTGTTTCGCTCGGTGGGCGACAGCCATGCGCAACGTTCTCGCAGTCGTGATGACGGGTATGGGCTCGGACGGTTTGCTGGGAGCACAGGAGATTTGCGACGCCGGCGGAGAGGTCATTATCCAGGACGAAGCGTCCGCCGTGGGTTGGGGACGCCCGGCGCGGCGCGCACTCCGGACTCGACGATGGCGCGTATCCTCTGGATCGATTGGCGGCCGAAGACCACGCCGAGTGCGGCAAAGCGGCGTCCCGGGCATCCCGGTTGAGGTGGCGAGCGGCGCCATCTGGAGCCTCCGGCAAAATGACCATCAACCTCCAACCTGTTATGACGCCGCCGCTGGCGCATGCTGGCGGAGAAGGTGTCGACCCGGTCTACCGCCAGATCCGCCGACCTGGTATACAAGGTGTCGGGCAATCGACAAGCGGTAGGAAAGCTTTACCTGCTGACCGACGTCGCGGGCGGCGGATGAAACAGGTGGGCGTGAACGCTCCGCGAGTATTGGGACCGGCTCACGGCTCGACCTGACCGGGATGCGGAGCTCAGGCAGTTGCTGAACGAAGTCACCACCGGGAGAGACCTGCTTGTTCCGTACCAGCCGCAGCTCCTCGACGCGCTGCGGAAAGTGATCCTCCCGGAAACCGAGGTGCAAAAAACCAAGCAGATCACCAGGAGGTCGCGCATTTGGAGCGCAGGCTGCTCCACCGGTGAAGAATCCTACACGCTGGCCATGAACCTGCTTGAGGAGAGTGAGCGTTTACTCCAAGGCTGGACGATCGAGATTCTCGCCACCGACCTGAATGACCGTTCCGTAGAGACCGCCAAAGCCGGAATTTACGGCGGTTACGCCCTGCGCAACACCACTGACTACTACAAACGGAAATATTTCACCGGTGGTCGATGCGGGAAGAAACTGCAGCGGCGCGGGCCGAAGGGAAAGCTGGTCACATTCTAGCCGTCTCAACCTGCAGGACGACAGCAAGATGCTTTTCATGAAGGGCATGGACGTGATTTTCTGCTGTAACGTGTTGATCTATTTTGACGCCGCCTCGAAGTCGAAGGTGATCAACCATTTTTTCAGAACCCTCAAATTTCGGCGGCTATTTTTTTTCGGGACCTCGGAATCACTCATGAGATCGAATTACCAGTCTCGATCTGGTCCATTTCCCGGGAACGATCGCGTACTGGAAACCATCGCTCAGCAGTGGAAAATTATGAAAACGTCTAGCGGCAACGATTCGTGAGCGCGTGCAGCGGATCAAAACCATGCCCGCCATCCCGGCAGTTTTTGCTGTTAGTCGAAGTTGTTGGCCCGGGAGGAAGTACAGGTGGACGAAGTGGTGCGCCGGGTGTTCGACGACAGCGCCATCGCCGCGCAATGTCTGCGCGTGGCCATGTCGCCGTTATTTGGCATGGCGCAGCCGCCCAAGTCTATTAGGGGAGCGGTGATGAGCCTGGGCCTGCGGCGGGTGGAAACCATCCTTCTCACCTGTTGTCTGGGAGCAGGCCTTCCCGCCAAGAAGTGGGCGCTGGATCCGATCGTGTTCTGGAGACATTCGCTGGGGTGCGCCATGGTGTGCCGGAAAATCAGCGAGAAGCTGGCCAGCGCGGATCGCGAGAAAGCCTACACCGCCGGCCTGATGCATGACATTGGGTTCATGGTGAACTGTCTGGTTTTCTCCAAGGAGTTCGCCCCCGTGATGGAGCGCGCCTGCCGGGAGGGAATTCCGCTCCACGAGGTAGAACAGGAGACCATGGGATTCACCCACTCCGACACTGGACGCGCCCTAGCTGAAAAATGGGGCTTGGCCGACGACATCATCGAGGTGATCTCCCATCATCATGGCGTCGAGGATAGCCAGGCGGCGCAGCCTCTGGTGGCCCTGGTGCACATCAGCGATCTTCTGTGCCGCATGCGCGGCATGGATTACGGATACTACGAACGCCACCGCGTAGACTTGATCGCCGATCCCGCCTGGGCCATTCTTCATAAGGAATACCACGATCTCGAAGGTGTGGATCTGGTGCAGTTCACCTTTGAACTGGATGAAGCGGTTGAAGACATCCACACCCTGGTGTCCATGGTCTTTGGGTCGGCGCCGGGGCGCCCTTGAACAAACACGAGAACCGCTCTAACCGCCGGCAATGGCGCCCAGGATGACCAGTGGCTCCGCTCCAGATGCGACCGCGTCGGGAAGCGGAGCATCCGGCGGCTCATGGGACAGATCCTCCTCGCAGGCGAAGAACCGCAAGAACGGACGCCGCTGCCCGGTTACCTGGTCGCGGATGGTACCGCGCAACATCGGATAGCGGGCCTCAAGCGCGTCGAGGACGGAGTGCTGCGTGACCGGACCTTGGACGTCGAGTTCCACGTCGTTGCGAACCTGCGCCAGCGTCCGGAGATGGTGCGGGAGAATTACTCGGATCATGTCTGTGCCATCATGCCAGCGTCTGCACCTCCACCGAAAGCACGCCCGGCAAATCCCGCACAATCGGATTCCAGCTGTCTCCGGCATCGGCCGAAGCATAAACCTGCCCGCCGCTGGTGCCGAAATACACGCCGCACTTATCGAGCGAATCGACGGCCATGGCGTCGCGTAATACATTCACGTAGCAGTCGCGTTGCGGCAGGCCTTTGGTCAGCGCCTCCCACTCGTTGCCGCCGGTGCGGCTGCGGTACACGCGCAGCTTTCCATCCGGAACAAAGTGCTCCGAGTCGCTCTTGATGGGGACGACATAAATGGTCTCCGGTTCGTGCGCGTGTACGTCGATCACGAACCCGAAGTCGGTGGGCAGGTTTCCGCTGACTTCTTTCCAGTTGTCTCCGGCGTCGTCCGAGCGCATGACGTCCCAGTGTTTCTGCATGAAGAGCACACCGGGGCGCTTGGGATTCATGGCGACGTGGTGCACACAGTGTCCGATCTCGGCGGTCGGGTCGGGGATGTACAGGGAATGCAATCCGCGGTTGATCGGCTTCCACGTCTTGCCGCCGTCGTCGGTGCGAAACGCGCCCGCCGCCGAGATGGCGATCCAAATCCGCTGGGTTTCCGGAGTACGAGAGTTGGGATCGAGAATGATGGTGTGCAGGCACATGCCCCCAGCGCCAGGCTGCCATTTGGGGCCGGTGCCATGGCCGCGCAGGCCGGGGAGTTCTTTCCAGTTCTCGCCGCCGTCGGTCGAGCGAAAAAGGGCGGCGTCTTCAACCCCGGCGTAAACCGTCTCAGGGTCGGTGAGCGAGGGCTCCAGATGCCAGACTCGCTTAAACTCCCATGGATGCTGCGTGCCGTCATACCACTGGTGCGTGGTGAGCGGACTGGCGGACGCGTCGTAAGCAAATTTGTTGCTTGCGCTCTTCGGAGGACCTGACGCGGTTGGCTCTCCGGCAGGAGTTCCCGGCTGGTACCACGTCTTGCCCCCATCGTCGGAGCGCTGAATAATCTGCCCGAACCACCCGCTCGACTGCGATGCATACAGCCGATTCGGGTCCGCCGGCGATCCCTTGAGGTGGTAGATTTCCCACCCCGCAAAGTGAGGGCCGCTGACCTCCCACTGTTCGCGCTTGCCGTCAGAGGTCAAAATGAAAGCGCCCTTGCGCGTACCGACCAGTACTCGTACCTGGCTCATACAGCACCCCTTGTCTTTATTTTCAGTTTTCAACCAGTTTTGTTTAACCAGTTCTGTTCAAACCTGACTCGTCGACATCGAACTCATTCCGTGGGAGCAGCCGTTCCGTCCGACCACTTGGACACCGAAATGATGAACTCGGTGATCGGTTGCGGAGAGTATTGATGGACATACACCGGGGAGCCGGGGAGACCTGCGCCCCAAAACTTATCGTCTGTCTTGGGAAACCAAAACATCAGATGGGGGTCCGCGTTTCCGTACCTGCGGCCAAAGTACTGTTGCTTCGACATCATGTAGCACATGGCACCAGGCTCCGGTAGCGGCAGTTCTTTCTTGTCGAACGCGGCCTTGATACTGTCGAACATCCGCGTCTTGGATAGTCCAGCCAATGCCAGTTCTGTCGTCTTGAAAGTGAGTGGCAGATGGGATCGCGCGCCCGGCGGATTAAGGCAGAGCGGAAGCCGCTGATCAGGGTTCAGAAACTCGGGGTCGTCGAAGGGGGACATCCACGAACGTTCCACGACACATGCGAAACCGTTCTTGCCTTTGACCGCGATTTCGTAACCATGCTGTCCCAGGACCCAGACCTCGGCGTCGCGTGAAATCGACTCCGGGGCCGCGCTTCGTGCCAGGGCTATCTCAGCGTCGCGATCCATTAGATACTGATTGAGGGGAGCCATGCTGGAATAGGCGTTCTTGTTATCTTGCGCCTGCATCTGGCTTGGTGCTCCCAGGACAAAAATCATGGCGAAGATCAGAGAAGCAAGCAGCGTGAATTTCTTTCTGTTCATCAGTTTCCCCTGTGGTGTCCCTACATGACTGGGGCTGCCGTTCCATCCGACCATCTGCCGGCGGGAACCATGAAAACGTCGATTGGTTCCGGAGCGCCCCCGAACTGTGGATTCAGCATGACGGGAGAGTGCGGCAGATCTGCACCCCAAACGGCACCGTCCATGAGTGGCGTGTAAAACATCAGGTGAGCCATCCAGTTATGGTGGTTGCCATCGTTAAGGTACTGTTCTTTCGACATCATGTAGGCCATGGCTCCAGGCTCCAGGGGCGGCAGATCTTGCTTTATGAATGTCTTGATGCCGTCGATGATCTGAGCTTTGGATTGACCGGCCAATATCATCTCCGTTCTTTTATATGTCATAGGCAGGATGGAGCGTGCAGCCGGCGGATTGTAGCAGACCGGGCCTCGAACTTTAGGGTTCCAAAAATTAGCGGCATCATCGCCATCGAATGGGCCCATCCACCCTCGCTCCACGACGCATACGAAACCATTCTTGCCTTTGACGGCGGTTTCATAGCCATGTCGTCCCAGAACCAAGACTTCGGCGTCGCGCGAGATGGACTCCGGGGCCGCGGTTCGCGCCAGCGCGATCTCGGCATTTCGATCCATTAGATACTGGTCAAGTGGGGCCATGGTCGGATATGGCGTTTTGGCATCTTGTGCTGGCGCTGGCCATGCTGAGGCCAACAGGACAACCAGCGAAAGGCCTCTTAATGCGATCTTCCTGACTATCTCTCGCTTCATTGATCTCTCCTGCGATTCTGAATTTTGAATCGGGTTTCTGGACACCTTTTCAATCGTTCACTCCGATTTCATTCCCCTCGATAGGCTCGCTTCAATCCTTCAATGTCGATCTTGGTCATTTGCAGCATGGCTTTGAAGACCCTTTGCGATTTCGCTGGATCTTTGTCCCCCATCAGTTCCATTAAAGCTCGCGGGATGATCTGCCACGACACGCCAAATCTGTCTTTCAGCCATCCGCACTGCAGATCTGATCCGCCCGCGGAGAGCTTCTCCCACAGCTCATCCACTTCCGCCTGCGTCTCGCAGTCTACAAAAAACGATATCGCTGGAGAAAAAGTGTAGTGCGGGCCACCGTTCAGCGCTATGAAATCTTGCCCTTCGAGTTGGAAGGCCACCGTCATCACGGTTCCTTTCGGTCGCGCAATGTTCAGAATTTTCGAGTTCTTGAAAATGGAAGTGTAAAAGTTCGCCGCCTCTTCGGCCTTGCCGTCAAACCACAGGAATGGAGTGATTTTATGCATTGAGGTCTCCTCTGTCGTGCCGAATCTCTAGTTATGACAAGTCTGAGCCTGAGCCGCGGAAGGCGATTGTACAACCGCGTCCCAGGCTCCGATTTGCTCTTGCGTCTTGCCTCTGCCTATGCCGCCTTTGCCGGCTGAGGACGCATTTGATTCATGAACTGACGCATGGCAGCGAGATGACCCGGCGAACGTTTTTCGATCCACGTTTCGTAGCGCTGCGCCGCTTTTTCCAGATGGGCCATGAACTGCTGATTCGCAAACCGCTCCCGGCCCTGCGGAATCGCGGGCTTGACGCGCTCCCACACCCCGAAGAATTCGCCACTGGTCTCAAAAAACAGGTCTTCGTGGAGCAGGCCGTAGTTGAGCATGGCGCAGGCCTGATCCCAATACGAGAGCACCATCATCGCGAACGTGCCGTTTTCCGTTCCCGGCGCCGCGATTCGCACGGAGTCATCGAAATTGTCTACGAAGTAATTCTTGAAGAACCAGTCGCGGGCTTGGCGCAACCGGGCCTCGCGGCGCATTTCATAGATTTGCAAGTGAAGTTGAGCTTGTTCGTGCGTAGGTTTTTCCATTTCTATTTCTCCTTTGATTGGTTCGCTGGTTATGAGTTGGAAGCAGCGCGTTTCGTCTTGTACAAGACACTCCCTTGATATTTCGTGATTGAAACAACCCCGTTGTCGTGAGATTATGCACATATCGCTTGCGATATGCAAGTGACTCATCTGTGGAAAAATATGACGAAGTCCAAAGCGAAGCGCCGATCCGGCTGCCCCCTGAACGCCTCGGTGGAGATGCTGGGCGACCGCTGGTCGCTGTTGATCATCCGCGACATAATGCTGCGCGGGTTCCGTACTTTCAAGGAGTTCATGGAGTGCTATGAGGGGATTGCGACCAACATTCTCGCCGACCGGCTGCGGAAACTGGTCGCTCATGGCATCCTCACCGCGGGACCAGACCCATCGGATGGACGAAAACTGATCTACTCGCTGACCGCGAAAGGAATCGATCTGGCCCCGGTGCTCACCGAGATGGTGCTATGGGCAGCCGCTCACGAAGATACCGGCAATCAAGCGCTGGTCCGGCAAATGCGAGAGGATAAGCAGAAATTTCTGGCCGGAGTGCGAGAGCGCTGGGCCATGCGCCATTCCAACCGGACCTGACCTCGCTTCACGTAGAGACGGCCGCCCTCGCCGGGGTCCCCAGACCGCACGCTTTTCGCGAGCTGGGATGGTCGGCCGTCCAGCCGAGCAAAGCTCGGCAGCTCACCAGCGCAGCCCCACCGTAACCGGCATAACAATGGCCTTGCCGTCGCTCTGATAGGCGCGATGGTAGCGCCATTCGACGTAGAGTTTGGAATCATGAAGATGGTTGAGCCGGTAGGTAACTCCGCCGCCGTAATTGAAGCCGCCCGCATCCTTGGAATTCGAGGACATGGTTTGCACGTTAAGTTCCCCACCGGGGATGTTGTTCACCCAGGTCAGGTCCCACCATCGCCACGCCGGCTGATAGATGGTGCCGGGTCCGAGCGTACGACTGGGGATCGAAACGCTGCGCCGATAGAAGCCTAGGCCGAAAATTCCATAAGCTCTGAATTTGCCAAGATGGCGCGGCACGTTGACGATCCCGTCGAGGCTGATCGACTGCATGTTTCCACTCTGGTTGTTCAAGGACTGGCTCAACTCCACGCTGGGTCTGAAGTCGAGGCTGTAGTACATGTACTCGGCATCGATGCCGAACATGCGAGTGAAGTTGATGCCGGCTCCAGCCACGCCCTGAAAAGAGTTCCCGACATAGCTGGCGACATCGTCGCGGCCGATGCCCTCTCCGAGGCCGGCGGTAAAGTTAAAGCGATTGAAAGTTGATTGTGCCGAAGCTGACGCGATGAGCCCACAAAAGGCAAGTAAGAACAGTATCCGATTCCTCAATCTTGATCTCCTGTTTCGTAGAGGGACGCTCGTAAACCACGATTCCGCGACAACCACTATTTTTCACTTGGATGCTTGTACGGGAAATGAAAGCCAGCCTTTTTCCCAAGCGGTCAATTGTGTCCAGCGCCCGGCCGGGACGCGGGATGAATCTTCCCATAAAATACCGGCCAGTACTCGCGGAGCATGTTTCCGCCCGCCTTGGTTGCCAAGTCCAGGCCAAAGCGCAGAAACGTATCTCCAACAGTGCGGTTCTGGTCCGGCCAATAGACGTTCGCCAATCCCTCGGCCATCAGCGGCCCGGCCAGCCCAGACCAGTTTACGACATTGCGCCCGTCATCGCTGCGCGTGACGAACACGCGCTCGAACGAATACTTCACGGCGTGGTCGAAGCCGGGTTTGATCTCAGGATAGAAACGCGGATCCTGGTGCAGCGCGGACGCCAGCACAAATGTCCCGAAGAAATTGCTCGACGCCTGGCGTGCCATAGAAGACCCGACGCGCTTCCAGTATCCTCCCGACTCTTGCCCGAAGCCGGTCGGGGAATCAACCGCCTGGCCGACCGCTGAACCCAGGGCTGCCCAGGTCAGTGTGTGCACGGAGACGCTGTTGTCCACGAACAGCTCAAATTTCCGCCCTGCCGAAAGCGGCTCTGTGCTGGCAGCGATGTCGGGAAAAACGATGGACTTCTTTTCCAGCAGATTGTACAGGGCCACGCCCGGCACCTTCGACGGTGCACTCGGCGCTTGGCTGGTGGATGTATTGCCGGTCTCAGTCTGCGGCTTCGGCGCTTCCTGGGCTGACGCCCCGTTTATCGAACCGCAGGCAATTACTCCGGAAACAATCAACACGCACAGCGGAGATCGAAGGGAGCGCGTCAGCTTGGGCTGCTGGATAGGTATGGCTGCCCCAACGCTAACTTTCCGCCCCCACCCCATCGCTAGAGATTACCCAATCATCAGCCCGTGGGCAAATGGGGAGAATCACGTCTCAAAGTTCCGCCAAAACCGGGAGAAACTGGTTCACCTTGAAACTCTGAAACCTTGAAACTTTGAAACTTTGAAACCTGCCTTTAGGCAACTTCTCCGCAATGAGCCGCCAGATACTCCAGAAGTTCGCCGACGGTCAGGCCCGACTTGAGCAACTGAATCATCTCCTCGGCGGTGACTCCGGTTTGTGCGCCCAATGCCACAACCTTGGCGACCGCACGCTGCAGCGTTTCTTTCTGCGCAGGGGTGAGCGGCTCCAGATCACGGCTCGCGGCCGCAGTAAGATCCTGTTCCAGGGTCACGTGAATACTCCGCGACTTCGGAGTTATGATCCACCAAACCATCCGGTCTGCGCTGTGACGGCGCTTACCTCAATTTGTGATGGAAACCTGGCTCTACTTCCCCATCAGTTCCAGAATTGCTGCCAGCTCGACTTCGATTCCGGTCTTGAGGCTGGGCTCGCGATCGGGCGCGAAGTAGGGGGAATGCGGGCCGGGAAGCTTCTCCCCGGTTTTCATCGCCTCCGCATATTTTTCCGGGTTGACCGCGCCCAATTCGAGCATGACGCTCGGAATTCCCGCGTAGCGATATTCGGCAAAATCATCGCTCGCCATGATCGGCCGCCCCAGAACAACGTTGCCATCTCCCATAACCTGTTTTAGCCGGTCGGCGAGCCGGTTGGTGGTTTGAGGATCGTTGTAAACAGCGCCCACACCTTCCGTGACTTCGACAAGCGGTTTTTTCGGGGCACCCGCCGCCGCCGCTTCCGCATCCGCGATCCGCTCGATGGAGGCCAACAGGTGCTTGCGCACCTCATCCTTATAGGAGCGTACGGTCAACTGCATCAGGACTTCGTCGGGAATGATGTTGTTCTTGGTGCCGCCGTGGATCGCACCCACGGTAATGACGGCCGGCTCTTGCGGATCAATCTCACGGGATACGATGGTCTGCCAGCTGACAATGGTTCGGGCGGCGATCACGATCGGATCAACCGTCTCCTGCGGTGCCGAGCCATGTCCGCCCACGCCGTACACCGTAACGTTCACAGAATCGGCATTCGAGGCGCTGAAGCCAGGCGTGTAACCGACTTTCCCGGCGGGAAGTCCGTTGCTGTCGTGCACGGCAAACACGAAATCCGGCTTAGGGAAGCGCGTGAACAGGCCATCTTTCATCATGGCCTTGGCGCCGCCGATGCGCTCCTCGGCCGGCTGCCCGACATAAATAAAGGTCCCGTGCCAGCGCTCTTTGTTCTGCGCCAGCAATGCAGCGGTTCCGATGCCGATCGCCATGTGCAGATCATGGCCGCAGGCATGCATCACCGGCACTTCAACGCCGCGGTCGTCATGGGTCGTGACGTGGCTGGCATAGGCGAGACCCGTTTTCTCCGGCACCGGCAGCGCATCCAATTCGGCGCGCAGCATGACCACCGGGCCGGAGCCGTTCTTGAACACGCCGACCACACCCGTGCCGCCAACTGCGGTGGTAACGTCGTATCCAAGTTTGCGAAGCTGTTCGGCGATCTTTGCCGCAGTCTTCTCCTCGTGATAGGAAAGCTCGGGATTGCGGTGCAGGTCGAGATAGAGAATTTCGACTTGGGGATAGACGGTATCGATCTGCGTGGAGGAAGGGCGCCAGGGTTCAGCGGCCCATGACGCAACGGAGAGTGAGACGAGTAGAAGCAGCAGACGTTTCATAGAGTCCTCGTGAACCGCATTAAACCATAAAACATGACTTGGCGACGCGCGGCGATTCGAAACGGTAGCTCGGTTCACAATATGCCTGCACCGGCAGACATGAGATGCTCAATTCAAAGAGCGAAGCTGGCTTTATGACGATTCAGGAAAACGTTCCGCTGGCACCGCTGACCACCCTGCAGGTAGGCGGGGCGGCTCGCTACTTTGCGGAATTGAAATGGGAAGACGAGGTTCGCGAAGCCGCACAGTTCGCGAAAAACCGCGATCGGCCGCTGTTGGTGCTGGGCGGAGGAAGCAATCTCGTGGTCGCCGATTCCGGCTGGCCGGGGCTGGTGCTACGAATCGCGATCGGCGGAATCACGACTCCGACCACCCAGGAAACGGGCACCGCCGTGCTCTTCAGCGTGGGCGCGGGCGTCAACTGGGACGACTTTGTCGCCCAGGCCGTGGCCCAGAATAGCGCGGGCGTCGAATGCCTGAGCGGCATTCCGGGTAGCGCAGGGGGCACGCCCGTGCAAAACGTTGGCGCCTATGGGCAGGAGGTCGCCGACACCATCGAATCGGTGCGTGCATTCGATCTGAAGCAAGACCGCGTTGTGGTGCTACCCAAACCGGCCTGCGGATTCCGCTATCGTTCCAGCATCTTCAACAGCACCGAACGTGGGCGCTACATCATCGTGCGCGTGAACTACCGCTTGAAGCGGGGCGGCGCTCCGGGTTTGCACTATGCGGATTTGCAAAAGCACTTTGCCGAACACGAGGTCGAAAAAAAGACGCCACCCTCGCTCGCCGAGGTGCGCGAGGCCGTGCGCGAGATACGGCGCAGCAAAGGCATGCTGATTGTCCCCGGAGACGAAGATAGCCGCAGCGCCGGTTCGTTCTTCAAGAATCCCGTACTCAGCGAGGAGCAGTTCAGAGATCTGGCCGAGCGCGCGGTAACGAAAGGGCTCGAGATTCCCAGCTACCCCGCGCTCAATGCGCAGCGCAAGGTTGCCGCGGCGTGGCTGGTGGAGCACTCCGGATTCTCCAAGGGATATGCGGCGGGAGCAGCCGGGATTTCGCACAAACATGCGCTGGCCCTGATCAACCGTGGGAAGGCGCACGCCAGCGATATTATGGCGCTGAAAGATAAAATCCAGCACGGCGTCCAGGAAGCATGGGGTATCCTGCTAGAGCCGGAACCGGTGTTCGTAGGATTTTAGCCGCGCTGCGCTGATCTAATGACTCAATATCTCAATGATTCAATGACTCAATAAATGATAACTGGCGCATCCCGGAGCAGACGGGTCCCCCAGGCCGGCCCGGAGGAGTCCGCCTACCGCGGGATTCGCTCGCTGGATTCATCGGCCAGTTCGCGCGCTCGCTTGAAAATTCTTTGGAACATCTCTTTGGTCAGCTTGCCCGTCTGCGTGTTTTGGTTGGAGGGGTGGTAGGACGCCAGAAGGACGCGTCCATCGGGCAGGCCGTATTCCGCGCCGTGGCGGAATTCATACTCCCGCTTGCTGGCGATCAGCTTTCTTCGCTTCAAGTAGTTGAGATAGGCTTCGAAACCGATCCTCCCTAGGGCTACGACGACGCGCAGATCCTTCAATCCGTCGAGTTCGCGTTCCAGAAAAGGCGCGCAGTTGGCCAGTTCCTCAGGCAGAGGTTTGTTATCTGGAGGCGCGCAGCGTCCCGCTGCGGTGATGTAGAGATCGGTGAGCGCCAGCCCGTCGTTGCGGTCGGTGGCCGTGGGCTGATTGGCAAAGCCGGTCTCGTGCAGCACTGGATACATGAAGCTTCCCGAAGCATCTCCGGTAAAGGGGCGCCCCGTGCGATTGGAGCCGTGGGCGCCGGGAGCGAGTCCGAGAACGAGGACGCGGGCGCGGGGATCGCCAAAGCCGGGAACGGGCTTGCCCCAGTATTCGCAGTCGCGGTAAGCGCGGCGCTTCTCGCGGGCAATCCGCTCGCGGTAAGCGACCAAACGCGGACAGCGCGTGCAAGCGACGACTTCAGCGTTCAGAACTTTGAGCCAGTTAGGCAGTGACATTAGCCTCAATTGTATTTGGTACTTTGGTCGCCAGAGCATCCCCGAAAAATAGCCGCAGATTTGACTAATTAAATGACTATGGTTATTATTATGGTCAGACGACAAAAAGCGCTGAATTTGCGAGGTAACGAGATGAACGAAATTTCCATTTCAGAATTTAAGGCCAAGTGTCTGGGCCTGATTCAACAGGTCCAGAAGACTCGGCAGCCCATACGCATCACGCGTCACGGAAAGCCGGTGGCCGAAGTGATTGCCGCCGGCCCTGATCGTACGCGCAAGTTCGTGGGTGCCGGCCTGGGAACGGGAAAGATCGTCGGAGACATCGTATCGCCGGTCATCGATTTTGGCGAGATGGAGGTTTACCGCCGGTGAATTTTCTTCTGGACACCCATATCTGGCTGTGGAGCCAATTGGAACCGAAGAAACTCGGACGGCGGGTTACGGCCGAGCTCTCGAATACCACCAACGAACTATGGATATCGCCCGTGAGTGTTTGGGAGGCCCTTACCCTGATGCAGAAGGGCCGCGTACGCGTCGAGAATCCCTATGGCTGGGCCAAACGATACACCGAACAACTGCGAGAAGCGCCGCTGACCAGCGAGATTGTTATGGCCGGATTGTCCCTCTCCCTTCCCCATGGCGATCCGGCTGACCGCTTTTTGGCGGCGACTGCCAAGGTGCTCGGGCTAACGCTGGTCACGGCTGATCGCAATTTGTTGGACTTGAGCGAGATCACTACTCTTCCTAACCGTTAAGTCTCGCCCATGCCCCCGGAAAAGACGCGAGGTACTTCTTCAGAACATCCCCGTCCGCCGTTTGACGTTGCTCTTCGGGAGTCTTTACACTCAATGCTGCGGCATAAAGCGTCGCAGCCGAGCAATTTCCTTCCGACTCCGCTGCCGCCGCCGCTTTGGAAAGGTGATTGTGAGCCCCACTGATTTGAACGAAAGTGCGACCAAAGAAAGCAGCACCAAACGCGAGATCGTGGTCGAGATTCCGGTCGCGGACGTCGCCCGCCAGACCGACTCGCTGATCCAGAAATATCAGAAGGTGGCGCGCATTCCCGGCTTCCGCCGCGGCCATGTTCCAGCATCGATTATTCGCCAGCGCTTTTCCGAAGAGATCAAGACCGACATGGTCGAAGCGCTGATCCCGCGCTTCTTCCGGCAGGAAGCTGAGAGGCTGAGCCTGCATCCGGTATCGCAGCCCCGCGTGACCGATCTGCACCTGCACGATGGCGAACCGCTGCGCTTCAAGGCTGCCTTCGAGGTACTGCCGGAAATCAAGCTGGAAGGCTACAAGGAGCTGCGCGCCGATAAGCCGGAAATCGCGGTTTCCGAGGCCGATGTGGAACAAGCCCTGGCCGATCTGCGCGAGCGTCATGCTAATTTCAATCCGGTGGAGGGCCGCCCGCTGGCCGATGGCGATTTCGCCCAGGTCTCGCTCGATGGCAATCCCAAAACCGGCGAAGGCCAGCCCGTTCACATGGATGAAGTGCTGGTCGAAATCGCAGGCAAGAACACCATGCCGGAATTCACCGAACACCTGCGCGGGGCGAGCGCTGGAGATGAGCGCACTTTCGATGTCAACTACCCCGAAGACACGCAGGACAAGCGCCTGGCGGGAAAGACGTTCAGTTATGCCGTCAAGGTGGGTGCGATCAAACAGAAGAGTCTGCCGGAATTGAACGACGAGTTCGCCAAGCAACTGGGCGCATTCCAAACGGTGGATGACCTGCGGAAGGCGGTTCGCGAGCAAATCGAATCCGAGCGCAAGCATGAAGCCGAACATGCCGCCAAGGACAAACTGGTCCAGGAACTGATTCAGCGGAACGATTTTGAGGTTCCCGATTCGCTGACCGAACAACAGATCGACATCCGGCTGGAGCGGGGACTGCGGGCGCTGGCAGCGCAAGGCCTGACCGCCGAGCAGATGAAGAAAATGGATTTGCAACGTCTGCGCGCGGGACAGCGCGAGCAGGCGATTCATGATGTGAAAGCCGCGTTGCTGCTCGAAAGAGTGGCGGAGGAAGAGAATATCCAGGTCAGCGATGAAGAACTGGATCGGGAACTGGAGTCGCTGGCCAGACAATCAAAACAGACGTCCGAAGCCGTACGCGCTCGTTTGACACGGGATGGGGGCCTCGATAGGATACGAACAAGAATCCGCAACGAAAAGACCCTCGACTTTTTGTATCGCCAGTCCGCGTAATAACAATAATAATGATGATGCGGACCATTTCAATCCTCCCCAGAGCCGATGAGACCGACCTCCGGACAGGGGCGTGGAAAGGGTGAACGTGAACACGAATTCCAATTCCAAGGACGCGAAAATGATGCTCGTCCCGATGGTGATCGAGCAAACCGGGCGCGGCGAACGGGCCTATGACATTTATTCGCGGCTGCTCCGCGACAACATCATCTTTATTGGCACGCCGATTGACGACAATATCGCCAACCTGGTCATCGCCCAGATGCTGTTCCTGGCGCAGGAAGATCCCGAGAAAGACATCCAGCTCTACATCAACTCGCCGGGCGGCTCGATCACGGCGGGCATGGCGATCTACGACACCATGCAGTACGTCAAGAACGACGTGACCACCATTTGCATCGGTCAGGCAGCTTCCATGGCGGCACTGCTGCTATCCGCGGGCCAGGCCAAGAAGCGGCTGGCGCTGCCGAATTCGCGCATCCTGATCCACCAACCTTCGATGGGCGGACTCTCCGGGCAGGCAACCGACATTGACATCCACGCTCGCGAGATTTTACGCATGCGCGAGATTACTAATCAGTTACTGGCCAAGCACACCGGCCAAAAGCTGGATAAAGTGGAAAAGGACGTGGAGCGCGATTTCATCATGAATTCGCAGCAGGCCAAGGAATACGGAATCATCGACGATATCATCTATAAGACAAGATAAAGGTATGATCGGCAGTTCGTAGTGTAGAGACGCGGCTTACGGCGTCTCAGCCCGGAACCGGAAAAAGGAGTAAGGCCGAGTGAAAACCAAATCGGGATCGGATGAGATGTTGCGCTGCTCGTTCTGCCATAAGGCGCAGGACGCGGTAGCGAAACTGATCTCGTCGCCAAGCGACTATCCCCGGGCCTACATCTGCGACGAGTGTGTAGCAGTCTGCAACTCGATTCTCGAAGATGACCGCACCGCCGCTCCCGCGACTGCGGTTCCGAACCAACTGCCCAAGCCGCAGGAAGTCAAGACCTTCCTCGACGAGTACGTCATCGGGCAGGAACAGACCAAGAAGAAGCTCGCCGTAGCCGTCTATAACCATTACAAGCGCATTTATATGAACCGCCAGCGCACCGGCGATGGCGTGGAACTGACCAAGTCGAACATCCTGCTGATCGGCCCAACCGGGACCGGCAAGACGCTGCTGGCGCAAACCCTCGCCCGCATGCTCGATGTGCCCTTCGCCATCGTGGACGCGACCACGCTGACCGAAGCGGGTTACGTCGGCGAGGACGTCGAGAACATCATCCTCAAACTTCTGCAGGCGGCCGAAGGGGATGTGAACCGCACCCAGACTGGCATCATCTATATTGACGAAATTGACAAGATCGGGCGCAAGGACGAGAACCCCTCGATCACCCGCGATGTATCGGGCGAAGGCGTGCAACAGGCGCTGCTCAAGATTCTCGAAGGCACCATCGCCAACGTTCCCCCGCAAGGGGGACGCAAGCATCCGCATCAGGAATTCACGCCCGTCGATACCACGAACATCCTCTTCATCTGCGGCGGCGCCTTCGTCGGGCTGGAAAAAATTGTCGGCCGGCGCGTCGGCAAGAAAGCTTTGGGCTTCCGCATGGGAGAAGAGTCGGAGGGCGAGCATCCTAATGTGACCTCGCTGCGCAACTTTGAGCTGATTTCGGAAGCGCAACCCGAGGACCTAATCAAATTTGGGCTGATCCCCGAATTCGTCGGCCGCCTTCCGGTGATGGGAGTCTTGCAGCAACTGGACGAAAATGCGCTGGTGGAAATCCTGACGCGCCCCAAGAACGCGATCGTGAAACAGTACCAGCGCCTGTTCGAGTTTGAGAACGTGCGGCTGAAGTTCAGTGACGACGCCAATCGCGCCATAGCCCGCCAGGCCATGGCGCGTAAAGTTGGCGCCCGCGGTCTGCGTATGATTCTGGAAGAGCTCATGCTGGAGCTGATGTACAGTCTGCCCAGCCAAAAGAAGGTTAAGGAATTTGAAGTGACCCGCGAGATGGTGGAGAAAAGAAACGTCTCGCTGGCCATGATCGAGAAAGCGGCAAGTTAAAACGGGACCAGAGACGGGAGACCGAGTTGTCGAACCCAAAAGAAAAGTTTGAGAGCAAGAAACTGCCGATGATGCCCATTCGGGACGTGGTCATCTTCCCCTATATGATGACTCCGTTCGTGGTGGGCCGGGAGTCGAGCGTGCGTGCGCTCGAAGAAGCTCTGGCCAGCGATAAGAAGATATTTCTTGCCACCCAGCACGACGCCTCGATCGACGAACCCAAGGCCGCGGACATCTTCCAGGTGGGGACCATCGTCAATATCGTGCAGAGCCTCAAGCTGCCCGACGGAAACATTAAAGTATTAGTTGAAGGCATCGAACGCGGCAAAATCCTGCAGGTTGTCGAAACCGAAGGCTTTCTGCAGGCCACCGTGCGCGTCGCCCGTTATGCCACCGAGACCACGGCGCCGATTGAAGCCGGTATGCAGCGCGTCACCGGCTTGTTCGAGCAATATGTGAAGCTGTGCCAGTCGCTGAACTACGAAACCATGATCGCCGCCGTGCGCATGGAGGATCCAGCGAAGCTGACCGACACCATCGCCGCCAACCTTCAGCTCGCCATCGAAGAGAAGCAGGGGCTGCTTGAAATCTTCGATCCTGCTGAAAGATTGAACCGGATCGGCGATGTGCTCGACGTGGAAATCGAAAAGCTGAACATGGACCGCACCATCCAGTCGCGTGTCAAGCGGCAGATGGAGAAGGCGCAGAAAGAGTATTACCTCAACGAGAAAATCAAGGCCATCCAGAAGGAACTGGGACGCGGCGAAAAGAGCGAGTTCGACGAACTGAAGAAGAAGATCGAATCCGCGGGCATGTCCAAGGAAGTTCGCGACAAGGCAATTCAGGAACTGAAGAAGCTGGAAGCCATGCCGCCCATGTCGGCGGAGTCCACCGTTTCTCGAAACTATCTAGACTGGCTGTTGGCCGTGCCTTGGAAGAAGCGCTCGAAGGAAATCCGCAACATCACGCGTGCGGAGAAAACTCTGAACGAAGATCACTATGGCCTGGAGAAAATCAAGGAGCGCATCCTTGAATTCCTCGCGGTCCGCCAGTTGGTGAAAAATCCCAAAGGCTCGATTCTGTGCTTCGTCGGACCTCCGGGCGTAGGCAAGACCTCGCTCGGAATGTCGATCGCCAAAGCCACCGGCCGCAAGTTCGTGCGCATGTCGCTCGGAGGCGTGCGCGATGAAGCGGAAATCCGCGGCCATCGCCGCACCTACATTGGGGCCCTGCCCGGCCAGATCATCCAGATGATGAAAAAAGCCGGCACCAAGAACCCGGTCTTTATGCTCGACGAAGTCGACAAAATGTCGATGGATTTCCGCGGCGATCCCTCAGCGGCGCTGCTCGAAGTGCTCGATCCCGAACAAAACTTCATGTTTGTGGACCACTATCTCGACGTCGAGTATGACCTGTCCCAGGTTTTCTTCATTGCCACCGCCAACGTAATTCATACCGTTCCGCCCGCCTTGCAGGACCGCATGGAAGTGCTGCGCTTGCACGGCTACACCGAACCAGAAAAAGTCGAGATCGCGAAACAGTTCCTGGTGAAGAAGCAGATGCTGCAGGCGGGGTTGACGGAGAAGAACGTGCAATTCTCCGACGAAACCATCCGGAAGATCATTCGCGGCTATACCCGCGAAGCAGGCGTTCGGAATCTGGAGCGGGAAATTGGCAACATCTGCCGCAAGATTGCGCGCAAGGTGGTAAAAGAAGGCGCGGATTTCACGGCCGCGGTCGAACCGGAAAAGATTGGGGACTGGCTGGGCGTGCTGAAGTTCCGCGATACCCTGGCCCACGAGAAGAGCGAAGTCGGCCTGGTAACGGGCCTGGCCTGGACCGAGGTGGGAGGGTCGATTCTCAGCACCGAAGCCGCCGTGGTGGACGGCAAAGGCAAGCTCACGTTGACCGGACAGTTGGGCGACGTGATGCAGGAATCGGCGCAGGCGGCCATGTCCTACATTCGCTCACGCGCGGCGCGGCTAGGGCTGCCTCGCGACTTCTATCGCAACCAGGATATTCACGTGCACGTGCCCGAAGGCGCGATTCCGAAGGATGGCCCGTCGGCCGGCATTACCATCGCCACCGCTCTAGCCAGCGCCCTAAGCAAGATTCCGGTGCGCCGCGATCTGGCCATGACCGGAGAAATCACGCTGCGCGGCAAGGTGCTGCCCATCGGCGGATTGAAGGAAAAACTCCTCGCCGCCCATCGCGCTGGATTGTTCGAAGTGATTCTGCCGCAGGAAAACGAAAAAGATCTGGCCGAGGTCCCCGAGAACCTGCGTACGGCCATGAAACTGCACTTCGTGGACAACATGGATCAGGTGTTGGCCGTGGCCCTCGAAGGCCCGCTGCCGCAGATGCCGTCGGAGGCCGAAACAACAATGGCTCCCATCGTGACCCCGCCAGCCGGAGAGATTCCCACGGCGAGACAGTAGACTTCCCCACCAATACCCGAGCCATGTGCCCGATACTGGAAATCGCCCATCCATCCAGCAGTCACGCGCCCGGTTACAGCCGTAACTTGCGATTATCCAAGTAGATACCTAACATCATCAGCAAACCACAGACCTCTTTATTGCTCGCGGTTGCGCGGCAGTCTGTTCCACGGAGCAGGAGAGGCATCGGTAAGACGCAGGTTGTTATGGAAATCGATTCGGTCGAATCCGGACAGGCAACTGCCCATCTAACCACGGCGCATTCCGCGTCCTGGCTGCAGCGTCTGCGGTCTACTGGGCTGCGCCGCATCAGCGAGGTGAACCGCGAACTCTGGCTGCTGCTCTCGATCTTCGTTCTGACCGCTCTGCTGAATACCCTGCTGGACGCCCACCACATGCTGCTGGGCTTGTACACGCTTCCCACGCTGTTTTCGGCTTATGTGTATGGCCGGCGCCACGCTACCTTGACTGCCCTGAGCAGCGTGCTGCTGGTGGTGCTGATTACCTACTTCAACCCCGTGTTGTTCGGCCATCAGGTAGCTCCGCTGCCGATCGCGGAAAAATGGTTTGAGATTATCGTGTGGGGCGGGATTCTGCTGGTCAACGCCTACGCGATGGGAACTCTGTACGAGCACAAACAGAAACACTTTTGCGAGTTGCGCAGTACTTACCATGGCGTGCTGATCATCCTCAGCCAGTTCATTTCGAAAGACAAATACACGCAGAACCATTCTTACCGGGTTTCGGTCTATGCCGCCAAGATCGCCGCACAGATGGGGTTGCCCATCGATACCATTGAGGACATTCGCGCCGCCGCTCTGATTCACGATCTGGGGAAGCTCGAGGTCAGCCGTGAAATCCTGCACAAAGCCGCGCGCCTGACCGACGACGAATACCAGGAGATGAAGCAGCATGTGAACTTGGGAGTACAGATGATGCAGCCCGTCGCCGGCCCGTTGTCGCGCGTGATTCCGATTGTGCTGGCGCATCACGACAAGTTTGATGGCACGGGATACCACGAAACCCAGGGCGAGGATATCCCGCTCGAGGCGCGCATTCTCTCGGTGGCCGACGTTTATGACTCCCTGACCAGCGACCGGCCCTACCGCAAAGCCATGTCCCCGTTCGAGGCCAAAGAAGCCATCGTCAAAGCCGGCGGTTCGGACTTTGACCCCAAGGTGGTGGAGGCTTTCTCAAACTGCTTCCGCCTTGGTCTGATGGACATTCCTGAAATGATGGCCTGAAGGCCGGTCGGCGACTATCCAAAATCAAGTTCAAAGGCAGCGGACAGGAGTGTCCGCTCTACACGACCTTTAGCGGCGCTAGAATAGTCTCATGGAACCGGAATCTGGCGACCGGTCTGGACTCAGCCTGAGGGGATCGGCGAGTCTTGTCGTCGCGGTTGCAGTGGTAGCGATTCTGCTGATTGCGTTGCCGGCTTATCGCTTATTTTTTCTGATCAGTGTTCTCATTGGACTGATAATCGCGGGCGGGCTTAAGGTGTGGCACCGACTCCATCCGATTGAGGAAGAGGACGTGGAACCGAAGCGGCCGCTTGGGCTTTAGTCCCTAGCGGGACTCCGGTTTGTTCTCATCCCGCGTACCCGGCACTCACGTGCCGGGCTTTCCTATTCCGCCGCTACGCGGCTGGACCCTCTCATAGCGAACTATTTTTTTCTGCAGCAGATGCTTGCGCAGCCCATACACTGGAAACTGTCTTTATGCGGATTCTGGCGAATTTCATGCTGTCGGCGAGCGACTTGGCCCACTTCCCTCCCCCGAGCGTGCCGGAGATCGCTTTTCTGGGACGGTCGAACGTCGGGAAATCGAGCGTGATCAATGCGCTGGTGGGCAAGAAGTTGGCCCGCACCAGCAATACTCCTGGGCGCACGCGCAGCATTAACTTTTACGAAGTGCGCCGGGCCGGACAACCGCGACCCGAACTGCTTTTCACAGACCTGCCGGGATATGGCTACGCCAAGGTGTCGCGCGAAATTTCCGCCGATTGGGCGCGATTTGTGGATCCGTATCTTCACCAACGGCCGAGCCTGTCGCTGTGCCTGGCGCTGGTGGATTCGAACATCCCTCCTCAGGCGAGCGACGGGCAGTTACTAGAGTTCCTGGCGTCCAGGGGACGGCCGCACGCGATTGTGGCCACCAAGTGTGACCGGTTGTCTGGCAACCAGTTACAGCAGGCGATGCGCGCCCTCGGGCAAGCCTATGGCGAGGTTCCGATCATAGCGTTTTCGGCGAAGACCGGGGCCGGGAAAGACGAGCTGTGGAACCAGATTCGCGCTGCGCTGCCGCAATTCCCGGCGTTCTAAAGTTTTCCCGCAATCTTCCGATGCAACTAAGAACAGCTTTGTGTCGGAGGCGCTCGTGGACCCGAATATCCATCCCGAAGAACCTGGGCTGTCGCCAGACTCCGGCAAGGGTCGAGACGGGGTGAGCTACCTTCGGCGGCTAAGAACACCGGTGGCGGAAGGTGTGCCCGCCGGAGCGACTGCCAAAGGCGACAACCGAACCGGGGCTGTAACCGCGGGTCCGGGGTTCAAAGATCGGCGGCAAAGCCCACGACTTCGTTGTTCGGGCAGCGTGGAGTTTCGAGTCAGGGACAGTGACGTGCGCATGTGGGGAACCCTGACCGACATCAGCCTGCACGGGTGTTACGTGGAAATGAACAGCACGTTTCCCGTGGACACAAGAGTGGATCTTGTGCTGAAGTCGTTCGGTATCCGCATTCATACTGCCGGCACAGTTCGCGCCACCTACCCCTCCCTGGGCATGGGCATCTGTTTTGCGGATGTCGAACCTCTAGAACAGCTGCAACTGCGACAACTCCTCGCCGCACTGTCCGGGCGCAGCACGATTTCCGCTGACAAGCCGGCGGAGGAGACGGGCACGAAGGAAACCCTAGGGTCGGGCGACCCGAAGACCATCATCAGCGAGATTGCCGGCTTCTTTCAGAACAACCAACTGCTCTCCCGCGCCGAGTTCTACAAGATCGCCAAACGGGTTCGCCGGTCCTGAGTCCTTCCTCGGGGCATATCAGGGGTTGGCGGCCCGTTTGGCGGGCTCCGGGCAAGTATTACCGTGGTGACTGGCTGTGCGGGCCTGCTGGGCAATCCATCCGTTATCATTAAGAGCATATGGCCAAATATCTCGTAACCGGCGCTGCCGGCTTCATCGGGTCTTCGCTGGTGCGCGCTCTGCTGGAGCGCGGCGACCAGGTCCGGGGCATCGATAACTTTTCAACCGGCAATCGCGAAAACCTGAGCGAAGTTCTAAGCCAGATGGACTTTCGCGAAGCGGACATTCTGGATCTGGAAGCCATGCACAAGGCATGCGCAGGCGTCGATTACGTGTTGCATCAGGCGGCCATTCCGTCGGTACCTAAGTCGGTGCTCGACCCTCTGGGCAGCAACCGCGCCAATGTCGACGGCACGGTCAATGTTCTGGTCGCGGCGCGCGACGCGAAAGTTAAGCGGGTGGTCTATGCCGCCTCGTCCTCGGCATATGGAGACACACCGACGCTTCCCAAGCACGAAGCGATGACGCCTAACCCGATCTCTCCCTACGCTGTGGCCAAGCTGGCCAGCGAGCTTTACATGGTGTCGTTCTACCGTTGCTATGGTCTGGAAACCGTCTGCTTGCGTTATTTCAATATATTCGGGCCGCGGCAGGACCCTTCTTCGGCATACTCCGGCGTACTGGCCAGATTCAGTATGCAGATGCTGCGCGGGGAACAGCCCACGATTTTTGGCGATGGCGAAACCAGCCGCGATTTCACCTACATTGACAACGCGGTCTCGGCCAATTTGCTGGCCTGCTCAGCCCCGGCGGCGGAGTGCGCCGGGCGCGTATTTAACTGCGCCACCGGCCGGAGAATCACGCTGAATGAGACGTTCGCCGCCTTGAAACCGCTGACGGGGTACAAGGGAGCGGTCAAGTACGGTTCGGAACGTGGTGGAGACATCAAACATTCACTGGCCGACATCACGCAAGCGCAGAAGCATTTGGGATACAAGGTTCTGGTGAACTTTGAAGACGGCCTGCGCCGAACGGTGGAGTGGTACAAGAGCTGTCAGCTATCAGCTGTCAGCCATCAGTAAAAGCCGCAAAAGGACGTGTACTAACGGACATTGCTGTACCCTCCCAAAGACTATTAGGCTGGAATCTGGAGTTGTGGCTGCTGCTGCCGGGTGAGAGCGCCAAGGAGCGCGCACCGGTGGCTTGAAGTGTTGGAACGCTGGGTATTGGAACCAGCAGAGGCAATGGTCGTTCCACGAGCCACGGATACGATAAAATACTGACTTTTTGTGGTGCGGACTGCGCGAACATGAGTGCCAATCCAACTCGAGTTGACTGGGAAGCGGCGCCGGTCGACCCCTCGCCTCTGCAGCAAGGCAACCGCGTTCTCGAGTCGATTGCGCGCCAGGAGGCCCTGCACGCACTGCTTGCCTTCTCCGACCTCCACGAGCAGATACGGAACCGGCGCGCGGCCGCTGGAGGCGCCTCCGATCGCGACCTGTTTGAAACCGAGCGCTTCATCCTGGACGAAGTCCTGCAATTGATCGCGGACCGTGCCCAGGCGATCACCGACGCCGACGGCATTGTGATTGCGCTGGCGGAGAAACGGCCGACAGAGGAATCGCAGGCAGACGCGCCGGAGATGGTGTGCCGCGCAGCTGCCGGGCCGCTTACCTTCGCCCGCGGCGTTGCTTTGATCAGCGAATCTGCGTTTCTGCGGGACTGCGTGGAATCGGGCCGCATTCTTCGTTGCGATGACTGTGAAGACGACGCTCGCGTCGAAATGGACTTTGCCCGCGCGATCGGGGCCCGGTCCACAGTGCTGGTCCCGCTCGGCGGCTGCAACCAGCAAATCGGCGTGCTGCAGGCATTTTCAACATCCACACGGGGCTTCAGCGATCACGACGTTCGCTGTCTGGATCTGTTCTCGGAGCTGGTTCTTTCCGCGCTCAAACCCGCGGATCAGGATCGGCGCATCCACTGGCTGTCGGATGTGGCGAGCGAGGTCCTGCGCCCAAAACCGCCTGTGGCAGCGCCAATGGTTGCACACGTGGCTGCCGAGACTGAGGTCGCCGTAGAGACGGGGCTTGCCGCGCCTCCTACGGAGCTCGAAGCTCCGCCGGTGGCGCTCCTAATTCCAGACGTTGTACCAGAGCCGGAAGTGCAGGCGCAGCCGATGGCAATTCCCGCGGACGTGGTCGAGCTGCCTGAGCCTGGCGTTGCGGACGAGACACTTGAAATTCGGCCTGGGATCGAAGAGCCAACACCTTCCACGCAGCCTGACGTGCTGCTGTTCCCGAACCAGCTTTCGGTTCCCCGCAGTTCGCACCCGGGATTGAAGGCAGTGATGGGACTGGTGGCCGTTGTCGCACTGTTTTCAGCCGGAGCGTGGTGGGGCATGCAGTATCACGGAAATACGCGGGGCACCAGGATCGAATCCGAGACCGCGATCTCGCCGCCCCCGGTGGATGGTCTATCTCCCGAAGCCTCTGACAACCTGATGAATCCGGCGAAGCTTGCTTCCGATGGAGCGCCTCTCGCCGCAGTGACGGAAGACAAGCTGGCGGCGCTGCCGAAAATCACGGGAGTGCGCCACTGGTCTTCATCCATGGGAAGCACGGTGGTCATTGACATGGAGGACCAGGTTCCCTACGAAGTGCACCGTTTAATGTCGCCGGAGCGGATTTATTTCGATCTGCACGACACGGTTCTGTCGCCCGATCTGGAGGGAAAGACGATGGATGTCGGCGACGCTTCGCTGACCCGCGTGCGCGTGGCACAACCGGTCGCGGGCGTAACGCGAATCGTGCTCGACACCAAAGATGGATCGAACTTCTCCGTCAGCATGGAGTCGAGCCCTTACCGCCTGGTAGTTGAACTGCGCGGCAGCGAGAAAACTTTGGCCGCGAACCGCATGGCTCCCAAGCAGACTTCGGCGGCTGCGAACGCGGCGCTGATCCCTGCCAAGACGGCTCCAATCGCGGCCTTGGCAGTGAAGACACCCGATCAACCTCTGCCGGCGAGAACCGGAAAATTTCGCATCGTGCTCGACGCCGGCCATGGCGGCTGGGACCTGGGAACGGTGGGGCAGCAGGGACTAATGGAAAAGGATCTGGTGCTCGACGTGGCCCAGCGGCTGGGCAAGTTGCTGCAAGCGCGATTGGGGTCGGAAGTGATGTTCACGCGGTCCAGCGACACTTACCTGCCCCTCGATCAGCGCGCCGACTTCGCCAACCAGGCGCAGGCTGACCTGTTCGTTTCGGTTCACGCCAACTACAGCCGATCGGCGGCGGCGCGCGGGGTGGAGACCTACTACACGAATCAGTTTTCGGCTCCGGGGTCTAAGGAAGTTGAAAAGCCCGACGATGGGACCTTCCCCAAGCTTACGCCGGTATCGCTATCGGCCGCGGGGTTGCACGAAAAAGTCGAGGAGTCGCGCCGCCTGGCGGCAAGCGTCCAGCGTTCTCTCTATGCCACGCTGGCCGCGAGCAGTCCAGACATTCGGGACCGGGGCATCAAGGATTCGGCTTTTGCGGTGCTGACGGGTACGACCATGCCCGCTATTCTGACCGAGATTTCCTTTGTGAGCAGTCCCACGGACGAGCGCAACTTGCAAAGCGAGGCCTACCGCCAGCGAATTGCGGAAGCGTTGTACAAAGGCATCGCCGGCTATGAGCAATCTTCCCCGCACACGAAAGTTGCCCAGCTGCGAACGGGCACTGCGAGCCGGTAGGGGCAGCGGCCCCGCCCTCAAGGGCTAGAGCCCCTATGTTTTGCGACTCTTAGTGGCACGGCTTAAGCCGTGCCCTTCCCCAACCCACCGTAGCTCATGGAAAAGTTCTAGTTCGTGTCCGTCACGCCGCCATACTTCTCCAACCATTTCAACTCCTCGCGCACTTTGATCTTTCCATGCCAGGGATTCTTGTCGAGCGAGTGTCCTTCGCCCGGAAAGATCAACAAGTCACTTGGGATATTCAAGTCGTGCAAGGCGCGATCGAGCAGGTAATCCTCGAGCACCGGAACACGAATATCGTCGCCGCCTGCTACCATGTGCGTGGGCGTGCGCACTTTGTTGATCTGGAAAATCGCGGCTTCGCTGTTGTAGCGATCCGGCTTTTCCCAGGGCTTGCCACCCAGAAAGTAAGCATCGTCCACGGTAGAGTCGTCGTTGCCCCAGTCGGCGACATTTTCGATTCCGCCCGCTCCCGTCACGGCAGCCTTGAAACGAGTGGTCTGCGTGATCAGCCAATTGGTCAAATAACCACCATAGCTGTAGCCGCCAATGGTGAGCTGATTGGCATTCGCAATTCCGTCTTTTACCAGCGCGTCTACGCCCGCCAGAATATCCCGGCCGGGGCTGGAAAAAAGCTCAGGAACGATCGCCAGCGCGAACTTGTCTCCGTAGCCAGTTGACCCTCGGTAGTTCGGCTCGAACACCAGCCAGCCCGCGGTGGCGGCGAGGCGATCCCACTGATACCAGTCGGCTTCGAAGTGATTGCCATCGGCATCCTGCGGTCCGCCGTGGATGAACACAAACATGGGCAGGTTCTTCACCTCAAACCTTCCCGGCGGATACATCAGCATGCCTTCGACTGGCGTGCCGTCGTCGGAAGTCCAGCGATAAGGCTTGGCCTGGGGCAGGGCGCGCTCGGTGAACAACTTGTTAAAAGACGTGATGGGGCGGGCTTGCGCCAGTTTGTCGGGGCCGTCGGCTATATAAACTTCCGTGGGCCGTACGGTTGTCGAATAAGCGAATGCGATGCGAGAGCCTTGCGATGCGGCCGCCGGGATTTCATAAGATCCAGCCCATCCCTCGCGCTTTACGACGGCAGCTTTTGGATTCGCCTGCGACGCAAGTTGTATCTCGGTTCCGATGCGGCAGGCGCACAGCACCGACCCGTCGGGCAGCGGCGTGCAATGAACGACTTCGCCGCGAAAGTCGGCGAACCAGCGCTGGACATCCCGAGTGTCCGAGTCTACCCAGTAGAGGCGTGGCTGCGGATCTTCATATTTTCGTTCCAGCGATCCCAGGTTCACCTGAAAAAATAAATGGCGATTATCGGGAGCCCATTCCAAATTCAATTCCAGGGCTTCGTTGTGGGTCAGGCGGATGGGCGTAGCTTCGGCGGCATTACTAACCAGGCTGACCAGGTACAGCTCGACGTCTTCCATCTTCTCCTGACGCTCAGACGCCGACGAAGTCACAAAAGCCAGTCGTTTGCCGTCGTGCGAGATGCTGATTTGCTGCACCCGCAAAGGCGTGCTGGCAACTGGGACGGCGCCGGGTGTGGCGCGGGAATCCTTTTCCGCCTCGGGGGTCTCCTTGGAACCTACCGCGGCGTGGCGCGCCAGCGCTTCCTCGAGATTGACGCGGAAAAGAATGTCGCCGCGCTCGTCGCCGCGGTATCGGATCACGTCTTTCCATTCTTTCGTGTGATCTTCGTTTTGTTGCTTGGTCCAGGGCTGGCTGGTCGCGAAATAGATCGCTTTGGAGTCGCCGGACCAGGCAAAAGCGTGGACTGCATCCGCTCCCGAGGTGATGGCAAAGGCCTCGCCGCCGTTGGGCGAAATCAAGAATAGCTGAGCAACATCTTTGTCGTTGCCATTGGCATCTTCCACGTCTCCATCTTTGCCGTCCGCGCCTTTGCGTCCGGAGAGGAAGGCAATCCACTGACCGTCGGGCGACCACTGTGGCGAGCTGTCATGCCCGGATGCCGTCAATTGCGTCAGATTCCCACCGTTCGCGATCCGGTAGAGCCAGAGTTCTTTGCGGAAGATCTGCTGCTCCCAGTCGGCCTTTTCGGTTCCGACGACGACCGAGTTGCCATCGGGCGATACTTTCACCGCGGTAAAGCTGACCGAGTTGAAGAATTCATCGAAGGTGAGTTTGGGCTTTGCCGCTTGGGCATAAGCCAAGATTGAATGGGTGAGGATTGAAGTGCAAATCAGCGACACAAGAGAAACAAGCAGTACTTTTCGTGGCATAGAATAGGGGCCCTTAAGCTGCGATAACAGTTTTCAAGAAGTTAGAGGTATACACTGCCCACGCGGTTGGTGGCAAACGCTGATTTTTTCCGGTAGAGACGCGGTTGCCGGATCTCCCCTTGCGGCGAAAGACGGGGCAAGCCCCGTCTCTACAGCCAGCATTTTTCAGGGTGCGGTGGGTTGAGCGTTGCGTAGCGCCTCATCCAAAGGCTGGTTGCTGGGCAGGGTTTGTTCCACGACGCGCCATCCGTCATCATAGTCACGAAAGCCCACAGTCGACCGGTAATGCACTCCGCTGTCGTAGAGAGCCGCGCCTACCTGATTGATCGATACCCAACGCCAGATGAACTCGACGTCGGCGGCGTTGCCGGCCTTGCTGATTCCGGAGATGTTCACCAGTTCCCGGCGCGCGACTTGGATCGCCATCGGGCCGTTGTCGGGAAGGGCCCTCGAAATCAGAGGCCGAATCGTATCCACTCCGAGCGGCGTCAGGAGTACGTCCCAGCAGGGTGGAGGCTCGATCCCAGCGGGACATTTTTGCTCGGTGCCGATGATCCATCCGCGACGCTGCAACACCAGGAAGTCAGGAGAACTGAAATCCTTGTTGGAGACGACGCCGGTCCTGAGCCAGAACACTTGCGGCGCTTTGAAAGTTTCCGAAGCCGAGATCAAATCGGCAGCTAGCCGGCGCGTGAGAAAATCACGCGGAGTACACCCCAGGCCAAGTGACATTAGGCACAACAAAATCGTCAGTCGCAATGTTTTTGTCGTGAGCACGAATTTTGACTTGAACTTTCGGTACGCCTAAAGGCATGCCGTCATACGAATCCCACTGGCGCCCACGGGCCGCTATGGTTGCGAGTGGATTTTAACCAATTGCGCGCGCTTGCGGGGCAGAAAAGGAGAGGCCGCAATCTGGCCATCAAATTTCTTCGACCAGCGGCCGGGGACTGGCGTGTGACAAGCGGGGCAATCGCCCCGTGGAGTCAACCTGTACTTCTCGATCGAATATCCATAGCGCTGGATCAGCATTTCGCCACACTGATGACAATGAGTATCTTCCATGCCCTCCACTCGGCCGGGAAGGTTGCCGGCGTAGATGTAGCGCAATCCGGCTTCACGGCCGATAGCAGCAGCGCGCAGCAGATCTTCGGGACGCGTATCGGCGGGCGAGGTCATTTTGTAATCCTGATGAAAGGCGGTGACGTGCCAAGGGATGTCGGGCGAGACGTCATTCAGAAAGGAGGTCATATCCCGCAGTTCGTCGTCGCTGTCGTTGAAGCCTGGAATGAGTAAGGTAACGATCTCCAGCCAGATGCCCATACTGTGCAAGGTGCGGATGGTGTCAAGGATCGGTTGCAGGCGTCCGCCGAGCTGACGATAGTGGCGATCGTCGAAGCTCTTGAGGTCCACCTTGTAGAGATCGATCCAGGGATGGAGATACTTGAGCACCTGCGGCGTTCCGTTGCCATTCGAAACGAACGCAGTGAGCAAGCCGGCCTGGCGGGCCTGGCGGAAAACCGCAACCGCCCATTCGCTGGTGATCAGCGGCTCGTTATAGGTGCTGACCACAACTTTGGCGCCTTGGTTAACCGCATCTTTGATCAGCAGCGCCGGATCGGCCAGCAGTGGCGCTGAAACGGCATTCGGGTCGCGCAGCGCCTGCGAAGTGACCCAGTTCTGACAGTAAGCGCAATGCAGATCGCAGCCCAGCATTCCGAAACTGTAGGCGAGGGCTCCGGGGTGGGCGTGGAAAAACGGCTTCTTCTCGATCGGGTCACACTGCACTCCGGCGACGTAGCCCCAGGGAACGTAGAGCGTGCCTTCGTGGTTGAAGCGAACTTTGCAGACACCGGGTTGTCCCTCGGGAATCGGGCAGCAGTGACCGCAGGCATAGCAACGGACGCGATTGCGATCCAACTTTTCCCAAAGAGCGGGGTCGCCCTGGTGAACCCGATCATCGGCTGTCAAAATGTCGCGCAGCGTGGCCACGAGTCTATTTTACGGCTGTTTGAGTCGGGAGAGTTACACGGGAAGAGAGTGTCAGTTCTTGGCGGACTTGGCGGAGTTGTGCTGGCGGAGCCAGTCGTCGGCTTGCTGGCTTGCGGCGGCGACCTGCGCCCGGGTCATTTGGAGAGATAAACCTTCGAGCCGCCCCTTGCTGATCTCGTCACCCTGGTGCATCGCGATTGCCGACCAGAAATAGGACTTGAACAAATCCACAGGGACTCCGCGTCCCGCCCAGTAATACGCGCCGAGGCGCGACTGAGCATTGATATGCCCCTGCTCGGCGGCCAACTCGAACCATCTCATGGCCTGCGCGTCATCGTGCGGAACGCCGTCGCCATCGTAGTAGCGCACGCCCATCTGCCACTGCGCTTCCGGGTCTCCCTGGTCGGCAAGCTTGCGCAAGTCCGGCAGGGACCTCGCTGCTGCGGGTTGACCGGCCGCGCTTTGCCCTGAACCCGTCGAGGCCGCTTCGGCCCCGTTGATCAATAAACGCTGCGACGCTTGCGGCGAGGCATCCCAACGGCTCTGCATCATGGAGCCGGTCAAATAGCCGAGAGCCATCGCGACCGCCAAGATGGTCAGCCCGAGCAGCGTCCAGTGCAGCAAATGAGACCGAGCTGCGGACGCAGGTTCGGAGGCCGGCTGCGAGGCTTGCTCACTGACTGCGGGCGCCGGTTCCCACAAAGCTTCGCGAGCCGCGTGCATTGAAGTGAACTCGGTCGAGTCCACACCTATCGAATCTGATTCCGGAGCGGGAGGCTGCGGCGCAGTGGACGCGGCTTCTGGCCCGGCCGGCGCGTCCGGCTCAGTCTTTTCAGGCTGGATGCTTTCAGGCGGAGTTTTCTCACGATGGGATTTTGGAATCATTTCGACGAGCCGTTCCAAAATCGTCTCGTGGACTTTGGTGAAGCTTCGGGGATAGGGAGAGAAAATCTCCAGCAGGCCGACCACCCGGAAATCGGAGACGATGGGAGCGGCCATAAGCGAGGCTAAACCCAGTGCGCGGCAGACTTGGGGATCGATGCGCGGATCGTTTTCCGCATCCTCGCAGGAAACGAGGAGGCCGTTGCGAACGCATTCTCCAGAGAGACCTTGTTTTATGTCGACCGCGGCGCCCAGTGGCGGTGCGGGTTCGCCGGCTCGCGCCCGGCAGATCATCTTGCCGTCGGTGAGCAGCGCCAGGGCCGCGCCGCTGGCTCCGGTAAGCGACAGTGAGCGCTCGGTGATGAGCTGCAAAACCGCTTCGACGTCGTCACCGAGTTCGTTGACCTCGCGGCGCACCGTCTCCACCTCTAGAGACTCGGCTTGCTGCGTCGGAGGCGGGGCGGTCCCCGTCTCTACACGAGAGATCGGGACGACGTTGGGCGCTTTACTTACCAACACTAGCTGCGCTAATTCCTCTTCCTCATTCTTGCGCCGCGCGAGTTGTTCGGTGCGAGCAACGTGATTGGAGCAGGCTATGAGCAGGTTGGCAAAGAGCCATTGCCGCAGTATCTGCCGGGAACTCTCCGAAAGCCCGGAGAAGCGGATGCCTCCGCGGCCAATACCGTCGCTCCAGACCACCTGGCCACTGCCGTGAATGTAGCTTTTGGTTTCCGGCAGATCGAGGCAAAGGGTGACGGCGTGGTTCGTTTCGAGCCGCTCACTGGTTCGGACGGCGAAACCTTCTTCGTGCAGGTCCAGCAATTCACTCAGGTCCACTACCATGCCGGTCTGCGGGCCATTGAAACTGGCGTAAACCGGAGTGTGGAGCTTTTGGCGGACGGAACGGCGGCGCTCCTGGTTGCGACCCCCGGGGACTGGATCCGGCAATCGGAGAATGCTCTGATCCATAATTGCCTCCATATTAACCCAGGGATCGCAAGGAAGGGAGCAATATCCGGCGCGGGGATAGCAAAGTCGTTACAGGTTAGCAGCCAGAACCGGCCTATCGTCCTGCGCAGCCGGCACAAGAATCTCAGGCATGGTCAATACTCGATCCAGCGCATCCGCCAGGGTAACGGGAAACTCGGAAGTCAGGAGGTTGACATCCAATTGCAGATCGCGCTGGCTGTAGATGCGATAGACGAGGAGCGAGCCGCGGGACCGGTTCGCAGTGGTCACGAGGTCGAGCGTCAGTTTCCACGAAGGCTGGCTGGAAAGTGCCGCCATGTGAGGCAACTTGCTCCAGTGAAAATGGCGGCTGCTTTCGCCGGGTGCGGTCCGGTCATCGGGCATGGACTTGAGGTGTAATTCGAAGGCATCGAAGTCGTTGCTATCGAAGGCCGCGACCAGAACCCTGCGCACCTGATCGAAATTGCCGGCCATTTTAAGTTCTTCGACGGCGCGGCGAACGGAAAGATTGTTGATCACGATCTGCCGCTGCTCGATGGTGCGCTGGGCCACGCGCCGCAATTCGCCAAATTCGAGGTAGTTCAGGTGCTGGACTCCCAGCCAGATGCCGGTCCCGACCACTGCCAGCACCAGGCCCAGAGTGCTGCCCGTGGGCCAAAGCAGGAACAGGCTCAGCATGGCAAAGACAGCGGAGACGGCGTAGAGAACGACTACCACCTGGCGATGTGAAAAACCCATTTGCAGCAACTTGTGGTGGATATGCTCGCGATCGGCGGTGAAAATCGGTTTCCCGCTGATCAGCCGCCGGACAATGGATAGCATGGTTTCCAGAATCGGCAATCCGAACGAGACCACGGGGATGGCCACGGCCACGAAGGTTGGCGCCTTCTCCGCTCCCTCCAGAGCCAGCGCGCTGAGCATGAAACCAATGAACAAGCTCCCCGAGTCACCCAGAAAAATCGTGGCCGGATTGAAGTTGAAGCGAAGGAATCCCAGAATGGCGCCCGCCAGGGTCACGCTCATCAGGGAGCCTAGCCAGGAATGGGTAACGAGCGAGACGACGAAGAACACCATCGTCGAAAACAAGGCCGATCCAGCGGCCAAACCATCCAAGCCGTCAATGAGATTGAAGGCATTAGTAACCGCAACCACCCACAACACCGTAAGCGGCAGCCCGACGAACCAGGGCAGCGAATGGGAACCAAAGATCAGGGGCAGATCGAGAACGCGCATTCCGCCGGCGAACAGCATGGCAGCAGCGATCGCCTGCACTGCAAACTTCAAATATGGGCCTGCGCCGCGGAGGTCATCGTAGATACCGAGACAGAAAATCAGGCAGGCCGGAATATAGATGCGAAGAATTGTGCTGGGAGCGAGGCCATCGAGCAGCCGCGGAAATATGAGGGAGAGTCCGAGCCACACGCCCAGGCTGACGGAGAAAGCCAGGAAAATCGCGACGCCGCCCAGCCGGGGAAGTGGAGTCTGGTGCACGTGCCGTCCCTCTTGCGGCAGCGAAACCCAACCGCGGCGGGTTGCCCAGTCCCGTACTTCACGGGTAGCAATAAACGACACCAGCAGCGAAAACGCAAAGAGCCCAAAGAACAGGAGCGTCAAAATTAACAGTTCCCTTCCGGCTGGAACACCCGGCACTTCAGATCACGTGCGCGCGGACGTTTCAGTCCATTTCTTCGGACAGAGTTTCCTATCAGTGGCGCCGTGTGATGAAATGTGATTGGTTGAAACTATACAACTCGCAGCCCCGGCGGAGCAACTGTTTTGGCGTGCTTGATTGATGAACTTTATTCCTGCAGTGCAGATCGCAAGCGCTCTCGCTGGCTTCGCCACAGCGGGTCGACCAGGCCAGCGTACATGAAGCGGAAATCCGGCGGCGTATAGGCCACCTCGACTTCCGTGCGCCAAATCAGATTCGGCGAGTCAGCGCGGCAGTCCACAGATCCGGGACAAGGTGCGAAGCAAAAGCGGTGATGTTGCTGGATGAGCTTCCAAGCCAATGGAGTAATCGAGTCCCAGGAAAACGTCCAGGCAAAGGCATCCGCTGGCTGCCCCGCCCAAGCGGCGATTTGTGCGGCGCTCTCGACGATCTCGTGATGCAATTGACTTTCGGGCAAGGTCCGGAGATTCACATGCGAGTAGGTGTGGTTGCCTATGGAGTGCCCTCGGCGCGCTAGATCCGCGATCTGCTGGGGCGTCATGGAGCGCGTTTCTTCTTCGGGAAGATTGGGCGGAAGCTGCCGCGTATCGATGCGTGAATAGTAGAACTGGCGCGCTTCCTGTGGATTGCATTGCACAAACTGCGGAACCACAAAGAAAACGCCGCGTGTTCCGAAAGACTCCAGCAGCGGCGCCGCGACGGTATAGTTATTCAGCCGGCCATCATCAAAAGTAAACAGCAAGGGCGGCTTGCTGTTGCTCTCGCTGAATGCTCGCGGGTTAGTGCGATGCTCCTGCCACAAACGGGCAAAAGTGGGAAGATCGACCAACGTAAAATGGCACGCTACCCACTCCAACTGCTGGCGGAAGCGGGACTGGTCCCGCTCCGGGGTCTCGTGCATTTCAATCACCAGCATATTGGGAGATCGACCGCGACGGACGAGCCAGCGACGCAAGCCGAGTGCCAACTCATCCACGCGAAGCGCGGCGGCAGTTCCTATTAACGCTGAACGCAGGAAGGTCCTAGCACTCAAACTGTAGCCTCACAGAAACATGTCACCGTCGGCTAGCACATTTTATTTTCATCGCAGCGGAACTGCCAGTGTGTGGAACCACGCCCGCTCTATAGGCGGATGAGGTTGAACTTCTGCTCCATAAAGTTTGTATCCCGCCGTGTGCAACAATTCCGTGACTTCTGTCGAGTTTTCGTGCAGGACCTCGCACCAAATTATTGGCCGGATTTCTTTCAATAGCCGTGCCGCTCCTTTCAGAACACTAACCTCATGGGATTCCACGTCGATCTTCAATACTGACGGGCTGGGGAAATAATCCAGCAGGAAGTCCAAAGTCAGCGAGACAGTGGGCTGAACGAATCGCAAGCCGCTTGCCTGAGTCGACCCAGCTGTTCCGACCAGGTGATTCGAGGCCCTCGCCCTTTCAGCTATCTCAAGACTTGAGATGCGGTTTGAATCTGAAATTGACGCACACAAGACTTGCACCTTCGAACAAGCATATTGAGCAATCTCATGGCAGGACCGGGTGATTAAGTGTGCGAGCCAGGAATCTGGCTCGATTGCCAAAACGAAGCCGAGCGGACCTGAGGCGGCGGCTGCACAAAAGCTGAAAAGCCCAACGTTCGCGCCCACGTCCCAAACGACTGAGTTGGGCTTCACCAGCTCTTCTGCCATGCTATAAAGCACCGGGTCAACTCGCGACATGGCCGACCAGTATCGAAGACCTGCCTCCGGCGTCACATATATTGGGAGGCGCCCAAATCTTGCGGGAAGACGGCGGCGCAAGATCACGCCTCTACTCAAGTGCTCCACCATTCTGCGAATCATCATAAGATTCCACGAGAAACAATATCAAAACACTTGAGATATCAGGCTGTCCAAACCGATGTTGAGCCGAAAAACCAATCTCCCCTCGTTCCAGTGGGCCCACCCGAAAGGCCTCAGAAGCAGAGCGTTCTGCGCCGATTTCACTGGGTGGTGTGTGTTAGACTCGACTGACGCGTAAATCCAGGAGTCTTGGTATGGCCGGGTGGAATCACCGCTTCCTTTTGCGAAGCGGGTGCGTGTTTCTTGTTGGTTTGTGCGGCCTCCACCTTCTGGCCCAAACACCGGCCGCGGGGGAAACGCCGCAGCCAGCACCTGCGAACGAAATGGCTTCGCCCCAATCGCCTCGTCTGCTTGCGAATTCCAATGTGAAGCTGGGCATCGGCGATCTGATCGAAATCACGGTGTTCGGCGTGCCTGATCTCTCAACCAAGACGCGGATCAGTGGCTCGGGAGACCTTTATCTTCCCCTGATTGACTATGTTCACGTTGCCGACCTGACCACCGATGAGGCGCAGGAGTTGATCCAAAAGCGACTCGAGGATGGAGGCTTTGTCCGCGAACCGCATGTTTCCATTTTTGTGGACGAATCCGCCTCGCAGGGCATCAACATGATGGGAGAGGTTGCCCGCCCCGGGGTCTACCCGGCAATTGGCGAGCGCCACCTTTTCGACTTGATTTCGGCGGCGGGAGGATTAACTGACAGGGCAGGCCGCAACGTCACCATCGAACATCACGGAGATCCCGGACAGAAGGTTGACCTTCAACTATCGTCCAACCTGGCCGAAGATACCAAGAACAACGTGGAGATCGAACCGGGAGACATGATTATTGTTTCCCGTGCCGGAATCGTTTACGTCGTCGGTGATGTGCAGCGTCCCAGCGGCTTTATAATCGAGGACAACGCACTCAGCGTCCTCAAGGCTTTGGCGCTGGCGGGCGGTAGCACCCGCACCTCTGCCTTGAACAAAACCAGGATCCTGCGGCAGACTCCCAACGGGGTGCAGGAAATTCCGATCAAACTGAAGAAGGTACTTTACGCCCAGGCGCCCGACATAGCCCTAGTGAAAGGCGACATTCTGTTCGTCCCCGGAAGTTCGGCCAAGGCTGCGGCATATCGCACGGCTGACGCCGCCATGTCGCTATCCACTGCCTTGGCGGTGGTTGCGGTACATCCTTAGGGTTTTTCCAGCAAAGCGACGTAATCCCGAGCGGTTTTCTCGCGGGAAAATTTGCTGACGACGTGTTGCCGGCCACGCGCTCCCATCTGTCTTCCCTGCTCCGGATCTTTCGCCAGGCCGAGGATTGCCTTGACCAAGGCTTTACTATTCTCGGGTTCAACAAAAACCCCGCCGCCGGCTTCTTCCACAATTTGCCGAGCCTGCCCGTCAACGGCAACGATGACCGGACGCTGGCACGCCATGTATTCGAGGAGCTTGGTGGGAATCACCGTCTTGAACAGTTCGGTCTTTTTCAGCATGACCAGGCAGAGATCGGCAGCCGAAACATAGGCGGGAATCCCTTCGCGGGGCTGCTGCCCGAGAAACTGAATATTGTTGAGTCCACGTCCAGCCGCGAGTTTCACAATTCGATCTTTCTCCGCCCCTTCGCCAATCAGCAAAAACATCGCGCTCGGCAGGGCAATCTGCAGCTCTTCGGCGGAGGCAATCACCGTCTCCAAGCCATGCGCATTGCCCATGGTGCCGATGTAGCAAATCAGAAAACGATCTTCGAGTTTCAGTTGCTTGCGTACTTCCGCTGCTGCCTCTGGATCCAAGCGGAAGAGATCGGTCTCCACGCCATTCTCAACAATGGAAATCTTGTCTGCGGGAACATTCCAGTAACGCATCAGGTGATCCTTGAAGGCCGGTGACACGACAACGATGCGTTCGGCATGACGGTAAAGAAATCCGGCGATGGCGCCCAGCGTGCGATGAAGCAAAGTTCCTTCGCTGCCCGCGCCGACAGCCGCGAGCGATTCCGGCCAAAGATCGCGCACCTCGAAGATGAAGGGGACACGTTTCCACCATGCGATCCACCAGCCGGCAAGCGCACACAACAGTTGCGGAGAAGTCGCGATGACGACGTCTGGCTTATGCAGAGGCAATCCACTGATGGCAGCCGAAATACAGAACGATGCGTAGTTGCGGATTCTTTCGTGCGCCTTGCGATTCGGCAGCGGCCACAGCCATGTGCGAACAACGCCCACCCCATCGACGGTTTCGGAGTAGTGAAGCCCGTGGAGCCGCGACCGCCACTCCTTGGGTACGATGCCGGTCGGATGATTCGGAAATCCGGTAAGGACAGTCACTTCATGCCCCATCCGTGCCCAATGACGGGACAATTCCGCGGCACGCGCCGCTGGCGCTCCCATTTCAGGCGGAAAATATTGCGAAACGTAGAGAATCTTCACGATGTGGATTTAGAGCAACTGGTCTTCGAAAATCAGTAGTGCAGCAACTTGAACACGCTTTTCCCGATCAATGCACGGGCCCGATTACTGCGACGACGAGCATAGCCTTCCCACCGTTCGGCAACGTCCGCAAAATGAACGTCTGCCGTCAGCTCCGACAGCACGCGTAACTGTACGATATGCAACCGATGATAGAAGGAACTCGCCAACATCTTGAGCCGAGTTCCGGATTGCTCATAGAGTGACCAGTATCCGGTATCGTATCGTTCCAGGTTGTGGATTAGCGTCTCTACGCCGCGATCGAAAATTTGTTTCGCTGAAGTATCCGCGCGCGCCAGCCAGAAATCGAACACTCCCCACAGCGCCCAGATGAATCCGTTCAAAATATGCGTCGGCGGATCAACGAGATACTCTTCGATCCACAGGTTTCTTTTTTCGTCTTCAAAAAGCACTCCACCTTCGGCAATCGGGCGGGTGAGCGAGACAAAAGCTTTATCGGCCGCCTGTCTATACTTCTCGTCTCCGGCATGCGCGTGGGCCCGCAAAAGCAGTGAGACTCCCTGTCCTTGAGCGAGTCCCGAATACCACGGCGCCCTCAGCGGATCGCGATAATCCCAGTCAAAATGATGGTTCCACACCCAGAGCCCGTGAGCATTCTGCTCGAGGTTCGAAGCGAGCCAGTCGGCAGCTTTGAGAGTTTTGTGCCAGCCTTTCCCGGTCTCAGAGAAATAGTTGTAGTTCGCAAGCCCCCACTGCGCGATTGCGATCGGGTTGTACTGCAGGCCAATCGCTCCGTGGTACTGAAGCATCGGAATTCCGGCATCATCGTAATACCCGGAGTAGTGGGCCTTCTCGCGAAACAGCATGTAGTATTCGCCGAGCCGTGTGGCGGCGGCGCGGGGATTGATCTCCGGTGTTTCATGCCAAAACGTCAGCTGGCTTTGTCCGGAACCAAGATAAGCACTGAAGATACGCTGGTAGTAATGCCACCGCGTCGCCCGGCTCATGCGAATTCAACTTTCATCATTTACTTCTATTGGTGATTTTCCCTGTAGGGCGGCTGCGACGAACTCGCCCAACTCGATCTTGAGAGGTTGGCCGGTCTGACATGAATTCTGCAGGCGAAAAGTTGCGAGAGTCGAGCCTACGACCTGTTCAAAAGGAATGGGCGGTGGCGTCTTGCCCAAAAGCGCATCCACGAATGCCTGCATCTCCGCCTTGTGGCCCTTGTCCTGGCTCCAGCGCGCACGCGTAACCTGTTTCCGTCCGTTACGAACGAGTTCAAGTCGCCGAAAATCTTCGAGGATCGCGACCGAGCCGCCGCCGAAAACTTCTACCCGTTCCTTCGAAGCTGACTTGTCGCCATTGGCAAGATAGCTGATCGTCCCCAATGTACCGTTCGCGAACTTAAGCGAGGCGAAAACGTTATCCATGCTGTACTGCCCTGGATTGCCGACGGTCTGCGCTTGCACTTCGATGGGAGACGCGCCCGCGAGAAAACAGAGAAAATCGACAAAATGGCAGACCTCGCCGAGAATTCGTCCGCCTCCCTGCTCGGGGTCGTTCACCCAATGATCGGAGGGAATGTAGCCGGCATTCACCCTATAGTGGATCGCCAGTGGCTCGTGGACCTCCGAGAAAAACTGCTTCATCTGGGCGGCCATGGGAGCAAATCGACGGTTGAAGCCAACCATTAGCAGCGGTGGATTTTCCGCAGCCTTCGCCCGCACCAGGGAAGCTAATTCATCTTCATTCAAGCAAAGCGGCTTTTCGCAGAACACCGCCTTTCCCGCACGCAACGCTCGGAGCGACTGGGTGGCATGAAGGTTATGGCGAGTAGCGATCAACACTGCTCTGATCCTTGGATCCTGCAAGAGCTCTTGTTCGGAATTCGAACAGTAAGAAAAATCAAATCTCTCCGCCGCGTTCCGGCTACGCGGTCCGGTCGCGTTGCAGACGCCAATGAACGACACGCCCGAGATTGCTTGCAGCGCGGGTAAGAGCGTGTTCCGCGCAAAGCTTCCAGCGCCGAACACTCCTAGACCGATGGAACCCGCTGAAGGTACGGTGGCAGACACCGGAATTCTCTGCGACAAATCTGGCGCTGTTCCGGATTTCGCGCCTTCATAAACGATCAGCGCCCCCAAGAACGGCTCGCCAGTATTCCCGGTAATTAGGTCATAAGCTCGCGTCGCATGTTCCATCGGAAAGCGGTGAGTAATCAATGACGAGAGATTCAGTTTGCCTTCCGCGATGAATTGCAGGAAGGCTTGGAGGTTGCGTGTTTCCGTCCAACGCACATGTCCAACCGGATAATCGCGCCCCTTCTGCTCATAGGCCGCGTCGTAACGGCCTGGGCCATACGAGCGCGAAATTCGAAAATCCAATTCTTTTTCGTAATACAGTCTACGCTGCAGCTCCAGGCCAACGGATCCCACGGCTACCACAATGGCGCGATCACGCGCCAATTCCGCCCCCAGGTTCACCGGCTCGCTGCTGGGAGTCTCGGCCGTAATCAATATCGAGTCGACGCCCACCCCAGCCGTTCTTTGGAAGCAGAGATCGCGGAACTCGCGCGCCTCGGTGCTCACAGCCTCAGCTCCGCTACGAAGCGCGAGATCGGCACGCTCCCGCAACAGATCCATACCGAGAACGCGACAACCTGCGGCTCTTAGCAATTGAACTGTGATTTGTCCAAGCAACCCCAGGCCGATCACTGCTACGGTGTCGCCGAGCGCCACTTCCGCGGTTCGAATGCTATGCAGGCAAATCGCGCCTATTGTTCCGAAGGCTGCTTCTTCGTAGGAGACGTTAGCGGAAGATCCGGCCTCCACTCGATTGCCCTCGGGAATCTTCGCAACCAGCATTCGCGGTACGCAGGCGAACTCGGCGTGCACCGCATATCCCGCGCCAGCGCATGCCACACGGTCTCCCACGTTGAGGTCGGCAACGCCGTCGCCAACAGCCACAACCACTCCCGCGCTGCTGTATCCGAGGGATTGTGGCTGGTCCAGGCGGGACCGCACGGTTTCCATGGTCGAGGCCAAGCCATCCCGCCAGATCTTGGCAAGCACGTCGCGCACCAGATCAGGACGAGCCTTTGCTTTCGCCAAAAGACTCTTGCTGGCAAATTCAGCCGAGGCGCGCTCCGTGCCAGCCGACACCAGTGACGCCGCCACTCTGACCAGTACACAACCGGGTAACAGTTGCGGAGCCGGGACCTCAGCGACCTCTAACTTGCCCGTACGCGCGTCTTGGAGGAGCTGTTTCATGCGCCTGGCTGCCGTGCTTCAACTACCCGTTGCATCGTGAACACTCAGGTCCTTCTTGCCACAAACATCAGCAGCGATCCGCCGTACTGGCTTCGCTGAGCCCACTTCGGCAGTGGACTGCCAAAGGCCACGACCCTTTCTGAGCAGAAACCCTGCGTAGCCAGAATGCGCTCAAACTGATTGGCAGAATACTGGTTGCGCGAATAATCCAAGAACGCAACCCACTTCCGCCCCAGCCACTTGCCAAGGCGGTGGCATCCAGCTTGTGTCCGCCTAACAATCGAATGCCGATTGGGCACGGACACCAGTAAGACCCCGCCCGGCCGCAACACTCTGGCAAATTCCTTGAGGCACGCATCTACGTCGGAGACATATTCCAGAACGCTGGAACACAGGACGCCATCGCACGAATTGCTCACCAGAGGCAGCCGGGCAATGGTTTCCACCCGTTCAAACTTGAGTTGAACGGACCCGTCTCCGCTCTGCGCCAGTTGATCCGCAGCTTCGACCATCTCCTTGGCGGCATCCACGCCGAGGACTCTGCATCCGCGCTCGGCCAGCAACCGTGAAAGCGTGCCCGTGCCGCAGCCTGCATCGAGCCAACTGCAGCCCGCCAGATCACGAGCTTGCAGGCATTCCACCAGCACGGCCTGGCGCGCTTGGAAAGACCGCTTTCGGTAACGTTGCTCCCAGCTCTTCGCCAATTTCCTGTGGTACGCAACCGCTTCCAGAAGCTCCCCGTCAACGCCATATTCATCAGTTCGATACTCATGAGCTTCGGCATTCATGTGGACGCTTCCAGAAATTCAGGACGAGCAAGAGTCAGCCCTTCCTGGCATTCAATTCGTAAATTTTGGCCTTCACGTTAAAGAGTTGCGCACCCTGCAAACCACAATAAATTAGTCCCGGCGTGCCGTCCAGAAAACCCAGCCGGAGAACGTAGCGGTAAAGAAAGAAAAGAAACGGAGAGCCTGGAAAGGGCAAAAACTTCTTTTTCAGCCAGCGCCGGCGTTGGGCCTGGATTCCGAACAGCGATGGCGGCAGATCGCCATAGCCCGCTTCTCCCTCCAACCATACCCGCGCCTCCCAATTTGAGTACTCATCGTGCTTCTGGATATAGCGGGAAAGCGACTCGATATTGTGATGGATAAGCGAGTTTCTCAACTTCCCGGTTTTTCCCTCGACCACGACATGCTCATGCACCTCCATGTCAGCCATCGAAGTATCCTGGTTCTTGAGGCGGCATTCGAAGCGGCCTTTGCGGTGGCGGAAGAGAGAGAGCTTGTAGAAACTGGCGCCGCCGTGACGCAAGACCCGGCCAAGAAAATACATCTGTAGCCCGATGTAGTAGCCATCCAAGTCTGGATTCTCGATGGCACGCCTTATTTCCGCCGCCAACGCGGGAGTGAGAGCTTCATCGGCATCCACTAGCAACGCCCAATCATAAGCCAGAGGGAGTGTGTCCATGGCCCATTGGCGCTTCTTGGGCCAGCCTCCCGCATAGTGAAACTGGACCACCTTCGCACCACGCGACTGAGCAATAGCAACCGTGTCGTCCGTGCTCTGCGAATCGATAACGTACACTTCCCCGAACCCCACAAGCGACTCCAGGCAGTGCGGAAGGTTGCGGGCCTCATTGCGAACCGGAACGATCACACTCACGGGCAGCACCGTCACAGCGCTCGAGTTCAACACCTCAGTCTCTGACTTTGCGATCAAGTCCATTCCGTTGACAGGCAGAAGGTTCCACTATGTTAGCTGAATCAAGGGCAATCTTGAATGAAAGATCGTCGACGCTGATGGTTGACGCAGGATTATTAACCTAAGACCATACTGCCCGATTTCCGCCTGCAGACGGGCTCCTACACTGACCTTCACAGGTTGTGCTCGCACCAGCGCTTCAGCACGAAAAGTGACCATGGCCGCGACCAGGAAGTCTCCCCTGCAAGAAAGCGTTTCCAAACTTCTCGCACGGTGCTGGCGCTGATGGGAGTCTGATCCCAATCACTCCTCAGCATCGCGTCTTCGACGACCGGTCTCATTTCGCCGCGCAGCCATCGCTCAAACGGCAAAGTAAATCCGCGTTTGGGACGGTTCACAATCTCCCTAGGCAACTCAACGCCCAAGCTCGCCAGCAGCAATCCCTTAGGCGAGTTCCCTTGTAACTTCTCAGGCCCCGGAATGCGAAAACAGGCCTCGACCAAAGCCCGGTCGAGAAAGGGCACGCGCAACTCGAGACCGTGCGCCATGCTCATGAAATCCGAATCCCGGAGCAGCGTATTGCGCATGTACCAATGCGATTCCAGGTAGGAAACGCGATTGACTGGATCAAGATTTGAACTTTGCGCAATGGACTCGCGCAAGACGCTTTCAAGGGCGCGCTTCGAATCTTCACAACCAGCGTTCACCAGCGCCTCGCGCTCGGCCGCCCCAAATAGCGTACGAACCAGGAAATACGGATGGACGAAGTTGGGATGAAGCGTGGAATCATGAGCGGCGGCCAACTCGGCCAACTTGCGGCTGCGATCACCCTTACCGGCAAAGAGCGCCATGGAGGCGAAAAGCGGCCGCCGCGCCAGCCTCGGCAGTCGTCCAAATCTCCTGGAGAAGGCTTCCATCCGCGGCACGCGGCGAAAATTCGAGTAACCGGCAAACATCTCGTCGGCGCCCAGGCCGGTCAACGCAACCTTTACTCCGGCCGCCCGCGTCTTAGCGGACACAAGATACGTATTGATGCCGTCGATGGTCGGCTGGTCCATGGCGCACAGAGCCTGGGGCAACACCGCCAGCGTGTCCTGCTGCGAGACGGGAATCTCATGATGCTCGGTGCCAAATCGACGCGCAATTTCCCGCGAATATTTCCCTTCGTTGAACTCCTCTTCCTGGAATACCAGCGAAAAAGTATTCGCACGCACCCCATTGTGGCTGAGGACCGCGACCAAAGCGCTGGAATCAATTCCGCCCGAAAGAAACACTCCCACGGGCACGTCGCTTACCAGGTGCGACAACACGGCATCGCGCAAAATCGCGGGCAACTGATCCGCAGCAGAGTTGCCAGAAGGTTGCAGCGGAGTCCAGTATTCGCGGCTGCTCACCGATCCGTTTTCCACCGTGAGCAAATGTCCCGGCGGAACGGCCCTGACTCCCTCCACCATCGTCCATGGCTCGTACACGGAACCAAACTCCAGGTAGCTCAGAATCCCGGTGGGATCGGCCTTTCGCGGCACCAGTCCCGTCCGCAAAAGCGTTCGCACCTCCGAAGCAAAAATGAAGCTCTGCTCTGACTGGTGGCAGTAGAGCGGCTTGATTCCCATGGGATCGCGCGCCAGCAGAAGCCGCTTTCGCGGCGCGTCCCAGAGGGCAAGCGCGAACATGCCGCCCAGTCGCGTCAGGCAAGACTCGCCCCACACGCGATAAGCGGCCAGAATCACTTCCGTGTCGGAATGGCTCTTGAACTCCGCGCCGGACATTTCGAGTTCCTTGCGCAATTCGCCGAAGTTGTAGATCTCTCCGTTGTAGACGATCCAGTTGCCGGTCACCAGATCCTGCATGGGCTGGTGGCCGAGGGGCGAAAGATCAATGATGGAGAGGCGAGTGTGAGCGAAACCGATCTCCCGGTCAGCCGCCTTCAGGTGGAGGGTACCCGAATCGTCCGGGCCGCGATGGGCAAGGCTGCGCGCAGCTGCTTCCATGAGATCGGGCGAGACCTTGCCGCGAGAAACGATGCCGAAGATTCCGCACATTACGGTGGAAGTGACATCATAGCTTACGGGCGCATCAACGAAGGGCGCCCGGCCGCCCCCGATTCCCGGCCACTGTTCCCTTCTCTTTCCATCAAGTAGCTGCGGCCACTTTGCCAACCGGTCCTTGGATAGAGGTACTTCCACTCCAGCAACCGCGAATCGAAGTGAAAATCTGACACCTCAAAACGTCTTTTCACCAGAGGTCATGAGTCTCTGACCCTGACTTTCTGCTTAGCGACTAGGCGCTGCATGACCTTGGGACCTTCCCTTGTCGGCTTGCTCGCCCTTGGAAGATAAGGCGGCCGGGTCCGGAACGGCCCAGGCAGGTCAGTTTGGTCTTGCAAAGTCGCTCAAGGGCTCGCGAATTAACAGGGAACAATGCAGGGAATTTGCAACTCGTATCCAAACCGAAATCATGGTCGGCATCGCGTTTCATGCCGGTTTATTTTGCTATTCCCGACTATCCGGTCAGGTCCGATCAGGGATTTATCAGGGAAGCGTTCCCTTGATCCACATCAACACATCAAAATGATCGACGCTACGGGAGGCGCGAGCAGCCAGAGTTGCTGATCCCAATCCACCGAGCCAAAGCAGGCGCGACATGTACTCTGTTTTTTTCTTTCCCGAGTTGGGCATAATAGAAGGCAGCTACATTGGTGGCTCCTTTGCGGAAACAGTCCAGTCAGCGGGATCGGGAGAACGCCTTGAGACTGCCAACCCTAAGCCAGTCGAAGTCCGTGTGGAGCGGGGTTCTACAGGATCCGGCAGCGCGGGAGGCGCTTGACCAAATTAAGCGTGACGGGTTCGATATTGGATGCCTGAGTCCGCGCGATCCAACTTTTCATAAAGAATCGTGGGCAGATTTCGTAGCTGCCATACCACTCCTCGAAAATCAGCCTACTCGACGCCATATTTACCGCCATGACAGCCTGCGAAAACAGTGGCCTCTGGTAAGCGCGTTACGCGATTTCGCACGGCAGTACGACGATCCGTTTACCTCGGTAAGATTGATCACCACAAGGGATAGAGAAATTCAACTCGGTGAAGATCTTGGTGATCTTGCGGCCAGATCTGCGAGTTTTGTCGAAAAGTTCCTTTCATGGGATTGGTGTGTAATAGAAAACAATCGCAGAAATGCCCTGATCGCCGAACTGCGTTGGACCATCCGGAGCCGCACCGGCAAGCCGCACGACAGAGAACTTTCCACGATTATTGACGCTGCATATCGCGCAGCTGGTCGTAAGGAGCCTTGCCTGGATAATACGACCTTGGACCGAATTGAAAGAAGGGTAAAGGAAACCCGAGTCAAAGCTGTCGGACGCTTGAATTTCTACGCCGGGTTGAGCCGAACACCAAAGAGCAAGTCCACGCGAAATCCCAAAAAGAGACGCTAATGCGTTGAATCGGTTCAGGTCCGCATCGGTTATTGTTACTGCAGAGAAACCTGATGCAACGACGCATAGTCCAGGACAACTCCGTATCCGCGCCAAGCAGCCATATCGGTTATCGCTCGCCACCTGAGGCGACACGCTTCAAGAAGGGCGTTTCGGGAAATCCCCGCGGGCGTCCCAAGGGCAGTTTGAATGTGGCGACGGTACTTACGAGGACCCTCCGTGAGAAGGTCGCCATCAACGAGAACGGCCGGCGAAGAACAGTAACGAAGCTGGAAGCCGCGCTCAAACAGCTCGTCGACAAGGCCGCCGCTGGCGATCTCAGAGCGCTTCGTCACCTGACTGCCCTTGCCCACGACGCCGAGGTGCAGCAGGACGCGCGCGATACCCAACTGCAAGATATCGGCGAATTAGATCGTGACGTGATGCAAGGGATTTTGCGCCGATTTCAGGTAACGGAAGAACAACGAAATTCATCCGAAAGAGATGATCCACTATGACGATGACGTTGACCGCTGCCGAGTATCAGGTGATGTGCAGAGTTGATTTCCACACGTTCTTGCATCGTGGTTTCCGCGAGCTTAATCCAGACTCTCCTTTCTCCCACAACTGGCACAATGAGCTGATCGCATCAAAGCTGCAGGCCTGCCTTGATCGGCAAATCAAGCGGCTTATCATCAATCTACCCCCGAGATCCTTAAAGTCTCACGCCGCCACAATCTGTTTTCCGGCGTATGTGCTCGGACACAGGCCGAGTGCGCAGATCATTTGCGCCAGCTACGGCCAGCAGCTTGCCGATAAACACTCGCTGGACTGCCGAACGTTGATGGGCAGCGAATGGTATCAGGGGTTGTTCCCAGTTCGGCTTTCCCCGCGGAAGCAGTCCGTGCAGGAATTTCTGACCACCGCGAATGGTTTTCGTCTCGCCACGTCGGTAGGTGGCGTTCTCACCGGCCGAGGGGCTGATTTCATCATCATCGATGACCCCTTGAAGCCGGACGAAGCCGTTTCGCAAACCCGGCGCCAAGCAGTCAACGACTGGTACGACCACACCCTCTACAGCCGGCTGAATAACAAGCGCACCGGCTGCATCATTATTATCATGCAACGCCTCCACGAAGACGATTTGGTCGGACACGTGATGGAGCAAGAACAGTGGGAGCAGGTGCGACTGCCAGCCATCGCGGAAGAGGACGAAACCCACCAAATCGTGTCGCTTGGGCGGACACGGACCGTGCGGCGCCGAGCAGGTGAAGCGCTGCACCCAGAGCGCGAGCCATTGAAGGTCCTCGAAAATCTGCGGCAGACTATGGGGGAATACAACTTCGCCGGCCAATATCAACAAGCGCCATCGCCGTTAGGAGGCGGCATGGTGAAGGCCACATGGTTCCGAAGCTATGTTCCGGGCGAACAGCCGCGTTTCGACCGCGTTATCCAGAGCTGGGACACCGCGAACAAAAGCACGGAACTGAGTGACTACAGCGTTTGCACAACTTGGGGTCAGAAGAGCCGAAAGATCTACCTGCTAGATGTGCTGAGAGAACGCTTGGATTACCCGGATCTTAAGCGGGCAGTCCGCCACCAGGCTGAGCGCTTTCGTCCGGCCAATATTCTGATCGAGGACAAAGCATCCGGAACGCAATTGATTCAGGAACTGATCGAAGAGGGCGTCTACGGAGTCACGCGCTACGAGCCTACCATGGAGAAAGTAATGCGGTTGCACTCGATCACCAGCACCATCGAGGATGGATTCGTATACTTGCCAACCAAAGGGGATTGGCTCCCAGGCTACGTACACGAGCTGACGACGTTTCCGGGCGCCAAGTATGACGATCAGGCGGACTCCACTTCCCAGGCCTTCGACTGGCTCAAACAGGGAACTCACGTTTACGGAGTCTTGGACCTTTACCGGCAAGAAATGCTGGCCCAAACGTTGCGGTTGCCTGCCGATTGCAAATTCACGCAGTGGGACGAAGGGGAAGAGATCCTCGCTCGAAACAAGACCACCGGACGCGAGATCCGGTGGGCGGGTCAAGCCTGGCTGGAGGTGGGCTCGAACATCCCGGCGGGTCAGTCCGAAGTTTGTCCGGACTGCGGCGCCGGTTCTCCGAGGATACTCCCTTGGGGGCAAAAGCGATGTCAACAATGCGGCAATCAATGGCCGCCGAGACCCCCCGTTCAACAAGTACTGACTAGAAGAGATGTCCTCAACGAGATGGACCCCTGGGGATGGGGCCCGTTTCGGAGATGATGTCCGCGGTGGTGTCCTGAGGTGACCGAACACAGCGCCTTCGGCCGAAACAGTAATACCTGCTTGATCGCGATCTAGGACCGTCCTCGTCCCCAGCGCAGGACCGGTTGTGCGCGGGTTAAAGCACCGTCACGGCGAGCTTGTCAACAACTGGAAGTAATGCTGTCAAGTCAATCGGTTGGTGAGGCTATTTCGCAAATGAGCCCGGGTTCAGTCAAGAATGGCGACCGTCATTCCCACCCAGGTCATGGGTCTTTAGGGATATTTACTTGACGCCACCAGGCCCAACAGGTTGTGGTTTGGTCAAAATTGCAAACGGGGACGGATTCACCTGGACAGCCTGTTGAGCCAGTCATAGAACAACTTCCCTGGGATGCTGGCGTGCGGCGGTTGAAGCGGAATGCGAATTCTTCGAGGTAATCGTCGAGGTGGTCGTGCCCGACAGCACCCTGATGAGTACCCATCAACCATCGCTTCAGCAGCGAAATCACGCGATGGACTCGCGGCAGCAAGTGTTCTCCCTGCGTTTGACGGCGCTGCACCTGACGGTCGTGGATGTAGCCGGTCAACTCCCGGTAGGCGTTCAAACCATCGGTTCGGACGGTGCTGCCCGGTGCGATGGCTTGGGCGATGAATTCGTGCAGGCAGACCCTAGTTAAGTCCGGGATGCATCGCAGACGGATTCGGCCAATGCCTTTCCCCTTTTCCTCGGCGGCGACAATGATCAGGGCCCTGTCCTGCGTGCGCCGACCCTTGACACCTGCTTCCTCGTCGCCCCAGTACGTCTCGTCCACCTCCACGATGCCCCGCAAGCGCTCGCGGCCCGGACGAACCATCGCCCGCCGCAACTTGTGGAGCATGGCCCAGGCGGTTTTGTAGCTGCCCAAGCCCAAAACCCGCTGTAATCCCAGAGCGCTGATGCCATTCTTTTGGCTGGTCACATGCCACATGGCCCGAAACCAGCTCGTCAGGGGCAGATGACTGTCCTGAAAGATCGTACCCGCAGTGACCGACATCTCGTAGCGGCATTGGCCACAGCGCCAGCGGGCGCGCCGAACCGACCACGCCGCCTCCCCCGCGCACCGCGGACGCACCCAACCGGCAGGCCAGCGCACAGAGGCAAGATAGCCGGCGCAGGCCTCATCGCGGCTGAATCGTTGCTCCAACTCCAGCAAAGTCCGGATAATCCTCGCTCATGCCCGCGAACACTATATCTTGGGTCTGGTGGCGTCAAGTAAGTATCCCTATGGGTCTTTGACCCTGGCCTTCTGCTTGGCGACCAGCCGCTGCATGAACTTGGGCCCTTCCTTCTTGTAGGCCTCGACACCTTCGTATAGCAGCATCTCGCAGACTTGGGTGATCGTCCGCTGTTCCTCGGCAGCGATTCGCTGAACGTCTCGCCTCAGCACCGGGTCCACTCGAAATACTAGGAAACCTGTCCTCGCCACCTCTGAAATATAGCTTCGCAATAGAAGTTTGGGCAATGCAAATTACTATTGTGTAGTACATGTATTACATGTTATACTTGCAATACAAAATAGGAGGCCGCGAATGCATCAAGCAGAGGCTAAGAAGAATAGAACAGATTGCATTGAGCAACCTAGCCGAAAGCTATTGAGGGAAAACATGAGCTGGGCCAGAAAGGCACTCGGTAGCGCCTTTGCGTCGCGTGCCAAACTCTCGTTGGAGAGCCTAACGCGAGAATTTGGTTTTTCTGTGAAGGGCGGGGATCTTCAGATTATCAACAGTAGCTGGTACGTCACCCACACCGGTCTAATTGGCCTGGCGCGTCGGAAGAGATGCAGTGGCATCCATGTTGAGGCCGTCGATTCGCTGTGTGATTCAGAGGCGAATCGATTTGTCCTTAAAGCCACGGTCTTCCCGTCCAAGGGTTCATCCGGCTTTGTCGGCTATGGCGATGCGGATCCCTCCAATGTTTCACCGCTCGTCCGTGGTGCCGAGATGCGTGTGGCCGAAACCCGAGCCGTCAACCGCGCCCTCCGCAAGGCCTACGGCATCGGCATCTGCTCGGTCGAGGAAATCGGGACCATTCCGACCACCGGCGAGAAGCGTCCGCCGCAGAACACGAATGGCAACGGCAACGGCGCTGGCCCCAAGGTCCGGGACCGTCTCTGCCAGATCATCCGTCAGCACAAGCTCGACCCCGAACTCGTCAAGGCCTATGCGGTCGATTTCTGCGGCACGAAGACGCTCCGCGATGCCACCCGCGAACAGGTTGAGAACTTCGTCCAGCAACTGGCCGACTGGGCCGAGAAGGACCGCAATGCCCTTGTCTGCCAACTCAACAGCTACGCGTCGCCGAAACAGGAGGTAGTCGCGTGAAGCGCCAAGTTCCTGGACTTGCCGAAACTGCCAGCGATGCTCGTCCGGAGATCCCCGACGGGGTCTTCCTCGTTCGCGTTGATGGCGCCCAGTTCCGCTGGCATGCCCATAAACCGTTCTACATCCTCCGACTCTCCATCCTTGAGCCCCGCGCCCTGGCCGGGCAGTCCATCGTCGGTCGTCTCTACTGCACGCAAAAAGCGATGTGGAAGCTCGGCTGGTTCCTGCGGGACTTCCTCTATGACCCGGAACTTCTGGCCCACGAGCAGGTCGACGAGAAGGCCCTGCCCGGACTCCGCGGTGTCGTCAAAATCAGCCACACCATCATCAACGGTATTTCGCTCATCAACCTCGACGGCTTCGCCCCGGCGAGCCAGTGGGAAGAACTGTCCACAGCCCCGGCAACGTGTGCTTCTCGGGCCAACACCGCGGAGGCCACCCGATGACATACTCCTACACCCAAATCAGCCAATACCTTAGCTGCCCGCGCCGGTACCGGCACCGCTACCTCGATGGCTGGCAAGAGAAAGACACTCGCGCTGCTATGCTCTTTGGCCGAGCCTTCGAAAAGGCCGTCGCCGCCCTGTTTCGGCGTGAAGACCCAGCGGCTGTGCTGTTCGAGCAGTGGGGCCCGTCGAAGGACATGGGCCTTGCCTGCTCGGGCAACGACACCTGGGATCGCATGCTGCAGCAGGGTATCCAGTTGCTTGAGCGCTTCGCTCAGGACGGCCGTGTTCGCATTCGGCGCCCTCGTTCCACCCAGCAGATTCAGTTCAATCGGACACTCGGTTCTGGCAGCAATTTCGTCGCCTACGTCGACGCCATTGGCGAACTGGACGGCACGCCATGCGTTCTGGAATGGAAGACTACCTCGGCACGATATCCAGAAGAGCCGGCCGGCATTTCCGCCCTCGACCCGCAACTCGTCTGTTATTCGTGGATGACCGGCATCGACGAAGTTGCCCAGGTTGTTTTCGTCCGCAAGCGCCTGGTTGAAGTCCAGTACCTGCGTGCCACGATCACTGAGGAGCAGCGGCAGGAGTTCGCAACCTTGGTCGATGACACAGCCCGACGGATCGAATCGGGACTGTTCCTGCCGCATAGCGGCATCCGCTTCCCCCAGAACCCATGCACCACCTGCCCCTTCGTCGGGCTCTGCCTCGACAAGCCAGATCTGGTCGAAGCCGGTCTGGTGCGCAAACCAGGAGTCGATCTTGGTCTGTTTGACGAACTTGTTTACTAGGTATCCGCCGATGCCGCCGAGGCTCAACCGCAAACGAGCACTGTTTGTCCTCACCAAGATCGACGAGATCCTGGCGTGGGAACAGCAGAAAGAGGCAGAGCGCGACACCCGTTTCGTCGATCTGGGCAGGTATCTGTGCGAAGTGCGCGCGGGACAGTACTGGAGGCTGGAGAACCTGAAGTCGTTCGACGAGTTCCTGGCAAGGCGGTTCCCGGAATCGCGAAGGAAGGCGTACTACCTGATGTCGATCCACGAACACCTGCCGCCGCAGGCGCGGAAGGATCTGAAGGAAGTGGGCTGGGCGAAGGGGCTGGAGTTAGCGAAAGTCGCGCGTCGGGACGGGCAGCACTTCGATTGTGCAACCTGGTTGCACAAAGCTCGGGAGCTGCCAAAGGAGGACTTCAGGCGGGAGGTGGAGAAGGAACTGACAGGAAGGGATGAGGAACCGTCGGAACTGATCTACTTCAAGGTCTATAAGAGCCAGATTCCTGTAATCGAGCAGGCGATCGAAACAGCGGCCCTCATGCTGGGTACGGACAAATCGCGTGGTTACTGTCTGGAGATGATCTGTGCGGACTTCCTGGCGGGCGCCCACCTGGACAATGGTGACCCGGAGATCCTGCTGCACTCAATCTCACGCTACTACAAGTTCTTGCCCGGCGAACAGCAGCAGGCTTTCCTCGAAAACCTGCCTGAGAAGGCATCCTGAAATGATTCACCCCAAAGCCACTCCCTCGCGGCTAGACCCCTTGTCCTATGAAAGCCTGCGCCAGGAGGTTCTGCGTCGCGACGGCTGGCGATGTCAATCCTGCAGCACGATGTCGAATCTTGAGGTTCACCACAGGGAGTTCCGCAGTCATTCGGGGGCCGACAGTGACGACAACCTGATCACGCTCTGTCATGAGTGTCACGCGCAGGCTCATTTAGAGTCCTGAATCTCTAAAAGCCGGGACGCAAGCTATAGTTGCCATCTGCTCGGTGGCCATGGACATCTGACACTTCGAACTTCGGCGATAGGAGATCAGATCAATCGTGGAACAGATAACCATCAAGTCGCTGCGGGGACGGCACTGGCCCGCCCATAGATCGAAATTAGAGATTTTGGTGCTTCTGGACCGCCGCTGAATTCTGTACCATCGAAGATAAACACCCTGACCTCCTAATGACAATTGTCCAAGGTCAGGGTTAATCTCCTTGCTGTTTTCCTTTCACTGGGAAGGAGTGGCTCCCGATGCGACGTCTAGCCATTGCAGTGCTTTTGCTGTTGTTGGAGATTGTCTGCCCGACTCATTCTGCCTCAAACGTAGATCCGGCGGCGGAAGAAAAGGCCAGCCCTGTGAGCGGAGTGGCTCCGGCGGGAATCACTTACGCGACAACGGCGCACAACTGGACGCAGAAAATCTCGAACACGTTGACGGCAGGAGCCCTAGGCGAGGTCAAACTGACTCCCTGTCCGACCGGGGTCGATACGACAAGTAGGGCCGGCTATCAGGTTCTTATCTCAGGCGGCGGAAACAGCGAGGCGGTCGATGTGATCTCTGGAAGTTGCGTGTCGGGAGCTTCGTCGGGGACGATTACGTTTACTCCTTATTATTCCTATCCGGCCGGGTCCAGCGTCGGTTCGGCCTCGTCCGGCATTCAGGAAACGCTGAACGATGCTTGCGGCGTCGATCCGACCCCATGGAAGAATGCCCACTGTAACGTCATTATCCCGGCGAACGGCCCCGGTTATCCCACTCACGCTATCAACACGTACAGTGTTCCGGGAACGATTTATCTGCACTCGAACCAATCGGTGTTGAGCGGCTACGGAGCTTCACTGGACTGCACCGGACGTGGAGCCTGCCTGCAAGTCGGCAATCTGGCGAATGCCGATGCGTTCGCAAACAATACGGTGCAAGGTCTCAGTTTCCGTACGCCAACGAATTACTCGCGCAACCCGGCGTACGCGGGAGTGGCGATCACGAAAACGCAGCGCTTGTCGCAGTTGGTGACGATCACGACGGCCACCGCGCACGGCTTTCGACCGGGTGACATGGTGACGATCCTATTTACCGACCACAACGCGTACTGGGGGGATGCGGTTGTCACGGCCGTGCCCTCGAGCACGACGTTCCAGTATGCGCATACCGGGAACGACATTGCCTCACAGGCAACGCCCGGGGTTGTGGCTCTGGCCTATGTTGCCGTCCTGGACGACGCCATGAACACCCACCTGACTGACGTTTCTTACGACAATGTGGGGGAAACCGGGCACTTTAACAACTTTTTCGATCTCTGGGACGATGAGAATGCAACCATTGACCACTTCAATAACAATGCAATCTCGCTGAATTACGGTGCGAACTGGACCGGATCGTTTGTGTTTTCGGCGGGAAACCAGGGACGACATCAGATAGCCCCAGTCATCACGCTGCGGGACTCGACCATCACGGCCAACTACTCCAATGGCGTGACGGTTTACAACTCCAATGGCGTTTATGTCGAGAACACGGTGCTGCAGGCCACGGGGCCGTGGCAGGTATATGCGTCGAATTCGACGGGCAACTACCAAGGGGCGTACCTGAAGAACATCTACTCGGAAAGCTCGACAAGCGCGAATCCAGTTTCGCCGGTGCGCTCTCCATTTGCTGGGACGGGAATCTCGGGCTTGATCGCGGGGGCGACCAGTGGGGCGGCAAGTTTCGCGGTCGCTGGGGTAAGCGGAGTCGAGGGGGCGTTTCCCTGGGGCGGAAGTGGAAGCATCCGGTATTCCTACTTCATTGTGGTGAACGATACAACGGCCGGCACTCACACCTCGCCGATGCAGGTTTTGAACTATAGCTCGACCGGGAGTGATTCCATCCTGGTACGGTGGCCGCGAGTTGCCAACAGAACCGACACCATGACCTATGACGTGATCCGCACCACGACCCCGGCGGGAATTGGGGCTGTGTATCCGTCGTATGGGAACTGCAACGGTGGAACGTCGTCATCGTGTGGATACGTTGCGCATAATCTGGCGCAATGTGCGGGACTGGTCTGCACATACACCGACAGCGGAGGCGCGGTTCCGCAGTCCTACACGGTTCCGCAGGGGACCTATGCGGGAAACCTGATCTTTTGGCCGGGATCGATTGTGTCGGTCAATAAGAGTGTCGCGGTGGATGTCGAACATCCGAATGTGGTGGGCGTTGGACTGGGGAACGGTCCCTTGCAGGTGGCGATGCGATGTACGACTTATGGCCAGACGTCGCCGGGAGGGTATACGGCTTGTCTGGCGAGCATAACAAACGCCAACAATAGTGTTCCGAATCAAACGGCGACGCTGATGACAGACGGAGGCGCGGCGGGCGGTGGGCAGACGCTTTCCAAGGGCCGCTTGAACTTTGGCACTTCTCCTTGGGCCATCTTGCAACCGCACCACATCATAACGCTGGTTGATTCGGAGCCGGGTCTGACACGAGGGACCATCGGCTACCGGCCGCGGGCCAACGCAAATGATGTGTGGATCGGGACCGATGTCGCCGCGCGCGGAGCGGGACTGAGTGCGGGGCAGCTCGCGTTTGGAGCCCCAGTGTCCATCACCGGTTACATCCACGCGACTGGAGATGGTGTGCATCCGGATTGGCTGGAGCGACTGACCTCGAAGGGAAAAACGTTCGCCGTTCCGGTAAGGATAAACGAGGGAAAAACCTTCACTTTGGGGGATGGCTCCCCGCTTTCACAGATGAAAATCTACACTGCTAATAACGTGCCAGCGAGCCACGTGCCTGCACAGAGTTGCTTGGATGTCCTCGGGAAAGTGGGTGGCCTGACCAAATCGGATCAGATTGCCGGCGTCACTCCGCCTGCGGGGTTGGGGAATCTGTCCCTTAACGCCTATCCTGCTCATGACGGGGCGATCATTTTACATTTCTGTAACGCGAGCGGGTCCGAAGCGATCACCCCGGCCGGTACATATTCGTTTCTGGCGGTGCGCTAGCTGGCATGAAGATTTAGCGAACAGAACCGGGCATTCGTCACGGCACCCGTGACCTTCGCCTGCTCGCTTTCGCTGAGATCGTTGTAGAAGGGCAAACGCAGCAGGCGCTCGCTAACCTCTTCTGTTACCGGGCAATTCGAGGGACCGGCGGCGAACTTCAGTCCCGCCTCCGACAGATGAAGCGGAGTGTAGTGGAAGACGCTGAGAATGCTCTGCTCCTTCAATTGTGAAATTAAGGACGCGCGGTGCTCCACCGAGGGCAGCAGCAGATGGCGAAAGCGCTCAAAAACCCGTTAATTCGCGGTAGGGACACGTCATTGCTGAGTGCCCACCGGGTGGCCGGGGGCGGTCGCCCGCTCCCCGGCTCCCACAGAACGTAGCATGCAGATTACCCGCACTACGCTCGTCAGAAGTTGCGTCACAGCGTGGCGATAGCGTGCAACTCCGAGTAACGGAGATGCAGCTTTGGTCGCAACAACGGAAACTGCGCCTTGATCTGCTGAAAATGATTCCACCAGACCTGCCCGTGCCAACTCCGGCTGTTCCGAACACTTCGCGCGACTCAGCGAAGGCCAGCACCCGGAGCCGGAGCGTGGTGCGCTTCTATAAGAAGCGCGGGACGGCAGAGCAATGGATCAAAGAGGGCAAGCAGGCGGTGAAGATGACCCGGCTCTCCTGTCACCGTTTCCGCTCGAACCAAGTGCGGCTGGCATTGAGCCTGCTGGCCTACAACCTGGGGAATTTGTGGCGGCGGCTAGCTCTGCCCAAACGGATCGAGAAATGGTCACTGACGAGTCTGCAGCAACGGCTGGTGAAGACCGGCGGAAGGCTGGTAAAACATGCCCGCTACTACTGGCTCTTGCTGGCGGAGAGGCATCTGACGCAGCGGCGGTTCGGGGCGATGCTGGGCCGGATCGCGTTGCTATCGATACCGACGGGATAGGCGGATCGTGGTCCAGTCGGCAGCGGAATCCGTCTGTTAACTGGCTGGGTAAGGGAGAGGTGTTGCAAAAGTAGGCCACAATGGGGCAACTTTGGGCTGTGCTGCTGCGGATGAAGACCGTCGGGAGTGCTCTCGATGAAAAATCGTTTTACGGTGTCGCGAACAAGCGAGACGGGTGTACTATGGTGTCGTTTTCGAGGTCAAAAAGGGAAATTCCGGCCAGGGGTGAAACAGCGAGCGATTCTCGTAACTGGACTTCATTCTGCAGTGGCTGGCAACCGAGAGCGCTCAGTTGTTAATCTCGACAAGCTCACTTACGCCGGCAACCTCAACAACCTGGAGCAAATTGCCACTGACGAGCGTTATAGTCTTGTTCATGGCGATATTGCTGATCGAAAGCTGGTTTGCGATCTGCTCTAGCAATATCAGCCGCGGGCGATTGTGGACTTTGCAGCGGAAAGTCCTGTTGATCGCTCGATCCATGGACCAGATGATTTTATCCCCACTAATGTGAATGGTACCTTCGCCCTGCTGGAGGAAGCGCGTGCCTATGTTGCGGAAATGCCTGAGAGCCAAAAGTCAGGCTTCCGCTTCTTGCACGTTTCCACCGACGAGGTTTCAGGTTCGCTGGATCCTGCTAAGGTAAAAAAGGACCCAATCAGGTTGAGTTAGTCCCCGGAGATTGTGTGAGCGGATCATGCCCCCTGCGTTTTCTTGGTTTAGGCTCGCTACAACACGCAAAGACTGGTTCGACAGCGGTTTGTTCCGTTTCTGCTCGTGGGCGCTTCTCTTTTCCTGTGTCATCCTCCAAATCATCTCGAACCTCCCGAAGCCGCTGGATTCCTTCGACGAGAGCATCCCGCTGGTCTCTGCGGAATTGGTAAGACATGGACGCCTGGCCGGCATCGATTTCCTAAGTTCCTATCCGCCGCTGTCATATTATCTGCTGGCGGCTTCTTTCCGCCTGACTGGCGAAACCGTCTTGGCCCTGTATGCGCTCGACGCAATTCTCTATTGCGTGTTGATGATCGCGGTCGCGAGGCTTTTTGGGATGCTGGCAGGGCGTCTTAGGCCGCTCGCGCCATGGATGAGCCTGATGGTAGCGCTCGCGATCGTCGATTTCGGGCCCAATTGGCTAGGGTCAGCGTCCGCTCTCCTCACCGTTGTTGTCTATGCGGCTGGGGTAGGCCGGGCCAAGCCCGGCCTGCGATCGTTCCTCGCGGCGGTTGGCGCGCTGGCGGGGCTCTCCACGCTGTTGCGGTTCAATTTCGGTCTCTATGCGGCGTGCGTGGTCGTCATCGATCTCGTCATGGAACAGCTTCGCACATCTGGCCAAGCATTCAATCGAGTCTGGTTCCGTCGTCTCGCCGCAGACCTATGTGCGTTCATAGTTCCATTCCTCATGGTGAACGTCGCATTCTGGGTTTCGGTCTACCATGAGAAGGCTCTCTTCGCTCTTGTTGACGTGTTCATGACCTCGAAGACCACGACCGGATCCATGCGATTCATTGATGTTTCCCTCCTGGAGGGAGGGGTAGTAGCCTGGCCCTGCGCTTGGGTGTTTCTAAGCGAGATCCTTACGTCTGGCCGGTTGTCGAAGCGCGCCTTGCTTGCATTGGCTCCGGTCCCTGTACTTCTGACAGTTCTCATGGTCGGAAGAGCGCTCCCCGCTGTGGCGCCCGTGCTGACGGAGCTCGGAGCGCTGAGCGTGATCTTTCTGTATGTTGTGGTCGGCGGTTTTGGCCGCGTGGAGTTCTCTTTTCTATTGTACCTCGCCTTCAGTCTGCATTATTACTTCACGCGGGCGGACGATTACCACTTGGTTCAGGTGACGACAATTTTGAAGATGGGAATCCCACTCTTTGTTCTGCCGCTATCACGGTCGAATCAGGAGAGCGGACGAGACGTCGCCAGAGGAGTGGCATTCGTTGTTCTGGCGATTGTGATCGGGCTGGGTGTGACGGGTTTTGGAGCATTGTGGCGGCCGGACCTGGCGGATTTCCTCGACGGGCTGCGTTGCATCAGTGGCGCTGCGTCGCGAATCTCCGATGCCGACCGCCTGGCTGCGCGTGACACGAATAGCCCCTGGATCTACGCGCACAAGGGTGAAGTTCTGAGAAGAGACGAGTCCGATGTGATTGCCTTTATCAGAGCGAAAACGGCTCCCGAGGAGACGATCTTCGTGGGCGCACAGGACCACTCAAGGGTTTACGCGAATGACGTGAGGATCTACTGGCTCGCCCAGCGAATGCCCTGCTGCCGAGTCATCGACATGAGCCCCGACGTCGTGCTTCATGCCGACGTCCAAGCGCAGATCATTTCGGATCTTAACCGCAATCGGGTGAGGTGGGCGATTCTGGAGAGCAACGCCGAAATGGGCGATGCTGCCGCCGCATTCTATAGAAGGGTGAGGCCTGGGTCCCGGTTGCTGGATGAGTTCCTGGCGGCCAACTACGAGCCCACTGCGAGTTTTGGCAAGTTCTCGGTCCGCGCGCGCAAATCGCCGTTCTGAGCTTGAGAGCGTTGCCGTTTCGCGAAATCAAGTTGAGTATTTTCGCGCCGTCCACGCGGAAATGGCTGCGATTGTGGATCAGATGTCGTAGCCCATTTTCCGGGCAAGCGCAGCACCGTCTGATTGCTGGTGAGAATGACTAGGTGCGTTTGCTGCTCCCGCTGCATGCCCCGCCCCGGAAACATCTGGTTCTGGTTAGTCGGTAGCGAACCTTAATGCAGGCATATAATATGGCAACCGTTAACTACGTCAAACCCCGTGCCAAGCCGAATGACCGAAACGTTCGAAGCAAGTTACCTTTAACCTCACTGGTACGCGGTTTACACCCGCTCCCGCCACGAAAAAAGCGTGACCGAGCAGCTGATTCACAAATCAGTGGATCCCTTCCTGCCGCTCTATGAAACCATTCGAAAATGGAAGAATGGATTTCTACATGAGGAATTGTCGCTGTTGTTGGCCGATTTGGGAAACGATCCGAAGTATAGTGAGCGCGTGAGTCGTATCAGAACATTGCTGGCAGACCCGTAGTTCCTGCAAGTCGAGCAGATTTATTTCGTCCCCAAATACGTCACTCTTGATCCGAGTAGTCACAGCAATTCTTGAAGGCCGACAAATCCCTATTTTCGCGGAATGGCCCGATAGTGACACCACCAAGCACGCAGGGGCCATCAAAGCCAAAATCGCAGCCGCCCGCGTCGCCAACACCGACTCCATCATCAGCCGGCCGCTTCCCTTTCCGCGACGACGGGCAGCGATGCAGCGACCAGCAACACCCAAAGCGCACCCCCGCAACTCACAGGTTTGTCGTTCATTGCTGGGGTTCAAGCTTGGGTCTGTAGGCGGCTAGCAGCGTTGCCATCAGGATTAGTGCCGACAGTGGCAGCAAGCTAACCAGAAACACCCTGATGGGGCCGATGGTCAAATGGGTTTGCAAATAATCCGGGTAGCGTGTTCCTGTCACCAGCGTGCAAACGCTGGCCACGACAAGAACCCAGCCTGGACGCGAGAATCTTTCCGCTTTGAGGAAGAACCAGACAAACATTAACGGAAGAATCTCAAGCACGTAGTAATGTCGCCAGGTGAAGGGCGCTATCAACAGGGTGATCAGTGACATGACAACCATATCCCAAATGACGTCGCCGCGCTGATTCCTCTTTAGCAGGATTGCCAGACTGGCCAGGTAGACCGCAAATCCCAACACTTTATCGAACGCACACAATCCGCTCGGAGTTTGCGTGGGTATCTGCTCGTAACTCAGAATATTCCCGTAGTAAGTGTTCTGCACAATTCCCGATAAGGAGTAATTATAGGGCCCGGGAACACCGCACGAGAGCGCCGAAATTTTGGCGAAGTACAAGCGATGATTTTCCCAGCCGAGGTGCCACACGCCGATGCCGATGAGGATAGCCATCCACAGCGTATAGGCAGCAAGCCATTTCCAGCGGCGCCGGATCAGGAATACACCCACTGCCAGAACCGGGGTGAGTTTTACGATCGTGGCCAGAGCCAGCATGAACGCGGAGAGAACATCCTGCTTCTTCTCTGCGAAGAGAACTCCCGCCGACCAAGTCAGCAAGAGCAGGGCCCCGAATTGGCCCTTCTCCAGCGTCAGCGTGAAGGGTTGAAAGGTGAATCCCGCCAGCGTACAGATCAGCAGAGCTGTGGGACTAAACGCTCCGCACACTTTCAAGCAAACCCATATAGCTAGAAAAAAGAAGACATCAGTGAGAATGCGCCAGACCATGAATGCCAACTGGTAAGGCAATTTCCCCAGCGGGACCAATAATGTTGCGATGATTGGCGGAGCGCTGAAATGCAAGGTGTCGCTCAGCCCATTCTGGTGAGCTACCAGGTTCCATTCGGTGTCAGGCTGGATGCGGCCTAAGACTGCTTCTTTGTTTTCGTGCGTGGGGTAATACAGCGGATGCTGACTTGGGTCAGCCGATCCCGCCAACTTTGCTGCCACGTAGTAATGTGGAAAATCGATCGCCGATCCAGTGGGGTAGGCGGAGGATCGGAATGTTTCCCACTCCGTCGCGAACTGGTTGGCAGCAAAGATTACCAGCAAAATCACAACGGCAGAGGTCAGCCAGCTCCTCAGATCCGTAGCACTGATGGCAGTTTCGCTTGATGGCGGCTTGTAGGCAGTTGAGGGGTTCACGAAGATATTCGCGCTATGTTAACAGAAGAGGACCGGAAGCATAGCCACCTCAAGCGTCAGCGCCCTGCGTTTCTCGTTTCTCATTGAGATGGCTTTGGGTCCGCCGCATCAATCGCCGGAGCGTCCGGCGGAATGTAATAAAGGCGAGTGGTCTTGCCCACCCACTCCTTGGGTGAATACGGATCGAGCCAGTCGAAGGCATGCGGCGGATACGTGGTGTGAAAAACAGTGCCCAAGCGCAACGAGCGCGAACTGATCGCCACCCATCCCTTGACTGGTTGAAAGGGCTGCAGCACTTCCATCTCGGGCAAACCCATATAAGAAAGTTCAGCACTGCTCCACATAGCAATGTACACGTGCGAAACATGTTGGGCGCGAAGCGCGTCCGCAAGACGGTAAAGGTCCTGGCCACAATCCAAGTCGCAACCGGTAATGAGAACCTGGCTTGGATCGTTCCCCGCCAACGGATTGAAGTAGGCGATGTAGTCGCTTCGCGCGGCGAACGACGCAAGCCCTTGCCACAGCAACAAAGCCGCCAGCAAGGCCCTTCCGCCGAAGCGTGGCCGCCCCGGAAGTTGCCACAGATACGCCGATCCAAAGCCGCCAACCACTGCGAGCAAAGGAAACACGATCAGGACGTGCCTAAGGCCGGCATCATAGCTCACGCCCATGGTAACGATGATGACGGCAATCGCCGATACGGCCGGGGCCAGCGCCTGCCAACGCCTCTCGCGCTCTCTTGCGAGCAGAGCGGCAACCCCGGCCAGGCACAGAACCAGAAACGGCAAGGGCGTTTTTACGGCAACTCCGACCAGAAAGAAGTACCACCATCCTCCCGTCTTGGTTTTCCCCAACAAATAACTTTGTGACCCACTCTTGTTGAGAGTCCACGCCGTGGCGACACCCTTAAGCAAGGCGGGCGCGGGCAGCGCCCAGTCCGAGATCACCATCTCCCGTGCAACGCTTCGCAAAGGCCCGGGAAAGTGCTGGAATGAGGGCATGTTCTCAGGAGTAAGCTGCATGCTCTCCCGCACATGACCAACAGAGAACCCGTAACCAGCCCAGAGCAAGATAATGGCGATCACTCCCGCTATCGTTGCCTTGCCGAACCACGCACGCGGATCGATTTTGGGCAGAGGTTCGCTGCGGTCGCCCAGAAGCAACTTGCACAGAACCAGGGCCAACGCGACCGCCGGGAAGAAGAGCAGGATCGTGAACTTTGTGAGGAATGCGAATCCTGCCGCAATTCCCAGCCAGACGCTCGATCGAATCGTTGGTTTATCGAGCGGCTTATCCAGCCATGCGGCAAACGCAAGAAACAAAGCGAACTGCGTGCACGAGGCTGGCAAATCCGTGTACGCCAGGCCGGCAAAGGCCAGGATGATCGGTAGCGTACTGACCAACGCCGCCGCCAGCACACCGGCAAGGTCTCCGAACTCCCGGCGAGCCCAGAAAAAGACGAGAACGATCTCGAGCACCAGAAATGGGAGCATGCCCGAACGAGCCAGTGCCAAAGTGCGGGCGAAATGGCCGCTGCCGTAAATGATGTGATTGCCAACCACGTTGTAATCCTGAGTCGCAGGATCGTCAGATGGCAGACTTGGATATCGGTCTCCAGCAAGAAGCAGCGGCAAGCCTATGGCAACACGCGCCAGCGGAGGGTGAACGGGGTCAAGCTTGTAGGTGTGTCTGTCTAACCATTCCAGCGCCGCCGAGATGTGACAGGGCTCATCGAAGCCCTGGGCGGTGATAGCGTAGGTCTGAACGGTGCGAAGAACCGCAACCAATGTCAGAAGCGCGATGACCAGCGTAACAAAATGCGAACGCTTCACAGGTTCTCTTCCTCGCGTAACTGGATATATTTCCAAACGTTTGAGGTAGCGTACTCAAGTCGAAAGTAGGGCAGCCCCAACCGGCGTGCTCAGAATTCTTCAAATCCCGGGCGTTACGGGCCGCAAAATGTAACTATTTGAATGCTTCCACGAACAGAGAGTGCGGCAAATCCTTCGAGTCTCGCGGTTCATAAGGTGGAACGCTCGTTCCATATAAGCGGCTCTTCCCTTCCGTGGATCTCTCGACCTCCCGGAATCCGGCTTCGCGCAGCACCTCGCTGAGATAACTGAAATCGAACGCGGTTCGGTGTTGCCCGTCGCAGAAAACGAAATTCGAAAACCTTCCGCCGAGCGAATCGAAGTGGCGTGGGAAGGAGTCGTAGAACCACTCGCTGCGCGCCTGAGTGTACTCCGCAATCGCGCTCTCCAGGCTGGGAACGATCAGCCGGATGCCGCCGCCGTTTTTCAACACCCGCACACACTCCTGAAGCAACCGCTTCAGCTCATCCGGGTAGAAGTGCTCGAACATGTGGGTGGAATAGATCGAGTCAACCGAGCCTGAACGAAAGGGAAGCCCATTTCTAACATCCAGCCAAACGTCAATCTTATTGAAGAGGTTGCCGTCGATGTTCACGAAACCAGGCAGGTAGTTTGGACCACAACCAAGATGTAGATGACGAGCGCCGTCGGAGGGCGTGCGCTCATCACATACCGCCGCAGCAAATAATTCGGAACGGTGACCTTGGCAATGCCCCAAAAACACGATGTCTTTATAGCGCTTGTGCAGCAACCCATCCTCCGAAAGCGGTGATGGTCATTATAGTGCAGGGTTATATTAGACGGTCCGAAGCGATCGAGGCATTTCCGCCGGCGCGACCGGAAGGCGAGGCAACAGACGCGCTGTTCATTGGCCCGGTCAAATGAGCCAGTCCCCGTCGGCAGGAACCGTATACCAGTTCCGAGTTGGCAGAAAACCCCACTTGTCCAAGAACCAGCCGTTGGGCGCATCCAACTGCCGGCGCACGAAGCCGTGATGGCGAAAAAAGTCTTGCCGCGCTTCATCCAGGCCGCGCAGCACGATGGCATCCATGGCGCCGCGATAGCGTTCCACCAGCGCGGCGGCAATCGACGCACACACTTCGGGCGTCACCCCGGGATAGATATCCAGCACCTGGAGGGTGCGAATCTGTCCACGATATCCACGAGGACGTTGATTGACCGTCACCAGCACCTCGGATTCGACCTGCTTGTTTCGAAATGCGAAGACGGCAACGGTAGCGTCCTGTCCAGAGAAGTAACGCCAACGGATATAGGGCAGATCGCGGTTTGCAGTGAGTTCGGGAGCGGGATCATGAATGGGCAGTTGCATGACATGCTCGGCCGAAGCCAAAGGAACAAGATCTTCCGGCCGTCCGCCGTCGAGCTTCAAACGCGTGAAGGGGCGCAGAAAAGCCGCGGCCGGGCCGCTGACGATTCGCGCCAGTGTCTTAGGCGCGCTGCAGCGTTCTAATCCTTCTTCGATCACGCCTCTCCAGCGCAGCACGCCAAACAACTCGTGATCGGAGTAAGGAATCAGAACCGCTCCTCGCGCTTTCCACAGCTTGGCGGCATCGGCATTGGCGGAGTTTCCGAATAGCGGCCACTTTCTGCCCAGCTCTGAGAACCTGAGGAACATCAGACCCCCGGTGCCGCGATAGCGCTCGTCGACATAGAAACAACTCGATCCGACAATCAGCAATGTTTGCCGCTGGAAGCGGAAGGTTTGCGGCACATACAGGATGCAGCCGACGAGTTCGCCCTGTGGCGAGCGCAATCCGCAACCGAGGGGAATCTGTGGGTCGCGCACCGGGTTCTCGAGCAGAAACCAACGCAGATGGCTTTCGACGCTCGCCGGTTCGCGTCTCGATTGAGACGAGACAAATTGCGCCAGTTCGACGATATCAGACTCGGAAATTGCAACCAGTTCGGCGCGCGGACTTCCTCCGGGCTTTATGTTCGACTGCTTAATGATGGATGGCTCACTCATGCGATCGCTTCGCCGTAAATCTGTGCCAGGCGCTGCGCCTGGTGAGATAAAGTCAGGCGGTCGAGGATTGTCTCGCGCGCCGACGCACCCAGATGCGAGCAGAGATCGGGCGACCGAAGCAGGGTCGAGAGCCCCTGCACGAGCTTGTCGAGTCCATCGGCTGGAGTGCGCCAATTCGGAATGAGCCAGCCATTTTTTCCGTGCTCGATGATTTCCTCGATTCCCTGCCCGCGACAGGCCACCACCGGCTTGCCGCAAGCCATAGCTTCCAGATACACACATCCCAGTCCTTCGTAGCGGCTGGGGAGCACAAATACCGAGCAGGCCCGCATGGCGTCCGCCACTTCCGCCCGGCTCTTTCTTCCTTCAAACTGCACTCGCTGCGCAATTCCCAATTGGCGGGCCAACTCTTCAAATCGAGCGCGGTCAGGGCCTTCGCCAATAATCCGGCAGCGCAACTGCGGAAAAAAGGTATCGAGTTGGCCGATGGCTCTTAAGACAAGTTCATGCCCTTTGCCGACGAGCAGGTCGCCGACGATCAGGATTTCCTTTTCCAGCCGCAGCGCTGTTCCACCGGGTGCTGGCGAAAACAAATGGGTATCGGTGCCGTTGTACACCACAGTACTTCGAACATTAGTGCTTCGAACATCCTCCTGAATTCCGTCTCGGAGAAGGCGTTGCACTCTCTCGCTGATGCAAATTACCTTGCGCGCGGCGACATGGACGTCGATGGAAGCTCGGCGCCGCCACGCGGCCGGCGCTCCGCCACGGAAGCACGTGTTGAACACGTCCAAGCCGTGCACGGTAACGACAAATGGAATGTTCAAATGCCGCGACAGCAAGGCCGCCGCATGACCGCAGGGCAGAGCGGCGTGCGCGTGGATGACGTCAATCGGTCTCTCTCTGTGGAACCGCGGCACCTCTGCAAGCAAACGAGCGTAGAGCCACCGCCCCGCGCTCGACAGGCCTAGACTTCCGGGAATCTGCGGGTATCTCACCCAATGCGAGGGAGCTGACGGGCTTGGCTCCTTTCGACGATGGTGGATCGGGGTTACGGCAATGATGCTGCAGGTGACACCGAACCGCTCAAGCTGCCTGGTTGATTCCGCGATGAAGCAACCACTCACTTCATCGCCAGCGGAAGGGAAAAACGGCGTCAGCGTTAGAACGTGAAGCGCGGACGTCCCTGCCCCTTTTGCGGGCGAGACATCGTTCTCGGGCTGCGCCAGGTCTGGGCTCAACGCGCGCTTCCATTCGACTCACGTCGCTTCACGACTTCTCTGTCTTCAGTTTCTATCTTCGTTCCGCCGCCGGCACGGACCGATCGGCAATCAGTTCCGAAAGGCCGGCGACCGTCACAAAACGCGGATCTTGAAAGTCCTGTTCCGAAAACTGTACGCCGAAGCGATCTTCGATTTCCGACACGAATTCGATGACTTCGAGCGAAGTCAGCAACTGCGCGTCAAAGTAGTTTATGTCCAGGAGTTCGGCGGTATCTCCCTTAAATTTTCTTCGGCCGACGAACCACTCGCACAGCCATTCGGCAGCCTGCTCTTTCAATTCGTCACCTCTCGATGGCGATGCAGCGTACGGGCGAGCCATCGCAACCTTTTAACTTGAGTGGCAGAACGACCAGTTCCACATCCTGCGAAGTCAGAGACTTCAAGTTGCAGACGTACTCCACCAGCACCACGCCGGCCTCCAAGAAGACCTTGTGATTGGGGGAATCTTTCGCTGTGCCTCGCGAGTGGGCGGGGTTGTCGGGCGATGGAGTATCCATGGCAATCAGGCGGACTCCATTTTCGACCAGCCATTGGGCGGCGTTCTCCGACAAGAAAGGATATTGCGTGTAGAACGGCATCTGGCCGAAGTGCTCCGACCAATCCGTGCGCAGGATGATCCGCGCCGGAACCTTGCCGCCGAGTTTCTCCTGCAATTGAGGAACGTCAATCTGCTGCAGCGGCTGACACGGAGTGAAGTTCAGCACCCGTGCCGGCCCCACCAGGACGTCAAGCGGGACCTGATCGATTCCCTTACCTTTGGGAATAAAATGCAGCGGCGCATCGGCGTGGGTACCGACGTGGGTACCCAGCACGACCTTGCGCGTCTCGCGTCCTTCCACTCCGTGGCGCCCGAGGATCGTGACCTCGACGACGGGGTGCCAGTGCGTGGGGAAGGTCATCATGCCTTCCTCGAGCGTCAACGACAGATCCGTAATTTTCATGTTGATCCAAACTCGCTGGTGTAAGGACGGGCGGGGACGCCCGGCTCTCCACCGTCTGATCCCTCACGTGCTCACTGTACTAGTCAGATACCTTTGCTTTGCCGACTGGCCGCGTTCGCGGGAACGATCCCGACCCGATCTGGAGTTTTCCGACAACCAACTCGCGCAACTCAGATTTCTGCACCTTTCCGTTCGCTGTTCTCGGAAAGTCGTCGATCGCAACGTAGCGCGCGGGTTGCTGATGCACCGCAAGTTCCTGCCGGGCGCGCTCCATGACCGAATCAAGAATCGATTCCAGTTCGATACCAGGTTCAAGTTTCAAGACCGCGACAATGTCTTCGCCATAGAGTTCGTGCGGAATGCTGACGACCGCTGCGTCGACAATTCCCTTCCCCTGCAAAAGCACCTCTTCGATTGCGGCGGGACTGATGTTGACTCCGCCGCGAATGATGAGGTCCTTTTTGCGGCCGGTAACGAAGAGCGCGCCACTTTCATCAAGACGACCGAAGTCGCCCGTCGGAAACCACTCGCCGGCATTCACTTCCTTCAGACGACCTTTTTCATCGAGGTAGCCAGCCATAAGATCGGGAGTCAGAATCTGAATCTCTCCGTCCGCGCGAGATGGCAACGGCGAACCATCTTCTCCCACCACGCGCAATTCGATGCCCGGCAAGACTTCTCCCACATAGCCAGTTCCAGAGCCACTGACACTTGAACGCGCGGTCACGAAGAGTGTTTCCGAAAGGCCGTAGTTCTCGATCGTCTGGACTCCGTACCTGGTTTCGAAATCCGCTTTCAACTTCAAGGGAAGCGGCGCGAAACCGACAAACGACCGGCGCAACGACTGCCGGCAGAACTCTTCCCCGACATGCCCGCGATCCATCTTCAGAAGGATCGACATAACCGTCGGAGCCAGCCACAAGGTATTCGCTCGGAAGCGGCCAGCGCGGTCCCAGAAACCGAGACTGGAGCGCGCATCGAAAACATGGTCAATCACCACACTGGCGCCCTGCAGGAACGGCAGAATCAGCAGATTGTAGAAGCCTCCCATGTACGCCATCGAAAGCGTCAGGTAAAAGCGCGAGGCCTGATCGATTCCCTGCTGCTCGGCGAAAGCGCGGGCATTACGAAACATGCGGCCAATTCTGTGAGCCAGCCCTTTGGGCTTGGCAGTGGTTCCCGAGGTGTAGACGATCACTAGCAAATCGTCGGCCGTGACGTCCTCGAGCGGACGAAACCCGGTGGATGACGGAAGGGCTGTCAAATCGATGGCCGCCATCCGCGCGCCAGCAGGCGGATCCTCAGCGGTGGCCAGCGCAATGGGAGTGCTGTCGGCCGTAGTGACCCGTTCGCAGAGGGATACGCTTGCCACCACCAAACGCGGATTGCAAGTCGACAATATGAATCGTACGTCGCCAGCACTGAGATTTGGATTGATGGGAACAATCGTCGCCCCGGTGTACAGACATGCAAAATACAAGACAGCCAGTTCGCGACAATTGGGGACCATAACCCCGAGACGATCTCCGCGACGCAGCCCACGCGAGTGCAGTTCCGCGCCCAAGGAACACGCCAACTGGTGAAACTCCTGGTAACTCATCATCTGACCGGTGAGCGCATCGACCAGAAAAACCCGGTTGCCGTTTCTTTCGACTAGATCGAGGACCTGCTCGCGAATCGTCATTGGATGGCTACAGACCGGCCCTCAGCCGACTTCAACAGGTTGGCAATTCCAGCCCAGCGCGCCATCTGGCCGCGATAGGCGTCATGGGGATCGAGCCGGACCACGCTGCGATTCGGAAGGTCCTGCTCCAGACGCGGAAAATAGCCCGCCGTCAGCAGGACCCCGTCCGAACGGGTAAGTTGATCGATCGATTGCGTATCCGCGCTGCTGGGTGGACAGAGAAGCAGTGCCGCCGAGATCCCCAGATCAAAATGCATTCGGTCGGAGAAGTCTTCGATCCGCCAGCAATTTGACGGGGCATCCGCGGGCAACTCCCCACGCACCACTACGTTCTTGAAGCTCTGGGACCACGGCTTCACCAGTGCGGCATCGGGGCTACCGTACACCATGAGGCAGAAATCGCCATAGCGCTGCGCGGCCGACATCATCACTTCATTGAGATAATTCGTGAGCAGCGACCGGGAACGTATTGGGATGATCCGCTCCACACCGGCCATCTCCTTGATGTAGGCGGGCAGTTCGGTTCCCCATGCCCCGCTATCCAAATCCACCAGATAAACCGAGATGTCGTTCCTGGTGATGGCGAGGATCTGCTCCAGAATTTCGAACGAACCGTACGTCGCTCGCCCCAACACAACGCTCTCTTCCGCCAGCACCAGGTCGGCGAGCACCAAACTGGAAGAAGGTATCTCGGCGGCGACCAGTTCCAGCACCGCTCGGGCGCGCCGCTTCGCGCAAGTGACGACCATCCCGTCCACCAACGATTTCACGGAGGAAAGCGAACTGCTGATGCTGTGTTCCGAGATTCCCGGCGCGCGGAATGAAGTTAAGACCTCATGCGACCGGTTCGTTTTTCTCTTCGGCAAATTCCCGGCCACACGTTCCAGCGTGCTTTCGTCGAGATTTACGGGATCCAGTTCTCCCATCGCAATCACCAGCCTTCGCAGATCGACTCCATGCCTTCGCGCCGCCGCTGCAACCTTCGGCAAGAACGAAGAGTGGAACTGGCTGTATCCCATCGACACCGCCAGCATGTCGTAGAGCTGAATCTGCGTCATCAGCGGTTCCAGGAATTCCTCGGCCGCGTCCATGACGTCGTAGAGATCGATGCCAGTCTCCACCCCAAGCTTATGGAAAACCGCAACTGCCACTTCGGTGGGAACATTGCCCGAGCTTCGTCCCAATCCGTAGAGCGTGGAATCGATGACCCTCGCTCCCGAACGAAACGCTTCTAAGCTGTTGGCGACGGCGAATTGCAGATTGCTGTGTCCATGAAATCCGAGAGCACATTGGCAGCGCTGGCGCGCTTCGCCGATGTAACCTCGCACGTCGTCCGGGAACATGCTGCCCGCCGAATCCACGCAGTAGACCACCGCGGCCCCAGCCTTTTCTCCGGCCAGCGCCTTCTCACCAAATTGTTTTGGCGTCACTCCGTACGTCTTCATGAAGTTAAGGCACGGAATCAGTCCCAGTTCCCGGGCAAACTCCAGATAGGGATAAGCTTTCTCGACCTTGGGGGCGTTGTATCCTATGCGGACGAAATCAAGACCAGCGGAGCGCGCGGATCGAAGCTGCTCCCGCTTGCCAATCCCCGGAATAAAAAAACTCCCGATCATGGCATTGGGAGCAGCGCGCTTTGCCGATTCGATCAGCCGCTCATCGCTCGCCGGCATGGCGCCTTTCCCCGCTTGTGCTGCGCCTATCCCCAGACCGTGACCTACCTCGATCCACCTGAATCCCAAACGTCCCAGCACACTCGCCAGGACTTCCGTATCCCGTTCCGTAAACTTGAAATCGACGGCATAGCTGCCATCACGCAGCGTGCACTCGAGGATTTCAACTCGATTCGTCGAGGGTGCCGGAAAACGGTCTCCATCCGTGGTTGCTCCAGGCTCGAAAGGGTTTCCCAATTGAGATTTCTCCTCTACAAACAGGCCGTTGCATTAAGAAAGCTGCTGGAACCACAGTATAGTACAGGGAAACCGGCAACCGCACTGGAACAGCGCTCATCGCCTGTCTTATTCAAACTCAGTCGCGTTGCGGATTTGCCCTCACAAGTTCATGGGCAAGGGCGAGCAGACGCTCCACGTGCGTATCCCACCGGAAGTCTTGCGCTCGCTTGAGACCGTTTCGTGAGAGAGTTTCTGCCAACTCTGGCGATTGATGAATCTGCACCACCCGTTCCGCCAATGCATCCGGCGAAAAGCAGGGAAAGTAAGTTGCCGCATCCCGGCAGATTTCGCGATGAACCGGCAAATCGGACGCCACCACCGGCAATCCACTCGACATCGCCTCAACCAATGGATGCGCAAACGATTCAGCGTAGGCCGGGGTCGCATAAACGTGGCAGGCGCGATAAAGATGATGCAGCGATCGATAGGGGACGGTTCCGAGTTCCACGACGCTCTCGCTACTCCGCAGACTGTTCACCAAAGATGAGGCGGCTTCAACTCGATACGACCCGGGGTTTTCGCCAGAGCTCAATAGGCAGGTAAGAAACAGCTTCACCTTTCTCCCGTTCAGATGGTCGCTCAGAATCGGGAGCGCCCGAAATAGAGTTTCGAAATTGCGGTAGTAATTGTAGTGGCTCACAAAAAGCAGGCGGAGAGCGTCTTTCCCTTGCTCAAGCCGGGCCCTCGCTGCCGATGGCAAGGGCGCTGCATCGCTGGTAAAAGCATCGGGGTCAAATCCATGGTGCACCGAAAGTACCTTCCTGCCACTCCACTGGCTAAGCTCCTGGGCGAACGCTCCACTCGGGGCGACGGTTATCTCGGCGCGGCTTATGGATCGCTTTGCCAGCCAGCCCTTGACCAAAGTGTCCGCCCATATCGCATAGTCGCCGCGCGCGCGAACATCGCGGAGAAAATCACCGGAGGTGTAAAGCGAGTTACGAGACAGGAGTATCTGCGGGACGGGAGAGTTCCAAAGCGCAAAATTGCCCGCGGAAATCAACACCTGCGCGCCGCTCTGGCGGATCAATTTCGGGAGCGTCGTCTGTTCACAAAAAAACCGTCGAGGCGCACCGTAGGACCCCCGCGCCTCGACCAAGGAAATATTCGGCAGTTCCCCAAACTCCATGCGTATCGCGGGATTCAGCAACACCGTGGTTTCAGCATCCATCCTCCTCGCGAGATGGGGAATCACATTACGCAAATAAGTAAGTCCTCCGCCCGCACTCGCGCCCAGGCCATTGATAAACAATCTGATCATCGGTTAGGCACGACGGATCCAAAATCGGCGGGCGATGGACGGGAAGCTCGGGAAGCAACGCCGGCTACTGGCGCCGCGACCGCTTCAGGACAAAGATCCGCGAGCACGAATGCAAAAACCCAAAAAAACACACAGGCATATGAACCCACGGCAAAAAGCCAATCCTCGAAGCTGGCATGGATGAGGCCGGCCAACATCACCATGGCCAGCGGAATGGAGTAGTGGTTTGGGTCAGCGGTTCGGATCATCCACGCGCAGACCTTCCACACGTTCGACACGGTGACGGCTAGGAGCGCAGCAAAGGGTAACACGCCCAGCAGACCCACCCACTCGGTGATGCTAATGTAGCTGCTGCCGTGCTCGCGATTCTCCTCGGCGCTTGAAGAAAACCTCCCGGAACCGAATCCCGTATCTTCGCCCGTCGGGCTCGTGCCGTACCCCGTTCCAAACCACGGATGCTCTTTGATCGAGGCAATCGACTCAGCCCAAGGTCCCTGCCGCGAACCTAACACGCCTTGCTCCTTGTGCCCCTTATAAAGAATTGCATCCTTCAAGTCCACAAGCTGCGTTTTTAAGGTTTCCGGCGCCAACATTCCGCTGACCGAAGTCACAAAGAGCGCCACTGCCGCTATCTTCACCAGCAATTTGTATTGGTGTAGGCAAACACAAAAGATCGCAGTAACGAGCATCACCGAAACTATCGCGGCACGGGCCATACTGACATGAACAAGGTAGACACAAAGAAGCAAAGCGACGAGCCTTCGGCCCTTTACTTGGGGCCCATCGCTGGTCAGCCATCCCCACAGCAGGATTGGAAATACTCCGATACTCATCGCCCCGCCGAGGGCATTGGGATTACCCCAGATATCTGGACTCAGGCCAAAAGAACAGGCCGCAGCAGCAAAGACTGCTATCTCACTTCCCAAGAGCACACCATGGAAGAAACGGCCTTCGCGCCCGAGAACGGCCAAGCGGCCACCCGAGGCGCAATAAAGAAACAGAAGGCACAGACTCAAAGCTTTGGCGAATGCCATTTGGAAAAACGGAGAGACAGTGGCGGATACAAAAGCGGCGCAGACGCAAAAGAAAGCGATCAGATGTATCGATCGGAAAGGTCTGTTAGGTGTCTTCGTCCAGACAATGAAGCCTATCACTGCACCCACCGCTAGCACGACCCAGCGCCCCCGGGTCCCGGCACCTTGCAGGGGGACTTTTATACCAGCCAAGACAAACGTGAGGATGAGCAGAACAAAAAAACGCTGCTTATATTTCCAGAGACAGGCAACAAGCACCTCCAGCGCCAATATCGCGCCTAGGAAGGAAACGTTGCTGAAGTCTGGCAAATAGAAATGAACAAGATACAGCACCAGGATTAAGCCCAGCCCGATTCCTACCCAGTGCAGCGGTTTCAAGGAACTCATCGGTCCCCCGTCCCGGCACCGACCGCAGCCGCAGCAAGGCCATCGGCGCATGCTTCCGGGGAGTAGTTTCGAATTCGTTCCAGGCTATGAGCGCTCATCCTCTGCCTCAGTTCCGCGTCCCGCACCACAGAATCGATCGCCAGGTTAAGTTTTTCCGAATCTTGGGGAGGCACGACACAGCCATTCCACCCCTCGCCGACCAGGTCGGCCCAACATCCCGCGACATTGCTCACGATGATCGGCAGTCCGCATGCCATCGCTTCATTCACCACCAAACCCCACGTATCGCTGTGCGTCGGTAGAACCAGGACTTCCGCTAGCGCATACAGGCCAGCCAGACCTTCCCGCTGCGCGAATCCCGGGAAACAAACTGTACCAGGGCTGATCCTTCGGGCCCGTTGCGCCAAATCTTCTCTGGAGACACCGTCGCCGGCAAAAACCAAGCCCACCTGGGATCGCAGACCGCTCTCTAGTTTGGCATAGGCTTCGAGGAGATCAAAGACACCTTTTTCCAGCACCAAACGGCCCACAAAAAGAATAAACCGCGAAGGCAATTTCAGTTTCTCTCGAAGTTCAGTTGCATGGACCCTGCTTTTTTCTGCTCGGGCCGCAAAGAACGCATTATCGACCGCGTTGGGTGCGGTGAAGATAACCTGCTGGCTGGCTCCGAGAGTTTGGAGGTAGGCAAACGAAGACTTTCCCGGTACGACAAAAGCATCACAAGAGCCCACAAAATATCGCTTCAGCCATTCCACCGCGGCACGTTCGGACCGCTTGTCTCGCTGGGTACTCTCTGTCCACAGGGCAAAACGTACCTTGCGCCGGTGAGCCCACCACAGCGATTCCCAAGACGCCAGATAGTTGTAACCGCCACAAAGAATGGTCTGGGGACGCGCCGCATCTAGCGCCGCCGCCAACCCTCGATTCACCAGAAGACTGCGCTTTCCCGAGCGCAGCCGCCACGAGGGCAGAACTTGATAGGAAAAACGAATCTCGTCGGTATAGACACGCCACTGTCGAAGCGCCTCGTCGGTCTCCGCCAGAAAGATGACTTGCAGATCCACCCCCGCGTGAACTGCGAGAGCGTTGAACACCGGAATACGGTAAGGAGCAATGATTTCGGTAAGCAGCACAATCTTTCGGGTCATAACGTTGGGCTGGCCACTCTCCTCGCAGGTATGTGCTCCAAAGGACACGTAAACGAATCCTGCAGGGGGTCCGAATCGACTAGTGCCCGGCACCGGGGCATTTGTCCCCAATTCAAGAACTCGATATCCAACTCCACCGAAGAATATGATCGCCCCTCAACAGTGTGGCTCGCCGCCACCACAGGAGGATAGTAATATCATGGGTTGGCGCTGCCGTGCACGGCTTGGCGTTTTTACCATCTGGATCCTCCGCCGTGCACGGGAAACTGGGAGCAAGCGTGATGACTCAACTTCGAACCGTGAGCCTGCCGCAGGATCTTTGCATGGAAGCGGAAAGGCAGTTTGGAGTCCACTTTGACAGCCTCGAAGCCCTGCTGACGTTTGTACTGCGGGAGATCACGAAGCTCGACGCCAACCTTCTGGATCAGGCCGAAGAACAGATGATCGAGCAGCGGCTGAAAGATCTAGGCTACCTTTGAAGCACCTTCGACCTCGGGCGGCCACCACTAGCGAATGAAGCCACGATCCCTTGTTCTGGTTACCGTAGACTGTTTGCGAGCCGATCATGTCGGCTTTCTGGGATACTCAAGGCCGGTCACGCCGTTTTTGGATTCACTGGCCGAGAGGAGCGCGGTTTTCGAAGATGCGATCGTAGCCGGTGCACCCACATATTTCTCCTTCCCCGCTATTCTCGCATCGCGTTACCCATTGGCGTTCGGACGCGACATCATGGGGGTCGCTCCTCACGAACCAACAATCACCAGCGTACTAAAAGACGCTGGCTATCGGACCGCGGCCTTTGTGGCGGGCAACCCTTATCTGAGCTCGCGTTTCGGATACAACCAGGGCTTCGATACCTTCCACGATTTTCTGCACTCAATCCCTGACAGCGAGCCGCCATCCCCGGGAAACGGCTTCAAGGCTAACTTTAATCGATTCGTCCAGTCGAGCGCGAGCCACAATCGTCACACGGCAGCCGCATACGAAGAACTCTATTTCTGGTACTGCCAATGGCGTTCGGGGGTGGAAAACGTTTCCATGGATGCGCTGCGGCGCTATCCCGCGGCCGACGTCGTAGTCGATCAAGCCTGCTCCTGGCTGAACGGACTAGCGGGAAAACCTTTCTTCCTCTGGCTGCACCTGATGGATCCGCACCACCCCTACTATCCTCCCGAGGACGCCTCATCTGCCCTCAAGTCGAACATTAGTGCTCGTCGAGCACGCTTTTTGAATTCTTTCTGGAACCGCGGACATATTCCGGTTCGCAGGCTGGAGCGGTATCGTGAGGAAGTTGTCTCCCTCTACGACGCCGGCATTTACTGGGTCGATAAGCATGTTTGCCGACTGGTAAACGTTCTCATGCAATCGCAGCTTTGGGACGACTCGGTGTTCGCCCTCACCGCCGATCATGGGGAAGAATTCCTTGAACACGGCGGCCGCTATCATTCCCCGACCAGCCTTCCCGAGCAGTTAATTCACGTGCCTCTGCTGCTCGGTGCACCTACACTCACCGGCCAGCGGCGTGTGCGAACGCCGTTCAGCCTGCTTCATCTCGCACCCACTCTCCTGGATGCCGTTGGATTGCCCGCTCCGGTAAGTTTTCAGGGACGCAGCTTTTGGCCTCAGATCGCCGCGGGAGAACTACCGAATGAATTGGCGATTGCGGAATGCGTCGAGGGCTGCACTAATCCATTTCGGCGCGGCGACCGCATGCGGCCACGGCTGCTGGCGGTTCGCGACCAATCGTACAAATTGGTGATTAATTTCCGTGAAAAGACGGAATGGCTGTATGACCTGAAAAAGGATCCAAAGGAACGCGCCGCTCTTGCTCCCGGCGATTTGCCCACAGAGCGCACTCGACTTCTGCGGGTGGCTTGCGAGCATCTGCAAAAGACTCGCCGCGAGGAGAGTGTCGACTTGCGTTTGCGCTCCTGTCTGCGCGAGCTTCAACATTCGGCGGAACTGAAGGCGCATGTCCGGTGACAAGTCCGGAAGCAGACTTCGGCAGCAACCGGATTGCCAGGATCGCGGAAATTGAGCTAGGATGCAGACGTTCTGAGAGCCTCTACGGTGAAGCTGCAATATAGACTCCGGGGATAAACCGTTAGGTCAATCTAGCGACAACATTCGCCGCATTTTCCTGATAGCTCGTGCCAGACCTGGAAATTTCTCCTTCGCCATAAGCCTTAAGAGATCCTGTGGAGCAAATTCGTCTCTCAGCCCGACACCTGTGTAGTGGCCAGTCAGGTCTATAAAAGCGAATTGCTGACCGTTCGTCTTTTGCAAACAGAATTGAGAGTTAGGCAGGCCGTAGATCGTGGCGTCTACTGCTTCCGCAAAATAGACCGCAAACGGGAACACTAACGTAGGCTCGAAACTCGTGTTGTGCTGCCATATGCTTCGGTTGAAATCATCTCCACCCACAAAACCGCCTGCCCGCACCTTGGGGTACACGCGAATCAAATCGATGGTGATACCCCTCAGAGTGTGGTCCCCGTCTATGTAGGCGAGGTCGAGTTCGCCGTTGGGTATCTGATCGATCACCTCAACGGTTTTCCCGCGCAGGATCACTCTTCTGCCAGCGGCGAAATCGGTCTTTTCGTTTGCCTGCCGGAAGAACTCCTCGAAAACCGTGTCGTTCTGATTTGCAGGTTTGTTCCAGTCGTCCAAGTGCCTCCAGGGATCAATCATGTAGTACCTGGTCACGCGCTCGCACCCCTTCAACACGGCTGCGGCGAAATCACCTTGATAGACGCCGACCTCAGCCATCCGCTGCACTTGAGTCTTCCGAATAAATTCAATCCAAAATTCCACCCTTGAGCGTGCCTGAATGCAGTTGGAAAGAAGCTCTTTCGTGGAATCTCCCGTGGTGACTGCCATTGCTTCGGCTCCTTTCGACTCTAGATGTGGCATTGGCCTTGGCAGACGGCTGCCCGTGACAAATCGAAGTACTGTCCATGCACTGCTATTGTTTCTTTGAGCATAGGTGCCCGCCGGTATAGAGTAAAGCGAAGCACAGGGAATTCATGAGATTGTGGCGACATGGATAAAGTTCGAGTGCTGTTCGTCCCTAGCGTGGATGCGGACAATACCAATGCCCAGAGTCTGAACGTTCGCGAGATCGCGCTGCGCCTCGATCCCGACCTTCTCCAAAGCACGCTCTGGTACGAACAGGAACCTGACCCACGGCTACGCAACCGTGAAGGCATCCGGTTGCTGCAATTGCCCGCTCGCGGCAAGACCCTTCGCATCGCAAGGGAACTCCTGGCTGGCTACGACATCGTCGCCTACATCGACTACAGCCCCGCATGCTACTTTTTTCTGCATATGCCCCGCGCGCTTCGAGGGCGCACGAAATCGGTGCTCCACGCCGAAGCACCTCAGGCGCAGATCGGGAATCCCCCACGTGCGCTGCAGTTCCTCTATCAGGGTGTTTTTCCGCGCTGTGATGTCTACACTGGCATCACGGAATTCGTCGCCCGCGACCTCTACAACTCCAGCGGGAAGAGGACGGCTTATATTCTTCCGGTGGGGGTCGACACTTTTTTGTTCACTCCTCCGTCGCAGAGACCAAAATCTGTCCCCACCGTGCTGTTCGCCGGAACGCTGGTCGAACGCAAGGGCCCTCAGCACGTGATTGACGCCGCCGCCATTTTCCGCGAAGCGAATTTCCGGCTGGTGGGGTCTGGGCGGGAGGGATATGAAACGGTCCTGCGCGAGAAAATCACTCGCCTGGGCTTGAACAACGTGACCTTAGAGGGTCCCAAGAGCCAGTCGCAAATGCTTGAAATCATGCGTGCCAGCGACATTTTCATTCTGCCATCGCGCCTGGAGGGAATACCCAAGGTCACGCTCGAGGCGGCGGCCGTTGGTCTGCCCTGTATTGTGTTTCGCGACTACGAAACACCGTCGGTCGTGGACGGAGTCACTGGGTTTCAGGTCGTAACTCCCGACGAGATGATGCAACGCTTGGGACAGCTGATTTCCGATCTTTCGTTGCGAGAACAAATGGGACAGGCAGCGCGACAGCATGTATTGCAGTTTGATTGGAATCTGGTGAGCGGGCTGTGGCAGAACGCTTACCTCGAAATTGCTGGGGCGAGGCCTGCCTGACCATGGAGAGGAGTCGTCGCGTCAGGCTGGTCGTGTCTACAAAGCTTTGTAGCTCACCAGGGCAACCGGATACGAAAGCTTCTTGGTCCAATCGCTCGCTAGCAGACCCGGCTCTTCGCTCGAAAGCTCGGAGCCCGGGTGAGCCATGAGTTCGATCAGCGGCTCCGCCGGAGGTCGGGCAGCACAAGCTCTGACAAAAACCTCTAGCTCCGTGAATATTCCTGTGGTCTTGAACCCGACACACCGTAGGGCCTGGTTGAAGAGCCACTTCTTTGCCAGCAGGACTCCGCTGGTGGGCGCCGCGGGATCGTACATATTCCGGCTGATTCTGGCTTTGTTGATCCTATAGCGGCGGCGCAGGGCCGCTAGAACCGGGAGCATCTGCGGAATAGTGTGAACATGGTGATGAGCGTCCAAGTGACTCGGTTGCACGTCGAGCGCAATCAAATTGTCAATCTGTGCACACCATTCCCCGTAGATGGCCCGCAGCAACGGCACGCCGATCCTGACCTCGCGGATGGCATTCCCTTTAAAGCAGTTGTGCTCGTCGAGAATGCTGGAGAGAGCGGTGGGACTCTCCGTGCCCAAACGCTGGAACTCGGTCAGATTCAGGTGCACTCCGAACGAACAGTTGGGGAAGCGCTGCAGCATACGCGCGGCCGGGACGACCGCCGGTCCATTCGACAACATGGTGGCTGAGGTAATGACTCCGGCCTCCATGGCACGAAAGATCGCCTCATTCACTTCTGCACTCATCCCGAGGTCATCCGCGTTAACTATGATTTGAATCGGCATTATCGATCAACCCGGTCACCGCGAAGACGCCGTCTTCCCGGCGGCGCCGAAAACACGGTTTCGAATCGCGGCCACGATCATTTTGTCGTCATTGTCCAATCCGGTGAGTAACGCCAATCCACAAAACGATGCGTAGGACACGATCAATGCAGCTCCAATCCCCAACCACTCCGGATGCAGAGCTGACGAACGGAAAAGAAGCCGCAATCCCACTGTCACTGCGAGGCTCGCAAAACAGGGCCCGAGCAAGCGAAGATACGTCCGATTGTAAGGCGATAAGCGCAGTGCCGCCCGGACCTGACGCAGATTCAGGTAGTTGGTCAAGGCATTGGTAAGGGCTGCTGCCAGCGCCACTCCGGCAATTCCATACGGCCGCACCAAACCCAGAGTGGCCGCGACCATGAATACTGCCATGACCACCTGCACCCGTATCAGGCGGGCCTGGTTCCCCGACATAAGCAGCAGATAGCCTACCGAACCCACCCCTGCGTTCACCAACTGCCCCAGTGTCCCCAGAATCAGCACCAACCAGCCTGCCTCAAATGCTGCGCCAAACAAGCGCATCAGGGGCTTGGAAAAGACGATCATGACCAATGCCAACGGCACGGTTGATCCCAATATCCATTTCGTCAAAGTCTGAAAGAGCCGGCCCAGAAGGGCGTGCTCTCCGCGGGCATGCAAATCGGCGATCGTCGGGGAAAAGATCTGGTTGACCGACTGCAGTGCCACCGGAACAAAAGCAACCAGCGTGGCCGCTATGGAATAGATTCCTACCTGCCGAACATCCTGAAAGACTCCCAGCAGGAATATGTCGGTCTGGCTCAGTATGAAACCCAACAAATTGAAGCCGAACACGGCGGCAGAAAACCAGAACACTTCACAATCCATGGGAACGGCGGTGTCCGGAGCCCGCCTTGCCTGCCCCGGCGTCAGCCTCCATCCTGCCACCGACAGCAGCACCAGGACCACCACTGAACTTGCCACCTGGGCCAGCAAGTATCCGCGGAGCCCGAAGCCCAAACTGACCAGCGCCACCGCAAACATAATGTTCAACGGACTTCCGATGAAGTTGGTAATGACGGTGCGCAGCGCAACGTCTTTATATCCAGCCAGGACCTGGGCCACAAAGGTGCCGAAAACGCCCAGCATCAGCAGGAGAGCAAACAGGCGAAGATAGGGTACGAGAGCCGGCGCATGATAGAGTTTCCGCGCCAGCCACGGCCCCATTGCCAGCATCGCTGCGGCGAGCACCGCATTTCCCACAGCCAGCAACACGAATGCCCGGCTAAGAAAGCTATACAGGCGCTGCCATTGTTCCGTCGCCGAATAGGCGGCTACAAAGCGCACCGCCGCTTGCGGCAGACCGAATCCGCTGAATAGCCCGAAGAAGCCAACGATCGTCATTCCCAGCGCGTAGATCCCCAGCGCCTCCGCGCCTAACATACGCGCCAGGTAGATTTTGAAGAGATATCCCGCGCCCGCGGTAAACAGAGTTCCCGCGAAGAACACGGCAGAATGCCGCGAGATCTGCCCCATCTCACTGCGAAATCGCGCTTCAGTACTGGCAGCCAGAGCCGACTGCGACGCCTCAAGGGCTGTATCAGGGATGTTCAAAATATGCCTGTGCGCGCCTGCTGACGAATCATTCTTTTCTGATTATGTTCCAGATTATCTTAAACCGCTGGCCTGTGGTTCCAGAGAATTTCAGCGGTACTTGGGATCAAGAAAAGGCGGAAAGTTGCCTCTTTTGCCGGTGACAAGCAACTCCGAGTCAAAGTGCCCGTGCTCGTTGACTCCAAACAACCGGTGCCGGATTTGGCTTTCTTTCAAGAAAGGCCAGCGCATGAGCTTGCCCAGTTTCTGTTTGAAACCTGGAGGATGCGCGAGAGGTACATGAAAGCAAATCTCATCGAAACCGCAAATATCCAATAGTGAAGCCAGATTCCCGCTACTGAACCCATATTCGTGCGCCAGGGTTACGTACAACGACGAATTGGCGCAAGGCCCCTCCATATTGGGCGTGCGCAGCATCAGCATGCCGCCAGGCTTCAGTGCTTGGTACAACGCATCGACCACCCACAACAACGAGTACTTGGGGATGTGCTCAATCACGTGAGACATGTGGATAAACTCGTAGGTCTCGGGTTTGTCGGCAAGAAAGACACCAATATCGCTTTGGATTTCGGACAGCGCCAGGGCACCGGGTGCCCATGCTTTTACGTGGGCCTTATTTGCGATGGCAAAATCAGCGCCGGAAAGGTTCGTGTACCCCAGCCGCAAACAAGCCGCCAGGAACCAGCCTCCGCCAAAACCAACATCGAGAATAGCGGTTTGTTTGTTACTGGGCAGAAGGCCGCTCAATTCCTGTGCGGCCTGCAAGACCCGAGGATCGTCCTTTACCTCCGCCCAGCTAGGAGCACGCCGCTCGGCACGATGCCGTAAACTCATGCGGCGATAAACTTCAGCTACAAATGCGTGGGGATCCACTCGATTTTCAATCCAGAAATTTCGATCCTACCACACGCGCTATTCGATTTGAGCAAAAGTGTTCCCAGTATCAAGGAGCAGCGTTCAATGCGAAAGAACTTCCGACAGGACTTCCGGAGAAATCGCCTGCACTAGCTGGCGTGCGGTGCCCGCAGCGGGCATAACCGCACCCAACATCTCTGGAATGCGCAGCAGTTCATCCGGGAATTCGAGCATTCGCCCCACACCGAAGCGGACATATTGAGGTGCATATCCGGTGTAAGCATGTCGCAACCAGCCGCACAAAAAAACAGGGATTCCGACCGATGCACATTCGCAAGCGACTGTGGATTCGACCGTCACTGCGCACCATGTCCTCTGAAAAATCTCTGGAGACAGCGGTGCATCCGTCACGCTTACCAATTCGCGGTCCGCCTTGTTTAACGTCCGTGCCAACAACCGGCGCCGCTGCCGGGCACTCTCAAACGGATGCAGCTTCAAAACCACTTTCTTGCCCGACCTGCGGGCAGCCGCGCAGAGGCGGGGCAGTAACTCGCGGTAAATCGGCTCTACCCGCCCGAAATCCACTTCATACGGCTCGGTGAACAACGTGATCCAGGGAGCCTTCTCACTCCAGACTGAAGCATTCTCGAGCGGCCGAGACGCCGCTCCAATCCGAATCCGGACGGCATCGACTCCGCAGATGCGTTCCAGATAGTCACGCTCCATCTCGCCTTTCGCGAGATAACTGGAAAAGCGAAGATTCTTGTGCGCCATGCGGCAATCGAGTGCTCCATGATGGCACGCGACCGCCGGAATCTTCCGCTCCGCCGCCAACAGCAGAGGGATCCGCGTGTAAGGATTCGAATCGTCTGCGCTCAGACAGCCCACCACCGAATGCGTCTCAAAGACCTTCAGCCAGGCATCGCGAACCGCAAGTCCCCAGCGCAGCCAACGCGGCCCCTGTTTCAATATCTCGAGGTGAACGGGCAACCGGAATGCCGGATGTGTTTGCAGCGACCGCTCCATGCGCGTCCAGCGGACTTCAAGTTTCTGCAATTCATGCTGGTCGCACCCTTTCGGTGCAAAACCCGCCAGAAGGACAGTCTTCACATTAGCCGGAACCGGCGAAACGGCCGCGGACTCCCGCGCGACAACCAGCAGGAATTTTTTATCGGGCAAAACTTCTGCGTAGCCGAGTGCGGTTTTGGTCACATTCGAATAGGCCGTCGGAAGCAGCACCACCGGCCCCGATTCCGATTTCCATTTTGATAACCGTGCTGGCCACCCCGCAAACCTCCTGCGCCAGCGGTAATGCGGATCGTACTTGTCGTACACCACCTGGCGGAATTGCACAAAACTCAGGTTCGCGGCTGCGACCGCGCTGCGACGCAAGATTCTGGGCACCAGGCGCTCCCGCAGTCTCCTGTGGAGCACTTGCAGCGGTATTCCCAACTGCAGTCGCAAAACTTCTGCCGTCATCGACGGCCGGCTCACTGCCAGCTTGCGACATCGGCTAAGTCTCTCGGCCAGTCGAAGCGCCAGTCTCACATCTTGCAAATCCGATTGCAGCATCAAACCGATCACGTCCCACCAGTCGATGCCAAAATCGTCCACCACCTCTCCCATGCCGAGTTGGAGGAGGTCGCGCCAAATCTGCATGTCCTCAACTTCGACGGCAAGGTCAAAAATGCTGAAGACCGCGCAGCCCAACGCAGCACTCTGTTCGTCGTAGAAAGATTTTGGCGCTCGCCCCAGGTCGATTACCGAATCCCAATGCTGATGGGTCCACGAGCCGTGGAAGTCATCGCCGGGATGTAAGAGGAGAACTCGCATAGAAACAGGTGTCAGGTCTTAGGTCTTAGGTCTTAGGTCTTAAGGTTCTAGGGCTGGGTGAATTTCCTAAGACCTGACACCTAAGACCTGGTTGTTCTCGCCACCATCGCCCAACTCAACGGTGTTCCACGTTCCACATCGCAGGCCGCGCGCCTTCCCAGAACTTCGTCGAGGTGACGAGGGTGCAATCCGTCCGCTGGACGAATCGAACGCACGTTCTGCTTCGTAAACAAATCGCCCTTCTTGATATCTTCGACCACAAACAGCGAGCGCCGAAACTTCCGGCTGTTGGCCTCGTGGAGTCCGGGGACAAGCTGGACCGAGCCGAGAGCCTTCTCGGCCGTGCGCACTGCTTCCACCATCGCCTTGAATTCTGCGGGTTCGAGCGAAAACGCGCTGTCCGGCCCGCCATCTGCTCGCCGCAGACAAAGATGTTTCTCGATGATGGAAGCTCCGAGCGCCACCGCGGCGACCGGAACCGCGATTCCCATCGTGTGATCGGAAAGTCCCACCGGACAGCCGAAACGGCGCGCCAGTTCCGGAATCGTGAGCAGGTTTGCCTCTTCCGGCGGCGCCGGATAGGCGCTGGTGCATTTCAGCAACGCAATCTGAGTTGCACCGGCTCCGCTGGCCGCTTCCACCGCTTCGGCAATTTCCTCTTCGCTGGCCATTCCCGTGGACATGATCATCGGCTTCCCGGTTCGAGCCATCTTCTGGATCAAGCCAATGTCCACCAGTTCAAACGATGCCACCTTGTGCGCCGGAACATTCATCTGTTCGAGAAAGTCGACAGCACTATCGTCGAACGCGCTCGAAAACAAATGCATTCCGAGTTCGCCGGCAATCTCTTTCAGCTTCGGCTGCCACTCCCAGGGCGTAAACGCTTCCTGGTAGAGGTCGTGAAGTGTGCGCCCATCCCACAGCGTGCCCCCCGTGATCTGAAAACATTCTTTGTCGCTGCGCAGCGTGATGGTATCGGCCGTGTAGGTCTGGAGTTTGACGGCGTCAGCGCCGGCGTCCTTGGCGGCGCGAAGAATCCGGACCGCCTGATCAAAGCTCTGATTGTGATTGGCGGAAAGCTCGGCAACGACATAGGTCCCGCAGCCCGGACCGACTCGCCTTCCAGCAATCATTATTTCTGTCGATGGTCTCTCACTCGGCATGAGCTGGGGCCCCGCCCTCCCACGTAAACAACAAAGCATCCTGGCCGGCTACTCGTTCTCTCCCGGCGGGCCGAAACCCGATAGCTTCGAACAAGCGAACTGAAGCGCGATTGTCCGGCCTCACGAATGCCTGAATTCGCCTTATAGCGTGTGTGCGCACCACGGAACCCGTAGAAAACGCGATCAGATCCCTGCCCCAGCCCTGGCCACGAAACTCCGGGGCGACGTTAATCGAGAGCACTGCATTTTCGTCTTTGATCTGGAATCGCACCACGCCCACCGGCTCTCCGGCTGCGTTCTCGCCAATGTAGATTACGGACTGCGTATCCTGAAGCCGCTCGGCAAACCAGCGGACGTGGTCGTCCCAGGAAATAGCAGCGGAATGAAACGACGCCGCGCGTGCCACTGGGTCATCTGCCCACTTGAACAATAATCGGGAGTCGTTCTCACCCGCCATCCGCAAGTTCAATTCTCTGCCGAGAAGTGCAGCGCGTACTCTCTCGCTGCCCAAGCCATCCACCAGTTGCCTCCCCGCTTCCGACATCTTGAACCGCCGGTCCCCATTCTCCAATAACTGGGCCGTGATGAGCGCGAGAGAAGAACAATTGAGCAATTGCGCGGAGCCCGCATTGACCGCCGCTCCAATCCCTGCCAGATGCTCGGCGATGAACCGCTGATTCTCGGCCGCAACCACCAGGACCGCTGGCACGCCCAATAGACACATCTCCCAGCAAGTGGTACCCGCACCAGCGATAGCCAGATCGGCCCACGCCATCAGATCCGCCATGTTGGCCACATTTGACATCACTTCGACTCGGTCGGAAAACTTTTCTGCTTCTTCCGCGACGCCATCCCCATTTTCCGCACTGCCGCCCACGACCACACGAATTCGCAGGTCATCAATTGACAACTCGGCTAGTACTGACAGAATGCGCGGTGTGAGGTTCTGGGGATCGCTCCCGCCCATGGTAAGCAAAACTCGTTTGCCGCGCTCCGGCACCTTTCGCGTCCAATTCCGGTAATTCGTAAACTCGCTTCTGAGTAGCGCATAACGCGGGCCGAGAAGGAGGCGAGTTCGCGGCGCTCGTTTCGCGTACATTTCCGCTCGTGCGTGCATATTTTGATTCAGGATGAGGTCAGCCGAGTAGGATTCGAGTTCGCCATTATCATCGATGACCAAAAGTGGACGGACATTCTGCAACTCTGACACATAATGTGCATGGAAGTGGTAACCATCCACTACGAGCCATTCGGCATTGTGCCGCAGAACCGCCGCGATGGTATCCCGGACATCCTCGGAGCTGCCAGAATCTGCTTCGAGGTCCACAATCCTTATCTGTTCCGATCGAAGCCGTTCCCGAATGGCGGCGGTAGCCTCTGCCATGGCCAAGATCACATCTCCGCCCGCATGTTGCCAAGCCTGAGCGAGGGCGAGGCAACGCATCACGTGCCCGGTACCGGACGTCACGGTGGCATCTGCACGAACCAGAAGGATGCCACGCTTCATCTGCACTCGTTATTCTCCAGGCTTTGCTTCCTACTCATGCACAGCTTCGGGAAAGGCACCGACATTGCGAACCGGAACACTTCTTGCCTTATTGCCCCTTGCTACGCAGAAGGAACATCGAATCCACGTTGTCGTTTTCCAGATATTTCAGTCTCTGCTCCAAAACCAATTCGAGATCAGGGAAGCTCTGAGCGTAGAGGTGGGCGTAGTCGGCCTTCCAGAGAAGTCCGGCCTGGCCGCGATATACAACTTCGGTCATCTGCGGCGCACAATATTCAAATCCCCAAATCCAGCGTTTTGCACAACGATGGATCTCATTCATGGCGACTCGGAGATCCTGCGGAGCAATATGGATCAGAAGCCCCGAGGTAAAAACCAAGTCAAACCTCGCGTCGTCAAAAGGAATCTTGAGTGCAGAGCCCTCCATCACTGTCGCCCAGGGGACCCGAGAATGAGCCTTCTCCACGATTTCTTCGCGAATCTCAATTCCGCTTAGATTCTCAAATCCCATTTGTTTGAGGAGAATCAGCTGGTTGCCGAGATTACACCCAACTTCAAGGATCGATACCGATCGTGGAATGTCAGCGAGAAAGCGGCGGTTGAGTGCAGTCCGGGTCACTCCGTAGTTGCGCTGGTAGATCTTGTCCAGATCCTCCGGGCCCAGAAGGTTTCGCTCACTGTATTCCTTGCCAAATTCTCCTCGCCATTTCTCGCTTTGCTTTGTTTCGGGCAGATTTCCCGGCCCTGAACCGTCGCGCATGAAAACCTCTCTGTTCCATCTTAAATTCAGCGCACCCGGAACACCGGTTGAATCATTTCACCTTCCAAATGCGTTTCAGGATGCGCCGCGCTCAGCCATTCCGACACGGTTTTGCACACGTCCGCGTACACGCGCAGGGTCTGTTCAACCGCCAGCGGATCATGCGCTGCCGTCATGTTATGCGAGGTCAACAGCAGCACTCCACGTTTTACGCACTCTTGTGTGAACAGACTTCTTACCAGAAAACTATCTTTGCCGTCGGCATCGAGGAACTTTATCAGCGACCAAACGGGATAACCAATGCACTTGACGCGAGTCTGCAGTCCCGCCTGCTTTGCGAGCGCGTTCAATCCCTCCTGCAGCACGCGCCCATTTGCATCCATGCGAGCTAGCGCGTCGGTAGTTTCCAGTACATCAAGCACCTTCATGGCCGCCGCCATCGACGCCACTTCGCCCCCGAAGGTGAAGCTAAAAAAGATGTCTTCAAACACCTTCATGACGTCTGCTCTTCCCACCACGCACGAAATGGGAAATCCGTTGCCCATCGCTTTCCCAAAACAAGCGAGATCAGGAGTCACGCCGAACTTTTTTTGCGCGCCGCCCAGCCCAAAATGAAAACCGCTGCAGATCTCGTCGAAGATGAGCAGCGCCCCGTGCTCGTGCGCCAGATCTCTCACGCCTTCCAGAAATCGCGCCCCCGGAGGCCAGAAGTTCACCGGTTCCATGATGACGGCAGCGAACTCGCCTTTGTGTTCGCTCAAGAGCTTTTGCAGCGATCCCAGATCGTTGTATACGAAGGGATGCGTCAATGCCCGCACCGCTTCTGGAACGCCAGCATTTCGCGTGGTGCTGCCGATGTACCAGTCCTGCCATCCGTGGTAACCACAGCAGGCGATCCGCTCGCGTCCGGTGAGGGCGCGCGCCGCGCGCACCGCTCCGGAGGTGGCATCCGATCCGTTCTTGCCAAAGCGCACTTTCTCCGCGCAGGGGATGAACCGGGTCAACCGCTCCGCCAGTTCCACTTCCAGCGGGTGCGGCAGCGAAAAACTGTGCCCTTGTCCCAGTTGCGCCGTCACTGCCGCATTCACCTCTTCGTGCACGTAGCCGAGAATGTTCGGCAGCAGTCCCTGGATGTAGTCAACGTATTCATTCCCGTCCACATCCCAAACCCGGCAACCTTTGCCCTTCGCCAGAAACACGGGCGCGACACCGCGGACGTGCTGATTCCAGCCCTTACTGAAGGTCTGCGCAGAGCCGGGAATCACCTTCTGCGCCCGCTCCAGCCAGGCGTTCGATTTTTCAATCGGCCGGCCCGGCGCTGCCGCCGCACGCGCATCTTCGTAAAGGCTTTTGTAGTATCCGACGTTGGAAACAATATCCGAATTCATCTTTTCCAATCCCGGATTCTTCTCGATCAATTGCAAAACATCTTTCATCCCAAAACTCTCTTGTGCGCGAAAAGCCCTGTACACCGCCCGGATGAACTCCAGGTCGTTCGGCTCGTCCACCGTCCACCGGTAATGTTGGTACAAGATTATCCACTCGTTTTCGACGTTGGCAGTGCGAAACTTTTCTGAACGCAGGTATGGAGTCACGTGCTCGCGCTCCGAAGTCTTGCCCGCCTCGTGCCATGCCCGTTCCAGCGCGGAAAACGAAAAGATCTCCGTATCCAGTCCATCGGGATAGCTTCGCACCATGGCATTGGAGGCGTAATCAAGATCGCCGCTTTGAAAACGGCGGACAACTCGATCAATCACTTCGGGATCAATCAAGGGACAATCGGCCGTGATGCGCACTACCTGCTCGGCTTTCTCCGCACGCGCCGCGTGGTAGAAACGATCCAGCACATCGTTCTCGCTGCCCCGATGGCATGGGACATCGTTCTCCCGGCACATCTTTTCGATGGCATCGTCCGCCGGAGCGGTGGAAGTGGCCACCACCACTCGATCCACCATTCGGGAACGCTTCACGCGTTGTATGACGTGCCACAACATTGGACGTCCTTCGATCTCCGCCAAGGTCTTGCCCGGCAACCGCCTCGATCCCATTCGCGCCTGAATGATCGCAACCACCGGTCCCTCGCTCGGTTCGCTCGTCCAATTTAGCGGCTGCGGCCTTTCCTCCGCCGACGACTTCTTGGCTGCTTCCACCACCCGGATCACATCTCGTCCTTGCTCAAGATCAACCATGGGCCCCGTTTTGCTGCCGAGAGATTCCAGGAAGTGAACCATCTCCGCCAAATACATATCGTTGGTTTCAAATTTGTACGGGATACTGTTCCACTCCAGCTTCTCGGCGAAAAACCAGCGCACTTCCTGGAGATTGAAATCCCACAACGCAGTACCAGCCTCGCCCACAACTTTGCAGCTCCGGGTGTATGCCCGCTGCACGAAATCCAGATGCAATTCCGCGCGACGCCGCTCCGGAAAACTCAGGTAGATCCACGCCGAGTCTTCCACGTCCACGTCCAGACTGCTGAGGTGCTCCGCCCGGCAGGTCACTTCCGTGGGACGCCCCAACAGCCAGCAAATGTAATCCAGTTCGTGAGAACCATCGAGAATGATGCCCCCGCCCAGTTCCTGGCGCGCGCTGTAGCTTTCGCGGTAGTGCTGCCACGGGCGCCAATCCGGAAGGTATTGCCCCGCCTCCACATTCAGCCAGAGCACGCGCCCGATCTTTCCCGTATCGATCAGCTCTTTCAATATCTTCAAACCGGGATGAAACCGCATGTTGTACCCGATCTGAACGATCCGGTCGTGGCGCCGCGCCTCGGCAATCAGCGCCTGGATTCCGCCCGATTCATGCGAGAGAGGCTTCTCGATGAAAACGTGGGCTTGAGCCTCCAGTGCGGCCAATGCCTCCTCCACGTGGCATACCGGTGGAGTGCAGATCAGCACGATATCGGGCTTGAATTTTTGCAGCGCCTCATTGTATTCGCCGAAGATTTCCCCGCCCAGTTCATCACGGCACTGCTTCAGCGTTTCGGGACTGGTGTCGCAAAGCCCAAGATTCCGCACCCCAAGCGACTTTAGATTTCTCGCGTGCCGGCGGCCAATAGACCCGCAACCGACCACCAAAGCCCGATATCCTACCCAGTCGGAAATGCTGGACATGGGATTACATTGACTCCTTGGAAAATCATTCGTTCGTCGCAGGTCGTTAGTCGTTGGTCGTTCGCGATGCGACGATGAATCTGACCAAAGACTAACGACCAGCTACTAACGACCATAATGGCCCACAACTTTACGCAGCGCGTGAATCACATCCTCCACATCCTGCGCGGTCATGGAGTGGAACATAGGCAAGCTGATCAGACGCTCATAGGCGTCTTCGGCCACGGGATAGCTGTCTTTGGCATTGGATTGGAAGCGCTCGCGATAGTACGGATGTTGATGGACTGGAATGTAATGGACAGTGACTCCGATATTTTCCGCCCGCAGCGCTCGAAAAATCTCACCTCGCCCCACTGAAAGGTTTCCCAGGTTGAGTCGGATGGGATATAGGTGCCACGCCGGATTGACGCCGTCGCGCACCGCGGGAACCAAAATTGCGGACAAATCCCGGAAGGCCGCCTTGTACCGCGCCGCAATTTCCCGCCGTCGCGCCAGGTTCGGATCCAGCCTCTTCAGTTGTGAGAGTCCCAGCGCGCAGGCAATATCCGTCAACCTGTAATTGAAACCCAGCAGGACCATCTCGTAAAACCACTGGCCCGCTTCCTGCCGCTCGCGCGCTTCGCTGCTGATGCCGTGATTGCGAAAGCGCTGCAGCGTCTCGGCGAGCCGCGCATCGTTGGTCGCAACCATGCCGCCTTCCCCGGTGGTCAGGTGCTTCACGGGATGAAAGCTGAACACGGTCATGTCGGCAATGCCGCCGACGCGTTTCTCCCGGTATTCCGCGCCGAGCGCGTGGCAGGCATCTTCAATCAGGAGGGCTCCACAGGTTTTCGCCAGCTCCCCCAATTCATCCAGCGCGGCGGGATGTCCCGCGTAGTCGACAGCAAGAATAGCTTTCGTGCGGGAAGAAAGTTTCCTCGAAACTTCGCCCGGATCAAGGTTCAGTGTGTCCGGCGAGACGTCGGCGAACACCGGCGTTGCGCCCTGGTACAAAATGCAGTTGGCGGTCGCACAGAACGTCATGGGGGTGGTAATCGCCTCATCCCCGGGCCCCAGACCGGCGGCAAACGCCGCACCGTGTAATGCGGCCGTACCCGAACTGAAGCTGACCGCGTGCCGCGCCCCGATCCAAGCCGCAAACCGTTCCTCGAACTCAGCAACCTTCGGCCCCGTGGTCAGCCAGTCCGACTTCAGAACTTCAACCACCGCCTGGATATCCGCGTCATCCAGGCTTTGCCGCCCGTACGGCAACAATTTTCCACGCACGGGCGTACCCCCATGCATGGCGAGCGTTTCCAGTTTTGTGGATATAGGACTCATGCTAAGCGGAGGTTGGAAGCGCCTCCGTGGCGCTGGTTTCTGGCGCTACCAGTTCTTCCAGTTCGCGCCGCGTCAGCCAGCGCTCGTTCGTGTCGCTCGAGTAACGAAAGCCCTCCGGCAAGGGCTTGGCGTTCACCCAGTTTTCCGATTTCCACCACGGATGCGACGGCTGAATTACGTACATGTCCTCGGTTTCGAGCGTTTGCCGCGACTCGTCTTCCGAGACCAGCACTTCATGCAGCTTCTCTCCGGGACGAATCCCGATGGTCTCCACCTGGCATCCGGGAGCGATGGTCTCCGCCAGGTCCAGCAGCCGCATGCTGGGAATCTTGGGAACGAAAATCTCGCCGCCGTGCATCTGCTCCAGGCAGTGGATCACAAACTTTACGCCCTGTTCCAGCGTCAGCCAGAACCGGGTCATGCGAGGATCGGTGATCGTGATCTTCCCGCGCCGGCGCTGTTCCACAAAAATCGGAATCACGCTGCCGCGGCTGCCCACCACGTTCCCGTAGCGCGCGCAGCTGAAGTGCGTATTCTTCGCGCCCGCGTATGCATTGGCCTGCACAAACACTTTTTCCGCGCACAGTTTTGTAGCCCCATAAAGGTTGATCGGATTCACCGCCTTGTCGGTGGAGAGCGCCAGAATGCGGCGCACACCCTGATCAATGGCCGCATCAATCACGTTGCGGCCGCCCATGATATTGGTCTGGATCGCTTCGAACGGGTTGTACTCGCAAGCCGGCACCTGTTTGAGCGCCGCCGCATGCACCACCAGCGTCACGCCCGCCAGCGCCCGTTTCAGCCGCTCGACGTCCCGCACGTCTCCAATGAAATACCGCATGCTGGGATGGTCGAAGCCTGATGTCCTCATCTCATGCTGCTTCAGTTCGTCCCGGCTGAACACCACCAGCCTGTGCGGGTGGTAGTCGCGCAGCATGATCTCCACAAACTTCTTTCCGAACGATCCGGTTCCACCCGTCACCAGTATTGATTCTTGCGGCCAATTCACCATTCCTGTCCCTTCAAAACCCCAGAGGAGCCTTGTTTTATCGGGTTAGTCCTTGTGCTCGATAGTATAGCTGAGGAGCATCAAGGTAACAGCATTTCAGCGTAGCGTTAAGCGCTCGCTCCCTCAAAGTGCGCTTCGATTTCTTCCAGCGTCTTCCCCTTCGTTTCCGGCAGGAAGACCGCAGCCGTTATGAAGTAAACCACAGTGCAGGCGGCAAAACCAAAAAACATGGCGGCATAACCGTGCTTGCCGACCGTCGGCAGAAATATGGCAGCGATACTGGTCGAAACCGCCTGGTTGATCAGCAGCGCGATGCTCATGCCGTTGGAGCGAATCCGCGTCGGCATCAGCTCCGAAAGCGCCAGCCACACGCAGACTCCGGGGCCTATCGCAAAAAACGCCATGAACACGAAAAGCGTGATCGCGACCAGCATTCCACTGCGTACGCTGGGAAGTGGTGTGATCAGCGCGTTGTCGATTCGCAGCGGCGCCTGGCGCGCGGCATCGAGATTGCCAAACGGATTCGAAAAGAACGCCACCACTTTGTTGGCGGGCACCGAGCTCTCACGCGTGATCTGGATCGGGGTCGCAGCGGTATCGTCGGAACGCGCCGCCGTGGTTGCAGCGCGGAAGTCCCCATACGAATAGATGACGACCAAAGAGGTAGGACGACTCCCCATCCGCTGGGTCGCGCCGCCCGGTGTGCTGAGTGATGCGCCAAGCAACGTCTCCGCCAGCTTCTGGTTATACGTGATTGTGACTTTCTGGTCCGCCGTAACCATCGACTGAACCGAGTTTCGAGCATCCAGGCGCAGGCGCTCCGTCTGGCGGAAGAGTAGGCCGGTGCAGATCAGCGAGAGAATAATCCCGGCCGTCCCCACCGACAGCAGGAACTTGCGTCCTTTGCGATCCACCAGCAGGACGCCACCGATGGTCATTAGAAAATTAACGATGGTGAAAAGAACGTAGCCCCAATGCGCCTGAACGTCGGAAAGACCACTCTGCAAAAGAATGTTGGTGTTGTAGCCGATGATGGAATTGATCCCCGTCGCTTGGTTGCACGCCAGAATGACGCAAGCCAGCACAAACGGAATTACGTACTTGCGGCGCAAGAGCGACTCCCTAACCTTGGCCCCGGTTGAGGTTTTCGCTTTTTCTGCGGCTGCGACTTGTTCCATCTCCGCCAGCTCAACATCCGCTTGCTGGTTGGTGCGAGAGCGCAGAAGTGCCGCGTAGGCCGCATCCCGTTTCCCGCGCAGAAACAGCCAGCGCGGAGATTCCGACACCATGAAGCCACCGATCACGAACAGTACACCGGGAGGCAGCGAAACCCAGAAGATGCTGCGCCAGGCAGTGTCTTTGAAAGCGAGGAGGCGCGCGGCATCGCCCAACCTCGCCACTTCTTCGACGCGGCGGCTGAAATACATGCCCACGATGGCCGCCGTCACAATCCCAAGCGTCAGCAGCCACTGGAAAATTCCCGTCCCCTTGCCGCGGCTCGCCGCCGCCAGGCATTCCGCCAGATAAAGCGGGACCACGACACCGATCAAGCCGGCACTGATGCCCTGCAGCAGGCGGCCCAGCACCAGCGGCTCATAGCCATGCGAGAGCGCAATGATGGGAATGCTACAGACAAAGAGCAGCCCGCTGAGGATCATCAGAGGCTTGCGCCCCATCCAATCCGCCAGGGCACCGGCAAACAAGGTCGAGATCACACTGCCCAGGAGCACGGCCGCGACCACGAAGGAAAGCTGGCCCGCGTTGAACCCGGACGTGGCCTCCAGATATGGATATGCTCCCGCAATAATGCCCACATCCACGCCGTACAGCAGTCCGCCAAGCCCTGCGACCAGCAGCAGGAATCGGTTGTAACCAGCTTTTTCGTCGTTTGCCACAGTGCCAGCCCTTTCGTCTTTACCAGCAGAAGTCGATCAAATTGTGATCCTGAGCGAAGCGAAGGACCTGCTTTTGCGCCGCGCCCAGTTAAAGCCGGCGATCATGGCTGAATCAAGCTGCTCAAGGCCTGATAAGCAGCTCCCAACATCGGGGCGTCATCATTCACGACCACCGATATCGGGACGCGCGCCAGCACCGCTGCCAGTTTGCCCGCCCCACAGAAAACCTTGAAGAAGGCGTCCTCCTGAAGCTTGGGCAGGATCTTTGCCGCGATGCCGCCCGCGATGTAGACGCCACCAACCGCCATGGTATGCAACACGAAATTTCCCGTCGTCGCAGCATAGATTTCAGTCCAAAAATCAAGCGTCTCTTGGCAAACGGCGCAGGACTTCGCAAATGCCCGCTGCGTAATTTCGCTCGCGGCATTGCCCTCTGGAGATTCGAACGACGCATGACGAACCGCAGGATTCAGAAATTCGTGAATTCTGCGAAAGCCCCGCCCGGAGACAATCTCCTCGCACGACACATGCGGCAACTGCGACCTTAAATGGCTCAGCAATTGCAACTCACGTTCCGTGCGTGGTGCAAAATCCGCTTGTCCTCCTTCGGCTGGCGCGACGCGATGCTTTTCGCCATCCCAGAAAAGAAGAGCCTCTCCCAACCCGGTTCCCGCCGCAATCACGCCTCTGGTCGCATGATGCCCGGGGACTCCGGGGTTCAGCGTTACAAAGTCTTTCGCAGGCAGCCGTTCCAGACTCAGAGCGGTGGCGATGAGGTCGTTCAACAATTGTATGTTGCTCAGGTTCAGCTTTCGGGTAAGCGCTGAGGGGTCGAGCTCCCAAGGCAGGTTTTCGGAGTAGCGCTGTCCCTCGACCACCGCGCCCGCCACGGCGAACCCCGCGGCGTCGATTGCCGGCCCGCTTGCGTCTTTATCTGCCGCTTGTTGGAGGAAAGCTTCGATGAGATGTTCGAATCCAGTGTAGTCCTGGGTTGCGAGACGGCGCTGGAAGACGGAACGAAGAACACGCCCTTCTGGCTGAAACAACCCCAGGTTGCACTTAGTGCCTCCGATGTCCCCGGCCAGAATCATGATCGTTCGATCAGTCCCTGCGCCCGTTGAATTGGCAGCGGTTCGCAATAACTAACGAAAGGGTGAATCTTATCAGAGATGCTTACAGACAGTTGGCAGGACAATCAATTCAGAAGACTAAGCAGGCCTCATGGCCCCTACACGTCCGCTTCGGGCGATGACCGCATTGGCTCAATCGCGTGCAGACCGCACTCCGTCTTGCTCGTGCCCGGCCAGCGTCCCGCCCTCGGATCTTCGCCCGGTCGGATGGCCCGTGTGCAATGTGTGCAACCGATGCTCGGATAATTCTGATCATGAAGAGAGTTATAAGGCACGCCGTGTTCGTGGAGATAGCGCCAAACTTGTTTTGCTGACCAGTCGGCGATCGGATTAACCTTCACCAGCCCGAACTTCACGTCCCACTCGATTTTGCGGACGTTCTTGCGAAATGAGGTCTGGTCGCGGCGGATACTAGTGATCCAGGCGTCTAATTCGCTCAGCTTGCGGCGGAGCGGCTCGACCTTCCGCAGGTTGCAGCATTGGTCGGGATCGCGGGCCCAAAGCGCCGTTCCGTGAACACGTTCCTGCTCCTCGGGCGAGAGCGCCGAAAACACTCGCTCGACTTTGATTTCATATCTTTGCTCGATCCGGTCCATCAAGCTGTAGGTCTCGGGAAACAGGAATTCGGTATCAATGGTGAAAAGGCGAAAGTCCTTGCGTAAGCGCGAAGCCATATCAATCACCACCATGCCCTCGGCGCCAAACGCCGACGAAATGGCCACTTCATTGCCAAAGGTTTCAAACGCCCAGGACAGCACACGCTGCGGATTCCAACTCTCTGCCGTCAACTGCACTTCTGCAATTTTGTCTTTCACGCAATCGTATCCTCATTCACTCGTGGGTGCGTTTCTTGCGACAGGGCTGTTTTGAAAAGCATTTCGGGCGCGACAAATTCCGCCGCCATCGCGGCAGCATCGGCCAACCGCACGACTTTGCCAACGACCAGCAGCGTTGGCGACGCCAGTTGTGGCGCGCGATGCAGGTCCAGCACAGTCGTGCGATAGGTTCGCTGGTAACGGGTGGTGGCGCGCGAGATTATAGCGCAGGGTGTCTCACCAGCTACCCCGGCAGCCGTCAGCCTTCTGGCAATGTCCGAGTAATTCTGCCCCGGCATGTACATCACGAGCGTCGCTCCACACGCGACAAACTTGCTCCAGTCGGAGTCATCTTTCTCGGCAGCGCCTTCTCCCGAAGGGCGGCGTTCCGAGGCTCGATGGGCAGTGACCAGCACTAGCGCCGACGACGTTCGCCGATCCGTCAGCGGAATCTGTGCCGCAGCGGCCGCTCCCAGAGCCGAAGTCACGCCCGGAACAATCTCGAAAGCAATTTTGTTGCGGCGCAAGCATTCGATCTCTTCCCCGGCGCGTCCGAAAATCAGCGGATCCCCACCCTTTAACCGCACAACTTTCAGACCGGATGCCACCAGCGCAACCATCAAACCGTTGATCTCCCCTTGCAGGATTTTCTTTTTCCCGCAGCGTTTGCCCACGTTATGAATCTGGGCGGTCGACGGAATCAACTCCAGGACCTCCGGCGCAACCAGGTCGTCGTGCAGAACGGCGTCGGCGTTTCGCAGCAGCCGAAGCGCTTTCAACGTCAACAACTCTGGATCGCCCGGCCCCGCGCCCACCAGATAGACTTTTCCTGTCATGCTCCCTCTCTTTTCACAATCATTCCTTCGCGTAGCTGTGGAACCTTGGCCAGCGCCGCTTCGAACGCTTCCCGGCTTGCCAGGGAGTGCAGCAACTCCCACTTGCAGTCCTGATCGAGATTGCTGGCGAGAATGAGCCGTCGAGTCTCGCCCAGCTGCCGAACCCACTCCGCGTATCCCTCTCCAAACTGCCGTTCCAGTAGCCGCCGCAGTTTCTGCGCCAGGGCTGGACTTTGCCCATTGGTCGAAATCGCAATCTGCAGGTCTCCGCGCCGCACCACCGCGGGATAAAAGAAATCGCAATACTCCGGAACATCCGCCACGTTGCACAGCACTCCGCGTCGCTGCGCCTCGCGATGAATGAGTTCGTTCAGCCGGCGCGAAGCCGTTGCCACCACGGCGAGATACTTGCTGTCGAGGTCAGTCGCCAGGAAAGAGCGCAGATCCAAATTGATCTTCCCTGCGCTGGCCCATGCACGGACTTGTTCGCCAGCCGTGAGCGCAACCACCTGGATATGTGCACCGGTGTCGATAAGCCCACCGATCTTGGGCTCGCCGACTTTGCCCGCGCCCACGACCAGGCACGGCTTCCCCGCGAGCTTCATGAACATTGGGAACAGGCTAGTCACCGTCTCCTCCAGCCAATTGCGCCAGACTTTCAGATCCGGCGGCACTGGCCGCGGGCATCTCGCGCGGGACCGCGTCCACGACCTCGCCCGCCAGGAACTCCCGCAACTCCGTGTCGGTGTGGCGGGCAAAAAACTGCCGCAGGTTCTCACCCGCCGTACGCGCCGCGAGATAATGCCGCAGCAATCTCTCGATCGCATCCGGAACCTGGGTCGCAAGGCAGCGATATCCCACGGGCCGTGCCGTCGCCTGATGCAGTCCGAGCGCGCCGCCCAGGCAGAAGTAATACGCATCGACCAGGCGCCCATCGACCTTCATCTTTTTGCCGTCGATGCCGATGTCGGCAATCCAGTGCTGTCCGCAACTGTTCGGGCATCCCGTAACGTGCAGCTTCAGGTGCTGATCGAATCCGGGCAGGCGCTCTTCCAGTTCTTCCACCAGCCAGCGGGAAAAGCTCTTGGTTTCCGTGATCGCGAGCTTGCAGAATTCCGTTCCGCTGCACGCTATGGTGCCGCGAAAAAAAGACGAGCCGCCTACGCGCAACCCAATGCCATCCAGTTCCTTGGCCAAGTCCTCCGCATTCAACCGGGGGACGTTCACGATGAGCAGGTTCTGCATGTTGGTCGTACGCAGTTCGCCGCCTGCGAAGCGGTCGGCGAGATCGGCAGCGGCGTGCATCTGCTCCGCCATAATTCGCCCGCGGAGCACCGCCGCTCCCACGTAGCTGTAGCCCGGTTGCTTCTGCGGATGAATTCCGACGTGGTCGCGATAAACATCCGCGGGTGGCGTTTCCTCGACCGCAGGATCGAATTCAAATCCAATCCGCCGCTGTAGTTCGTCCAGAAAACTCTCTGCCGTCCACCCATGCCGCAGGAAAAGAAATTTCAGCCGCGCCCGCTCGCGATGTTCCCGCAACACATCTGAGTCGCGAAACAGCTCGGCAATCCCCTTAATGGCGGGCAAAACCTGGTGCCAACCGACGAACGCGTTTAATCGCGCTCCCAGGTACGGTTCGGTGGAGAGCCCTCCGGCAACTCGCAAGGAAAAACCCGTTTCGGGCGTTCCGCCCAGCGTGCGCGTCGCTGCCGTCAACCCAACATCATTAATCTCCGGATACGGGCACCACACCCGGCATCCCGTAATCGAAATCTTGAATTTTCGGGGAAGGTTGTAAAAGTCGCCATTCCCTGCCAGCATTCGCGACGCTTCCAGCGCTAAGGGCGAAGCATCGCAAATCTCGTCCGCGTCCACCCCCGCGACCGGGCATCCAGTGACATTTCGCGTGACATCGCCGCAAGCGCTCGTCGTGTTCAATCCCACGCGTCCGAGCGCTTCAAGCAGATCCGGAAGCGCCTCGATCGTGACCCAGTGCAACTGAATGTTTTGGCGTACGGTGATGTCGGCAATGCCGTGCGCATAGCGGCGGGCGAGGTCGGCAATGGTTCGCAGTTGTTCGGAGCGCAGCAGACCGTTGGGGATACGGATTCTCACCATGAAGCGTTGCAGAGCCCGGCCTTCCCCGCCCTGGCCGCCGGTTACGCCCGCTCCATCGCCCTGCGTGTACACGCCCCACCAGCGAAAGTAGGTCCCCAGCCACTCCGGCGGAATGGACTCGAACCCCTCGCGCGCGAAGCGCCTTATTTCCTCCAGGCCTTCCCATGGATTCTTGGCGCGCTTAAGTCGCTCGACTCTCTGCGCCTTGGTTTCTGTGGCTGTGTTCGTCATAGTCGGTCACCCCGGACTGTTTCCCCCACGCTGTCTGAGCCCCAAAAAACAAAAACCCACCGCCAGCTTGATCTGGCGATGGGTTATAAGTGCCGGTATTTAAAGAGTTACTTTAGGTCGGCAGCCTCCCCGCGCCAGTGCACACGCACACGCAACAACAACAAGCGCAGACGCACATCGCGGAAAGATGCCGACTTGACATAGTGATTTGCATTCCAGGTTGACCAATTCCAACGGTCAACAAGCTTCGATAGGGGCTTGGACGCATAACTTCGATCCCGCGATTCAGAATTTTTCGCGCCATCCGTTCACGGCGCGGGGGGCAGGAGATAATCCCGGGCTGCCCAGTCAGAAAAATTATCTCGCGTATCCGTCTGGATGAGTGCGATGCCACTGCCACGCGCTTTCAACGATCGTTTTCAAATTCGGAAATTTCGGCTGCCAGCCCAAGTCGCGACGAATTTTTTCCGAGCCGGCAATTAACGCTGCTGGATCTCCAGCGCGGCGAGGCGATTCGATCACCGGGATGGCATGCCCGGTAACCTCCCGCGCCACTTCGACGACCTGGCGCACGCTGAATCCCTGCCCGTTTCCCAGGTTATAGATGAGCGGACTGGAATTCTCGCGCGCATCCTCCAAGGCATCGAGCGCCAGCAGGTGCGCCCGCGCCAGATCGCTGACGTGGATGTAATCGCGGACGCAGGTGCCATCGGGCGTCGGATAGTCTGTCCCGAAAATGTTCACGTGTTCCGCGCGGCCGAGGGCGACTTGCAGAATCCGCGGGATGAGATGCGTCTCCGGCTGGTGCGCTTCCCCTTTGTCTGGACGGGAAGCGCCGGCAGCATTGAAATACCGCAGGCTGGCATAGCGCAGGCCGTGAATCTGGTGGAACCAGGCCAGCATGCGCTCCACCAGCAGCTTCGATTCACCGTAGGCATTCGTTGGATGGATGGGATCATCCTCCCCAATCGGAGTGCGGTCGGGATTGCCAAACAGCGCGGCCGTCGACGAAAAAACGAAACGTTTGACCCCAGCGGCCAACATCGCTTCAAGCAGCGTCAGCGCATTCGCCGTGTTGTTGCGGAAAAATTCTTCCGGAGCCTTCATCGACTCGCCCGCTTCGATCAGCGCCGCAAAATGCATGACGGCTTCGATCCCGCGCAATCGGAACACCTGGTCAAGGTGATGGCGGTCCGCCAATTCGCCTACGATCAGTTCAGCGTTCTTCGGCACTGCCTGACGATAGCCGCGACTCAGGTTATCGAAGACGACAACCTGGTGCCCTGCCTGCAATAGCTCCTCAGCAACCACGCTGCCGATGTAGCCTGCTCCACCCGTAACTAGAACTTTCATGTTCTGCATGATTTGCCGCAAGCCAGATCCTAAATTGCTCGGTCAAGATCAGCAAACAAGAAAACGTCCCGGAGGAGATATCCGGGACGTTTTTTCGTTTCGGATTTGCGCGAAACGTCAGTGCGAAATGGCCGCGAACAACGGCGAGCTCATCAATGATTGGAACTTCTGGTCGTCGCTCTTGAAGTGAATCTGCACGTTCGAGCTGTCGGAATCGACGGTGGTGGCATCAATGGCAGTCTTCTCGACCGGACTGGCGTTGAGCTTCTTGTAGAGCATGCCGGCCTTTACGATCGTGGAAAGCGTCGCTGCTGTCATCGAATCGGCCGTGAGCACGCTTAAATCAAAATTCACTCCACTCGAAAAGTTCATGGTGTAGCGGGAAGCCAGAATGCGTTTCTTGATGGTCTCGTAGTCGGCAACCTTGGCGGCATCGCCCATCGCCGAATACATCATGGCCTGGGTTCCCTTCTGGTCGAGGATGCTCCACACGGGCTCACTATCAACCGCCGACATCTGCTCCGTCATCACCGGATTGGAATCGAGCGACGTGCGCTTGCCGTCGCGGGTATCGAGCGCGCTGTGCAACCCTGCCTCATCGCTAAAGGCCAGTGTGTTGTCGTCCAGAAACGTCATCACCAGACCGCTCTCCATCGGATAAATGCTCGCGGTGCCGTATTTGGTGGCCGCGATCTTTTTCACCTTCAATTTCTTGAGAACGGCCTTGGCCGAGAAGGACCCTTGCGCGATGTAGACGGTCTGAACACCCTTCTTCTCCGTCCGGAACGAGGCGACATCGAGCTGGTCGAGATCGCGCTCGACGTCAATGCCGATACGCTTCAGGGCGGTCTCGGATTCCTTCACGTTTTCGGGCAGAACTTTTTCTTTGAGCGCCTGTGCGGTAGGAGAATCCTTGAGCGCGCGGTAGTCGATGCCGAACATCTGCTGAACTTCGGAAGGCACCATGGAACGTGCCGATGAGGCGATCGGCATGGCATAGCCAGCCGTCGTGCACAAAAGCAAAGCCGCGAAAAACAAATTCTTCATAAATTTCCTCAAAAACGAATTCCTCAAAACGAGTCTGCACGGTTTAGATGCAAACCGCAAAGCCTGCGTTGGCGACCTTTGACGGTGTTTAAGCTGTTCTGAGACCATTTTAGTCCCTAAATCCGTGAGGCATGGCGGTAACTAAAGTGCGTCCTCCGCGCTCGGTCTTAGAACGGTCGAACCGGGGTAGCTTGCGTGGAAAGATGAACGACTAGCGGCTTGGTGGACGGGCAGGAGGGCTACTGTTAGGGACTTCTTTCTCTGTTTCTTTCAACGCCTTAACTAAACGGATCAATGCGTCTGCCGCTCTGAGCTGGTCTCCGGGGGACAGGGCGTTCTTGCTGGGTTTACTTTTCAGGTAACCGTAGTTCTCGATGGGTGCACCTGATGCTTGCGTCGTGTCGATACTCAGATAGGCTTCTCCAAGTAGCCCCTCGGTATCGATTCCGGCAATCGAATCTTGCGGAATCCTCACTTTGTAGGTCGTAGTCAGAGCCATTTCGACTTCCGCTGGGCAACTTCTGTCCTGTGGATTGGCTCGAACGCTGCGCACGGTCCCGATTTCCACTCCGGCAATCCGAACTGGAGCCCCCACCTTAAGTCCCCCAGCATCGTCAAAGCAGGACTTGATGTCTTGACGGGAATAACGCAGTGGGTTAATAAACAAACTGCCAATGGCAGCAACCCCGACGACAATCATCAGCGCGAGGATCGATTTTCTCAGCACGGTTACACCCTCAGAGCGAGCGCCCGTTTCCGCGTCTCGCTCACAAACCCCTCATCCTTCAGCGAATCCAGATTGATCTCGACATTCGCCAGCGCGCCTTCGAGTGCGGCTTTTGCCAGAGCAATCGCCGTCGTCAGATCGGATTTCATGTTGGGGTTGGTAATTGGCTTCAACGCGGCGGCGATCTTCGCCACTTCAACGACTCTTTCGGCAACGCCCAGAGGAACGCTGGTTGCTTGTTTGAGAGCCGCGCCAATCGCGGCATCGCCGTCCGAAGATTCTTTGGCCGACTTGTAGGCCTTCATCACGGAATTGTAGGACGCGGCATCAGCGTCGATCGCAACCTTAAGTTCCTCGCGAAGCTGGCCAAGCCGGGCGATGGCTTCGCTGAGCTGGCTTTCGTACTGCAGATACGCCTTTTTGCCGCGTGACATGGACGCGACCATGCTTGCGAGTCCCGCGGCCATGGCGCCGCTAGCGGCAGCGGCGCTGCCTCCTCCGGGAGTCGCCGTGGGAGCGGCCAGTTGTTCAATGAAAGGTTCGACCCCGGCGCGCAGCCCACCGACGGCCATCTTTCCTCCCATCACGGCGGTCAGGCGGTTTTCCAGAATCAGCGAGGAGTCGAAATTTTCTACTTGCAGGAACCATTCCGCTGCCTGCTCGAGCGCCTTCTTTGGAATAAGTCCCACGATCTCGCTGGAGACTGGGATGACGCCGTAGCGCGCGGCCTCGCGTTTTACGTATTCGAAGACGCGGTGGATGGGAGTCTGTTCGAAGTCGGTCAGGTTCATCGAGACCTGAGCCATGCCGCGCACCAGGAATCCAGCGCCCTTGACGAAGCGCAGGCCGCCATTCGAAGCGCGCACCGCCTTCGCGACCTTCTTGGCGATATCAACGTCCGGCGTATTCAGGAAGACGTTATAGGCAATGAGAAATTTGCGCGCGCCGACAACGGTGGCCCCAGCCGTCGGATGCACGCGAGGTTCGCCGAAATCAGGCTTGCGCGCGGGATTGGTGGCAATTTCCGCGCGGATGCCTTCGAACTGGCCGCGGCGAATATTCTCCAGGTTCTGGCGTTCGGGCGTGGCTGCAGCGGCCTCATAGAGATAAACCGGAATCTGGAAGCGCTTTGCGATTTCGGCTCCAACGTGGCGCGCCATGGCGACGCAGTCTTCGATGGTGACCCCGTCAATCGGGATAAACGGCACGACGTCGGCTGCGCCCATGCGCGGATGCGCGCCTTGATGTTTGGTGAGGTCGATCAACTCGGCAGCTTTCCCTACGCCGCGAATGGCCGCTTCCTGAATGGCTTCTCGTTCGCCTACCAGCGTGATGACGCAGCGGTTGTGGTCGGAATCCATCTCGCGGTCGAGAAGATAGACTCCGGGGATTTTCATGGCTTCGATAATGGCGTCAACTTTGGCCGCGTCGCGGCCTTCGGAAAAATTCGGTACGCATTCCACCAGAGTACTGGGCATGGCCTGAAGGATAACGGGCGGAGGTTGGGTGAGGCAACTCCGGCGGAATTCTGAATTTGACAGCGCGCCGCCTCAACAGGCAGACTTGCGAAACTATACTCAGAGCATATCCCGAACCATGCGCTGCCTGCCTCAACTCTCCGGCCGCGGTTTTACTTGACGATAGTCCCGCCTAAAACGTCCGTCGGCCGTTTCCCTGCTCAGTAAGCACTGCTCAAAAAAAGCGATCTGTCCTCGAAAGGATGCCTCATGCTGCGCCAATCTCTGCTTTTCTTGCTGCTTGTCTTGTCGTTTCTGCCGGCTTTTGCCCAGCCGACTCTCGCTCAGAAGGAGCGCCATTTCAATTTGCACTACGTGTTCACGGTGAAAAATGTCAGCCCCGGCGAACGGGTACGGATCTGGATTCCGCTGGCCCACTCCGACGTTTTCCAGGATGTGAGGGTCACTTCCAAAAGTGGCGACTTGCCGCTCAGGCAGGTTCGCCAGTCGGAATATGGGAACGAGGTTCTCTACGCGGAGACGGCGAAAGCAGACAAGGGTGAGTACAAGTTCTCCGTGGATTACGACGTGGTGCGGAAAGAGCATGTTGTCCTGGTAAACGGAAAGCCGCTGCTTGACACGCCATCCGCAAAAGTGCCGCGAGTCGAGTTGGCGCGATTTCTTGAGGCGGACCGACTGGTGCCGGTGACAGGAGTTCCCGGCGCAACTGGCCGAGCAGGAAACCAAAGGCGCCACCACACCGCTCGAAAAAGCGCGCGACATTTACGAATACGTTTTCCACAGCATGAAATATGACAAGACCGGAGAGGGTTGGGGACACGGCGACACGCTCTGGGCCTGCAATTCGAAGCATGGCAACTGCACCGATTTTCACTCGGTCTTTATTTCAATGGCGCGGTCAGAGAAAATTCCGGCGCGTTTTCAGATCGGCTTTCCACTTCCTGCCGATAAGCACTCCGCCGAGATTCCCGGATACCACTGCTGGGCAGAGTTTTATCTGGATTCGACCGGCTGGGTCCCGGTAGACATTTCGGAAGCCTGGAAGCATCCGGAAAAGCACGATTACTTTTTCGGCGCGCACGACGTGAATCGGGTGCAGTTCACCGAAGGACGCGACCTGAAACTCAAGCCCGCACAGGACGGTCCGCCGCTGAACTATTTCGTGTATCCCTACGTTGAGGTCGGCAGAAAGGAGTATCCGAATGTTTCCATCGCATTCTCGTTTGAGGATGTCGACTCCACGCCAAAAGAACGCGCCGCCTCGCGGTAGAAAAATTGTGGTGTCTGCGGAACTTCGGGCAGTGCTAGAATCCGGATTCGTGGTTGCAGCAGTCAGACCTCAACCGCAGGAGCCCACCATGCCGAAATATGTCATCGAGCGCGAAATACCCGGCGCCGGCAAATTGACCCCAGAGCAACTGCAGGCGATCTCGCAGAAATCCTGCGGCGTTCTGCAGAAGCTTGGTCCGCAGGTGCAATGGCTTGAAAGTTTCGTCACCGACGACAAGATCTACTGCGTCTACATTGCACCCAACGAAGAGATGGTCCGCGAACATGCCCGCCAGGGAGGTTTTCCGGCCAATCGAATCTCCGCCATCCGGTCCGTCATTGGTCCGACCACCGCGGAAGGTTAAACTCTGTCCATTGTGCCCAATTCACGCAGGCCGACTATTGGCGTTTTTGACTCAGGTGTGGGTGGCCTCACCGTGCTGCGCGCGCTCGTCAACCACGTCCGCGACGCCAGCTATCTCTACTTCGGCGATACCGCTCGCCTGCCCTACGGGTCGAAGTCAGCGGCTACCGTAGCGCATTACGCGGTTGGAGCGGTTCGCTATTTGCAGGATCAGGGAGCAGAACTGCTGGTGATCGCCTGCAACACTGCGACCGCGCTGGCACTCAACGAGATCAAAGCGGCGGCGGGAGTGGAAGTAATCGGCGTGGTTGAGCCGGGAGCCGAGGCGGCGGCGGCGGCCAGCCGGAAGCGGAACGTGGTCGTCATCGGCACCGACGCCACCATCAGCAGCCATGCCTACCGGCGGGCGCTCGAAGCACGCAACGTCGCCGTGCGCGAGAAGGCTTGTCCTCTGTTTGTGCCGCTGGTCGAAGAAGGCTGGGTGGAGCATCCGGTCACCGAGCAGGTGGCGAAGATTTATTTGTCGGAAGCGTTTTCAGGCGATGCAGAGGATGCCGACGTGCTGGTGCTCGGCTGCACCCACTATCCCCTGATCAAGCCCCTTTTGCGCCGAGTGGCGCCGGAGCACATCGCCATCGTGGACTCGGCCGAGTCGACTGCGCTGCAGGTGGCGCGCCAACTGGAGCGCGAACTGAAGCTTGAGACCAGAGGCATTCCCCAACTCAAGTTCTTCGCCACCGATTCGGCGGAGAAATTCAAGAAAATGGGAACGCGGTTCCTCGGGCTTGCGGTAGAAGATGTCGTGCACGTGGATTTGAAGGAGTAGGCGGCGGGAAGACTGTCAACTCGCGCCGGTTTTGGGAAGGGCACGAGTTTACTCGTGCCGCAAATCGCCGAAAATATCCTGCCCTTTAGCGCCTGAGGTGTGTTTTTTTTCGTTTTCGACCAGTTTTTTCGCTGCCACCACAGCCGTGCTTTCGCGCGGCTGGGCAGGTCAGCGCACTTGCCCCTACGCGAGCTTCTTACAGCGGGGGTCAGTACAGGCGGAAAGTGACTTCGACGTTAACCATCGTGGCCACTGGCTTGCCATCTTTCATACCCGGCTCGAATCGCCAGGTTTTCACAGCTTCGATGGCCTTTTCATCCAGGCCCAATCCTAAAGTGCGAGCTACCCGGATGTCGCGCGGCTTGCCGTCCGGACCGACCACCAGCCAGAGCACGCAAGTACCCTGAAATTTGGCTTTGCGGGCTTCCTCCGAGTACTCAGGGTCCGGGGCATAAACCGGTTTTGGACTCGAAACGCCGCCGCCCACGCGAAACGCTCCACCTCCGGTGCCGCCGCCGTGACCAGGGCCGTATCCGGGACCCTCGCCCGAACCGACACCGCCGCCGCTGCCAGTGCCAATGCCACCGCTAGAACCAGTTCCATTCGAAGCCACCGACGGCAAATGCGACATCGGATCGCCCAGGTCGGGCAGGTTGGGCGAGGGCAAGGGTGGAGCTACGATCGACGGCGGAACTTCAAGCTTTGGTTCCTGGTTTCGCACTACCGCCATGGGCGGAGTGATCTGCTGCATCGACTGCTTGGGTAAACGGCCCTGCGATGCCTGTAATTTATCGTGATCGCCGCCACCACCACCGCCGCCGCTCATGGTCTTTGAGGCTGGCAGAGGAGGAATATCGTCGGGCGCAATCAACACCACGGTCTCCTTCGGCTGGTTGACGATAATCCTCCGGCCCACGTAGGTACCAGCGATGATGGCTGCCAGCGCCAGCACATGGATAACCGTTGACCCCGCGGCTCCCCGTCCTTTGTAGTTGTAGAAGCCCCAGATGTCGCGCACCGGGACGGGCTTCGAAGTCAAGACCAGCGGAGGAAGTTTCTTGGGGAAGAAGAAGTCGTCAATGTTGCGAAACAGAGACTTCCATATCGGCTCGTCCAGAGTCTGATTCTGCAGGAGAAGATTCAGCTCGGGCTCTGGACCCATCGCTGGCGCATTCTGAAGTGTTTCAAGTTCTGCCATAGCTTCCCGAGCACTAACCCCAAGTTGACGGTACAGGCGATCGCTGATTTAGATGCGCGAGCGCTTCTCAGGGCCGACAAAAAAAATTGCCTCTCAAGCGGACGAACCTGCCCGCCCAAACGTCTCCCTGTCAGTTAGATGCGCGCAGGTTCCAATCTGGTAAAAATTGTACACGCTTTTTGCAGGAGGGGAACAGTACTTTTAGAATTCGTTCCCGGAACCGCCGCCCGAATAGACCTGTACTTCCGCGCTCCCTATATAATGAAAAGATTCAATCAGTTGGGAGAACCTTGCGAGTGCCGACGGACCTGAAATCCACCATCAATTTGCCCAAAACCGGCTTCCCCATGAAGGCAGGGCTGCCCCAGAATGAGCCCAAAATGCTCGAGCGCTGGGAGCAAATGGGACTCTACCAGCGCATTCGCCAAGCCCGCCAGGGAAAGAAGAAGTACATCCTGCACGACGGCCCGCCCTACACCAGCGGACCTATCCATTTGGGCACGGCCATGAACAAGTGCCTCAAGGATTTCATCGTCAAGTCCAAAACCATGTCCGGCTTCGACGCCCCCTACGTCCCCGGATGGGACTGCCACGGCCTGCCCATCGAAATCAAGGTTGACAAGGAACTCGGCGGCAAGAAGCTCGAAATGCACCCCACCGACGTACGCGCCGAGTGCCGCAAATACGCACAGAAATTCCTCGACCTGCAGCGCCAGCAGTTCAAGCGCATCGGCGTTTTCGGCCGCTTCGAACGGCCGTACGCCACCATGACGCCGCTCTACGAGTCGGTGGTACTACAAGCTTTCTTCTCGTTCTACGAAAACGGATTCGTCTACAAAGGCCTGCGCGCCGTCTACTGGTGTATGCACGACGAGACTGCTCTCGCCGAAGCTGAAGTCGAATACGAAAACCATACCAGTTCGACCGTCTGGGTCAAGTACGCGCTGCTCGACGATCCGGCAAAACTCGACGCCGCGCTTGCCGGCAAGAAACTGTTCACCATCATCTGGACCACGACTCCCTGGACGCTGCCCGCTTCCATGGCCGTCGCCTTCCATCCCGACGAGGAATACGTAGCGCTGGAATCAGGCAACGAGGTGTACATCGTTGCCTCCAGGCTTGCGAAAGACGCCGCCGAGAAATGCGGCATCGCGAACCCGCGCGAACTCGCTCACTTCCCTGGCCGCAAGCTCGAGCGCCTCAACTTCCGGCATCCGTTCCTCGACCGCAAAGTTCTCGGCGTGCTCGCCGACTACGTCACTATGGACACGGGAACGGGAGTCGTCCACACGGCGCCCTCGCACGGTGCTGAAGACTTCGCCACCGGCGTCAAGTACGGCCTCGACGCCACCAGCAACGTCGACGAAAAAGGCATCCTGCGCAACGGCCTGCCCGAGTACGACGGCAAGCGCGTTTGGGACGCCAATCAGCCCATCATCGACTTGGTCAAGAGCCGCGGTGCCCTGCTGCACACGGAAAAAACCGAGCACTCGTATCCGCACTGCTGGCGCTGCCACAATCCCGTGATCTTCCGTGCCACCGAACAATGGTTTATTTCCATGGAAACGCCCATGCCCGGCGGCAACTCCAATGCCAAAGACGACACCCTGCGCACGCGCACGCTCGCCGAGATCAAGAACGTCAAATGGGATCCGGCCTGGGGAGAAGAGCGGTTATCGAACATGATTCAAACGCGGCCGGACTGGTGCATCTCACGCCAGCGCGTGTGGGGCGTTCCGATCGCCGTTTTTCTCTGCGAAAGCTGCGGCAAGCCGCTCAACGACCATGCCATTAATCGCAAGGTCGTGGAGGCGTTCGCCCGCTCGGGAGCCGATGTCTGGTTTACCAACGAACCCGACACCATTGTTCCCACCGGAACCAAGTGCCCGCAATGCGGCGGCACGAAGTTCGAAAAGGAAACCGACATCTTCGATGTCTGGCTCGAATCCGGAGCCAGCTATCTCGCGCTGATTGCGGACGAACCCGAATACCCCTGGCCCTCCGATCTTTACCTCGAAGGCGGCGATCAGTACCGCGGGTGGTTCCAGTCTTCCCTGCTCTGCGCCATGGGCACGCACGCCACGCCTCCGTATCGCGGTGTGGTCACGCCCGGCTGGACGCTCGACGAAAAGGGCCAGGCCCTGTCAAAATCGCGCGGCAATGATGTCGACCCGGTGGACATCGCCAACCGCCTCGGCGGGGAGATCGTGCGTCTCTGGACCGCTTCGGTTGACTTCCGTGAAGACGTCGTCGGATCGGAAACACTGATGCTGCGCGTCGCGGAAAACTACCGCGAGATTCGCAATAAACTGTTCAAGAACGCGCTCGGCAATCTCTACGATTTCGATCCGCAGACCGACTCCGTTCCGTTTGAAAAGCTCGAGCCGCTTGACCAATACATGCTGCGCCAGACCTGGGCCCTCGCCTGCGATGTTCGCAGCGGCTACGACGAGTTTGCTTTTCACCGGATTTATCACCGCGTGAATCACTTCTGCGTGGTCGATCTCAGCGCCTTCTACTTCGACGTCATCAAAGACCGCCTCTACACCTACGCCCCCAACTCGCGCGGCCGCCGTTCGGCCCAGACTGCGGTTTGGCGCATCTGCGAGGCCATGGTCCGTTTGCTGGCGCCCATTCTGAGTTTTACCTGTGAAGAAGTCTGGCAGCATTTGCCCGCGGTGCCAGACCGTCTCGCCAGTGTTCATCTGGCGGAATTTCCTACCGCCGCCGAAGTGCTCGGGAGCGCTTCCGTGCCGCAGGAGGATCCGCAACAGCAGCAGGATTGGACTACGCTCCTCGGGGTGCGCGAGCAGGTGATGAAAGCGCTCGAAGAAGAACGCAACAGCGAGCGGATCGGCAAGGGTCTGGAGGCGCAATTGACCATCACCGCAACCGACCCGACCTATTCGGTTCTAGCGCGCTATCAAGACCAACTGCGCTACCTCTTCATCGTCTCCTCTGTGAAACTGGCAAGAGACTCTGGTAATGGAACGGGCACCGTGCATATCGAGGTCAAGAAAGCCGATGGCGCCAAATGCGAGCGCTGCTGGAATTTTTCCACTCGGTGGGTGAAGACAAGAACTATCCGACGGTGTGCGAGCGTTGCAGCGCCGTGCTCAAAGAAATTGACGGGGCGTGACCGCAAGGGTCCGCAAACGCGATAAAGTATAGAGAAGAAGTTTTTGGGTCACTTTTTTCTACCCATGCGCAAATATCATTTCCTGATCGCGTTGCTCGTCATCGCTCTCGATCGCGTCACCAAGTGGACGATCGCACACCGGCTCTCCCTGCACGACAGCATTCCCGTCATTCCCGGATTCTTTCGCATCATCCATGCTGAAAACCCGGGCGCCGCGTTCGGTATTTTTGCGGATTCTCCCTCGCAATGGAAGGTCGCTCTGCTGATTGCGTTCTCCATAATTGCGTTGCTGATCGTCTCTTTGCTCCTGTGGAAAAACAGCCACCGCCTGACCACGACGGGAATCGGGCTCGCATTGATTCTGGGCGGCGCGGTCGGCAACCTGTGGGACCGCCTAGTCAGCCGGCACGTGGTGGATTTTCTTCTCTTCTACATAGGTCCGCACCAGTGGCCGGCCTTCAACGTGGCTGACAGCGCCATCGTGGTGGGAGCGGGTCTGCTGGTGTTTGAGATCGTGTTTACGAAGCCACACCAGCAACAGGCGGCCTAGACAGGATGCTCTCGGCTTCGATGAGCGGGAATCATTCGAGTGTCTTGGTGAGGTCGAACAAGCTCAAGTAGAAGGACGAAAAGATGATTTGGAGGCCGAGCAGGAATAGGAAGATGCAGAAGGCGGCAAGTTTGGTGACCGGAATACTTACCTGAGCCAGCGGTTTTGAAATTTCCATCAACCGATGAATCGTAAACGTGCCTAAAATCACGCTGAACAGCAAAATCGAAGCACCGCTCACCAAACCCCACTCCAGACGGAAGTACTTCTTGATCGATCGGCTGATCCAGTCCTCCTCCGCAAAGCCTTGGGAGGTACTGAAGGCGATAGCATAGACGCCGAAAAGAGCAATCTGAATCCCCATGAAGGACAGAGCATTCACAAACATGGTGGCCGATAAGCCCAGCGGAATATGGGAGACGCTGACGTCTTCCAGCAGGAACAGCAGAGAAAAGCCGAAGCCGAGGCCGGACATGATCAGTCCCGGGAATAGAAACACATATTTGGGCGCCAGCATGAGCATGAAACGCAAGTGACGCCAGCCATCGCGAAAAGTGTGCAGATTGGGCACCCGGCCGGGCAAGGCAACGTAGTAGTCGATGGGCGTCTCCCGGATGACCAAGCGCTTCTGGGCCGCCTTGACGACCATCTCCGAAGCGAACTCCATGCCGTTGCACCGCAGGTTCAAAGTGCGGATCGCGGCGGCGCTGAAGCCACGCAAGCCGCAATTCGCGTCGGAGATACGGGTCTTGAATAAGAGGTTCAGCACCGCGGTCAGGAAAGGCGTGCCGACCCAGCGGTGAAGCCAGGGCATTGCGCCGCGCTGGACCGTCCCCCGAAGACGGCTGCCCATCACCAGATCTGCGCCTTGTTGAAGGAGTTGAACGAAATCTGGCAGAGCGCCGAAATCATAGGTCTGGTCGCCGTCGCCCATGATGATGTAACGCCCACGGGCCTCGGCAATGCCGCGCTTGAGTGCACTGCCGTAACCCTTCACCTCGTGCCGGACAACCCGAGCGCCAGCTGCCGCGGCCAACTCCGCGGAACGATCCGTGGAACCGTTGTCCACCACAATCACTTCTCCAGTCGCGTGGAGGCGAGCGATAGCCGCGGTTGCGCTGGCAACGCAGGCCGCGATGGTGCGCTCTTCATCGAGACAGGGGATTACAACGCTGACCAGCGGCTCAGTCATGATTTGTAGTTGCCCGGAATCCGACCAGATTCATCCAATCGCCGAAGTTGGCCAGACGCAGTGTTTGGCGGAGAGAGATGTCGTGGAAGATTTTCGTGAAGATGTAGCCTGGCCGAAAGTAGAAACGCCTAAACGCCTTGCGGCGGAAATAGTCGACGTCCTCGCGGGTCATGGTATCGGTTTGGAGAATGGAATTGCCGCCGAAGTCGTACTCCGACCATTTTTCCGCGCGGATCCAGCCGCGGGCTTTGGCCATCTCACCAAGTTCAGTCTTGGGATAAGGAACGGCGCAATAACTCTGCATGTAATCCAAATCCAGGTCGAGCATGAAACGGATCGTTTCTTCAGCGGTTTCCCTGGTCTCACCGGGCAAGCCGAAGATGAAATGGCCCATGGTCTGGATCTTGGCCTGCTTGGCGAGCCTCACGGCGCGCCGGGTTTCCTCCAAGGTCTGCTTCTTTTTGGCCGCGTCGAGGATGGATTGACAGCCGCTTTCGATTCCCAAGCCGACCAGGTAACAGCCCGCGCGCCGCATGAGCGCCAACGTCTCTTCATCGAGGGCGCCAACCCGGGTGGTGGCAGCCCAGTGAATATCCCAGCGATTGTCGATGAGAGCCTGGCAGAATTCATGCACGAAGTCTTTGTCGAGCGAGAAGACCTCTTCCCAAAGCAGAAACTCCTGGATGCCAAACCTTTCCCGGCAGATCTGAATCTCTTCGAGGATATGGGGCAGCGAGCGACGCCGCCCTTTCCTGCCGTAATAGGTGTTGACGATGCAATAAATGCAGGGGTAGGGACATCCTCGCGCGGTATTGATCAACGTGAAAGCCTGGTTGTTATGGGGCAGCCGGTAACGCTCATTCTTAAGCAGCGCCCGATCCGGCAAGGGCAGCGCATCCAGATCCGCCAGCAAGGGGCGCGGCGGATTGACCCGGAGATCGCTTCCCTCCCGGTACATCAGGCCTTGTATCCGATTCAGGTTAGGCTGCTTTTCATTCAAGCTTCGCAGCAATTCTTCGAACGTTGTCTCCGGCTCACCCACAATGCAGAGATCAAGGAAGGGGTAGTTTTGGAATGCTTCCCTTTCAAGCATGGTGAAGTACACACCAAAGCCCAATATCAAAGTTTGGGGGAAGGCGTCCTTGATGTGCTTGGCAATCTCCATGTCACTGTCGATGCTGGGGAAGCCGGTGTTGACGACCACCAGGTCGGGAGCGAAAGCCCGCATGTCCGCAAGCAGTTCATCCATGGTCAGGCTTTCCACGTCGCCATCCACCAAGCGCACCGGGCCCCACTTTTCGGCCAGGGTTCCTAGCAATGCCAGAGTGATGGGCGGCCATACCGTAGCCCACGAGGACGCCTTTTGCATGCAACGTCCTTCACGGATGAACTTGGTGTGGTCCTTGAGCGTGGGATTTAGTAAGTAGGTTTTCATGTCGGCCTGCGTTCTCCTAAGTGATGGCAACTACGCAGGGCTGGGACGAAGATTCCCAAAGAACCAGCGGAATACGGCCAGTGCCCCGCCTCTGGTACGGGGATCGTCAAGACTTTAGGCGAAAGCAACACGTATGTCTGTGAGACAGATCACACCGGCACCCACGGACGGATTCGGACGGCATGGCGTAGAGCCATCCATCTGCCCTGCCTTACGTCGGTAACTGGAGTCTCCTCCGTGCTAATGCCAAGATCAGGCGATACCTGACAAGAGACTCTTCATGCGAAAATCTGCGGCCGTCATTCTTTCTCTGATCTTGTCGAGCGGCACCAGCCTGTGGGCCAAGAGCACCACTCAGGAAGCTCCACAAACTGCGCGGCAGGCTTTGATGGAGATGTTTTTCAGCAAAGAGCCCGGGACCTTCCTCAAGCACCTGCCTGCGGTCACGCGTGCCACGCTCGAAAAATCCGGGGCGCTCGCCACCGTGCAGCAGTATTCCGTGCTCGCCGGGCAGTTTCAAACCCAGGGAAAGAGCTTTCAGACATTTGAGACGGGACCGGTGATGTTAGCCACGGAAGATCTCAAGACCGGACAAAAAACTGAGATCGTCGTCGACAACGACTCGCTGCAAGGGGATCAGGACGACATCGAGCTGTCCTTCCGCACTTACAAAGACAACCAGGCACAAAAGACCCCGTTCATGCCTCGCCTCGTCTTCTCCATGAAAATGGAATCGGGGCTCTGGACGTTGAACAACATCGCCATCACCATCAACCTGCCGCTGGCCGACCCCGATTTGTTGCAACGCATCACCGACGGAATGAAGGCGCGCGCGGCCGCTGGCGGTCCTCAGATTCACATGCTGGGCATGGGGCAGGTTCCGGGGCAGATTCCCTCCAGCAACTTCGGGAGTGATGCGAGCACTCTCGCCGCGGTGCGTAAGATTCTCGCTGCGGAGACTACCTACGCGGCGAGCTATCCGGCCGTGGGATACACCTGCACCCTTTCCGATCTCGACGGCTTCGGAGCTGCAGAGGCGAATGAACATCAGGCCATGCTCATCAGCAGCAGTCTGGCCAGCGGTAAACATCTGGGGTACATCTTTTCGCTTTCGGGATGCGCCGGCACACCCGCAGCAAGCTTCCGTCTCACAACCGCACCCATGGGGAACAGTTACGGTCGTCGAGCATTTTGCAGCGATCAATCCGGAGCAATCCGTTCTTCGGCCGATGGCAGCGCCGCTACGTGCCTGAGTAGCGGCACGCCTGTCCCATAGGCCGCGATCCCGTGGGAAACAGGAGGTCGTTCCCCTTCGACTAGGAGGAGCTACGGCGTCCCGTAGAGCTGCCGGTAGACATTCGCATTCCGCAAAATAGCCTGCACGTACTCGCGCGTTTCGGTGAAAGGAATGGACTCGACGAATTCCTGCGGATCGCGGTAGTGACCCTGTCCCAGCCACTCTCCCACCCGGTCGGTACCGGCATTGTAGGCGGCGAGAGCGTATTCGAATTGTCCGCCGTACTTGTCCACCATATCTTTGAAGTAGCGCGTGCCGAGTTGCAGGTTTACGGCCGGAGTGAACAGTTGCGGCGCGCTGTATCCCTTGAGCTTGACCTGCTTCGCCACGGTTTTGCCCGTCTTCGGCAGAAGCTGCATCAGGCCAACGGCGTTAGCGCGCGACATCGCCAGCGTGTTGAACTCGGACTCCTGCCTGATCAGCGATGCCACCAGATAAGGATCAAGACCGTTGAGCACTGAGTATTTCCGCAGATCGGTCCAATAGGCTTTGGGAAAAAGCGCCTCCCAGTAGGGTCGCGGCAGGTCGGGAATGTCGACCGCAAAATAGCTGGGCGTGATGTGCTTCATGATCTCGATGCCGCGATCGTAGCGGCCGATGTCCTGATACACACGCGCCATTTCCGGAGGCGCCCAGGTTCCACCCTCCTGGCTGGCGGCAGCTTGCAACTCGCGCACCGCCAGATCCGCCAGTCCACCGTTGGAGAGCAGGCGCGCCCGTTCCACGCGCAGGTTGTCGTCGGGAGGGTCAGTCACAGTAATTTTTTCCGCGGGTGGAAGCGCGGGAATGTGGTCGAGCAGCGCGTAGTGCGTCAGGTCTTCCTTCAGCGACGCTTCTTTGGCCGGGCCTTGGTTTGGCGATGCCTCGCCCGGCAAGCCTGGCAAGCGCTGCCGTCCGAACTCCGCGTAATAGTAGTTGCGAAAACGGTCGCTGAGTTTCTGGTAAAACGCCCGTGCCATGGCCGGCTTTCCTTCTTCTTCGGCGAGACGCGCCCGCCAGTACAGCGCAGCGGGAATCTCCGCGGAATCGGGATAGAGCGCGATTTGCTGTTCGAATTCTTGCCGCGCCTCATCCGTTTTTCCTTGCCGGAAGGTCAGCCACGCCGCCTTCCAGTGCGCCGAGGATGCGTGCCCGCCGTTCGGGAAGCGTTGCTGCAATTCCCGGAAGTAGTCGATGGCGCGATCGTAGTCGCGCTTCAGCAGGTACATGTTCCCGGCCGAAAGCAGCGCTTGTTCGAGCCACGGGCTAGCGGGACCAAATTGCCGCAATTCGTTCAGCGTCCGTTGCACGGCGTCTTCATCGCTGGTGGAACGCGCGGTCTCACTCTGCAGATAGAGGCGCTCAGCTTCGGCGTCACCGGTCTGCACGCCCATGGCGGTCAGAACCTGGCGCGCTTCATGGCTGCTGCCGCTTTTTTCCAACGCTTCCGCCAGCGCCAACTGCACCTGCGGACGGTCCTCTGCACTGACTTCTCCAACAAGATCGTGATAATCGTGGGCTGCATCGCTGTAACGCTTACCTTTGAACAATAGATCGGCGCGCGTGCGGCGCTCGGCAACCGAGCCGGAGATTCCCAGCTTGCGTAATTCCACCAAGGCCGCATCCGCCTCGGGACTGTTGGGAAGATTGAAGTAAACATTGCGCAGCGCGCTCGAGGCTTTATCTTTCTCGCCCGCCTCTTCGTAGGCGCGCCCTATGGCAAGCTCTACATCGCTGCGCACCGGTGCCCGCTCTTTTTCCAGCAGAGCCGCCGATTCCATCGCCCGGCCTTCCTCAAGCAGCGCGCTGGCATAGACGAGGTGCGCATCGCGGATCAGAAGCGAATCGGGAAAATTCTTGCTGAAATCCGCCAGCGTGGCCAATGCCTCGGCATTGTGCCCGGTCTTTAGATAAGCATCCCCCAGATAGTAGGCAACGTAGTCTCCTAGTTCGCTGGCGCCGGCTTTGGCCCGGTTGAACGGATCGATAGCTTTGCCATAGTCGTGATCGACGGTGCGGGCATAGCCAATGACGAGCCAGGCCAGTGCTCCGGCATCTTCTTTAGCGTGGCGGCGGGCGTAAGCTTCGACTCCGGCATAGGCGGTGGGAGTGCGGTCCTGCAACAACTGCTGCGCCATGGGACGAAGACTGGCGGAAGCGACAAACGCCCGTCGCACCCGGCGCATGCGCGGAGAAACGGCCTTGCGCTTCTTCTTAGTAGTCTTAGTGTGGGCGCTGGTGGAAGACGCAGTCTTTGTCTTTGGCTTCGCCGGCGTGCTCTGAACCGGCGTGGATGACTGGGACTGGGCGGCTGCAGGCTGCAAAAACCCGAGCCCGAGCAGGGAGAAAGTTCCAGCGAAAACTACAACAGCAAAACGGCGCACTCAAACCCTACCTAGTGCCGAAAATTGGCACCCATGATGGAAAGATCGTCTTCTGCGAGACTTCGTATTATTTCATGCTGAAAGTAATTGCCGGAAGCTGCCGCTGTGTTCCCGTAACGCTTTTGGTACGTCGTACGGCTTTTCTCGATCGCTTCCTTCAGCCGATCGTAGAGATCCTTGTTCTTCCGGCCTTCCGCAACCTTGGCCTGATTGTAGAGTTTGATCTCATCCACCAGTAGACGGGCAAAGCGCTGGGCTTTGTGATGAATTTCCTGATCGTCGGGCGCGGCCGAGGAAGCCGGCGGCGTCTCGGGCGTTGCTGTCTTGGCATGACCGACCGGGAGCGGCTCGGCCAGAGCCGCCTCCGCAGCGCTCGCGACGGGCGCTGGAGCTTCACGCGCTGACGCCGCTGCTGCCATCACATGGCTGGGCGCATGCGAGGCGAAGGGATCGTTGAAAGCCGGCGCTGGCTGCACCGGCGCCTGCGATGACGGCGCCGTCGTCGCAGCACGGTCGCTGTCGGAAGGCGTCGCCTGCGCTTGCTTGCGGAGCGAGTTGACTTCGAGCCATGCGCTGGTCGAAAGCACCAGCAGTTCGAGGGCGCCGGCATCGAGCGAACCTCCCTCGCCAGTTCCGCTGTCGGCGTACACCAGGGCGGCCACTTTCTCTTTCAAGATCAAAGGAAGGATCTGGCATTCGCCGCTGGCTGGTTTTCCAAACTCCCGCAGGAAACGCGAGTCGAAATCGGCAATTGGGGCGCTCGCCACCACGCGCTCGCCGATGGCGCGAGCCACAGCCGGAGCGTTTTCGTTGAGCGAGAAATCTTTCACCGCATCACTATTGGCGAAGCCGCGTGCCTGCCAACCCGTGCCATGGCTGCCCTTCACCACAAACAGCGCAACTCGAGCCGCATAGCGAGCGCTGGCATCGAGCAAGGCGCGCAGAATCTCGCGCTGAGAAGTGCCCAGCTGGATTTCCCCCACCGCGCGCGCCAGATCCGCCGGACCGGACGCCGAAGCTGCATGTTGTGTGCTGGGCTCGCCGCTCCCAGGTGCAGCGGCGATTTCTTCCATTACCCGCCGGACAATCTCGCTGCGCAGTTGGCCCGTGTGTTGGTCCAAAACCTGGCCAACCACCCGTTCCACAATCGGCTCAATCCAACCGCGCTCCTTCATTCGTGCTCCGAGGCAAAGCTCTCTTGACCAAGCTCTTGTTGGGGGAAGAAGGGAGCAGCCCTTCTAACCTCTTATTATATGGCCGCTTACAGGCGCTTTCCGCACACCTTGGTACCTGCCCTACAGGGTACCGGAGGCACCCATCGCCAGCCTGAGTGACATTTCTGGCGCGGCTGGGTCTAAACTCCGCGCCAAAAAGTCGGCCACCAAGTACAATAGCATTTCGACCATGGGTCGTGTTGCTGGAAAAATCTGCATCAAGCAACGAATGAGTACCATCCAACCCAACATAGAGCAACCGGTCAGCGAAGAGATGCAGCTGGTCCGGCGAGCCAAACGCGGCGACGATCAGGCGTTTGAAGAATTAGTGCGGCGCTATGATCGCAACGTTTTCCGCATTGCACAGCACATTACGCAGAACCGAGAGGACGCCGAAGATGTGGTTCAGGAAGCGTTCCTCAAAGCGTATAGCAACCTGGAAAAGTTCCAGGAACAGTCCAAGTTCTATACCTGGCTGGTGCGCATTGCGGTTAACGAAGCGCTGATGAAGTTGCGCCGCAGGAAGCCGGAACGCACGGTTTCTCTGGACGAAGACGTAAAAACTGAAGATGACTCGCTGCCTCGTGAGGTTGCGGATTGGAGCCCCAATCCTGAGCAGATGTACAACCAGGCTCAGTTGCGGGACATTCTGACTCGCACCATTCAGGGATTGCCGGCTGGGTTCCGGACGGTGTTCGTGCTCCGTGACGTGGAAGGCCTCTCAACCGAAGAGACGGCCCAGGCGCTGGAGTTGAGCATCCCGGCGGTGAAGTCGCGGTTGTTGCGCGCGCGCCTGCAATTGCGCGAGCGGCTGAACCGGTACTTTCAGAAACGAGGCGAGTGGAGATGGCGACCAGTGAAGTGTTCTGAGTTTCTTAACGAGTTAACCAACTACCTCGATGGCGCGCTGGACGCCCGGACCAAGTCCGAACTCGACGATCACCTGGCGTGGTGTCACAACTGCTACGTGGTCTGCGACACCACTCGCAAAACCATAGAAATCTACCGCAACTCCGAACTCTACGAATTGCCCGACGATTTGCGCGCCCGTCTCCAGGCCGCCATCATGACCAAGTGTTCCGGGCACAAGAAATCGGGCCCGGCGAGCGGCTGAGCGCCGCGTTTTGGCTTTTTGTGCTCCTGTTTGTTCCCCCTGACCTTCCCCCGTGGTTGCTTGAGTGTGTGCAAGTGCTTGATTCCGGTACGCCTATGGGACTGACCTGCCCCCCATTTTTAGTCCAGGGATAATGAGACTTTCTCCGGGTTTGAGTTCTCTAACACAGCCGTCGTAACTCGCTTCTCGCCGCCGTCGAGGCTGTGGGAAAGTGGGAAACGCGGAGCGTTTTCCAAGCGGGCCCCGCCCGCGTCTTTTCCACAGCCCGTCGCCGCCCACGATTTTGCGAACTCCTCCGGGGTGAGATAGCCGAGCGCCGAATGCGGCCGCACCTGGTTGTAGTCGCACCGCCAAGTCTCGATCTTCTGCCGCGCGTCGGCCAGATCGAGGAACCAGTTCTCGTTCAGACACTCGTCGCGGAACTTGCCGTTGAAGCTCTCGATGAAGCCGTTCTCCATGGGCCGTCCGGGGGTGATGAAGTGCAGCTGCACCTGGTTCTCGTATGCCCATTGATCGACCACCTGACTGGTAAACTCGGTCCCGTTGTCGATCACGATCGCCTCCGGCTTGCGGCCCCTTCTCTTCAGGTCTTCCAGCACTCGCACCACGCGCTGACCCGGCAACGAGGTGTCCACTTCGATGCGCGGCGCGTAGCGCGTGAAGCCGTCCATCAGGTTCAGAGTTCGGAACTTGCGCCCACTGGCGAACGCATCCTGCGTGAAGTCCATGGTCCAGACCTGGTCGGGGCGCACCGGTAGCTGCAGGGGTACGCGTGCGGCGCTCGTCGGCATCCTCCGCCGTCCTCGCTTCCGTCGCAGCCCCAGCTTCTCCTCCACGTACAGTCGGTACACCCGTTTATGGTTCACCGCGAAGCCCTCGCGTTGCAGCAGGATCTTCAGCCGTCGATAACCGAACCGTCGCCGGGTCGCAGCCAGTTCGCGCAGCCGCTCCCGCAAACGCGGATCGTCGACCCTGCGCCGCCGATACCGGCAGGTCGCCCGATGTACCTTCACTAGCCCGCAGGCGCGTCGCTCCGAAACCGTGGCTTCCGAGCGCATCACTCCCACCGCCTGCCTCTGCATCTGCGGGCCTACCACTTTTTTGTGACCACCGCCTGCAACGCTCGCTTGTCCAGGAGCAGTTCGGCCACGGCGTGCTTCAGCTGCCGGTTTTCCTCCTCCAGTTGCCGCAGGCGCCGCGCCTCGCTCACTTCCATCCCGCCGTACTTCGCCTTCCAGCGGTACAGGCTCCCGCGTGTGATCCCGTGCCGCCGGCACAACTCGTCGGGTGCTATCCCAGCCTCCGCCTCCTTCAGGACGGCGATGATCTGTTCTTCGTTAAAACGACTCTTGCGCACGACTCCTCCTCTCTGGCCCTGAGCGGGCCATCGTAAATGGAGAAGTCACATTTCCAATGGACTAATTTCCGGGGGGCAGGTCAGGACGTACCTGCGGGGCCATGGGTAGTCAGAACCTTTTCCGCACAGAACGAATCTAACTATGTAGAGCCCGTTCCAGATATTCAAACAAAGGGAACGAGCCAGCTTTCTCGCTCTTAATTCTGTGGAGGTCACCCAATGTTTTCGAAGTTGTGGGATGCCATGTTTGGTTGTCGGCACGCTCGCTATACCTTTCCCATCACGGTACGCGCCGGTTCGCGTCGCACTTCGGCCCAGCGGACGGGCACTTACGTCGCGTGCCTGGATTGCGGCAAGGAATTCCGCTACGATTGGCGCGAAATGAGGATCGTGGGATCGCAGACAAGAGAAATTGCGCACTCCCTGACAACGAAAGAAGCCGCGTAAGGGCTCGCATTTTAGGCCCTCGCGACCGAAATTGAACATCCACACTTAGCCCTCCCCAGTTCTTGCTCCGCGTTTTCCCATTTTTGGATCGCATTCCGAACCACTCTCGAATTTCTGGATCGCACACTCGCATCCCAGCTAGAGAACTCCATCACTTTGCTTGTATCCAGAACGAACACCCACTTTGGGGAACGTCGGCGAGTTGAGGCTCACTCCAAAACGTGTCCAGCACTTTAGCGAGATGAGGGGTCATGCTGACGTAGTGATTGGGCAGGATTATGTCGTAGCTGCTGTGTCCCGCCAGCAAACTGGCCGCCAGTAAGTACTGTTCGGACCAATACCGGTGGGGGTAAAACCGCTGCAGCCACCAAGGCTTGTAATCGATGGGCAAAAAGATGTCGTGGATGTGAACCAGCACGCCCGGCCGGAGTCGGGGAAGAATCTCAAGGAAAAAGACCGTCACATCCGAATTCATGAAACTTCGATGCGATCCATCCATGAACAACACATCTCGCGCACCAAGCCGGTTAATCACGTTTAGGTCGCACTCTTCGAGCGGTTGCCGGACGATCTCGTCGCATAGTGGATCGACTTCCGCTCGCGGGTGGGGATCGATCGAGATGATTTTCGTTTGCAGTTGATGATCGCGAATAGCCCGCCGAGCCAACTTGGTTGAGTTCCCCGATCCTATCTCCAGCAATAGCGCTGGGTTTCGGGTGGCGAGAAACCCATACAGCGCGAACGTGTCAAGTCCGTCCAGCCATTCGTTGATCCAACCCGGCTCCGGAGACGAACTGGGTTGGCGCAGAGGTAAGCGCAGCATGTCATGGGAGAAATCCAAGAACTGTGCAAGCAGAGAGCGATAATCCTCCTCGTGCGCAGCGAGGATGCGGGCAATTTCGGGATGCGGCGGTCTCCCGTAGCCGTAACGAGGAAGCGCCTCGACTTTGTAATCGAGAAAAATCGGCTGATATCCGTTGGCAACTCGCCGAAGATTCATCAAGATCGGCAGGAAGCCAGGACCGTCCGCGAGCTTCCTCATCAGCTTCTTTTGCATACCGTAGGTTGGAGAGCCCAAGTCTACTATCGCGTCGGGTGCAGTGCCAAGGGCTGAAAGCGCCACTATCCAACAACAAACATGGTTAAAATTCCACTAACTCCCTTGCCTCTGACGAGCGCATAATTGAGTTGGCGCCGACCCGCGGAGCATACTTCGGCCCTTGAGAAGCGTTCCCGCTTGCGGTTCGGACGGGAGGTGTCTGTGCCTCTTTCCATGCTTCGGGAATTCCTGGATCGTAACCGCATTCAATATCTGGTGATCTCGCACTCGGTGGCCTACACGGCTCAGGGGATTGCCGCCCTTACCCACACACCTGGAAAAGAACTGGCAAAAACCGTCATGGTCATGGTCGATGGACGTCTCGCCATGGCGGTGGTGCCGGCTTCATTCCGCGTAGATCTGTACCGGCTGAAAAAATACCTGGGGGTAGACTCGGTGGAACTGGCCAGCGAGTTCGAATTTCGCGACCGTTTTCCCGACTGCGAAACCGGTTCCATGCCGCCGTTCGGCAATCTCTATGGCATGGATGTTTTCGTGGACCAAGCCCTGGCCGAGGACAAGGAGATCGCCTTCAACGCCGGTTCACATCGTGAACTGGTGCGCATGAAGTTTGCCGATTTCCGCGATCTGGTGAAACCGGCAATCATCCCGCTGGCGGGCAAAGCCCATATTCACGCGGCTTGAGTGCTGCGACAGTCGTCGGTCAATAGTCGCTGGTCGTTAGCGTTTGTAGCTGGAGTCGTTGCTCGCAAACGACGAACGACCATCGACCAACGACTTGTTGCCGAAACCGCCAAGCCGGCGATCGTCGGGCAAGGTGGGATATCCCTCTTTTTTCATACAATCTTCACAAATCACTGTGTTAGATTTGCCCTTCTCACCTCAAATCGAAATTTCCTGGAGGAAACTGAATTGGGCAAGGACATGGTCCCCAAGAAAATCTTCTTCACCAAAGGTGTGGGGAAACACCGGGAACGCCTCACTTCTTTCGAACTCGCCTTGCGCGACGCCGGCATCGCGGCGCAAAATCTGGTCCGTGTCTCGTCCATCTTTCCGCCCAACTGCAAACTCGTTCCGCGTTCGCAGGGACTCACGTATCTGCACCCGGGAGAAGTGGTATTCGCGGTGGTTGCCGAAAATTCCACCCACGAACCGCACCGCCTGCTGGCCTCTTCGATTGGCGTCGCCATCCCCGCCGATCGCAATACCTACGGATATCTGAGCGAGCACCACTCGTTCGGAGAGACCGAAGACGCCGCCGGAGACTACGCGGAGGAACTAGCCGCTGAAATGCTGGCCACCACGCTGAACGTGGAGTTCGATTCTGACCGGTCCTGGGACGAGAAAAAAGAGATCTATCGCATTTCCAACAAAATCGTCCGCACCGCCAACGTGACGCAGTCAGCAGTCGGCGATAAACGCGGCCTTTGGACCACCGTAATTGCCTCGGCCGTCCTCATCTTCGACTGATTTGTGTAGAGCGGACACTCCTGTCCGCCCTACATGAGTTGAGCCACCGTCTTCTCCGCGGCCGGTTTCTTCTTCAACCGCTCCAGCACGGCCGCCACGATCAGCGGCAGACCAACGGTCGCATCCACGAACACTTCGCCGAACTTTCCACCTTCCGCCGTAGGCACGAACTTGCCCCAGGAAACCGCTTCGCTGTAAGGACTGCCCGAAAGTCCGCCCCAGTACACCGGTTCCGGACAGATGCGCAATCCATAGTGATAGCGCTTCAGCGGCAGGTCTTCTCCGCCGCGGCGATGACGCAGTTCGATGAACGGCCCGAACTGTTGCGACCAGTTGCGCGGAACGCCGCCGCCGATGGTGAAGATTCCCAGCCGCTTTTGACGGAGCAGGGTCGCGGCAAAGTGTTCCAGGTCTTCAAACGGATCGAAGCGGAATCGCGGCTTCTTTAGCTTGTCACGCTCGCGGTTGGTCAGCGCAAAATCCAGGCCGAGTTCAGAATCGGAGAACGCGGGCACAAACACGGGGACATTCTTCTCATAAGCCGACTTCAGGATGCCGCGCTCTTTGCCACGCTTCGCGAGATGCGCTCCGATGGCGCGGTTCAGCTTATACGAGCACATCACTTCGTCCGAGTCCCAGGCGCTGAATACCGCGTGCATGACGCGCTCCACATCATCGAGATTCTGCTCGGGCTCGAGCGTGTCATAGACGCGGTTGTATCCGGCCTCGTAAAGCTCCTCGTCGCTGAGCTCGGGATTGTGCCGGAAATGCGCGCGCCCGGTGGCTTCGACCAGCCCATGAGCCATCAGCGCGCCGGTAGAAACGATGGCATTCACGATGCCGCGATCGATCAACTCCGCAATCACCAGGCCTTGCTTGGCCACGGTCATCGCGCCCGCCAGCGTCATGACGACAAAGCAGTCCTGGTCGCGCGCCATGGCTTCGAGCACGTCAGCAGCCTCACCGAGCTGGCGGCCAGTAAAGGCCGTCCTGGACATGGCGCGCACCAGATCGTCAATGGATTTGATCTTGGCGAGATCGAGCGGCTCCAGCGGAATCAGGCGGTCGGCAACTGGGTCATGCAGTTTGCGGTCGATCCCCGCGCCCTCGTCACGTCTAGCCTCATCATGAGTACCGTGCTTCGCGCTGCTTTTGTGCTTCAAGAAGGAACCTCCAGAATGAAAACCGATTTTGATCGAAGAAACAATTTACTAGAAGTGGGAGAATCGCGGCGACTCGCTTTTACATCGCCGTAACATTCACGCCCGCAGCGGGCACTTTGGTATCCTAGGACGCAATCACAGGTTGGAGAACACGTGCCAGACAAATTCACCGTCGCCCTGATCCAGATGTCGTGCGGCCGCGAGCCGGCCGACAATCTGGCCAAAGCGCTCGATCGCGTTTCGGATGCGGCCCGCAAGGGCGCCAACGTGGTCTGCCTGCCTGAGCTCTTTCAGACACAGTATTTCTGCCAGCGCGAAGATGCCGCTCTGTTCGATCTGGCCGAGACGATTCCCGGCGCGGGCACGGAGAAGCTCGCCGCGGCTGCCCTGAAGAATAAAATCGTGCTGATCGCATCGCTCTTCGAGAAGCGCGCTCCTGGCCTCTATCACAATACGGCGGTGATCTTCGACTCGGATGGCGCGCTCCGCGGCACGTACCGCAAGATGCACATTCCCGACGATCCGCTGTATTACGAAAAGTTTTATTTCACGCCCGGCGATCTCGGCTTCAAGGCCTTTGACACGTCTGCCGGAAAACTCGGCACGCTGGTCTGCTGGGACCAGTGGTATCCAGAGGGCGCGCGCCTCACCGCATTGCAGGGAGCAAGCATCCTGTTTTACCCCACAGCGATCGGATGGCATCCCGCGGAAAAGGCTGAATTTGGCGAGGCGCAACACGATGCCTGGCGCACCATCCAGCGCGCTCACGCAATCGCAAACGGTGTTTATGTCGGAGTGGTGAATCGCGTCGGCTTCGAGACGGGCAACATCCGCGGCAATTCCGCGCCTGGCAAAGGCCTCGAATTCTGGGGAGGGTCGTTTTTCTGCGATCCCTTCGGCCGCGTGCTAGCCGAAGCTTCGCACGATAAAGAAGAGATTCTGCTGGGCGAGGTGGACTTGCGGCATCTTGAGGAGACGCGGAGGAATTGGCCATTTCTGCGCGACCGGCGGATTGACAGTTACGCGGCAATCACGAGCCGAATGTTGGATGAAAAGTGAGACTCTTGATGCTTGTCATCCTGAGCGCAGCAGAAACTTCACGACATGAAGTTTTTGCGGAGTCGAAGGACCCCTACACCTCCCAACCTCCGCAGCCATCTTCTATCGCCGGAGAAACACGTTAATGATTCCACGACCTTCCACTTCCAAACTCCCCGCCGCTCTCGGCTACCGCATGCCCGCCGAATGGGAACCGCATGAATCGACGTGGCTCGCCTGGCCGCACCTGCGCGGCGACTGGCCGGGGAAGTTCGAACCCATTCCGTGGGTCTACGCCGAGATCATCAGGAACCTGGCACGGCATGAACGGGTGGATCTGATCGTCAAGAGTGAGCGAGCGGAAAACAGCGCAAGAGCCGTGCTGGAACAGGCCGACGCGCTCCCTGACAACGTTTGTTTCCACCGCTGGCGCACCGACCGCGTCTGGACGCGCGATTCCGGCTGCATCTTTCTGGTTCCCTCCACCGGCCGCCGCAACCCACGGCTGCTCGCGCTGCATTTCCAGTTCAACGGCTGGGCGAAATATCCGAATTACCAGTTCGATGAAAAGATTGGCGGTCGCATGGCCAAGGCCGCCGGCGCGCGCGCGGTACGACCGGTCTCCGGCGATCCTTTCAATGAAGACCACCGCGTCGTTCTGGAAGGTGGATCGATCGACGTCAACGGCTGCGGCGCTTTGATCACTACCGAGGAATGCCTGCTCTCCACCACCCAGCAACGCAATCCGGCCATGGACCGCGCCGCCTACGAACAGATGTTTGCCGACTATCTTGGCGCACAGTCCGTCATCTGGCTCGATAGCGGAATCGCCGGCGACGACACGCACGGCCACGTCGACGACATTACGCGTTTTGTTGCTCCCAATACCCTGGTCGCGATGGTCGAGCAGAATGAGCAGAGCGAGAATTACGCGCCGCTCTATGCCAACCTAGGCCGCCTGAAAGCCGCCCGCACTGCCGACGGACAGAAACTCGATATCGTCGAAATCCCTATGCCGCGTCCGGTCGTGTTCGAGGGCCGCCAGTTGCCCGCCAGCTATGCCAATTTCTATATAGCAAATGGCGCGGTGCTGGTGCCGGTCTTCAACGATCCGAACGATCGTATTGCGCTCAACACGTTGGCGGAATTGTTTCCCACACGCGAGATCGTGCCGATTTACTCGGGCGATTTGATCTGGGGGTTTGGTGCCCTGCACTGCATGACGCAGCAACAACCGGCGGTCGGCAGCTAGGCATCTGTGGGGCAACTAAAGTGGCGCATATACATTGTCATCATTTGATGCTATAATCGGTGCTTAGGAGTTTCCATGAGAACGACTATTGCGCTGGATGATGAGCTGGTACGAATCGCCCAGATGTTCACTGGGGTAGCGGAGAAGACAGCGCTGATTCGGGAAGCTCTCAAGGCCCTGATCGAGCGCGAAAGCGCGCGGAGACTGGCGTCCCTGGGAGGCACCATGCCGGGATTGAAGAATATTCCGCGGCGCAGGGGGGCGGCGAATTGATTCTCGCCGATACCTCGGTTTGGATCGAACACTTCCGCTCCGGCAACCAGGAACTGCACCAGCGGCTCAGTCAGGGGCAGATTGTGATCCATCCCTTCGTCATTGCCGAACTGGCGCTTGGATCGCTGAAAGAACGCTCCCGGACGCTTGCCTTGCTGGACCTTTTACCGTACGTGCGAGTGGCACAGCTGAACGAAATTCGAACCTTGATTGAGGCCCGTCATCTGTACGGCCTCGGCATCGGTCTGACCGACGCACACCTGATCGCTTCGGTTCTCATCAATCCGCCCACGCGCTTGTGGACGAAAGATAAGCAACTGCGCAAAACCGCCGAGGCTCTCGGCATTCACGCCCGCCTACGCCGAGATCATTGACCTCCGTATTTCTGTCGCCCCCTCCGGGGCGGTTGATCCGAGCCGTCCCTACGTAGATCATTTACACTTCTACCCGTGAACGCCGAGATCATCGCGGTTGGGTCTGAGTTGCTGACTCCCCACCGCCAGGACACCAACTCGCTCTACCTCACCGAAAAATTGAATGACCTTGGCGTTGAAGTGCGCTTCAAGTGCATCGTGGGCGACGACCTTGAAGGGCTGACCGCGGCCGCCAAACTCGCCATGCGCCGGTCGGACATCATTATTTTCACCGGTGGCCTCGGTCCCACCGAAGATGACCTGACGCGCGAAGCAGTGGCCGAAGGCCTCGGCCTGAAACTGCAATGCGATCCGGAGGTCATGGGGAAGATCGAAGCACGCTTCGCCAAGCGCGGCATGAAGATGACGGCCAACAATGCCAAGCAGGCCGACATCCTGACCAGCGCCGCCGTATTGCCGAACATGCTCGGCACCGCGCCCGGCCAGTGGATTGCCGGCAAGTATGACGGGCAGGAGCGGCTGCTGATGCTGCTTCCCGGCCCTCCCTATGAACTGAAAGCGCTGTTCGAAACCGAATGCATCCCGCGACTGCGCGCCCGAATCCCCGTGCAGCACATCGCCACGCGCACGCTCAAGATGGCGATGATGCCGGAATCGCAGGTGGACGCGCGGGTCGCGCCGATCTACAAAACTTATAGTGACGTCGAGACCACGATCCTGGCGGGCCGGGGCGAGATTCAACTCCACCTGCGCTGCCGCAAGGATTCGCAAGCGGATGCTGAGGCGCGCGTCCAGGAGCTTGCCGACAAAATCGAGGACGAACTCGGCGACGCCATTTTTTCCCGCAAAGGCGAAACCATCGAGCAGATCGTCAGCTATCTGCTGCAGATGCGCGGCATGACGCTGGCGGTGGCGGAATCCTGCACCGGCGGACTGCTGGCCGAGCGCATCACTACGCTCAGCGGCAGCTCACGCTATTTTCTCGGCGGCGCTGTGGTCTATTCGAACGAATTGAAAACGCAATTTGCCAATGTTCCCAAGCAGTTGATCGAAAAGCATGGAGCGGTCAGCCGCGAGGTGGCGACTGCCATGGCTGAAGGCATCCGCAAGCGCTGCCTGTCGAGCTATGGAATCGGAATCACCGGAGTCGCCGGCCCGAGCGGCGGAACCGAGCAGAAGCCCGTCGGCCTGGTCTATATCGCGCTCGCGGGAGAAGAAGGCACACAGGTCGTGGAGCGCAATTTTCCCGGCGACCGCAAGCGCATCCGCCAGTTTGCCACGCAACAGGCGCTGGAGATGATGCGCCGGGCGCTGTTGTAGAGCGCTTATATTGATGTTGTGGTGACGGGGCTTTGCCCCGTGGACGGGCCTGAGGCCCGTCACCACACAAACAGAACAATGCGAATATTTGTCGGCATCGATCTAGACTCGGAAGTGCGCGGCCGGATCTCGCGCTTCCTCGAAGGCGTCGAGAGTTTTGCGCCCGAGGCGCGCTGGGCGCGGCCGGAGTCGCTGCACATTACATTGAAGTTCATTGGAGAGCAAACAGCGGAGCGGGTGGAGGCCATTGCACAGCATTTGCGGCGGGTAGGGGGCAGCCCGTTCGAAATTCGCTCCGCTGGATACGGATTCTTCCCCACGGCAAAGGCTCCACGCGTATTCTGGATCGGGATCCACGCCGGACCGCAACTGGTCGAACTGGCCAGAAGCATCGACACAGCTACCGCCGAACTCGGCATTCCGCGCGAGGAACGGCCTTACAGTCCGCATCTGACGCTGGCGCGCGGCGGCGCCGGAAGAAGATCGGGCTCGCCGAATATACGCCAAGACGGCATCCCGAACACTATTTTCGCGGTGCTCGAAAAGCGGCTCGCCGCCATGGGCGAACTTGATTTCGGCACCATGACGGCCCACGAGTTTATTCTCTATCACAGCCAGCTTTCACCCGGAGGATCGAAGTACACGAAGTTGCAGCGCTTTCCGCTTCATTGAAATAGTTAGCCTAAATCGACCCAATGACCGCGATTCCCTACCTCATCACCGCCGCTGCAAGCTATCTGCTGGGATCCATCCCGTTCGGCTATCTGCTCGTGCGAATCTTCAAGGGCGAGGACGTGCGCGCGAGCGGCAGCGGCAACATTGGCGCGACCAACGTGGCCCGCAGATCACCGGCACTTGGGGCCGCAACTCTGCTGCTCGACGCCGCTAAGGGCTTGGCAGCGGTCCTGGCGGCGCAGGTGCTGTTCGGCGGACCGCATCCGCAACTCATCATGACCACGGCGGCGTTCTTTGCCGTGCTTGGCCATTTGTTTCCGGTCTGGCTAAAATTTCGCGGCGGCAAGGGCGTCGCCACCAGCTTCGGAGCTTTTATCCTGCTCACCCCAAAATCCATTTTGTGTATGGTCGTTCTGTTCTTAATCCTGGCAGTCGCCTTCCGCTACGTTTCGCTCGGATCGGTCGCGGTAGCGGCGGCTTTTCCGCTGCTGGCGTGGGCCATGCACGAATACACTGACTCGCGGCAGCTGGTTTTGATCGCCGCCGTGGCGGCGCTCGTCATCTGGAGGCACCGCCAGAACATCGGCCGTCTCGCCAACGGAACGGAGTCCAAGTTCGGCACAAAATCAGGAGCGGAGTCCGACGCGTCAGGAGCAGGCGGCAAATGAGCCACATTGCCATCATCGGCGGAGGCGCCTGGGGCACGGGACTGGCGATTGTCCTCGGACGCAAAGGGACGCCCGGTTTCCGGCACGAAGTCCGGCTCTGGGCCAACGAACCCGAAGTGGTGGAGAGCATCACCAGAGCGCACATCAACGAGCGCTTCCTGCCTGGGTTCATCCTGCCCGAATCGATTGCCGCGACCGGCGATCTCGCGACCGCGCTCGAAGCGGCGGAGATTGTGGTCAGCGTCATGCCCTCGCAGCATTGTCGAGACCTATTCGAACGCATGGCGCCGGCGCTCCACCCCGAGACGCTTTTTGTGAGTTGCACCAAGGGTCTGGAAGACGGAACTTTACTGCGCATGACCGAAGTGATCGCCGACGTCTTGCGCAACCGCAGGATCACGGCGCGGGTGGCGGCGCTCAGCGGCCCGTCATTCGCCAAAGAGGTAGCGCGCGGCGATCCGACGGCGGTTACCGTAGCCTCGATGGATGGAGGAGTGACGCGAGCCGTACAGCAGGCGTTCAACGATTCCCGTTTTCGCGTCTATACCAACGACGACGTGATAGGCGTCGAACTCGGCGGGGCGCTGAAAAACATTATCGCCATCGCAGCCGGCGTTTGCGATGGCCTGGGCCTCGGCCACAACTCGGTAGCCGCGCTGATCACGCGCGGCCTGGCCGAAGTGGCGCGCCTGGTGGTGGCCTGCGGCGGCCGCCTCGATACCATGGCTGGACTCGCCGGACTGGGCGACCTGGTTCTGACCTGCACCGGAGACCTCTCGCGCAACCGCAGCGTCGGCGTTGAACTCGGCAAAGGCCGCAAACTGCCCGACATCATCGCCGGCATGCACGGAGCCGTCGCCGAAGGAGTTTTCACCACCAAAGCCGCAGTCGGTTTAGCCCGCAAGAAAAACGTCGAGATGCCGATTACCGACAGATGTTCGCCATCCTTGAAAACGGCAAACCGCCGCAGCAGGCCATCGAAGAACTGATGACGCGCGCGGCAAGGTCCGAGATCTATTGAGTGTGGACTGAAGCAGGCCGCCGAAACCTGCGATCCGCCTGACTTTCGTCACCCCCCGACCATCACCTTCGGTAATCTCGCGGTCGCTCTCGGCGGCAACTTCGCAGGAATCCCGGGGTTATGCTTTGGAGAGGGAGTTACTGACCCGTGCATCTGGGGGTAGCCGTGAATAGATTCTCGCTCAGACTGACGTTCCTGGCATTGCTCGCTTCCACCGCTTTCGCCCAACAAGCGCCGGAAAGCGCGCCCACGGCCGACACGGTCAACCGACAGCAGCAAACTACGGAGACAAAGAAGGTCGCGCCAAAGAAGAAAATCTATCACAATTCCGACTTAGCTTCTCCCGACACCAAGCCGGAGGCGGAGATCGCTGCGGCCAAGCCGGTCACAGGCAGCGCCGCCACCGTGAATGCCGCTCACTCCTCGACTCCCGTCGCTCCCGCAGCCAGTCGCTCCCAGAAAGCGAACCTTCCGAAAGCCGATACCATCCGTTCGTCGATATTTGATTCTCCCAAAGACAACGCACCCGACGTCATCGTGGTTCCGGCAGGCACGAAGATCCAGGTGGACATCATCGACGGGAAGGTTACGGTACCGGTACGGGTCGGATGGGCAACGCCAATCCCAGCCTCGTCGAAAGTGACAGTCGAGGTCTCCGTGCCTTACAGCCCGGTCTACTACGGACGGTACTACGACAACCTGTATTCTGCGGAGGTCGCGCAACTCACGGCAGTGACGCTGGACGGCACAACTTACGAGCTGCAGACCGACCAGATTTCCGTGCTGCTCGGCTCCGAAGCGACTTTCACCTTGCTCGCCGACCTCACGCTGAAACCCTGAGACGACTGCTGCCTCCCACTGCGGTAAAGATCTAAGTGGTGCCCGGAGACGGAATCGAACCGTCACGTCCTGTTACGGACCCGGGATTTTAAGTCCCGTGCGTCTGCCAGTTTCGCCATCCGGGCCACGCGGTGCCGCTACTGAATTCTACGATAACCGCCTGCGAGCTCCCGGAACATTCGATACAACTATTTAAGAGCTTCCGGGTTCCATAATATGTAGGGGTGTGATTACCGGGAGGATATCTTGAACGTATCGCATTGGTTTCGTAAAGCAATTGGTTCCAGCTTGGCGGCGAAAACCGCTTTTTTGTCCCTGGCAGCTATGTTCGTGGTCGCGGGCGCAGCAGCAGTGGCGTGCGCCCAGAGTGGTGCCATGACTCCTTATCAGGGCGAATCGGACGGCGTGAGCGCCGGTGGCAAGTGGCTCGAGTTCGACTCCACCGACAAGATGACGGGGGCGAAAAAGGCGCGCTTTGAACTCCAGTCGGACAACTATTTTCGTGAGGACCCACAGTACAAGCCCAGAGTGAATCTGGTGTGCTATGACGGCAAGCTCAAGTTTGCCGACTTTAATCCCGGAGTCCGGCTGGCTCCGCCCAACCGCCCCGGCTTCTGGGGACAGCCGCAGTTGGAAGTGGAGGTCCGGGTTGACGATGTTCACTACCACAAAGGCTGGAACTGGGAGCGTGGCCGCTTCCTCTCCATGGACAAAGGCACCGTGCGGGGCCTGCTCGGGGCCACGGTTTTCAACGTGGAGCTCCCCACCCGGAGCGGCCGGCAGATCGCGGAGTTTTCTCCCAGCGGGCTGAATTTCGATCGAGTCAAGCAAGCCTGCGATCTGACGCCGAAAAAGCCGAGCAAAGACTAAAGATTGAAGACTAGGCCTAGCGCCACGGACTTCGCACAGCCCAAGGAGGCGCAACGAGGGTGAAGCAGTCGCTTGCGATTGTCGTTGCGCTTGCCTTGTTTGAGGCCGCTCTGCCTGCAAAGGCCCAGGATCAACCATCCAAACTTGAGGTGTATGGCGGCTACTACTACGTGCGCTTTAATGTAAATGCCAACCTCCCTGGGGTCGCACCCTCGGCAACATACAACGGAAACGGTGGGGGCGGCCAGCTTGCGTACAACGCCAACCACTGGCTCGGTGTGGTGCGAATCTGGAACCGGCGAAGAGGCAAGCCACACCGAACAAACCGCGCCAATGTCGGAGGAGCGTTTCCGAAGCTCTTTCCGCCAGCAGTAAACCGCCTTCGCTGCAGGATCTGGGTTTTCCGGCGGGGTAATCCAGGGAGACGCCTCGCTCAGACCCTCTCGATAAACGAACGCACATGCTGAAGATCCATCAGCGGCTGGGTTTGATCACGACCATTCCGTTGATTGCCACCGTTGCCACTTCCCTCAACGCCGGAGGCAAGAACACCAGCACGACGTCGCGCGATCTGCATGCGGCTCTCGGCGGGGTGACCGGGGACTTGTACTTCATGACCGCGTACTATGCCATCTGCGCGCCCCGCGTGCCCGGGACCGAAACGCGCGGACCCATTCGCTTCCACAAAGCCATGGCCAGGATCATGGCCCCGGAATGATCCTGACGCCCATCCTGGGAGCCATCGCTTTCGATCAAAAGAGCAAAGGCGAAAAGGTCCACGGAATCGCCTCCGCCCATGGACCGGTGGCCATCGTGACCGCCGGGGCCTTTGGAGCATCTGTTCTGGCCGTAACCTTTAAGTGGTAAGCCGCGTTTATGAAAAGGAACATTCTTCTGGCCTTCGCGCTTCTGGCACCGCCTGTGCTTGCCGCAGCGGACGGCCAGTGGGTTCTGGAACAGTGCACCCTCACCTACCATGTGTCCCATCCGCTGCATCAGAGCGAGGGGGTGAGCCACGCGGCTCGGGGCAAAGGAGTCTGCCACGCCGGACAATGCGATTTCCTGATCGCCGTGCCCGTCAAGTCGTTTGATTCCGGAGACAGTAACCGCGACCTTCATATGCTCCAGGTCACGCGCGGAGCAGAGTTCCCCATGGTGGTCGTACGAACCCGCCTGCCCGAATCGGATGCCACATCCGCAACCATCAGCGCCGATCTCGAAATTCAGTTTGCCGGACAGATTGCCCAGTACAAGCAGGTTCTGTTCAAACTGGCGACGCAGGGCGGCGAGACCCGCATTACAGGGACAATTCCAGCCACACTCGCTGATTTCAAAATCGACCCGCCATCGCTGCTGACCATGCCCGTCAAGAACGAGATTCCCATTCGCGTGGAAATGACCTGGCGCCCGCAGTGAATGCACGGTGCGCCGAAGCCACGAGTTTCCGTGGAAGGCCGGGCCCCAGGCAAGTTCAGATCGGCACTCTACCCAGGGCCACGATGAACTGGATGCCGTCAACGTGCCTGCCCTGGAGCCGTTCGTCATTGGTGACGAACAGATCCACGTTCGCGCTTGCGGCGCAAGCCAACTGAATGGCGTCGGGAGCCTTAAGTGATCTCTCCGTTCGAAGCGCCGCATATACCTTGGCTGCTTTCACGTCGAAGGCGATCATGGTCGCGGCGGTTGAAATTGCGCGTTCGTACTTTCTGCAGAGTTCAGTGTTGCTCCGCTCGGTGGGTTTCACCAGAATCTCACCCAGCGTGAGTGTGGATGTCAGCAGTTGATCGCCCCGGTCGAGCATCTTGGAACGAAGCTGCACCACGGCCTTGGAGAGCGCCCCATAGTCCTCGAACAGGTAAATGAAGAGGTTGGTGTCCCAGAAAACGCGACTCATTCCCAACCCTCACGCAAGCGACGTACATAATCATCCGCGTGCTCGTCCGCCCAGAGACCTTTTCCGGAGCCACGGAGAGCCATTAAGGGATCGTCTTCGACCGCTCGCTCTGCCGCTTTTGCGCACCAATCGCGATACCACGAGAGAGCTCCTTTAAACCAGTTTTCGGGCAGGTCTTCGGACTTAGGCGAAATCTTTCCTCCTTCTCGTTGCGGATGATAAGCATCGCCAGGACCGAAACAGAGCGGCGGCGTCCAGGTGAGGTTTCGAGAAGCATCCGGTAGCGTCCCGGGTTCGGAGGCCGATTGGCGACGCAATGCTGCACCACGTGGACATAGAATCCGGGCCGCAGTGGTCCCATAATTCTGAGTTCTTTCGCTGTGGCTGCGAATTCCATGATTTCTTCGATGGAGAAATCCAGACACTCCGGGTGCCGCTGGTGAAGCATGAGGGTCGCGAGCCAAACCTCGTCGGCCACTTTGATGGCTGGCGCAATCGTGCTCGGCTTGGTCGTCGCGGTCGTTGGCATTGGCTACCTCCTCTCCCGCACTAATACATTATTACTTGGTATTATATAATTGTCAACGTGAATTGTTCCCGCTGCGGCCAATCATGCAGTTGACCAATCTCTAGCCTCTTGATTTCGGAGCACTTGACGGCTCCCCTCCCTGCATCCCCAGCCCTTCCCGCGAATCCAATGATGTTATGGTGGGAGTCGCATGAAGATAGGCATCACCTGTTATCCGACCTACGGCGGCAGCGGAGTTGTGGCCACCGAACTGGGACTTGAGCTGGCGCGCCGGGGGCATGAGATTCATTTCATCTCCTATTCGCAGCCCATTCGCCTGACCGGGCCGGAACCTAACATTCACTATCATGAGGTCGAGGTCACGCGCTATCCGCTCTTTGAATATCCTCCGTACGACTTGGCGCTGGCCACGCGCATGGCCGAGGTGTCGCAGCTCTACGAGCTCGATTTGCTGCACGTGCACTATGCAATCCCGCACTCGGTGAGCGCGATGCTGGCCAAGCAGATGCTGGCGGCGACTCCGCCGCGGCGGCATTTGCCGTTTGTCACCACCCTGCATGGCACCGACATCACGCTGGTCGGGCTCGACCGCTCTTATCTTTCGATTACACGCTTTTCCATCGAGCAGAGCGACGGCGTGACCGCCATTTCGCAGTATTTGCGCAACCGTACCCTCAAGATTTTCGACATCAAGAACCACATCGAGGTCATCCCGAATTTCGTCAACTGCGACGAGTATCTGCGCAAGCCGGAATGGCTGGAAAAGCGCACTGAGTATGTCCGGAACGACGAGCGGCTGCTGGTGCACCTTTCCAACTTCCGGCCGGTGAAACGCATCCTGGATGTGATCGAAATCTTCGACCGCGTGCGCAAGAAAATTCCCTCCAAGCTGCTGCTGATTGGCGACGGGCCCGACCGGTCGCAGGCGGAGTGGCTGGCGGTGCAGAAAGGCATTCACGAGCACGTGCTGTTTCTTGGCAAACAGGATCAGATCCGGGAAAAACTCGCCATCTCAGATGTGTTGTTGATGCCGAGCGAGCTGGAAACCTTCGGACTGGCAGCCCTCGAAGGGATGGCATGCGAAGTTGTCCCCATCGCCACCCGCACGGGCGGAGTACCGGAACTGATCGAGCATGGCGTGACGGGATTCCTGGCCGATGTCGGCGACGTGGAGACGATGGCGCGTTATGCCATCGATCTGCTGGGTGACGAATCCGCCCTGCGCACCATGGGGAAACGGGCGCGTGCCGCCGCCCAGGAAAGATTCTGTTCCAGCCGGATTATTCCGCTTTACGAAGACTTTTACCGAAAGGTGCTGGAGCGCTCGCCGCAGTCGGCGCAGCCGTCATTAGCTCTTCGGGGTTAGGCAGAATGGGCAGGCGCAGCCGGATCAACGTGCCGCCGCCTTCGCGGCTTTCAATCTTCATCCTGGCAGCATCGCCGTAGAGCACCTTGAGCCGCTCGGCAACGTTGGCCATGCCGATGCCTATGCCGCCAAAGCCACCGGATTGCTCAGCCAATTGCACCGCTCCCATGCCCACACCGTCGTCTTCCACTTCCACCACCAGCCGCGATTTGATCAAACGGCTGCGCAGCGTGATGCTGCCGCCTTCGACTTTCGGAGCAAGTCCGTGCTTGATGCAATTTTCGACCAGCGGCTGCAACAACATGCTGGGGACCATGGCTTCGAGCGACGCCGGATCGAGATCCTTGACCACCTTGAGCTTGTCGCATCCAAAGCGTACGACTTCAATGTCCAGATAATTGTCGATGAATTCCACTTCCTCGTGCAGCGGAACGAACGAATCCGTGCTGTGCAGCAGGCGGCGCAGGATGGTAGCGAGCTTTTGGATCATCTCGCGCGCCGTGTCCGGGTCCAGGCGCACCAACGACGAAATGGAATTCAGTGTGTTGAACAGGAAGTGCGGGTTGATCTGATTCTGCAGCGCCGCCATGCGCGCCTGCAGCAGCAGCCGTTCCTGCTCTTCCAGTTTGGCCTGAATACGGACGCTGTTGAAGATTTTGAGTTCCGTGCCCACCACCATGACCACGGCCAGGTAGATGGCGCTCTCCACCAGATAAGCGTTCGGTGTCGCCGGGGCGCCGGGCGTCCACAGACCGGGGCTTTCCAGACTGAAGATGGAGTTTGGCCAGAAGTGCCAGATTTCCGTCTGCAGGAAACGCAAGCCGACGATGGTCGCGAAAAAATATATCTGCCAATCGAACACCCGCGGCCGTGGCAGATTGCGGCGAATCATGCGATAGAGGGTGAGATCGATGAAGGGCGAAAACGACCAGATGTCTTCCTGTTCGGGCGCGAACCGGCGCAACTGCCCGGCAATAATTCCGGCAAACACGTTCAGGGGCAAGGTGGCCCACTCGCCGTGCAGGGCCGCGGGCAGCGACATCAACGCACCGCCCAAGCCGCCCGACAGGCGTCCGCCGATCACGCCCAGCAGCAGCGCGGTTTCAAGCGACAGGTCGCCGGAGAGGAAGCTCTTGACGTTGAATCGTATCCAGACGCCGATAGCGATAGGGATGCCCATCGCCAAGGCCAGATAAATCTTGTGCCGGGTATCGCGGTGCTCGCGAAAGATCAGGTTCTTGAACTCTTTGGAACGCACCAGCGCGCTCGACAAGGCGGCGGCCACGCCCAGCTTGAGCATGAGATATACGAGAATCAGCCGCGGTTCCAGCATGGAGTGAATCTTTCCCGTGAGCGCGTGCGTCCGGGTTCAGGTTCCGATTGTAACCGCTGCCTGTTGCAAAAGCTGCTCCAGGTTGATCTTCGAGCCTGCTGGAACCCCGCCCTGGGCGAAATCGCGGCTGCCCCCGCCGCGGCCTCCAATCGATGACAACACTTGTTTCAGCAGCGCACCCATGTCAGCAGAGCCGCCGGGAGCCTGCGCAAAGACCAGGCCCGGCGGATCCACGGCGCTCGCCACCAGCGCGATAGCCGGCTCGCCCACTCGCGTCACTTTCTGGGCAAACAGTTTAGCGAAGCTGATGTCGCGATCGGAAAAGACGCGCACGATGACCTTGCGCCCCTTGGTCTCAGACGCCGCATTCAGAGCGGCCAAGGCCGTGAACTCGGCCAGTTGATCAAGCGCATCGTCCTTCTGCTTGCGCAACAGCTTGCTCTCTTCGGCATTCTTCCGGATCTGCTCCGGCACATCCCAAAGCTGGGCTGAGAATAGTGCAGCCGCCTCGCTGAGGGCGCTGTAGTCACGCCGCGCCATGCGCACCGCACGATTGCCGCAGACAAACTCCACGCGTGTCCCCTGCCGCACTTTCTCGGTCTTCCGCAGCAGAATCGAACCGATCTGCCCGCTCGAACCAACGTGAGTTCCGCCGCACGCCGAGAGATCGAAATCCGCAACCTCAATAAGCCGTAGTTCATCGCGCTCCGCCGGAGGCAGTTTGCGCAAGCCAAGCCGCTCCGCCTCCGCCCGCGAAACGTAGCGCACTCGCACCGGGCGGTCCTCAAACACAATCTGATTCGCCCGCTTCTCGACCCCCGCAATCTGCTCGGCACTCACTGACGCCACGGCCAGATCAATCGAGCAGTAGTCTTCGCCCATATGAAACGAGACGGTCGGCATCTGGTAAAGCTCGATAAACGCTGCCGAGAGAACGTGCTGTCCGGTGTGTTGCTGCATGTGATCGCGGCGGCGTTCGCGATCGATGCTGCCATGGATAACGGCTCCCGCCACCGGCAATTTCGGCGGTGCTTCCAGGTAGTGCACGATCCTGCCGTCTTCAGCATCGGCAACTTCCGAGACGCGCAGGCGGTCTTCCGTGCGGCCACCACCGTCCAGCGTCAGCCATCCAGTATCGTGGACCTGCCCGCCGCTGGTGGGATAGAACGCCGTTTCCCGCAGGATGACGGCTGGGCGGGCCTGCTCAGGCGAGGGAGGCGCGACTTCCTCGACCACAGAATCGAACTCGTGGATTTCAGAGCTGTCGTAATAGAGGCGTTTGGTCATTATGAAAAAAGTGCGGTGGGCAGATAAAAGTCAGGCACCGGCGACCCACTGCACACGAAAGAGCCCGTTACCGTTGCTTCCTTCCGGACCTGGCGGGGTTGGCGGGAAAACGTCGCGCGGAACCGATGCCTGACTCTACATCTTAGCAAGAGATCGCCAAAAACAGGAATGGACACTCGGGTGTTCGACTATCATCAAATCACGCTATGGCCGAGTCAGAATGCGCCACCTACAAAAAGCTAAAAGATCGTGAGACCCGTGCCCACGCGGCCTGGACTTCTTTTCTGTACCGCAATGAAGTCAAACCGAAGGCTATCGGAGAAGGCAAAACGGAAGCATCAGAAAGAAGAAATGGAAGCGTATCAGCAGGCTCACAAGGCGCGTCTGGCCCATGCAAAGACCTGTCCCATCTGCACTCCAAGCCTCTAAGCCCTCAGTCACTGGAACAATTCGTAGTGCATCACCGTGGGTTCGAATTCCAGCAGGTATTTCTCATCTTCCGGATAGTACTTGGCGACCTCGATATTCGAACCGGCAAAGGCCACAATTGCGTCGCGCGATTCCCAAAAGGAAAGCGTGACAAAATGCGCTACGTCACCCTCCATTCTGCGTAGCACCCAGGCCCCCTTATTGCCAGTCGTCGTTCGGTAGGCGGGGATTCCGGACTTGAAGAGATATTCGAGATACGTTTCCGCATCGCTCGCGTTCGTTTTACCGTGCCAGATTCGGGCGATCATACGCTCTCCTCAAAGCCTCAGCGCACCACCAGCACTTCCCGTATGGCGTCGCGCGCCAGGAAGAACTTGATCGACGCAAAATCGTGGAAAAGATTTTCAATGTGCCGGTTGGCGAATACGCGCTGCAGGCGGGGAGATTTTTTTTCGGATGCGGGCTGGCCAGGTGGCGCAAACTTTACCTCATGCATCCCCAGCATGTCGGTGCCGTTCACGTGATAGCGATAGCAGATCGAGTCCGGCCCCGCGTCGCGGGTGTGAAAGAACGCCAGCAGGAACCCGCCCGGCTTCATCACCGACCACAAACGATCGATGGTCGGCTTCACCAGGCTCTCTTCCATGTAATCCGGCAGATTCCAGCACAGCACCACGTCGAACTGAGCGTTCTCGTAGACCAGGTTTTCTTCCAGAAATTTCTTGCTGTCCACAGCCGGTTTGCCGGCGCTGTCCTGAATTCGGAGCGCGGGATCGAGGGACGACCAGAGCAGGTCTTCGCTGTAAATCTTGTGTCCTTTATCGGTGAAAAAACGGATATTGCTGGCCGAGGTCGAACCCAGATCGAGCACACACAATCCGTCCTCGCAATTCAGCAGCCGCGAAATCTCCCCCATCCCGCTCGACCGGCGGGTGAGTTTCTGCGGGACTGCGGGACTCACCGTCTGGTTCGAAGAACTCCGAAAGAATTTCATTACGTTGTCAGAAACAGATGCCATAAGCTCGATCGGCGCGCGCTTCCCTATGCAGACGCCTTTCCGGGCTCTTTCTGAATATCCACTTTCCCTCGCAGGAACGCGCCCTCTTCAATGGCAATGCGCTGCGCGGTCAGGTCGCCGGTTACCACCGCCGTCTTTCGCAGTTCCACACGATCGGAGACGTTCACGGCGCCCTCCACTTTACCCTGAATCACGATGGCTTTCGCGCTGACATTGGCCTTCACATTTCCGTTGGGGCCAACCGTCAGGCTGTTGTTGCGAAGCTCAATCTTGCCTTCGACGTGGCCATCCACGTACAAATCTTCTGATCCCGACAGCTCTCCCTTAATGACCACCGACTTGCCGATCAGGGCGAACTCTCCGGTTTGCGGAGTTTCCATGCTGGGCCTCCATCTTCCTCGCGCTCTGGTCGCCGCGAATTCACCGATTGTAAATCATCGGCCCGGTTCCAGTGCTGGTTGCCACCCGGATATCCTCCGTCCGAGACTTACAGTAGTGGCCCCACCCGACCTGCGGTTTGCTACCATCGTTCAATAGGGTCAACGTTCCCAGTCTAGTCATGACGGTCGTCAACTCCAGTTTGCGCTCCATCGCTCGCCGCATCGCACAGACGAGTGCCTGGATTCTACTGCTGACCGCGAGCCAGTTTTGCCGGACAGCCAGCGACCGTTTCTTCGTATCGGGATCCCGCGGCACTGGTGCGCAAAGCGGTGCAGAACGAAATCAAGTCGGCCAATGACGACACCGCCCGCTTTCTGTTTCGCGGCACCAGAACGACGCCCAAGGGATCCACGACCAAGCTCTACGTCGAGACCAGGGAAGCTACTGCCGGTCTGGTCGTCGCCTACAACGGCAAACCTCTGACTCCGGAACAACGCCGCGACGAAGAATCGCGCATCGAACGTTTCGTCAACAATCCGGAAGAATTGAAAAAGAAACGCGAGCAGGAACATGACAGCGCTGAGCGCACGCTGCGCATCGTGCGCGCGCTGCCCGATGCTTTCTTGTACGAATACGCCGGAGAAGAACGGGGATCGGAAGGCATTGGCCGAACCGGCGACCCTCTGGTCAAGTTGCAGTTCCGTCCGAATCCCGGCTACCAGCCGCCCTCTCGCGTAGAAGAGGTCCTCACCGGAATGCAGGGCTACGTGCTGGTGGACGCCGTCGGTTACCGCATTGCCAGCATTGACGGCACGCTTTTCAAGGAAGTCAGCTTCGGCTGGGGAATTCTCGGACACCTCGATCGCGGCGGCCGCTTCGTGGTTCATCAGCAGGAGGTGGGCGACAATCTCTGGGAAATTTCCAGCATGAGCTTGAGCTTCACCGGAAAAATCCTGCTGGTGAAAAATCTCTCCATTATTTCGACGGAGGTTTTCAGCGGCTTCAAGCAGATCCCCTCGGACCTGACCTTCGCCCAGGCGCTGGAACTGCTGAAGAAAGAGGAACCTTCCGTGGCAGGAGATCCTGACGCCAGCAAATTCGCCCACAAGTGATGTAGGCAGGACGCCTTGCTCCAGTGGGGACGGGTTTGTGTGGGGACGGGCGCCCTCGCCCGTCCAGGCCGAGCGCAGCTCGGCAACTGCCGGCGATCACCGCGACCGTGGATTCGCTAGCCCTTCCCGGCGCGAAACGTTTCTTCGCGCACGGTGAACTTCCTCACCAGGTCTTCGCATACCTGGTAGCCCGTCCCCGGCGCGTCGCTGATCGCAATGGTTCCATCGGCGCGGACTTCCACTTCGGGTTCGATGATGTCCTGTTTCCAATAGCGCTTCGAGGCCGACACGTCTCCCGGCAAACGAAAATTCTCCAGCGTCGACAAAGCGATGTTGTGCGCCCGTCCCACTCCCGATTCCAGCATCCCGCCGCACCACACGGGAACGTTGTGCCGCAGGGCGACGTCGTGGATTTTCTTCGCCTCGCTAAATCCGCCCACGCGGCCCACCTTGATGTTGAGGATCCGGCAGGCCCCGATCTCCAGCGCAAAATCCGCGTCGCGGGCACTCGAAATCGATTCGTCCAGACAAATCGCCGTCCGGATGGCTTTCTGCAGCCGCGCATGAAGGTAGATCTCATCGTTCCATAACGGCTGCTCCATCATAAGCAGGTTGAAGGCGTCGAATTTGCGCAGGTGCTCGACTTCGTCGAGCGTGTAGGCGGAATTCGCATCCACACTGAGCGTAATATCTGCCCAGCGGGCGCGGACCTTCTCCAGCACATTCAGATCCCATCCCGGCTTCACCTTGATCTTGATCCGCCGGTATCCCGCCGCCAGCTCAGTTTCGATCTTCTGCAGCAGTTGTTCCGGCGAGTCCTGAATGCCAATCGAAACCCCACAAGCGATCTCGCGCCGGGTTCCGCCCAGTAATTTCCAGAGCGGCTCTTGTTTCTGGCGCGCCTCCGCATCCCACACCGCGTTCTCAAGCGCCGCTTTGGACATGTGGTGGCCCCGGACTCTGGCAAACCGCGCCGCACAATCGCGCCCGGAAGCTAACTCGCTCTGCAGCAGCAACGGCGCCAGGTAATGCTTGATCGTGGGCCACGCGGCTCCGATCCATTCCGAACTGTAATACGGATCTTCCCCCGCGACGCACTCGCCCCATCCGCGCACTCCATCGGCCTCGACACTCACCAGCAGAATGCGACGGCTGTAAGTTCGGCTAAAGCTCGTTTCAAAAAAATGCACGAGCGGCATGTGAATTTCACGCAGAGTTACGGATTCGATTTTCATGACTTAGTTATCGCTGGAGGACTGGCAAGTATAGAAGGGCGTCGCAGCAAGGGCAAGGGAGTGCCGCATATGCTGTTTTACTCATAATTTCAGCTGCAAACTATGACCTGAAATTGCGGGAAACAGATCTAATATCGCCAGTCCTCGTTCCACTTTCCCAGCAGGAATCGCCCTTTCCCGTGCTCGTCGCGCTCATAGCCAAGCACGCTCAGCCCTTCGGCGAACGCCTTTTGGAAGCGCTCGCGATTGCTCCCCTGCACCGCCAGCGCCTGCGCACGCGTCGCCGCCGCGGCTTTCCAGGCATAGATTTCCGCCGGCACTTCGATGCGCGCCTTGCATTCGAACTTGGCGCGTGGAGCCTCGGTCAAGACCGCGTTGACCCGTTTGGACTTCATCCACCATTCCGCCACCAGCCGGTCCGTGGGCAAGCCGCCCTGCAACGGAGACGAAGTGATTCCATACTGGTTCACGTTGTAGCGCCGCGCGATCGCACCCAGCCTCTCGATATTCAAGTACGCGTTCTTGATCTCCAGCGGATCGAACGTCCATTCCATCAACTCGATCCCCCGCGCCAGCGCATCTTCACGCTGGTAGAGCTTCATCCGCCGGCCCAGGCCGCCATTTCGATATTGCTCGCGGACGGCCAGCATGTGCGAGTACAGGAAGCAGTGTCCGTTGCGCATTCCCGGAATGGCGAGCGCGAAGCTGATCAGTTCCCCATGGTCGAAGGCCCCAATCACCTGGCCCCCGATCTTCGAGGCCACTACGAACACCCGCACCGGAACCAACTCCGCATCCGAAAACCTCCATACCTCTTTCTGCAGCGCAAAGCAGGCCTGCATCTCGGCCAGCGCTTCGCACTTGCGGATAATCACTTCGCGGGTTGTCGCGGTCACCCTTGTTCTTCCTCCTGCTTCGCTTGTTGCCAAAGTGTTTCCAGTTCGTCCATCGACGCCTGCTGCGGCCCGCGCCCGCTAGAACGCAGACGTTCCTCCATCCACTGAAACCGGCGCTTGAATTTCCGATTCGTCTTCCTCAGCGCCGACTCCGGATCGAGCGACAGATAGCGGGCAATGTTCACCATGACGAAGAACAGATCTCCCACTTCATCTTCGAGACGCTCGCGCAATTTAGGCGAAACCCGCGGTTTTCCCGATCCGGCGATTCCCTTCCCGATCGATTCACTCTTGAACGGGGACGCCGGCACAGCCTTCAACTCCTCGCGCAACTCCGCTGTCTCCTCTTCCAGCTTGGCGAACAGACCTTCGATTTCCGTCCAGTCAAATCCCACGTGCGCCGCCCGCGAACTAAGCTTGTAAGCCTCCATGAGCGACGGCATTTTCGACGAAACACCCGCCAGCACTGACTGCGTGGAGGCATCGTGTTCCGTATCCTCTTCTCTGCGCGCCGCCAGTCGCTTTTTCTTTTCTTCGGCTTTCAGCGCCTCCCAGTTGCGCAACACTTCCGCGGGAGTGTCCGCCTTCACATCGCCAAACACGTGCGGATGCCGGTCCACCAGCTTGTTCGAAAGCCGGTCGAGCACGTCATCCATCGAGAAGTGGCCTTCCTCGCTCGCCATCTGCGAATAGAACAGCACCTGCAGCAGCAGGTCGCCCAATTCGCCGGTCAGTTCCGGCCAATCGCGATTGTCAATGGCTTCGAGGACTTCGTAAGTCTCTTCCAGCGTGTAGGGCTTGATGGTGTCGAAGGTCTGCTCGCGGTCCCAGGGGCATCCACCCGGAGCCCGCAACCGCGCCATGATCTGAACTGCTCGCTCGAATCGTTCGCCGGTGGTGGGCATGCTGTTCAATGTAAATGAGGTGAATTAAGCGAGCAATGGCAGTCGTGCCTGTGTGCCTGTGTGGGGACGGGCGCCCTCGCCCGTCCAGGCCGAGCGAAGCTCGGCAGCGATCTTTGCCGGTGCCAATTCGTCAGTTTCTCTCGCGCCTAGCGTAGAGAACGCACCAGCAATTCCGTCTCGTCCGAGATAATCGCATCCACGCCCCAGGCCGCGAACTCACGCATGCTCTCCGCACGATTCACCGTCCAGACCATGATTTTCTTCCCCGCCGCGTGCACCGTTTCGACCAGTTCCTGATCCGCCAGTTCGAACTGCGGAATCACCCACTCCGCCGGGCTTTCGCGCCAACCGCGCAGCCGGTCTCTCGACTCGCAAAGAAACCCCAGCGGAATCGCCGGATCAAGATCATGGATTGCAGTGAGCACGTCAGAAAGAAACGAAGAAACCACGTATCCCTTTTGCGGGGGATACTTGCGCAATTCCGCGAATGTCTGCTGCTCCAGTCCTGCAACCTTCAACTCAATATCGAGGAACGCCCGTTGCGAAAACTGCCGCAGAACATCCTCCAGCGTGGGCAAAAGCAGGCTTCTCGAATCCGTCTCTTCGATCTTCATCCAGCCGATGGTCGCGTCGTGGCAGATCACAGCCTTCCCGTCAGCGGAAAGCCGCACGTCGAATTCAAATCCGTCGCAGCGATGCAGTAAGCAAAGCTCGAACGATGCCAAAGTATTTTCAGGGATGTCCCGGGAAGCCCGAGCCCCACGGTGTCCCAGAAGAAGAGGTGTCATGGGAGTTTTCGGTTCTCCGGCAAGAGCCGCAAACGCTTTAAGGTTTTACTGAGAACTGATAGCTGAGAACTGAGAACTGTCTTCTCAGTCCAAATCGAAATCGCGGATCGGCTTTCCCGTGTCCGGCGTCTCTTTAGCCTTCTTCACCGCCTCCTGGAATTTCTTTTCCAGCAGTTCCGAGGCGTGCTTTTGCGCTTCCATCGACTGGCGGAAGATCGAATCGCGCCGGCTGTCCTGCTCTTTCATGGCGCGCGCCGCTTCTTCCATGTCGTTGAAGGTTTTCGGCTTGACCGGCGCCGTGTGTGCGATGACGTTGCGCGTGGCCGCGTCGATCTTCATGACCGCGCCGCAGCAGGGGCAAGTCACGTCAAAGCTGGACTCACGGAAATTGGATTCGCGTTTCACCACAGGCGATCATACCGCAATCTTCGTTAGGGTGGGTCAGGTCAGCGCGGCGTGAGGCGAATGGGTAGAATGTGGAACAGATACAGCATCTCCCAGCCCAGCAGGACGATCGACACCAGCACTACCAGGATGGCCAGAATCTCACCAAAACTCAGACCACTTTTTTCCTGCTCGAAATGTCGTGCCCCAAGACTCAAGATGTTCAACGTGGCAAAGCCAAAAACCAGCGCCCACAGAATGTTGTAAATTTCGTCGCGAGTCGACCGCAGCAGGAACATCGCGGGCAGAACCCCGACCGCCAGCGCGTGCAGCGCACGGCCAGAAACCTCCATCCAGCCAGAAACTTGTCCCATCGCAAGAAATAGCGATGCGCAACTCCGGGGTGCGGCAGCGAAGGGCCGAGGCAGTCTCATGCGGAAATTGATAGTACCGTGTTTGCCTTGCGAAAGTCAGCCAAAACCATGAGAAAAGGCGCCTCATTAGTTCATGCGGTTGATTTTCTGAGGGCGGTCACAGAGGATAGTACCCGAGAAAGTACCCGAGCCAGTATCCGAGAAAGCATGCAATGATCGTCAACTTCGCCGAGCGGGCGCACAACCACAACTGGGAACTCGACCCGGTCACCCGGTCTTTGCTGGATACGGATTTCTACAAACTCCTGATGCTCCAGTTCATCTGGAAGCATTACCCGACAACCCGTGTGTCGTTCTCTCTGCTGAATCGCTCCACTTCCGTACGCCTGGCCGACATGTTTCCGCGCGAGGAACTTCTCCACCAGATGGAGCACGTTCGCGGCCTCCGCTTTCGACGGTCGGAACTGGTCTGGCTCGCCGGCAACACGTTCTACGGCCGCAGCGGCATTTTTGAACCCGCATTTCTGGAATGGCTGGAAAACGATTTCCGATTGTCAGATTATGAACTCTCGATCAAGGATGGCCAGTTCAATCTCACCTTCGACGGCCTTTGGGCCGAGACCACAATGTGGGAGCTCTATGTGCTCTCCATCCTCGACGAACTCAAGACCCGGGCAGGTTTGAAAAAGCTGCGCGAGTTCGGCCTCGACATCCTGTACGCCAGGGCAAAAACCAAGCTCTGGCATAAGATCGAGCGGCTGCGCGGCGTCCCCGGTCTGGCCGTGGCTGACTTTGGAACCCGCCGCCGCCACAGCTTCCTCTGGCAGGAATACGTGGTCAACGCCATGAAGTCGAATCTAAACAGCGCGTTTACTGGAACCTCCAACGCCTTTCTTGCCCATAAGCACGATCTCGAAGCCATCGGAACCAACGCCCATGAGATTCCCATGGTCATGGCCGCGCTCGTGTCGAATGATGACGACGATGCCCTGAAAGCCTCACAGTACCGTGTCCTCGAGTTATGGCAGGCGACCTACCATGGCGCTCTACGCATCATGCTGCCCGATACTTTTGGCACTACGCAATTTCTCGAGCACGCCCCCGACTGGGCGGCCGACTGGACCGGTCAGCGCGTTGACAGCAAAGATCCCTACATTGCCGGCGATGAGTATATTCACTGGCTCCAGGCGCGCGGCAAGAATCCACAGGAGAAGCGCCTGATCGCTTCCGACTCCCTCGACGTGGATGACATCCTAGGACTCCACGCCTATTTTGGTGGAAAGCTGGGAAGGGGCGTCAACATAAAAGACTTCACCTCCGCCGCCGATTTTGAGGATCCGAAGAAGTGGACGCCCGGCCGCCGCATTCGTTTCAGTGCCGGTTGGGGAACTCTGCTGACCAACGATTTCCGCGGCTGCGATCCAGCCGGCGGCAGCGACTTTGACCCCGTCAGCTTGATCTGCAAGGTATCCACAGTCGAAGGCAAACCAGCCGTGAAGCTCTCCGACAACTACGCCAAAGCGCTAGGCACACCGGAAGAAATCGACCGCTACCGGCGAGTGTTCGGCACCGCCGGGATAAGCAACCTTCCCGTGATCACGTGAGAATTAACGTCCTCTCGTTAGGACGATTGCGCATCACGCTTGCGCCTTGGAGAACGCGGCCCTTTGCCGAAGCGGCGCAAGCCGGGTTTGTTCCAGATCATCCCGATAGAAAAGGTTGTAGGTATCGAACGGGATGAGGCGCCCATCGGGATGGACGATGTGGACGCAAGTTTTCTTAACCGAGCGTACGTCGAAGGAATGGGCGTCGATGAATTGCATGATGATGACGCGAAATACATTCTCGTAACCAAGCCCCTCAGGGACCAGAACCTTCGGCAGACAGCACAGCAGTTCGCGCAGGCTGCCGGCACCGGATTTCGGCGAGTGATTGGTCGCGAACAATTTAAAGAGGTTCTCCCGCACCACCGCTTCCTGTTCGTGGAGAATTGTGTTCCCACCAGCGTTGATCAGAATTTCGGGAGGAATCACTGATGTCAGCGGCGTTACTTTACCGCCCAGTTTGAGCGCATACGCCATGGCCAGAGAATCCGGGTGGCACGGTACCGGAATAACATCTTCAGGCTTGAATATCGTCGTCTGCTCCAGAATCTTGCGGCGCACTTCGGTGAGGGTAAGGCGATCGGTGCCAGGATCGAAATCTTCCAGGCGTCCGGCATCTTGAATCGGCTGGAAGGTGACTCCGCGGATGCACGGCTGTTGCAGAGCGTATTCGATGGTCTTGCCAATCTCCCCATCGTTGAGCCCCTTCTTAAGAGTAACAACCAGGTTTGTGGCAATGTTGTGCCGGTTCAGTTGTTCGATAGCGTCGTGGCGAATGCGGCGCAGGTCAGCCCCGCGCAGCACCATCAGCGGCTTGAGTTCGAACGAATCAAACTGCAAATAGACTTCGAAATCCTCTGCATACTCTGCCAACCGTCTCACGAATTCCTCGTCCTGCGCGATGCGAACGCCGTTAGTGTTCAGCATCAGGTGCTTGATCGGACGAACCTTGGCCAAGTCGAGCACCGCAAAGAAGTCGGGGTGCACCGTCGGCTCCCCGCCCGAAATCTGCACAACGTCGGGATGGCCTTCGTTCCGGACCACGGCGTCAAACATCTTCTCGATCAGCTTCAGATCGCGGAACTGCTGGCGTTCGGGCCCGCTCGATGCGTAGCATACCGGACAACGCAGATTGCAGTAGTCGCAGATTTCGACCAGGGTCAGGCAAGAGTGCTGCTCATGATCGGTGCACAGGCCGCAGTCGTAAGGGCATCCCCATTTGACGGCGGTGTTATAGACCAACGGCATTTCCGGTGGCTTGATAAACACTTCCCGGCACCGTCGGTAATACTCGACATCATCCGCAATCAGCACGCGCTCTTGCTCGTGCTGCGGACAGTGCTTCAGCAAATAGACCTTGCCGTCTTGAAAAACCGTCTTGGCTTCGATTTTTTGATAACACGTCGAGCAGATGGAGATGACGACGTCGTAGAAGAGGTAGGGACGTTTCTTGTCAGCCATGGATGACTCGCCGTTTATGGTCAGACGCGGTTACTTGCTACGATTTAGCTTGCCAATCAGCATGACTCCACCGATGGCAACCCCCAGAGCTACGGCAGCAAAAACGGCGGATAGCATACGGTCTCTGATACTTAGAGCGTGTAACAAAACCATCATTGCAGCTTCGCGTACTCGGCCTTGGCTTGCTTCAGGATGGGGATGTCGGGGTCGGCGTCTTTCCAAAGGGTGAGGAAATCTTTGTAGGCGACGAGCGCCTTGGCGGTGTCGCCCTGCAACGCATAGGCCCTGCCTAGTTGGAGATGGGCAAGGGCCCCAGTGATACCGTTCAGTACTACTCCGGGATGATCGAGCAGTTTTTGAAACTCAGTAACGGCTGCGCTGCCGTTGTGTGCTGACAACTCGATCTGCCCACGCAAATATGCGGGATAAAGACCGGTAACTTTATAAACCTCATCCCGTCCCAATTCATCCGGAAGTGTAATTTCCAAGGTTGCAAGTGCTTGCGCAGCATCGCCACTGTTGACTTGCATAGCTGCTTCGACTAGCGGCAGAACAACCATCCTTAATCTCAAATCCAACGGGAATTGCTTCTCCAATTCCGTTGCCAACTTCTTCGCCCGCGCAGAATCGCCAACCTGCGCCAGAGTGAGAGCCGCCTCTATTTTCACGCGCCTTCCCGAATCCAATTCCAACGCTGATAGGGTAGCGTGCTTCGCTGCTTCCGTATTCCCCAGTTCCGCCTCACGGAATGCGCGGTTTACCTCCCAAATCGCCGCTGCTCCCTTGAGGTCTGCGCGGATTGCGGAGTCTGCCGCCCGCCGACTGAGTTCTCGTGCGTTCCGAAGGTGCCCGTAATATCCCTCGGTGTCGGACTGCATGCCCAATAGTTGGTCTTCCGCTCCGGGCTTGCCGGTGCCCCAAGCCACCTGTCTTTCCATCTCCCCGTGATCACGATTCATGAAGGCCAACATGTAGCTCACTTCGTGCAGCCATTCGTTATCGAGTTTTCGTGCTTCGGCCTGCTCAAGCATCTTTTTCGCGTTGTCCAGCTGATTGAGACAAATGTATGTCAATGCCAGCTGCCCGTAAACATTCGCGTCATCTGGGTCTAGCCGTAGGCTCTCTTGTAATTCCAGCAATGCCTTCTCGTATTGTCCGAGGCTAAAGTGAACCATTGCCAAGTAGGCGGGCGGCCAACCATCTGCGGGATAGTTTTGTTTCCAAAGTTCGTATTGCTCGGCGGCCTTCTGCCAATCCCCAATGACCGATTCGTAGTACACGCCCGAGATTCGATACCCTTCACGATCACTCGCTCGCGCTCGAAGCTCAAAAGCCTTCTTGAAGCTTTCAATCGCCAGATTCTCTTGGCCAAGATCTTCGTAGTCGAGTCCGAGACTAAGATAGGCTGAAGCAAAGTTTTGATCGAGTTCGATGGCATGCTTGTGGAAGGGTATAGCCTCGGCCGTTCCCTTCGTGTGAATCATTGTGTGTGCCATGCCGTAAGCTTGCAGGGCTTCCAGGGAAGACGTCGTCACCTCAGCCGGAGGTTTGAATTTCTCCACCGATGCGAGCGATTCACCCAGCTTCGTTCGTAGGCGGTCAGTTACCTGACTTAGCGCTTTGAGGGTGCTTTCCTTGCTCGTCGCCTCAGCCTGCTCCTTGGCTAAGACATCCCCGGTATTGCAGGCGACCGCTTCCAGACCCACCACGTATTCGCTGCCGAGGCTGGAAATTGACCCCGCCAAAACGGCCTTTCCGCCCGTGCGAGCGCAGATTTCTCTAGCCACCTCCGGTGTGATGCGATCACCGGGTGAGCGGCCCATCAACTTCAACGTTTCGCTCACCTTCCGATCGGAGACAATGTTGAGGAAGGGCGACTGCTCAAGTTGCACCGAGAGTGCCTGCTTCAGCGCGTCGTCAAATACTGGGTCACCAGTGCGATTGGCAAAGTCTGCGAGAACAATGGTGTCTTTGCCGGTGAGCTTGGGCCTACGGTAGGAGTAGAAGTAAACGCCGATGGACAACGCCAGCACAACCAGGGCAGAAGGAACAATTCTCTTCCAGCGTTTCCCCACACCAGTTGCAGCGTACGAAACCTTTGCCGAGGATGACGACCCTCCGGATTCCGACAGCGCGTCCAGAGCGAACGCCAAGTCGGACGCCGACTGGAAGCGCTGCTCGGGATTCTTTTCCAGACAACGATGCACCACCCGTTGCAATGGCGGAGGAAGATTCGGCACAACCTGCGAGATTCCCGGAGGCTCTTCGTTCAGGATCGCCGTCATCGTCTCTGGCGAACTCGGCTTCTGAAACGCCCGCTTCCCCGCCAGCATTTCATACAGGATTGCTCCGAAGGCAAAGATGTCGGCTCGATGGTCGGCCGGTTGTCCCCGTACCTGCTCCGGCGACATGTAGCCCACCGTGCCCATCATCACTCCCGCTTCTGTTCCCTCGGTGAGCATCAGCGCGCTATGCTCCGAACTGGATCGCGGCTGCGTCAGCTTCGCCAACCCGAAGTCCAGAATCTTCACCCGCCCGTCTTTGGTGACGAACAGGTTCTCCGGCTTCAGATCACGATGCACGATCCCTTTCTCGTGCGCCGCCGCCAGGCCGCGCGCGATCTGCACCGCGTAATCAATCGCCTTGCGCACTGCGAAACGGCCGCGCCTGATCGGCTCGCGCAGAGTTTCCCCTTCCAGCAGCTCCGATACCAGATACGGCGCACCTTCGTAAGTGCCCATCTGATACACGGCCAGAATGTTGGGATGGTTCAGTGCCGCCGAGGCTCGCGCTTCCTGCTCGAAGCGCCGCAGCCGATCGGGATCAGACGAGAGGAACGACGGCAGAACCTTGATCGCCACATCCCGCCCCAGCCGCGAATCGCGGGCGCGATACACCTCGCCCATGCCGCCCGAACCAAGCAGAGCCTTGACCTCATACTCGCCCAGCCTGGTCCCAGCGGTCAGCGTCACGCGCGGCGTGGACAACTGCGCCAGGAAGCTGGAGCGCACGTCGTCGCTGGAGGCGAGCAAGGTTTCGACTTCCTGCCGCAGGGACGGGTCGGACGAGCAGGCACGATTCAGAAAGGCGGAGCGGTCGCCCGGCGACAACTCCAACGCTTTCGCGAGCACATCATGAATCTGTTGCCAGCGTTCCGGCGTCATTGCTCTGCTGACTCTCTCAGTTGGTGATGCAACCAAAGCCTGGCGGTAGCCCAATATTTCTTCACCGTCGTTGGCGAGAGATTCAGCGCCCGCGAAGTTTCCTCGATGGAAAGGCCGCCGAAAAACCTCAACTCGACGATGCGACTCTGCTGCTGATTGAGTTTCGCCAATTCGCTCAGCGCGTCGTCGAGAGCGACCATGTCCACGCTTCGCGTCTTGAACGCCAAGTTGTCGTCCAGCGTCAATCTGTAGCCCCCATCCCGCCTGACGGCCTTGCGACTGCGGGCGTACTCGACCAGAATCTGCCGCATCAATTGCGCGCAGATGGCTAAGAAATGCTCCCGGCTCTGGAAAGGAGCCGCCCCTTGCTTCTCCAGTCGCAGATAAGCCTCGTGCACCAGGGCAGTGCTCTGCAGGGTGTGGTCTGGACGTTCGTTCCGCATGTAATGATGCGCCGCCCGCCGGAGCTCGTCATAGACGAGAGGAAGCACCTCCTGCAACGCCTGCTCGTCACCGGCCTGCCAGCTCGCGAGCAACTCGCTGACCGCTTTAGGCGAAAGTTGCGACAACGGCACCCCCCAAGACACACGTCCCCAAAATCCTGGTGGATAACGGTAGCCGCACCCGCTAGTACTGTCAAGCGATTGAAAACACGTGTACTTCGTCGGCTTAATGCTCGATTCCTGCCGGGCTGAGTGTGAGAGCTGAAAAATAAATTTGCCTTCTAGCGACCAATTCTCCGAGAAATTTCACTTTAAGAGATGACAGGGCCTTAACTGATAAGAACGTCCGGCTAAGACCGAGAGGAGAGATGTGATGATTGGAAAACGTCAACCTGCGTCTATTGGTGCTCTAACCCTAGCTCTGCTTTCCACGCTGCTGCTGCTGGTCGCTCGCCCAGCCCAGGCCCAAACTGAGACCCAACTCTGGGACTTCTGCCCGGACGGGGGCACCTGTGCGGACGGCTCGCAATCCTATTCCAGCCTTGCCACTGACGGCACCAACTTCTATGGGACGACCTTCGACGGGGGGCTGAGTTTTGGAACTGTTTTCGAGGTTTCGCCGAATAGCATCGGAGGCTGGAACGAGAATGTGATCTACACCTTCACGGGAGGGACGGACGGGGCCCATCCCAGGAGCTCTCCTCTGATCTTCGACAGCCTTGGAAACCTTTATGGAACCGCACAATATGGCGGCCCCAATCAATACGGCGTCGTGTTCGAGCTTAGCCCTCAGGGAGCAAACTGGACGGAAACGGTCCTGTACAGTTTTGCCGGCGGGACGGATGGTTACAGTCCGGTAAGCGGTCTGATCATGGACCCTTCTGGCAATCTCTACGGTACAACCTTATTTGGAGGCGTCAGCCAAAATGGGACCGTCTTCGAGCTGAGCCTCTCCGGTGGTGCCTGGAGTAAGCAAACGATCTACGAGCCTAGCACTGGTACCGGCTACGCCGGGTTAACTATGGACGCCAAGGGGAGTGTTTACGGTGCCACACCTTTGGCAGTATTCGAACTGTCACCGAACGGCGACGGTGGTTTTAATTCGACTGTGATCCACACCTTTACAGGTACTCCTAAAGACGGCATGCAGGCGGAGGGCACTCCCGTGCTCCAGGGCGGAAAACTTTACGGTACGACAGAGTTTGGCGGAGTCGAGAACCTTGGAACGGTCTACGAGCTCAGCCCTGTGAAGAATGGAAAATGGACAGAGAAGATTCTCCACTCCTTTAAGGGCGGTGTAAAAGATGGCGATGAGTGTTATGCGGGGATTGTGTTCGATCCGGCAGGGAACATTTACGGCACCACGATCTCCGGTGGCAAGTTCGGCGTTGGAGGCGATGGAATTGTTTTCGAATTAGTGGCCCCGGTTGGCACGGGCAGCTACAAAGAGAAGATCCTCTGGAATTTCAATGGCACCGATGGAACGGCTCCGTTTGGCGGCCTGATTCTAGATAGCGCAGGCAACCTGTATGGCACGACGCAGGTTGGCGGGACCTATGGAGACGGCACTGTGTTCGAAGTCGCTCCTTCGGGTACGGCGGCCACCACTACAACCACGCTCACGTCTTCGCTGAATCCGTCCACTCCCGGAGAGGCTGTGACCTTTACCGCAGCAGTCACTCCTACGCCGTTTGATGGAGAGACAATTACGTTTAAGCATGGCTCAACGGTGCTTGGGACGGGCCTCCTGAGTGGCGGCTCGGCTAGCTACACGACCTCGACTCTGCCGGTGGGCACAACGTCGGTCGAGGCAGTGTACGGCGGTGACGGGGACTTCGACGCCAGCACCTCGAACGTGGTGAAGCAGGTGGTGGATAAGGCCGCAGACTGACGAAATTAAAGCTCCACCCAACAATCAGCACCCGTTGGCCCACTTGGGCATGCAATGCTTTCACGCGCCGAGTCTGGTTCCCGCGGCGAGGCTCATTGTTTCAGGTCAGCGGGCCAGTTGGTGACCAGGGTGAGCGGTTCGGTGATGGGCAAGAATGCATCGGACTTCACGCTCCCGCCCAGCTCAAATTGCGGGAGTTCGCTCTCAGCCGGCACCGGTTGCACGATCAGCGTCACGTTTACGCCTGCCGCCAAAGGTTCGCTCTCCGCGACGTTGAACGTCACGGACAATGCGCGGTCGGGTACGCAGACGGTGCTGCTCTCAGGAACCGGAGACTAAGGCCCGGTGCAGGACGTGTGGGCTGGCCCCAGGTTGCTAGAAAGCCTGGGGCCATTCTCATCCCGAGAGAAAGTTCCAACAGATAAGGACACAACCCAGAGACAAGAAGGCCTCGTGAATGTCGGCCCGTTTTTCGTAGCGCACGCGCAGGCGCCGGAACTGATTCAACCAAGCAAAGGTCCGTTCGACCACCCAGCGCCATCGCCCCAGTCCGCTACCATGTTCTGTATTGCGTTTCGCAAGAAAAGGGATGATGCGTCTGTCACGCAGACTTTGCCGGATCGCTTCGGCATCGTAACCGCGGTCACCGAACACGCAGTTAGGACGCCGGCGAGGGCGTCCGCGCTTTCCCTGCAAGACAGGGATCGCATCAACCAGTGAGAGCGCTCTGCTGTGAGTCGTTTCGGTTGGCCCCGGTCAGTTGAATGGCTAGCGGAACTCCCCGTCCGTCGCAGATGAGATGACGCTTGCTGCCTAGCTTGGCCCGGTCAGTAGGATTCGGTCCCGTCTGGCGCCCCCAAAAACAGCCCGGATCGAACTTCCGTCCACGACGGCCCGTGACCAGTCGATCTGTCCGTAACGCGCCAGCCAGTCCAGCAGAACGAAATGGAGCAGTTGCCAGATCCCAAGCTGCTGCCAGTCGCGCAATCGTCGCCAGCAACTCATTCCTGAGCCACAGCCCAGCTCTTGCGGTAGCATTTCCCAAGGAATCCCACTGCGCAGGACGAACACAATGCCGGTAAGACACGCTCTGTCTGCTAAGCGGGGTCTTCCGCCTTTGGTCCTCGCCTTCGCGACTGGGATGAACGGTTCAATCAATTCCCACAGCCCGTCAGGCAAGAGTTCGATGGTCATTGGATAACTCCTGTCTGCAGGGATGTTCCAACCCTTTCCACGGGTTGCTGGAGAAACGAGGTTTTGTTAGAGGTTCTTAAGTGACCCAAGCCGTTGCCTGTGACCGCACATGAGGAACACAACAAGAAAAGAAGTGCCGCTACGATCACTACCATGGCGAGCACGACCGTGATTATTGTCTTCAATTGGCGCTCTTCCCTTACTAATTACGGGCCAACTGGGGATCCTTCAATGGCGGGCCGTCTAAGCCAGCGACCAACGTCGCGAGAATAATACAGTAAGCAGAGAACACAGGCCCACTGAATTCCTCCCAGGCCCAAGAGAATGCGCGGGTACGGCTTGATGAAGTCGCACAACAGCCGGAACGACAGATAGGTGACCATAAAGAACTTAAAGGCATACAAAAAACAGTCATTGTTCTTTGCTCCTTCGTCGTTGACCTGGAGACGGCGAGCATAATCCGATACAGTAGCGGGATCAGGGCAAGCAGGAAAACGATTTCATAGAGCTGAGTCGGATGGCGCCGAATCCCGTCGCCAAAGTCAACGCCCCATGGAAGACCAGTAGCGACGCCGTAAGTATTGTCGGCAAGCCCGGTGAGAAAGCAGCCGATGCGTCCAATGGCGATGCCGAACGCTAGTGGAATGGCATATAGGTCGCCGGTCGACTGCTTGATACTGACATATCGCTTGATGACTTCGACAAAGACCAGTCCAAAGACAAGCGCCCCGACCATCGTCTTCCCGCCCATCAGGTAAGCTGGATCGCGCAGATGACTCCAGGTAAGTCGCGGGTCCTCCAGCCAGTACACAATCTTGGACCCAATTGCAGCGCCAGCCAACGCGAAAGCGACCGCGGCCCAGCGCAGCGGCGTACTAATTGCATCGCCGAAACGGCGGCGCAGGTAAAGGTAGACGCGGAAGGCAACGCAGTAAGCCAGCGCTTCAAAGAGCGGATGCGGATGAATCCGTCTGCCACGAGGGTAAAGTAGTGGGGAAAAGCGACAGCCGTTTGGCGTAGAAAAAGCATTGAATAAAAGATGCAGCATTATAGACACGCCGGGCCTATGTGCGCCTTGCCCCTACCTCGCCTCCGCCATCGCCTCGCGTTCCCCCACCTGCTGCCGCCACATCGCGTAGTACAGTCCTTTTTGATCGAGCAGCTCCGAGTGCCGCCCAAATTCGACGATCCGTCCCCGCTCCAGCACGTAAATTCGGTCAGCGTGCATCACCGTGGACAGCCGATGCGCAATCAGAATCGTGATCGCTTCCTGATTGCTTGCGACCTCGCGAATCGTCCGGCTGATTTCTTCTTCCGTCAGCGAGTCGAGCGAAGACGTCGCTTCATCGAACACCAGCAACTGCGGATGCCGCAACAGCGCCCGAGCAATCGAAAGCCGCTGCTTCTCGCCTCCCGAAACCTTCACGCCACCTTCACCGATCAGCGTGTCCAAGCCGCGATCGGCGCGCGAAAGCAAGCTGTCGGCGGCCGCCTGCTGCAACACTTCCATGCATTCCTCGTCGCTAGCCTTGGGATTCACGAAGAGCAGGTTCTCGCGAATCGACCCCGAAAACAGCTGCGTATCTTGCGTCACAAATCCGATCTTCTCCCGCAGCAGATCCAGGTTCACGCGATTCGACGGAATCCCGTTGTAAAGAATCTCGCCCGCTTTCGGAGCGTACAAGCCCACCAGCAGCTTCACCAGGGTTGACTTCCCTGCCCCGGACGGTCCCACAAAAGCAATCGTGTCTCCGCGAGCCGCGCTGAAGCTGATCTCGTCCAACGCCAGCATGGCAGAACTCTGATGCTGAAAACTGACGCGCTCAAACTGCAAGGTCATAAGCTCGTCCACCGGCTCCGGATCGGCTGGCTTCGGATCGCGAGGCGTGTCGAGAATCTGCTGAAAATTCTGCAGCGAGACTTCCGTTTCGCGATAAATGTTGATGACGTTCCCCAACTCCTGCAACGGCGTAAAGATGAAAAACGAATAAATCATCAGCGCGAAAAATTGTCCGACGGTGATCTGCTGGCGAAAAATCAGATAGAGCATCAGAAACAAAATACTGGTGCGCAATGCATTGACGGCTGTCCCCTGGATGAAACTCAGGCTGCGCAGATACTTCACTTTCTTCAGTTCGAGCTTCAGAATTTTTCCCGTGATCCCGTTGAGCCGCCCCACTTCCTGATGCGCCAGTCCCAGGCTCTTCACCAATTCAATATTGCGCAGCGATTCGGTGGTCGAACCCGCCAGTGCCGTGGTTTCGGCAACAATGGTCTTCTGCATCTTCTTGATCCGCTTGCTCAGTACCGAACTGATAATTCCAAGCAGTGGGACCGTAATCAGAAACGCCGGAGCAATCGACCAGTGGACGCGGAAGGCATAAATCATCACAAACACAATGCCAATGACTGAAATGAACAGCACATTGATGGCCGCGGTAATAAACCGCTCCACGTCGCTACGAACCTTTTGCAATTTGCCCAGGGTTTCGCCGCTGCGCTGGTCTTCGAAAACCTGGTAGGGCAAATCGAGCGAATGGCGGATCCCGTCCGAGTACATGGTGGCGCCCAACCTCTGCACGATCACATTTACGAAGTAGTCCTGGAAATTCTTGGCCACGCGCGACACAAATGCCACTCCCACCGCCGCCAGCAGCAACAGCCCCGCTCCACGGATGAACTGCCCCTGCGTGTACTGGTGATACTTGGTGGCATAGCTGTCAATCACATGCCGAAAAATCAGCGGATCGAGCAGCGAGAAAATCTGGTTGGTGGTCGCCAGCAAAAGAGCAACCACAAAGAGTTTCCAGTATTGTTTGGAGTACTGGTAAAGAAGATCCATAGGCGTCGGCGTGCGCAATGTGGTTTAGATGGTTTGCCGGAGTTTTCCGATTCAGGAAGGCGCGACGGCCACTCGACTGGACGGGCGGGGTGCCCGTCTCTCCACCGGATCTCACACGATCTAACCAGAGTGCGATCAAGTCTGAGCTATTACAAATGAGGCCCGTAGAACTTGCCACCCCGGCTACGCGGATTGAACCCTCGCCAAGAGCCAGTACTTCGGCACCGACTGAAAAGTTAGTTCATCCTCAGGTGTGACAAAGTCCATTCCGCAGCGCGGGCACGTGAACTCCCGTGGTTCGGGACGGTCACGTCCCACGACGTTCATCGCCCCGAAGGCAACCGCCAACGCACCGCAGTCGGGCATTGGGCAAATGGCTCCCGCCGCTACTTCCTCATCGCGTTCTTCCCACTCATACGCCATGGTGTCGGCCTCTTGACCGCGTAGGGTCGCTTTCAATGCAAAAGAGTCCTTCGTCTCCCAGATAACGAAACGGCGCGAGACCGGAAGAATTTGCGCATTGGGCGACCATAAAGGCTTCCCACTACTTCTGTGTGCTCAAAGATACCCCTGCTACGCCCCAGCCATGTGCGCGGAATATTAAGCAACCAAAGAATGCTTGTCTGTTCATAATTGAACACGCCCGAAAGATGTCCCACGTTCGTGGCGTAGTTGGCAAAACCTAGCGATTACACTCACAACCCGGCCCCGGTGGGGGTTCTGATCGCCTGATAGCGACAGTTAGGGCTTATTCGTCAGCTACAATGCTCCCGTGATCGTGGCAGAACTCCAACCTGGCTGTATTGAGGAAGTGTTTACGGTCATGGACTATTACGCCCACGTAAGGACGTTGCGAAGTTCAAAGGTCCTTTCCCCACTTTTGTGATTTCCTCCACTACTTCGTTCGCGGAATCCTCTCCAAAGTGCCAACCAGCAAGCTGTGCAATACCAGAAAGCGGCCTTTTCTTAGCGCGGCATTTGTGACATCGCCCTCTCCGGATTCGTGCTAGACTACCCGACCATGCCGCAGTTTGTGATCGAACGAGAAGTGGCGGGCGCGGGGAAACTGTCAGAATCCGAGATCCGAGATCTGTCCCTTCGGTCCTTAGAAGTCTTGAAGGAAATGGGGCCGCAGATTCAGTGGCTCCACAGCTACGTCACGGAGGACAAGGTCTATTGCGTTTACCTGGCTCCAGACGAGAACATTATTCGCGAGCATGCGCGACGAGTGGGGATTCCAGCCGATCGCGTGTCGGCCGTGCGACGGCTCCTTGATCCTACGAAGCTGAACTAACCGGTTCTTTGAGAGAGTATCGAATCGCCTCCTCCAGACTCATGGCGGCTCCTTCTGACCACGCCCTTTGTCCTTCAGACTCACCGATAGCTTCCCACGCGCGCGCGAGGTGTTGATCGAGCTTCAGCTGTTCCGCCTGAAATAACGGCGCGCCGACCAAATGGCGCACTTGTGCGGCGGCACCGGCAAGTTTGAGAGAGCGCACGGCATCGCCCCGCGAGGCAGCCAGACAAGCGGAACCTTCGAGCGCGCGAGCAATGCCACGCCTGTGGCCCAGGTCTGCAAACGTCTCTAAGGCCTCGTTATAGGCCGCACGCGCAGCCGGATACTCGCGCCGCTCGCAGTAGATGTAACCTAGGTCGTTTAAAGACCGTGCCGAACCCCAGTGATCTCCAGCTTTGCGGAAGGCGGCAAGCGCTCGCTCATACAGACCTCGGGCAGTAACCAAATCGCCTTGCTCGCGCGCAATGTCTCCCTGTTGGTTGAGAGACCAGGCTGCTCCACTACGATCGCCAAGCTCCTCAAATAGATTCGTGGCCTCCTGCAGAGCTGCTTGTGCGCGCGAGTAATCGCCACGGGCTTTGACCACGTTGGCAAGGTTGTGCAAACACCGCGCGGTAGACGGGCGGTCTGATAAAGCACGCCAGCATACGAGACTGCGCTCGAAGCCGTCTTGCGCTGAGGAGTAATCGCCCCGATCCCGGGCAGAGACCGCTAACGCGTTTAGGGAAACTGCGATTCCCCATTGATCGCCTAATTCTTCATAAATTGAAAGACTCCGCTCATGCCATTGCCGGGCGACCGAGAAATCTCCCTGAGCCGTTGCGAATACTCCGATCAACTGCGCCACCTTAGCGCGTTCTTTTGGGTGACTTTCGCCTGCGAGTTCTAGAACTCTTTCCAGGAAGACCCGACCTTCAATGAGGTGTTCTCGCATATCCCAGAATAGGAAGAGAGCCATGGCGAGGCGCAATCCCCAGTCGAGATTGCGATTTTCAAACAACCAGTCGAGAGAGGAACGAAAATTCTCAATCTCAACGTCGCATCTCACTAGCCACGCGGCCCGCTCCTGAGCGGTTAATTCTGGATTTCCTTCCTCCGCGACCACCAGGCAATAGGCCGCATGAGCACGTCGTACAGCGGATTCCTCGCCGCTGGCAAGCAGGCGTTCGAGGGCATATTCGCGAATCGTCTCTAGCATGGCGAAGCGCGGTTCAGAACTTCCGGTATCGGCCCTCTGAACCAAATTCTTGTCCACGAGCGAGGAGAGTCCGTCGAAAATCTCTATGCCCAGGTCGAGGCCGGTATTGCAAACAGCTTCGGCAGCATCCAGGCTGCCCCCGCCAGAAAACACGGAGAAACGCCGAAACAGCTTTTGTCAGATTCGTTTAATAAGTCGTGGCTCCAATCGATGGTTTTACGTAGCGTCTGTTGCCGTTCCGGCAGATCGAGTGCGCCGCCGGTCAGCAATTGCAGGCGGCTCTGCAGCCGTTCCAATATGGCGCGTGGCGATAAAACCTTAGTTCGGGCCGCCGCCAGTTCGATCGCGAGCGGCAATCCGTCGAGTCGCGCACAAATCTCGTGAACCGCAGCCGAATTCTCGGAAGTAATTGCAAAATTGGGCCGGACGGACGTTGCGCGCGGTGCGAACAGTTCCACGGCGGGCTGTTCTTTCAATGGCGCTACCGGTAATTCCTGTTCGCCATAGATACGCAAGCTGGCACGGCTGGTGACGATGATTTTAAGAGCCTGGCATGCATTCAAGATTCGGCCACAACTGTGGCGGCCGGTAGGACTTGTTCGAAGTTGTCGAGTACCAGCAAGAATGGTCCGGACCCCTGCAGATGATCAGCAATGAGTTGTGAAACTGATCGGCCGGCGGATTGCTGGACATCCAGCGTCTTCATGATCGCGGTTGCCACGAGGTCAGCATGATTGATCGCGGCCAACCCGACGAATTGAATGCCTGCCAGGAACTGGTCTGTCACAGCCGAGGCTATCGCGATCGCGAGTCGGGTCTTGCCGGCACCGCCCGCGCCAGTGAGGCTTAGCAATCGAACGTTGGGTCGGAGTAGTAGGCTTGTTGCTTCCGCGACCTCTTGTTCTCGCCCGATGAGAGACGTCGTTGGTCTGGGAAGATCAAGATTCCTGTCTCCGCCTTTTGCGACTGGAATTTTGCAGCTTTCCGTGGAGAGAACTCGGTCACTGCCAGGAAGCGAGACTGGAACCAGAAACCTATATCCCCTGCGCGGCAGGGTCTCAATGAACCGAGGATTGCCCGCATCATCCCCAAGCGTTTCCCGAACCTTATTTATCGCTTTGTTCAGCCCGTGCTCAAAATCGACGAATGTGTCCTGAGACCAGAGCTTGTTGTGCAGTTCCTCGCGCGTAACCACCTGTCCAGGCTTTTCCAGCAAGGCGACGAGTACATTTAAAGGCTGTCCACTGATCTTTAGCTTGATTCCGCCGCGGCGCACTTCTCCGGCGCGCGTATCCACCTCGAAATTGCCGAAGCGAATGACTCTTGGTGACGACTGCGGCGCTCCTGCTGCTTCCTTCATGAGGCAGGCGGTCCTAAACGCAGACAATATAGCACCGGATCAAAGCTGCTGATTCCGTACTCGGGGATTTGAAACCGCAATTGCTTATATACCAACTACTTGCAATGGGAGGCACGTTCCATCCACTGGGGACTCGGAATCCATTCGACTCCGAGCCTGCCGAGCGAAATTCGCCTCACGCGAGCCGGGAAAAGAACAATTCCGGGGCAAACGAAAAATCAAAACAGGAGATGGCTTATGAAACCCCTTCGAAATTTCGTGGTGCTGTTCTCAATCGTTGTAGCCGCGAACGCGGCAAACGCTCAGACGCATTTTCAGGGTACGTTTCAAATAACGAGTGGAACTCGATGGGGCGAAGCAGTCCTACCTGCCGGTCACTATTCGCTTACTCTGCGCTCGGTATCTCCCGCGTGGCCGGCCGGCCTAATCGTGATTCACTCCGAAGACTGGAGAGTATCAGCAATGGCCCCGGTGAAGTTCGTTGAGCACGCTGCGCCGGGCGGCAGCTACATCTCTATTACCGGATCGGGCAACGATCGACAGGTGCGCTCCATGAACCTGCCTCAGCTCGGACGTTCGCTGGTGTTCAAGCCTTTAAGTCGCCGCGAGCGCGAGACACTTTATGCCACTGTGTCACAGACGCTGCCCGTGCAAATGGCGAAGAAGTAGCTGCTCGGTGATCCGAATGTTCAGAAAAAAGGAGAATCCGATGAAAAACGTTCAAGGACAGGCAGTGCCGGTGATGTTGGCAAGACGGGAGGTGAAATAGCCAGCACCACCAAGTGGCGGCCAGGGGGCGGCCAAGCGTTAACGATTGAGCTTGGTCGCCCGCCCTCCGCTGACAAAGGCTGCACACCCGGGCAACGGATGCAAGAATTCTATAGTTGGCGAAAAATCTCGATTACACTGACAACCCCAATTACACTCACAACCCAGGAATCGGCTCATCACTGGACGGTTGGCAGGTAAACCAAAGGAAATCCGGCCGAGAATGGGGCTGAATGTCTGACAGTTGGCGACCCAGCGGCAGTCAGGCTGTCCCGGTGTTGGCCAGCGCTTCCACCGCTTCCCACGTTGTGCCAAAGGTCACAAAGAAATCGCTCACCTTGGTAATTTCCATAACCTTGCGCACCCGCGGCTTCATCCCCGTCAACACCAGATAGCGTCCCGTCTTCTGATGCGATACGTACACTCTCACCAGCGACCCCAGCCCGACCGAATCAATGTAAGGGACATCCGACAAATCCAGAATCATCGTTTCCGCGTTCTCATGGCACACCGCCCGCTCGAATTGCGGAGCAGTTTCTATCGTGATCGGACCGCGCAGCAGCAGAATCCGCTGATCCTCCGCCACTCCTTCAAAGCGCTCGACGGTGAGTTCCTGCAATCCCATAGCTGCCGAATTGTAGGACAACCGGCCCCACCTGTCACTGCCGCAAATGTAAATTTTTGTGGCTCGCTTTTCCCGGTCGTCTTTCCGGCTCCCACCGCCGGCCTTTCACTGCGGTTTCTTGTCGTCCCCATGATTCTCGTAGATCGAATACTGCCCGCCCGGATGCTTCAGTTTCACCGTGATTTCCATCTCCGGCTTGCTGATTTCGTAATCTTCCCCAAACGTCTGGAAACGCGGCGCCAGCACCTGCACCCGCAGCGGACCATACGGAATCCCGTCAACATTCGCCTTCCCCTCTGGGTCCGTCTTCAACTCCATTTCTCCCTGCGCCTGCTTGCCCTTGCGTTTCACCGGATGCAGCACTACCTCCGCATTCCGCACCGGTTTGCCGTCGGAGTCGCGCACCACCACAAACCGCAAGCTCGAAGTCGGCCCCTCGTCATCCTGGGCCGCAACTACGCCAGCCATGCCCAACCAAGATACGATCGTAGCCACCATAACCAACGAAAGATTTTTTCTCATATGCAACCTCATTTGACCGCCTGTGTGGTGACGGGGCTTTGCCCGTCCCGGCGGGGCGAAGCCCCGCCACCACACTGATCAACGCTTACTGCGGTTTCGGCTCCGCCGGCGTCTTGTCATCAGGCTTCTTCGCGTCCGCGTGATTCTCGTACACCGAGTACTGTCCCCCCGGACGCTTCAACTTCACCGTAATCTCCATCTCCGGCTTATCGATCTTGTAGTCCTCCCCAAAAGTCTGGAAACCCGGCGCCAGCACCTGTATCCGCAGCGGACCATACGGAATCCCGTCAATGCTCGTCCGGCCATCGTTGTCCGTCTTCAATTCCAATCCACCGCGCGCCTGCTTTCCCTTCTTCGTCATCGGATGCAGCACCACGGCCGCGTTCCGCACCGGCTTGCCGTTGTAGTCTTTCAGCACCACAAACCGCAAATCCGACATCGGCCCTTCATCCTCTTGAGCCGGTGCCAACCCGATCATGCCCACCCCGAGCACGACCGCAATCCCGATCAAAACGCGCTTCTTCATAGTCGTTCATTCTAAGACTCATCTCATAAACAAGCTACTGAGCACTGCGATGAGCGACGAAGGGGAAATCAGGAAGGGCACGGCTTCTACAGGCTGCGGAAAAACTCAGGTTTGTATCAGGGTATCGCTTTAGCGATACCGCGAGTTCTTCAAAATCAGACGCCCCTTTAGGGGCGGGACATCGAGCATCGATCTTTCCCGCAACCTGTGAAGCCGGGCCCTCCCCGAGTCTCCCGCCTCATGTAATAACGCGGCCTAAGCTCCCACCAGGTTCTTCAGCGCCGGCCGGTTGTGGATAATCAAGGTCGACCCCTTCAATTCCGCCATTTCGTTTCGCCTGAACTCCGACAGCAGACGGGTGATGGTTTCGCGGCTGGTCCCGATCAGTTGTGAGATTTCTTCATGGGTCATCGCCAGGCGGACGCGCACTTTGCCGTGGCTGGTCTGACCAACGGAGGCGGTATCAAGCAAGAATCGGGCAAATCTCTCGGTCACTGAATGTGACAGTCCAATCGTCCGCACCACGCCATAGGAATCGGAGCAGTCTCGGGCAAGATGCTGGTTGGCGTGAAGCGAGGCGTCAGCATGCTCCCCGAGGAAGCGCAGCATGTCTTCCCGCCCTACGAAGTCGAGTTGGCAGGGTTGCATGGTTTCAACCGTCAACTCGTACCGTTTGCCGGTAACCACGGCATGCAAACCCAGAACCTCGCCGGCTTCGGCGATTCGCACAATTAACGTCTTGCCTTCGCGCGAGGTGGTCGAGAGTTTGGCGCGTCCCTGGCAGAGAATGAAAATTCCACAGGGAGTTTGTCCCTCCACCAGAACCACGGAGTGTTCGGGAAAAACCGCGGCATGTTTTATTTTGTTCAATGCCTCGATCGACTCCGGGCAGAGATCGCAGAAAAAACTGCGGGATCGCAGATGACAATTCAGACAACTTTCAACGCAGTTCAGGCCAGCAACGCCCATAGGCGCTCCTCTACCTTCTCGCAGAAAGGCGTGCGCCGGGTTAGCGAGCAACGAATGACAATTGTAAGCAGTTAGTATTTGAAACTCGTGGCTGGCCAGATCGCCGCTTGCGGAAGGTGACAACCGGGCATTGCACGCCGGTGGCCACGATGGAGCGTTCCATTTCGGGTCTGATACTCAATGCTTGCAGCGTTCGCACGGCCCGCGTTGCCAACACTCCGCCGAAGGGCTGGCAACGTTGCCGTCAGTTGGGCGACACTGGCAGTGGGGAAGATAGCAAACACAATCCCGAGTGCGACATGACGGTGGAAACCCACCCTTGGCAAAGAACGACAGGGATGCGTTACCCGGCAACAGAATCTTCCTACTGCACGGTCAGCGTCACCGGAACCGAGTTCACGGTCGTGCTCTCGGTCGCCGTCACCATGATGTTGCTGTAGGTTCCCGGTATGGTTGCAGGGGTCAGCGTTTCTGTGGCCGATCCAAACTTTGTGGAATCGGCTTGGGAAGTCGCCGTGATGGTTACACTCGCCGGCAGCCCCGAAGCCACGGTGGGAGCGGTGTAGGTCGCCGTCAGCGGATTGGCCGGGTTGGCCGCGATCGTGCCGCTCGATGCCGTCCAGGTCACACCCTGGGTCGAGTTCGCGACCGTTGCGGTAAACTGTGCCGTTTGCGCTGACCAGCCGTCGGCTTTGTCATTCGGGAACAGACTCGGCGGAGTTCCCTGACTTACTGTAACGGCTACGGGTGGCGTGCTGTTGCCTCCCCCCCCACAGGCAAGTAGTAATCCCAACAGCACCAGCGATACGCATAGGCCGGCAACCGTGACGTGTTTGGATATCCTTCGTCCCGCGCAGCCGACCATCACGATGCCCGCGAGTGGCAGGGTCAGCGGCAAGAGCGGGAACGGGGAACGATTCCCGCTCATAAGGCGGAGGTTTGCGGCGGACGCATTGGGGCCGGAGGTCGTAATGATCAGTTGAACGGAAGCCCCTCCGAGACCCGCGTTTATCTGAGTGGGATTGAAGGTGCAAGTTACGGTCGGATCCGGGAGATTGGAGCAAGACAGAATGACAGGGACAGCGAAAGCGGCGACTCCGCCCGTCGGTGTCGCAGTGAAGTTATAGGTGGCGGTTTGCCCGGAGAGGACGGTCGCGGTCGTACCGCCGTTGGCGATCCAATTGAAGGTGGGGGCAGTGATGGTCTGGGTCAAGACCGGCGATGTGCTGGCCTCGTCGGTCGCGTCCCCATGATAGATGGCAGTGATTGAATGATTGCCGACGGAGAGTGTGTAGGTTCCGAAGACTGCAATTGGGGGACCGTTTTGCTGTGCGGTTAGGCCAAAAACGCCTAGATCGGTCGTGCCATCGTAGAAGGTCACCAGACCGGTAGCTGGGTTGGTACCAGTGGTTGTAACAGTCGCAGTGAAGGTGACACCGTAACTCAGAGGTGCCGGATTCGGGTAGGAAGTAAGCATGGTCGTGGTCGCGGAGTTGGCTGTCCAACTCACGAGTAGATTTGTGAAGTCGATCGAGCCAAGACCAGTGACTTCGTCAAATCCTGGAGTCACCAAGTAGCCCGAGAGGCCGCCCGTCAGTCCATTCGGCGAGGGAGTGCTGTTGTTGCACATGCTGGGCGTGGTTACCACACAGTCGCTGACGCCGCTGGTAGTCACAGTTACATCATGAAAAACCTCGTTCGCAGGATTGGCCGTGAGTTGGTAGAGGCGTTGGTTGAGTTCTCCTTGGGGCGCGCCTAATTCTTGATTGAGCAGGGCGGTGATGCCGGCCATGTCGGGCGCGGCACAGGAGGTGCCGAAGAAGTATTCAAAGTAGAACTCGCCGTTGCTCACTACGCAATTGCCTGGGTGTGCGCCGCCTGATGCAGCCAAGCATCCGAAGTAGCCGTCATGGGCCGAGGACGTGAATGCAATGTCGGGGGTGTAACGTCCCTGCGTTCCCGGAACGCCGGTTCCGGTTTGCCAGGAAGGAGTCGGGATATAGGAACTGTAGCCGCCTCCTGAGGAAGCCGCTTGTGTGGCTCCTTTGCTATTCAATGGTTCATTCCAGCCGCCTTCAGGAATGTAACTCAACGCCGATCCGAGCCAGCCGCCATTTGTCTGGCTCCAGTATTGGTTCGGATCGGCTGTATCGGCAAACTCGGTTCCTCCTACACAGGTGGAGTAACTCGAAGCGCAAATGTAATTGGGGCTCGCGATCTGGCTTGCTGGTGGAGTCTGAAAGTAGGTGTCGCAGCCGGCGGCGCCTGCGTCTCCGGAAGCCACAAACGTCGAGATGCCTTCGGCCGCTCCCTGGCTGAACAAGGTGTCCCAGAACTGCACATCTGACAGGGTCCGGTCCGCTTCACAGGCCCCGAAACTGATGTTCATAATCTGGGCGAATACGGGGTTGGTATCAACGACGTACTGGGCGGCTATACCGATCCCGCTGGTTCCATTGTCGTCCGCGCTGACGACCAGATCAATGGTTGCGCCGGGCGCGACGCTAGTGGAGCGCATCACATCGATTGTGGCCTCGACCTGGTCGTCCGTCGCTGTGCCGCCGGTCCCTGCGGGCGCTCCCGGATCCACTCCGTTCGGTGGAACGATGACGGTCGGGTCTTTCGTCGCAAGCCCAGTTAAACTCTCAAAGTTCTCGATATCGGGGTCATAGACCCTTGCGCGGCCGATGATGGCGATGGTCTGCGCGAAGCCAGTATAGGGGCTGTTTAGATCGTAGATGACGCCGAAATCTTGGGGGGTTACGAAGTAGTCGCAACTCCCGCCATTGCAAATTGAAAGCGCGGGCAAGTCCGAGCCTGAGCCCGTCACAGGCACCTCCGCCTGCTCCGCGCCGTGGTAGGGGTGGTCATTGACGGTATTCAGGCCGCTGACGGACTGAATGACGCCCGCCAACGCTGCCGGAATCTGCGGATCGTCCGCGGTTGCCATGCGCTGCTCGCCATGGACGACGAAGTAGCGCATCTCGGTGCCAAAAGCCGCGCCGACCAGCGCAGCAGTGCCGCTAAAGTCAATCATCATGCGGCTATTGGAGACCGAGTTCACGCGCAATCCCTGGCTCCGGAGCCATGCCGAAATCGCGTCGATATCGTGCTGCGACACGCCGAATCTCTTTCCGACTTGCACCGGCGTGAGGAACTGATGATAGTTGCGAGACGACGGGTCCTGCAGTTGCTCCAGAAATCGCTCGAAGGCCTTCTGCTGCTGTGGCGAACGCCTCAGAACCAGGGTCAAATGCTCAAGCATCGTATCGCCCGGGACCACGCCCTGAACGTTTTGCGGCAGCGCCCACGGCGCTTGCTGACCCCGTAACACGACGCGGACTGCGGCATCGACGGGAGCATTCACCAAATCGCCCGTCTGCGCTAGAGATGACATCGAGAAGATGAAAAGTACGGCGGGAATTGCCAGCTTCCAGGAAATTGTTGCGCTGAGAGAAACCCGCCCGCTCGCTCCGCCGTTGGCCGTCATAAATGACCCTCTCCCGGTTTGTAAACTACGAAAGCTCGCAGCCTTGTAGTACCTCGTTCGTGGCGGAGTATACACCCGGGAAACTCGTGTCTTCAGTGCGCCTAATGGGCCAATCCGGGTTAGGACCGAGCATCGAATCCCACCTTGGGGAGATAGCGTCAAGGATCGATTAAGCATCTATTATATTGATTATAAATAACTTACATCGTGTAATTCTGTCCGTTTGACAACCACCAACCCCCTCTCCTATAATTAGCACTCGTGAGCCTTGAGTGCTAACAGCCCCGGTTCGGGGCATCCTGAATTCGATTCCACCTACTTAACAACTCTCGAAAGGAGTACGCAACTATGGCAACCAAATTTACCCCGCTGCATGACCGCATTCTGGTCCGTCGGGTAGAAGAAGCCGACACCACCCGCGGCGGCATCATTATTCCCGACTCCGCGAAAGACAAGCCGCAAGAGGGAGAAGTCATCTCCGCCGGCAGAGGCAAGATCAGCGAAGAAGGCAAGGTTCGTCCGCTCGATGTGAAGGCAGGCGACCGCATTCTGTTCGGCAAGTATTCCGGCACCGAGATCAAGATTGACGGTGAAGATTTCATCATCATGCGCGAAGAAGAAGTGCTGGGTGTGCTCTCGGGCGCGACCTCAGGCGCAAGCAAGAAAGAGACCGCTGGAGCGCGCAAGTAGCTCTCAGTCGTCAGTTATCAGTTATCAGTCAAACCCTGACACCTGAGACCTGAGTTTCAATTCGCAGGCATCGCCTGCATCAAAAATTAATTTTAGGAGCAAACAGATATGGCAAAGCAAATTGTTCACGGAGAAGAGTCGCGACAGGCCATTCTCCGCGGCGTCAACCTGCTGGCTGACGCTGTGAAGGTTACTCTTGGCCCCAAGGGCCGCAACGTTGTCATTGAAAAGAAATTCGGTGCGCCGACCATCACCAAAGACGGCGTTACCGTAGCCAAAGAAATTGAATTGAAAGACAACCTCGAGAACATGGGAGCCCAGATGGTCCGCGAAGTCGCCAGCAAGACCAGCGACGTAGCCGGCGACGGCACCACCACCGCCACCGTTCTGGCCCAGGCAATTTATCGCGAGGGCGTGAAGACCGTGGCTGCTGGCGCCAATCCCATGGCCATGAAGCGCGGCATCGAGAAGGCCGTCATCCTCATCACCGGCAAGCTCGACAAGGAAGGCAATCACGAAAAAGGCGAGCTCGACAAGCTGAGCAAGCCCGTCACCGGCGAGATGATCGCCCAGGTCGGCACGATCTCGGCCAACAACGACGAGACCATTGGCAAGATCATTGCCGAAGCCATGAAGAAAGTCGGCAAGGATGGCGTCATCACCGTAGAAGAGTCGAAGACGCTGGAGACGCAGCTCGACGTGGTCGAAGGCATGCAGTTCGATCGCGGCTATCTCTCTCCGTACTTCGTCACTGACCCGGAGCGCATGGAGTCGGTGCAGGAGAACGCGTACATCCTGATCCACGAGAAGAAAATCAGCTCGATGAAAGACCTGCTGCCGTTGCTGGAGCAGATCGCCAAGGGCGGCAAGCCGCTCCTGATCATCGCTGAGGACGTGGAAGGCGAAGCGCTGGCGACTCTGGTCGTCAACAAGCTGCGGGGCACGCTGCAAGTCTCGGCCGTCAAGGCTCCGGGCTTCGGCGACCGCCGCAAGGCCATGCTGCAGGACATCGCAATCCTGACCGGCGGCAAGGCCATCACGGAAGATCTGGGAATCAAGCTGGAGAACGTCCAGGTTGCCGATCTAGGACAGGCCAAGAAAATCACCATCGACAAGGACAACACCACCATCGTCGAAGGCAAAGGCAAGCCGGGTGATGTGCAAGGCCGCGTGAAAGAAATTCGCAGCCAGATCGACAAGACCACCAGCGACTACGACCGCGAGAAGTTGCAGGAGCGGCTGGCGAAGCTGGTAGGCGGCGTGGCAGTAATTAAAGTAGGAGCCGCGACCGAAACCGAAATGAAAGAGAAGAAAGCGCGTGTAGAAGACGCCATGCACGCGACCCGTGCAGCAGTCGAGGAAGGTATTGTCCCCGGCGGCGGCGTGGCTCTGGCGCGTTGCGTGGCAGCTCTCGACAAGCTGAAGCTGGAAGGTGACGAGCAGATCGGTGTCAACATCGTGAAGCGCGCACTTGTGGAGCCGTTGCGCCAGATCGCCGAAAATGCCGGCGAAGAAGGTGCCATCGTCCTCGGCAAGGTCACCGATTCCAAGGACAACAACTATGGCTTCAACGCTCTGACCAGCGAGTATGAAGACCTGGTAAAGGCGGGCGTGCTCGATCCGACGAAGGTGGTGCGCACCGCACTGACCAACGCCGGCTCGATCGCAGCGCTGATGCTGACCACCGAAGCCCTGGTAGCGGAGATTCCGGAAAAGAAGGAAGCTCCCATGCCCGGCGGCCACGGCGGCGGCATGGACGGAATGTACTAAGACGTGTGTGCGGACGGGCGCACTCGCCCGCGAAACACCGACAGCAAATCAGAAGCCCCGCTCGCAAGAGCAGGGCTTTTTTACATGCCGGTTACAAGCCGCAAAGCGGCGGAAGAATGCAGCCCACGGCATAAGCCGTGGGAGGATTACCAGCCAGCAACGCAAGCCCCGCAGGGGCGAGAGAAACTAATCCCAAATGTACCGCTCGTCGTACGGAATCTTATTCCTCTTAAGGAAGGCTAAGTATTCCTCCTGAAACGTCCGCTTTCTATGGTGCTCCTCCTGCGTCGCGATGTACTGGGAAACGGCGGGCACATTCGATTCGCTCACACTGAAAGCACCATAGCCTGTCTGCCATGCAAAATTCATATTCCACTTGTCGCGGACCCAGCGCGACGAATTGGTCTTGACAACGCGGGCAATCTCCGCCGCCGCATGTACCGGCCGCATACGGATCAACATGTGCACGTGATCGCTCGTACCGTTAATGATGAGTGCGGTGCCCTGCATCTCGCGAATGATGCCTCCAAGATAGGCGAAGAGAGCGGTACGGATTTCAGGAGTTATTAGAGGGCGGCGGCCTTTAGTGCCGAAGATCAGGTGAACAACGAGATTGCCAGCGGTGTGAGCCAAGGTTCTTTCGCTCCTTCGGAGCTTGATATTTCTCGTGTTTCCGCTCCCACGGCTTGCGCCGTGGCCTGCATTCTTCCGCCGCTTTGCGGCTAGGTCGATTTTCCACGATGCGGGGAAGTGGGTACGGTGACAGCAGTCACAGCGAATCTGGTCGGATAATCGGGTTGTCCGGGGATCGCCATTCACCCAGCAGGGGAGGGCCTAAGAGTGGATTGGCACTGGCTCCGCGTGCCTCTTCAAGGGCCGCAAGCCAGTAACCGCATAGCAAGGGAGGGTCCCAAGCTGGTAGCCGCAAAGCGCCGTCAGAATGCAGTCCACGGCGCAAGCCGTGGGTGAGAAGCGGGAAACGTCGGAGCCCCAGCAGGGCGAAAGACCAGCCGTGACACAAGATCTGACCTCCGCCCGCGTAAGAGTCTCTTACGAAACTCGATGGGATACCCAGACGGAGAGAGAAACTCCGCCCCAGCCGCGGAGCGGCGGCATGTAATAGCCCGGCACGGCAGTGCCGGGAACACTCGCCATGCCTTCCCGCTAATAATCCTTGACAACCCGTCCTATAATAGAAGTAAGAGACACAACACAATCGAGATACGCGCGGCCTATCCACTTATAACCCCGCGCCAGCCGTGACTTATCCGGCAGATAAAGGACCTGACCCAGACCAACCCATGCTGAATCAAGACTTTACCTCTAACTATCTTGGTTTCAAGACTTTGCCGCCCACAATGAGCTAAGTCGATGATTCCAATATACCGGATAACCGAGGGGTACCCCTTACTAACACCGGCCAGCGAGCAGATCGCGGCCAATAACCCGAAGTAAATAGACCAGGAGCATCTATGTCATCCTCAGCAGCACCTCGTTGCCGGCACATCAAGGTCAACGGAACCCAATGCGGTTCTCCCGCTCTCCGCGACAAGAAGTTCTGTTTCTACCATCACGACGATCGTCCCCTGAAGATCGAATGTTACTCCGACGGACCGGACGCCACCGGCGAAATCCGCCTGCACTACTTTGAAGATGCGCACTCCATTCAGACCGTCCTTCGCCAGGTCGTGCAGATGGTGATGCAAAAGAGAATCGAATGCAAAACCGCGAGCGTCCTGCTCTACGCGCTCCAGATCGCGTCTTCGAACCTCAAGCGCATGGAAATCGAAAAGCCGCAGCCAGAGCAGGTTGTCACCGATTCCGTGCAGGAAGAGAAATGGCAAGCCCCCATAGCTGCCAATACGGAAAACGAAACCACCCGCGAAAGCGAGAACGAGGACATCCAGCGCAGTGGCGAAGACCTTCCGCCCGGAACGATTCAGGCCTGTATCGCCCCGCACCGCTACTTCGCGAATGTGAGGAAGCCGCGGGAATACCAGTTCATCCCAGAAATTGTTCGGGTACAATAACGCCTCTCGGCAGGAGGCGTGATGGCGAGCACAAGAATTGTTTCCGGGGTAAATCGCGATTCCATTCTGGACTCGCTGCGAACCACTCTTGCGGCGGTGATCGCACTGCTGCTGGCTCGTCTGCTGAAAATGCCGGAATATTATTGGGCGCCGATCTCAGCCATTGTGGTCGTGCAATCCACCATCCCGCCGCGGACACTGGCATGGCAGCGCTTTGTGGGGACAGCGCTCGGAGCATTGCTGGGAGCGGCGATCGCCACGTTCTTCAGTCCCAGCGCCTGGGTCTATGCCGTGGGAATTTTCTTGTGCGGAATGCTGGCATGGTTCCTGCGCGTCGGCGGCGCTTACCGGTTTGCGGCAATTACGCTGAGTATCATTTTGCTGATCAACCGAGGACTTCCTCCTCGGATTGCCGCGTGGCATCGTTTTCTAGAAGTGTCGCTGGGAATTGCAGTAGCGCTGGTGGTAACGACCTTGTGGCCGATGACGAAAAAAACAGCTGCTTCGTCACATTAGTCCGCGATAAGTGTTCAGCCATCGTCCGCGGACGGCTTCCCAGGTGTAGTTTCTGGATTCATCGCGGGCGTTTTGTGCAATACGAGCGGCGAGCGCCGGATCGCGCAATAGGCGAATTACGTTTGCCGCAAGAGCCTTTTCATCGCCTACGGGCGAGAGCAATCCGGTGCGTTCGTGCTTGACCAGATACGGCATGCACTCCGGCGCTGTGGTGACAACGGGAGTACCCGACGCAAAGGCTTCGATAACCGAAAGCGGCATGTTGTCGAGCCACGAAGCCGTTGATGAAGATATCAGCCTGATCGTAATATTTGCCGATTTCCCGATACGGCGCTACTCCCGTGAAGTTGACACCGCGGAGATTCAAATCCGCAACCAGTTTGCGGATATCGCCTTCGAGCGGGCCATTGCCGACCAGATCGAGTTGCGCTTCGGGATATTCCTTTCTAACTTCCGCAAACGCGCGGACGACAACATCCACGCTGTAATACGCCGAGAAGCCGCGGGTACAGACCAGGTGCGGGCGCAGCGGAATGCGCTCGCGATAACGGAACTGCGAGAGATCGATGATGTTGGGCACAGCCGATGCAGGGAGTCCGAAGTCGCGAAGAACATCGACCAGGTAGCCCGACGGAACAACAATTTTGTCGACGCGAGAGAGCACAAACTTGGCCGAGCGAAAGCGCTGCAAGTGGTCGCGGGCTTCGCCACTGTGGTAGTTGATCAGAGTCTTGCTGCCGCGCATTTTTGCCACAAACGACGCGGGAGCAGGGAGCAAGCAGAAACGACCAGTACGGACGCGGAGAAAGATGTGAGCTACATCCACGCCTTTGAGGCCGCGCCAGAGGCGCCAGAAGTAGATGGGCTCGCGCAGAATTGTGCGCAAGCCGGGAATCCGTTCCGCCCAGGCAAGAGCGCGAGGCAGCGGCGGATCGACGGCGAGGAAGCGGATGTCGATATCGGGATCGTTCTGCCAATGCCGCAGGAGCAAGTCGGCCTGAACCGATTGTCCGCCAACATAACGCAGACTGGGTGCAACGATGCACACTCGCGGGTTCTGGACGGACTCGCTCACGCAAAGCTCTTTCTACTCTTCTTTTGCAGAAGCCGGACATAGAGTTCCACATAACGCTGGCGCACGCGATCGAGGCTGAAGTTTTCTTGAGCGAAGCGCGCAGCGTTCTGGCCCAACTGCCGGCGAAGCGCGGAGTCGGCGAGAAGTTTCTGGACGGCATCGGCAAAGCTGGTTTCGTCGCCGGCGGGAATCAAGGCTCCGCGCTCGGGGCCGAGCAGTTCAGAATTTCCGCCGACGTTGTAAGCAACCACCGGCAAAGCAGCGGCCATGGCTTCGAGAATGACATTGGACAAGCTCTCGGAATCCGACGTATTGACCGCGACGTCCAGCGATGCGAGAACAGCGGACATATCCTGGCGATCGCCGAGAAAGACGGCAAAAGCACCGAGGCCAAGGCTTGCGGCTTCCTTCTCCAATTCCTGACGCAGCGGGCCATCGCCGACCAGAACGAATTCAGCATTGGGAAGCCGCTTATGAACCAGTGCGGCGATGCGCAGGAATCCGGAATGATTCTTGTAGCGATGATTCATGCGCGCAACCATGCCGACGCGGACGACGCCGGGAGGCTTTGGCAGAGCCGCGGGCGTCGCGCTGAAAGCCTCGACCGGCAAGGCATTTCCGATGACTGCGATCTTGTTGGGCGAGAGTCCACTGGCGAGAAGGCGATTCGCAGCGGCCTGCGAGTTGCAGACCACCGCATCGCACCAGCGAAAAGCCGTGGCCTGAGCGCGGAACTGCGCGGGTGTCATCAGGTCGCCAAGTTGCCGATGGCTACCGATGACGACAGGAACGCGGGCAAGCCTGGCGGCGGGAATCAGCGTGAGGTTGGCATAGAAATCGAAGGCGTGAGCGATCTGCACCCGATGCTGGCGCAGATGGCGGCTCAGGTTGAGGCGGGTGCGCAGCGACTGCCATCCGAAGAGGCTGCCTCCGAGAGGAAATTGCGGAACCTCGGGAAAGTGCTGGGCGAGCGGGCCACGGCGGCCGACGCATCCGAGATGAGTTTGGAATTGCGGCGGGATGAGGTTCTGTGCGAGCACGGTGAACTGGCGCTCCGAACCTCCCGTTTCAAAGGTATTGACCATGAGAAACAGGCTGATCGGCAGATCAGCAAGGCTGGAAGGATCGGCAGGCGGAGTGCGGGTCAAGCTGGAAGGTTCGGTAGCGGGCACCCGATCATCCTCCCACCGGCGCGGAGGCCAGGGCGGCGGAATCGGGCGCCTGACGGCGAGAGTCGGCGATCACGGGGAGAGAAAACAGCCCAGCAGGTTTGATGTACTTTTCGAGGAAGTTACGATGCCAGAGCTCGAACATCAGCAAACGCCAAATGCGCGCGGTATTTCCGCGGTTGCGGACAAGGTGATCGTCCATTAATTTCCGGACTCCGGCAGCGGCGAAGTAGCCGCGGTCGAGGGTACGGGGCTCGAGCAGGATGGTCAACATTTCTCTGAGTTCATGGTGCATCCAGTGCTCGAGCGGAAGGGCGAATCCCTGCTTCTTGCGGTAGAGAGCTTCCCGCGGCACGCCGACGCGTTCGGCGAGCTTGAGCAGGATGTACTTCTGCTGGCGGCCGCGCAATTTCCATGCGGAGGACAGGCTCGCGGCCCATTCGACGAGTTCGTGATCGAGGATGGGGACGCGCACTTCGAGCGAATTCAGCATGCTCATGCGGTCGACTTTGGTAAGAATGTCGCCGACCATGTAGGTTTTGGCATCCACGTAGAGAAGCTGGCTGACCGGGTCGTGGGCGGGGCTGTGAGTAAAGTAGCGGCGGAGAGCGTTGCCGGGATCGTCCCTGCGGCGAAGAACCTCGCGGAAGCCATCGGAGAGCAGCGGCAGGTCGCGTTCAAAACCGGGAATGAACGAAAGTTGATCGACGTAACGCTCCTGCCAGGGCAGCGAAACGTTGTAGGAGAAAGCGCGTCCGCGCATGGTGCGGGGCAGGCGTGGAAAAATCTGGTTGCGAAAGAACTGGCGAGCCCAGCCGGGAATGTGCTCGAAGACACGGCGGCCGGCGTGAATGCCGTAGCGCGTGTATCCGGCGAACATCTCATCGCCACCGTCGCCGGAAAGGGCCACAGTCACATGCTTGCGTGCCATCTGCGACACGTAATAAGTAGGCAGCATGGAAGAATCGCCGAAAGGTTCTTCGAGCGAACTGGTGAGCAGATCGACGGTCTGGACTACGTCGGGTTCGAGGATCATCTCATGATGATCGGTAGCGAATTGTTTGGCGACGATGCGGGCGTAGTGGGCCTCGTTGAAATCGTCCTTGGTAAAACCAATGCTGAAGGTCTTGACCGGTCCGGAACTGGCGCGGGCCATCATGGCGACCACGGTGGAAGAATCGATTCCGCCGCTGAGGAAAGCGCCGAGCGGGACGTCGGAGATGAGGCGGATGCGCGTGGCCTCAAACAAGCGGCGCTCCAACTCTTCCAGGCATTCTTCTTCGCTCTTGGGGAAATAGGTATCGTAAGACGGCAGGTCCCAATACTGGCGGACACTGATCTTCCCGTCCTCGAATTCCAGCAGATGCCCAGCCGGGAGTTTATGAATTCCGGTGAACGCGGTAATGGGATCGGGAACGTATCCGAAGTAAAGATATTCGAGCAGGGCTTGGGAGTTGACTTCGGCGAGCTCGGGAGCGACCGCGAGTATCGATTTGATTTCGGATGCGAAGTAGAGATTTCCCTTGTGAAGCGCGTAGTGCAGCGGCTTTTTGCCCAGGCGGTCGCGCGCCAGGACCAGCTTGCGCTTGGTCTTGTCGTAGATGGCAAGGGCGAACATGCCGCGCAATTTCTTGACGCAGTCGGCGCCCATCTCCTCGTAGAGATGAATGATGACTTCCGTGTCAGTGTGGGTGTAGAAGCGGTGGCCGCGGCTTTCGAGCTCGGGGCGGAGCTCGGGAAAGTTGTAAACCTCGCCGTTGTAAACGATCCAGGCGCTGCGGTCTTCATTGAAAACGGGCTGATGGCCTCCAGAGAGGTCGATGATGGAGAGGCGGCGCATACCGAGACCAGCGCCGTCGGCGACGTGGAGTCCCTCGTCGTCGGGGCCGCGGTACACGATCTGTTGGCACATGTGATGCACGAGAGCTTCGGTGATGTTGCTCTCGCGAGTTGCGCTCACTACTCCAGCAATGCCACACATGGTCTTGGTATCTTCCAATCTCTCTCTGGGAGCCGAAGCCCCGCTTAATTTTGCGCGCTTACGGCGCGGCTAAACCAAGTTGCATTGCCAAGTGTTTTCGGCGGTGTCGGGTCGCGGAACTCCGCAGTGCAGATGGATCTCGACTTCTCCCCAACCAGCGTGGCAGTGGTCGGCGAGCATCTCGAGTAAACCCTGATCGTACTGCTCGGCGGGATAGAAGTAGGTGTGGACCAGCGGGCGGCCGTCGTGGTCACGCCAGCCATCGACGATTTTGGAATATTCGCGCGCCCACGATTCCAGCCAGCGCTCCTGCTCGGAACGCGGGGCACGCTTCCGGCCGTCTTCGGGAACGATAGCCGGTTCGAAATGGTCGGCCAGGGCAAGGATCACGTGCACAGGGCCGCGGGCAGGCGAGTGCAGGGCACGCCAGGTCGTGGACGGCAGGACTCTTCCGACGTAGGCGAGTTGGTGCTTGAGAGCCATTTGCAATCTGGACTTCGCTTACATTGGTTTCGGATGGACGGGCGAAGACGCCCGTCGCTCCACGGTCTTGTTATCGCCTTGCCGGCTTACGGCCGCGGACCGCGATGGAGATATCGCCCACGCGCATGTCTTCCATGCCCATCGCTTCATACCATTTAAACACCTGCTCATAGGTGTGTTTGGACTGATACTTCGGAGAATACCAGTCGAAAGTGTCGAGCATGCGGGCTTCCGGATCCTTCTGGCGGTTCACAGGAAACACATGATGAACAACGCCCGCAGCGGGCGAGCCTACCAGGGGGACGTAGCGCAAGCCCTGTTGCAAGTTGTAGAAAAATGGAACGGCAACCTTCAGGATGCGGTGCAGGGTCTGGGGCTTCATCTTGTGGGTATAGCGGCGCCAGAAGTCGCTGAAGCGATACCACTTGTTGTATCCGCTGTAGAGCCAAACGGCGAGGAGGCCACCGGGTTTCAAATATTTATCCAGCACTTTGACGGCGGCCTCGCAATCCGGCGTGTGGTGGAGCACACCGATGCTATAGATGACGTCGAAACTCTCGGGAGCGAAGGGCAGGGCGAAGACATCGGCCTGGAAAGCGACGAAGTCGCGGTTGGCGAGATTCTGCGCGGCAATTTCGGCTGCGGCGCTCAAGTCAACACCGACCACGCGCGCGCCCCAGCGGGTAGCGACTTCGGCGAAGCGTCCCATGCCGCAACCGACGTCGAGAACCAGTTTGCCTTTGAGATCTTCGGGCCGCAGGGCGGTCTTCGCCAAAAAATGGCGCTCGGACTCGCGAATCTCATCGTGGTCGAGCTGAGTCTTCCGATAACGGTGCCACTGAAAACCGAAACTGGCGGCGTAGTGTTGGGCGTCGACAAAGCGCGCGATGCCCTCCGCGTTGGGGTAGACGCGCTTGCAGGCCGGGCAGAGGTAGCCCGCGGCCTGATCGCTTTCAAGTTTCGAGCCGCAACGGAGGCAACGCAAAATTGCCTGCAAGTCAGCGGACAGGGGAGACTGCACCGGTGGTTCCACGATCGGCATAAACCTCCAGGAAATGATGACGCTTCTTGGTTGGCGGGGGCGCTGCGCTGCCACCGTCTTTCTGCCGCTCTTTCATCGTCTGTAACAATGTGGCGGTAAATGCCGCGGCAAAATATGGGAAGAATTGGTAGGCTTCGGGCGCAAACAACGCCCCCACGACGAAGCCGACCTGCGAACCGATCAAGGCTCCTGCAAACAGGCTGACGTCGGGATCGAGGTCCTTCATTCGCTGGATCGCATGCATATTCTGGAAGTCCAGCCAAAAAAACATCAAGTAAAGAATCAGCACCGGCACGCCGCCTTCGACGCAGATCTGGAGGTAGGTCATGTGCACGTCGTGCCAGATGAGTGAGTAGGTTACGAAGTTGTGTATCCCCAGGCCGAACACCGGATAATGCTCGATGCCCTCGAGGGCGCGCAACATGAGGTACTTGCGGTCTTCGAACGATCCGTAGGCGGACGCTTCGGTAGTGCTGTTGCCCTCCAAGGCGGTAAATCGATCATAGAGTTTTCCGCCAACCGTGGACACAATAACAACCGCAAGGAGCGCGCTCGCCACGATCAGCCAAAGGCGCTTCCCCTTAATGGCGATGAAGTAGAGCGTGGCACTGTAGGAACAGACCAAATCGATGAAACCGGCCCGGGATGCGGTCAAAAAAATGGTGGTCGCCATTAACAACATCCCGACGAACCAAAACGTCTTGACGGCAGCGTTTCTGGCGGAAACCATGAAGGCCAGCGCATAAGGCAGCGACAGCACGACGGCAAACGCGAGGTCGTTCGGATTCGAATAGAAGCCACCCAGCACCTGATTCAGACGGGGCACGTCGTGGCCCTTGATAATGACCGCAAGACAAACCATAACCACGGAGATCGCCTGAATGAAGATGATTCGTTTCAGACGGGCAAACGTGGTGATGATCAGGAAAACGAGCACCCAACAGACATAAATCTTGGAAAAGTCGATGGTGCGAACCACGGCGCCGCCCTTCCATACCGGAGACAAAAAAGCTCCCACGTAGAAAAGGAGGATCATGTAGAGCAGCACATTCGTCATCTTCGGCAGATCTTTGAAAGTCCGCTTGGTCTTGCCGAGTGCGTTGAACAGGCCCCACATCGCCAAGAGGGCGGGAACCTTGGCGACCGGGAGATATTGAAAGCCGGGAATAAAATCCTGGAAGCGGGTGCAATAGACCACGAAAAAAGCGCCCAGCCAGAAGAACGCACCCTTGGTCGGATCGGCGGAGCTAATGATTCTCCGCCTGCCAAACGCGTCTAATGTTGCCGTATTACTGTTCTCGCCGATGGCCACAAATACCTCTTTGTCTGCTTAAGCTTTCTTTTCCGCAAAGCGCGGCGGAGGTGCGTGCAGGGCAAGCGATTTCTTTTTCGCGACCGACTGCAAGACTTCACTAAAGCGCTCCCCGATCGCCGGCCAGTCATAGCGCGCGGCGGTCTCGGCGGCGTCCTTTTGGTAACGGCGGCACAGCTCCGGATCTTGCAACAGCATGACCACGGCCCGGGCAAACGAAGCCGCATCGTCGGCCAGCAGAATGTCGCGGCCGTGCTGAACATCCAATCCTTCAGCGCCGACGGTGGTGGAAACAACGGCTTTTCCGGCGGCCATGGCCTCGTAGATTTTCAGACGCGTTCCACCGCCGATGCGCAAGGGCACGATGACTACGTCGGACTGATGCAAATGTTCGATCACAGAGGGCACGCGGCCGGTAACTTCAATCGAGTCCGATGCCCACTTTTGGACGCGGCGGTCGGGATTGCGGCCGACGATGCGGAATCGCGCCTGCGGTATTTCGGCCCTGATCGCGGGCCAGATTTCCGAGCAAAAGTACTCGACGCCATCGACGTTCGGCTCCCAATCCATGGCGCCGACGAAGGTGATGACGGGCGCGGATGCCGGGAGCGATTGCGCTTGGGATACCACCGGACCGGGGTGATACTCTGCCAGATCGACGCCAGTGGGAACAACGGTAACGCGGTCCCCGTCCACCCACTGCGTCATGAGCGCGCGATCGTTTTCGGAGACGGCAATCACATGGTGGAACTTGCAGACTGCAGCGCGCTCGTAGCGGAACATTTTCCGGAATTCCATGCGGTACATCATGCGTTTTGCCGGATTGTCGGCAGTGGAGGCATGGCGGCGCCAGATTTCGCTTTCCACATTGTGTTGGAAGAGCACGCTGGGGAGGTTGAGCCTTCCCGGGAAGTTGACCGCCGCATCGAGGAAGTCGCAAACGGCGACGTCGAAGCGCTGCTCGCGGAACCAGGTTCGCAGCTGCTTCTGGACTTTGACGTCAGCGAAGCGGCTGACCGCGTAGGGAGGCCGGGCACCGAGATGCGCCAGATAGTCGAGGCCGCGCGCCGCTCCCGAGAGTTCGCGCTTGCCAGTGCATACAGCCACCGCCCCGGGCAGTTGCCGCTGCAACTCGCGCTCGTAGTCTAGGTCGGGCGTGCCTCCATAGTAAGAGTAAAACGTGAGGTCATGGCGCGCCGACAGATATCGCAAGACGTGGAACGTGCGGATGTTACCGCCGTTCTGCACGGGGAGGAGCTTATCGGCTTTGACCCAGAGAATTCTCATGGCAGTTTAGCGATCAGCGAACCCAGGCTGCCTTCCTGCCGGTGACAAAGTTGATGAAAGCAACCATGGCGGCGGAATTGAGAACCACAAAAGTGCGGGCGGGATCGGCAATCCGCGAGAGCGGGCCGATCCTGGCTCCCGCCAACGCGATCAGGCTGAGCCCGTAAAACGCAAGCTGCGCCCAGAGCGCGGCGCGATAGACTGGCTGGGGCAAAAACACGGAGGCGGTGAGCATCGCCAGCAAGGCAAAGGGCACGACCAAGCGCGAGAGTTTGTGACTTACAAACTCAAATCGAATGGCGTTCTGGGAGCTCAACAGCCATGGAGCAAGCTGCAGCAGCTGATAGTTACCGCTCAGGGTGCGAACTTTGCGGGAAAATTCACGGCTTTCGCCCAAGTCGGGCGAATCCCAGGCGCGGGCGCGGGCGTCGAAGACGACGCGGAATCCCTTACGCACGATCTGCATGGGCAATAGGACATCATCGAGGATGGTGCCCTCGGGCAAGGTTGACGCCTCAAGCAAACTGCGGCGGGCGCAGTAAATGGCGCCGGTAGCGCCGGCGACCGAACCAGAGGCGGACTCCAGTTCACGAACTTTCTTCTCGATGCGCCAATACAACCCCATTCCCTTCCCGGTTTCTCCGCTGGCAGGATCGCCGAGCATCAATTCGCCGCTGGCGGCGCCGACCGCGGGGTCAGCGAAATTCTCGATCAGCAAACGCAGCGCGCCGGCTTCGATGTGCTGGCGGGCATCGGTAAAGAGCAGCACTTCCCCGGTTGCCAGTTTGATCGCATCGTTCAGGCCAACGGCTTTGCCCTGGGATACCGGCTTCATCAAAGCTCGCACCCTGGTTGGCGGGCCGGAAGCGCGGGCGAAATCCGCGAGGATGGCGGGCGTGCGATCACTCGAACCGTCGGAGACGACGACCACGTCCAGCTTCGCCTGGGGATAGTCAAGCGTCAGCAGGTTCGTGAGCTTGCGAGCGATGATCGCTTCTTCATTGCGCACGACCATCACCGTCGTAACTGTGGGTGCCGCAGAGCCCTCGACCAAATCCGCGGCGCACCGGACGGGGCGACCACCGGCTGCGCAACCATAACCACGCTGGGTAGCCCAGGTAGGAGTAGCCGACCAGCGAAGCCGCGAGCCAGAAGACGTATTTCATCTTCATTATGATTACTATTGCGCTCGCGGTTGCGAACCTCATTGGGCACCCCGGCGCAATAAAACGGTCTTCACCGTCTGGAATACGATCAGCAGATCCAGACCAATCGAAGCGTTCTTGATGTAGAACAGGTCGTACTGCAATTTTTCGCGCGCATCTTCGACCGTGCTGCCGTATTTGTACTTGATCTGTGCCCATCCGGTGACGCCCGGCCGCACCATGTGGCGCACGCCGTAGTAGGGAATTTCTTTGGAAAGCCACTCGACGAATTCCGGACGCTCGGGGCGCGGGCCGACAAACGCCATATCGCCTTTCAGCACGCACCACAACTGGGGAATTTCATCGAGGCGCGAAGAGCGGAGAAACTTGCCGACGCGGGTAACGCGGGGATCGTTTTTATCCGCCCACTGCGCCCCGTTTGCGGCTTCGGCGTCCTGGCGCATGGTACGAAACTTCACGACATTGAACAGGCGTCCGCCCTTACCGACCCTGGTCTGGGTATAGAACACCGGCCCTTTGGAATCGATGCGGATGGCCAGCATGATCAACGGGAGCAAGGGCAGAGCAAGGACGAGGCCAATCAGCGAGATGACGATGGAGATCCCGCGGCGAATGAGGATGAAGGTGGAGCTGCGGTGAAAGCCCTCGCCGAACACCAGCCAGCTGGGATAGAGGTTTTCAACCTCGATCTTGCCCGACATTTTCTCCAGGTAGGTAGTGGCTTCCTCGATCTTGACTCCCTCCATGCGCAGTTGCAGCAACTCCTGCATGGGGATGGTGCCGCGGCGATCGGGAGTAGCCACAATGACGCGATGGACCTTCTGTTTTTGGACGACTTCCATGAGGTGGGCCGCCATGGAGTCACGGGTTACCTCACCTTCCATCTTGCCTGTCCAGCTGGCAATCTCGACGCCCATTTCAGGATTCTGGCGCAGTCCCTGCACCAGGCGCTGGGCGCGCTCGCCAGTACCCAGAACGTAGACGCGCTCGACCAGAATCGGCAACTGGACCAGCCAGGTAAAGCCCAATCGCCATCCGAACAGAGCGACCGTCAAGATGAGCAGGCCAATTTCTGCCGAATTTCTCCCCAGCAGGTAATTCGGCCGTACATAAGCGACGCCCGCCAGAATGAAGGCGAGCACGCCCGGAACCATGAGCAAGCGGAAATAAAGCTCCCCTTTGGTATTGAGGCGCGCGGTGTCGTACAGGTCGAACCAGTGCGAGCACAACAACACCAGCACCGTAACTCCTAGGATCTTCAGATAGCCGCCCTCGAAGTTGAGCACCAGGTAGCTGTCTTCGCGCAGCACCAGCACTGCCCCGAGCAGGAACGAGGTCCAGACGATCAGGGCCTCTCCGATCAGCAGAACCAGAGTACGGATTGGGTAATAGACGTTAAAGAGCCGGATCACCTGGGCCTCGGTTCGTCTGCATCGTAAGATCTCAGGCCGGGCTGCTGACGGCCTCGCCATAGTAGTACTTCGAGCGTGCAAGCTTGCCGGAGGGGGCTCCGTTCAGCACCACTCCCAGCAGCAGCTTGTCGGGGAACTCTTCGCGGGCCCGCCGAGCCAAATCGGAAGGCGTCATATTGGAGCGCACGACCATGAGGATGCCGTCGCAAGCACCAGCAACCAAGGTGGCATCCGACACCGGGATGACGGGCGACGTGTCCATAATGATCCAGTCAAAGAAAGGCTCGACGCGCTGCAGGAACAGCTTCAGGCGGCCGTTGGCAAGCAATTCGGGGGCGCTGCTAACGTCCCGGCCGGCGGGCATGAAGCACAGGTTTTCCATGGGCCCGCGTTGCAGGGCGGCAAACTCGTCGCATTCGCCCAACAGGTAGTCAGCCAATCCGGGTGACTGGGGTGCTCCGAGGTGACGGTGCATGCCGGGGTTGCGCAGATCGCCGTCGATCAGCAATGCGCGGCGCCCGTGCTGCCGCACCATGACCTGGGCCAGGTTGGCAGCCACGAACGACTTCCCTTCCTTGGGAAGCGCGCTGGTTACCATCAGACGCTTGAGCGGCATCTTCTCGCGGATCTGGTAGAGGCGGTTGCGCAAAGTGCGGAACTCTTCGGCCCCGACGCGGCTGTCGTCTTCCTCGAAGAAGAGCATGGTACGCGGATCCGGAGTCCACGCGGTCTGGGGGCAGCGAGCGACGAGCGATTCGTAATTCAACCCGGAGGCCATAGTAGGCATGACCGTGGCTCCCGAGGTGGCAGCGAAGTCATCTTTTCGCGTTGGGCTTCGTCCCGCACTTCGTTATTCTTTTCGAATCGGGGCTGATCGAAGGCGGGCTCGACGTGCGTCCCCGTGGAGGTTGCTCGTTCCTGCTCGGCGCGTTTCAAAGCGTCATGGATGCGGCTCATAGTTTCCTTTCCTTGGGGAGATCCTGTTGTTCAGATTGGCGCAGCCGGTCGGCCAGGGTTGCCAGAGTGCGCAAGGCTTCGACCAGATCAAACTTTTCGGACGGTGGAACCGGCGCCGTCATGGCAGCGGCGGCGTTGCCATCGCTGAGATCGAAATCGCGGGCGACGGCGTCGGCGACTTCGGCCGAGACTGTCTTCTTCTGATCGACGAAAGCGCTGACCAGGCAGTGCTCGCAGAGCAGATTGATAATGCGGGGAATGCCCAGCGAGTAGCGAAAAATGGCTACGGTGGCGTCAGGTTCGAAAATCGAGTCGCCGTTCGACCCGGCGATGCGGAGGCGCTGGGTTATATAGGACTTGGTTTCCTCAAGATTAAAAGGATGGGTTTTCGCGCGCAGGGTCAGGCGCTGGCGCAACTGGCGCAACTGGGGCTGCTTTAAGCGCTGTTCGAGTTCCGGCTGCCCGACCAGAACGATCTGCAGCAGCTTTTCCGTGAAGGTCTCGAGATTGGTCATCATGCGGATCTCCTCGAGCGCTTCGTCGGACAAGTTCTGGGCCTCATCGATGACCAGCACTGCCGTCTCCCCGGCGCGATAACGGTCGAGCAGCCAGTTATACAGACGCTGCAGGAGCTGGCTCTTCGACATGCCGTCGCAGGGAACACCGAAATCGGCCATCATGAAATCGAGGAGCTGGGGCACGTCCATGCGCGAGTTGAAGATGAACGCGGTCGCGACCTGTTGCAGGCGCAGCCATTCCATCAATTTGTTGATCAGCGTCGTTTTGCCGGTACCCACCTCGCCGGTCAGCAACACGAACCCCTTGCGGCTTTGTATGCCGTAGGTAAGGCAGGCGAGCGCCTCTTCGGTGTGCCGCGTGAGAAACAGGTAACGCGGGTCCGGATTGACGTTGAACGGGTTGGCGCGGAGTCCAAAAAAATCTTTGTACATGGCTGACCCTAGACCTCGACGTTCTCGTGATCTTTATCTTTGGGCGAGCCGGGATCCCCTCGGCCCCAGAACCGCCGCCGTCCGCTGCCATTGCCGGAACCGCCGGCCTTATTCTCGTCCTCACCCAGCCAGGGCACGGAAATCAGGAGGGGCAGATCCATGACCGCGGCAGCATCTTTTTCGGTGCGGATCGATTTATCACTAAACTCCAGAAAGACGGCAAGCACGAACCCGAGCGCCAGACCAGCGCACAGGCCGCCGGCCGCGAAAAACGGGCGGTTGGGAAAACTGGGCGATTCGGGCAGGCCCGCCGTCACCAGAATGTGCATCTGCTCTCCCTCCTGCTGGCTTTCCATGCTGGTACCCAATTCAGCGGAGCTTTTCTTGGCCAGCAGCTCTTTATAGAAGGCTTGGGCGTTGTCGTTGTCGCGGGTGAGGAGTTTGTACTGCTCCTCCACATTCGGGCTCAAGGCGGTGCGGCTCTGGTAGACGTTGATCTGGCTTTGCAGCCTCTTCTGGTCGAGGGCGGCTTGCTCGATCACGCCCTCATACTGGTGAATCTGCAGACGAAGCTGGCGGATTTCAGGCGGTTCGGAGGCGCTGGCCTTTTCGCTGCTATCGCTGGTGCTGGCGGCCGCGGCGTTGAGCTCTTTCAGCTTCTTCTCCACCTCGGCGATGTCAGCCTTGGTCTTGATCACGTCGGGGTGATCGTCGGTATAGCGCGCCTGCAGTTGCATCAATTGCCCTTGCAACTGGGTCAATTGTTGTTCGAGGGTCTGCGGATTGGTGCTGGATTGCGAACTCTTCCAGGCAGCGATCTGCTGCGCCAACATGCTTTCGGTGTAGGCCTTGTCCTGTTGAGCGCGGCTCAGCGTCTGGGTGGTGGCATCGAGTTGCGAGTTCAGCGACATCAGCATGCGCGCGTTGTTGTCGGCATCACCGGGCAGTTGACCCATGTATTGCTTTTTGAAGGCGGCCAGTTTGGCATCCTGGTCGTCGATGGAACGCTTGGCTTCGTCGAGTTGGCGGCCGAGAAACTCGGTCGTGCTCTGCGCGACTTCGGCGCGGGACCGCAGGTTTTCATCCACGATCAGCGAGGTCATGACATTGCAGATTTTTTGTGCCCGGGTTGGGTTAGAGTCGCTGTAGTTGACATTGAAACCGGGAACCGGCTCGCTGTTAGCAGAGGGTTTTCTCTTGGCGCCAGCGGCTCCCGCCGTGTTGGCAGCAGCACTCATCGACGTAATCACGGGCTGAACCAACACATTCTGCTGGATGTCGGAGATGAGCTTGCCTTCTTCCTCAGGCTTGACGAGCGCCAGGCTCTGAATCACAGGACGCAAGCGGCTGGGGCTCACGACCTCCTGGCTGAGGGTCTGGATGCGCTGCGTAAAATCGGCCGTGATGACCGGCGCCACATAGTTCTCCGGCACCTTCTGCCCTTCCACCAGCACCGTGGACGTGGAGGTATATTTCGGCGGAAAGACATAAGACACGAGGAAACCCGCCAGCGGGGCAAGCAGGGCCGGGATCAAAATGACCTTAAGGCGCCGCCGCAGCATCGCCAGATAATCGTCCATCGTCAGTTCGCGATTTTCACTCATACAGTTCACCAATCCGGCCGCCCGAAGCGGCCCAAAAACTATTCGATCCGTGTCGGCGTGGGGTGCCATTCCACCCCAACGCTGCCGACGTTCCGCTGCGCAGTGCTGCCGGTGGAACCTTCCAAGGTAATCGGGTTGTTAAAGCCCAACTCACTGAAGCGATACACCACAAAGAAGTCGTAGGCACGTCCCAGGTGTTTGCGCAAGATGGCACCGGCGGAGCCTTCGTTGTAGCTGGACGCAGCCACGCCTCCCGGCTGGATTTTCGTGTTATGGGAGTAGCCCAGATCGCCATAGATTTCCCAGGTGCGTCCCAGGGGACGGGTATACAAGAGCCTTGCCTCCTGGGTGTTAGCGCCTTCGAAGAAGCCCGATCCGGCCGAAGTGAATTTTTCGTAGCTCACACCCAGTGACGAATGTGCGAACTTGTAGCTCAGCAAGACCCGTGCGCTTAGCGACCAACGGTTGAGGTAGTTACCCAGTTCCACCACGGTGTACTCGGGACCGGCTCCAGCCGTCAAACTCATTCTGCCGGTGATGCGATACTTCCAGCGCAGATTGGCGATGTGGTTATAAAACTGGCCACCGGTAGCTGCCGGAAACTGAAACAACTGAAAAGCGTAGACGGCACCGATCTGTTCCCGAGCGGTAACCAGATGGGAGTACCCGCCCTCAATGGTGAGTTCGTCGCTGTTGATCAGTTGCTTTGCGGGGTCAAAGAAATGAGCGTCGCTGAATCCGCCCGCCACGGTAATCGCGGAGCGCGGGCTGATGGCCTGAACCCCATCCAGAATTGCCGTGTTCGCAAGCCGGGAAATGTTGCCTACCGAGCCGAACGCACCGGTGCCGAACAGGCGGCCTCCCGGCAGAGCACCGCCTAGCCCTCCGGTTCCACCGCCGGTGAAAAGACCCAAGCCGGGGACACCACCAAAGGTTCCGATGGCGAAGGAACCGTCAGGCAGGTAGCTGAAGGAGTCGCGCAGCGTCACCCGACCGGTTCGCCAGCGCGTAACCGCTTCCATGCCGACGGCCTGCAATTGCTTCACGTCATAAGGACTGCCGTAGAAAGCGCCACCTCCGAGGTACTCGAGAAAGAGATCGCTCTTGGGCCAGAATTGTTGGAGATCAAGAGCCCCGAGAACGCGGGTGATCGATTCCAGGCCGGTAGTGCCGATCTGGTTGCCCCCGTTGGTGTCGGCCGATTCGCTCACCTGCAACGCGGGCGACACGAAGCTGCGGGTGGCGGTATGCAGTTCGAGTCCGGGTTCGTCCAGACCGGATACTGGTGGGTTCTCCGGGTTCAGCACCGGCGCGGTCTGGCCGAAAGCCGGCGCAGGAGCAGGAGCGGGCTGAGATTGAGAACTACTCTGGGCGGCCACGCATACGGTCATGCCAAGAACCAGCACTGTCAACCGGATTGTTCGCAATTTAACCATGCATTTCACCCGTAGATCCCTTGATGTAACCGAGTCTCCTTTACGGGACAACAATCGTGTCCCCTGGCTGCAACGGATAATTCTGTTCGATGTGCTCCCCTTTGACCAGCTTGCGATAATCCACCGGCAGTTTCTGCTGTTTGCCGTTTTCGGTGCGCAGAACGTAAATGCGTTTGGTGTTGGCAAACTGGCTTAATCCCGCACTGGACAACGCCTGTAGAACCGTCATATTGGGCAGCATCGCCGTAGCCCCAGGGTGCAACACCTCGCCGACCAGGTAAATCCGCTTGCTGTTGATGGAGGTCACGACCACGGTTACGCGGGGGTCAGCAATGTATTTCTTCAGCTTCTCGGTCACCGACTCGGCTAACTGCTTGGGAGTCAGGCCGGAGGCCTGCACATCATCGAGCAAGGGCAGAGAGATTTTGCCATCGGGACGCACCGGCAAAGTCGCCGTAAGATCGGCTTCCCGCCACACGGCGACGTGCAGCACATCCTCGGGACCGATGACATACTCGGGTCCGGATGGGCTGGCGGAAGGCGCGACCGTTGTTTTGTCAGGGGCGTGTTTGTCAGGGACGGTATTGTCAGAGGCGGCTATTGTCGGAAGCGGCCTTGTCGGACGCAGTCTTGTCGGAAGCGGGACTCGCGGCAGGCTGGGCGGGCGCATCCTGCGCCAATGCCATGCTGCTGCTCAAGACCAGTGCCGCGGCCACCGCTGTCCATGTCAAATTCATATCTTCTCCTCGAAACTCCTTTACTCCCCTCAAGCCCTGATCGTTGCCATCAAGACCCGTATTGTTCGTACCCGATCTGTTTCAGCTTGTAGAGAAGCGCTTTGTAGCTGATCTGCAACTCCTGCGCGGCCCGGCGCCGGTTCCAGCGGGTTCGAGTCAGGACCTGAAGGATGATTTCCCTCTCGGCTTCGCGGGAGGCAGCGCGCGCAGCATCTTTCAAAGAGATCTTTTCGCCGTTGCTGCGATCGACGCGACGCAACAGAGAGCGTAGTCCTCCCATAGCCAGCGTTTCATCGCCGAGCGCAACGATGGCTCGAGCGGCGTCTTTCAGTTCACGAATGTTTCCCGGCCAGTTGTATTCCAGAAAGAAGCTTTGGGTCACGAGAGTGAGCACCGGTACAGCCCGGCAAAAATCACGGGCGGCGGCGGCGAGAAACCAGTCGCGCAGAACGGGAATATCTTCCTTGCGCTGGCGCAAAGGAGGCATCCGCAAACAAACTCCGCTGATGCCATAATAGAGGTCTTCGCGGAACTTGCCGGCCTTGACCTCGGGCTCCAACTCGAGCGAGGTTCCACAGATATACCGAGGCACACGGCGCTGGTCCTCTCCGTTGCCAGTCAAGCCGATCTGGCGAACCAATTCTTTCTGGGCCGCCGCCGCGAGGTCGCCCACTTCCTGCAGATAGACCGTTCCACCTTGACCGTCGCAAGCCGCCAGAATCTCTTCGCTGGCCTCGGAACTCTGATAGGCCCGGAACGGCTCCGCCGTCCGGCGGGAAAGAACGTGGATACGCTCCGCCGCTGCCGCCTTTCCGGAACCGTGCTCAGCCACCACCAGGACGGGAACGTCATTCTGCGATAGCTCGCGAATTACCGCTTCCACGGTGCGCATGCCGGCGCTAACGCTTTCCAGCCAGACACGGGCTTCGCCGTTCCGCGGTACTCCTGCGGCGGCCGGGATTTTAGCTGTGTCTTCGCGTCTCTCGAAGTCCATACTTTTCAGCTGTTGCCATTCGCGGCCAAGACAGGGGGGAGAAATCTCGGGCAAATGCTCGTACAGTCTAGAGCACACCCGCTGCCAATCCGGTCAACCTCGTTGCCCGTCGCTGAAACAACATATGCTTGTATTTCAATAACTTGCGATTGCAGCCTGGGATCGCGATGCGATTGATACGTTACCACATTGCGGACAAATGGGAAATTTATTACCCACATCCAGGATAATCCATGGGCATTACTTCCCACCTTCTTTGGGGAGATAAAGCCCTAACCCTCTGCCAACAATCGCCAAGCGGGCGTTTGCCGGGTACGGAAAGAGCGGCTGTTATGTAACCTGCTTGGGAAGGGAAATTTCTTACCATCTCCTGGGACACATGAGGCTCGCGATTCGAGGCGGCGAGTGCGGCGATCCGGTCCGAGGACCACTCCTTCGCGGGCCTGAAATTGCTGGGTTCAGGTGCTGGTTTTACTTGGCTTGACGACCTGCTTTCGCATATTCTCAGATGCAAGCGCGCGCCATATGGGTAACTCGCTAGAGGTAGCTCCGCTTCCCGCCAAAGGGGAAGATCGCTTGTCGTCCGTCTTGCCCAGTTGGCAAGCGGCGATGCTGTTGCTGCTGACCGGCTGGCTCTACGCTCCCATCCTCGCCCGACTGTTCTTGCAGTGGGTTGGACCGCACAGCGATCCGAATTTCCAGCACGGAATCTTCGTCCCCATTTTTGCTTTGTTTGTTCTCTGGCAGGAACGCACGCGACTGACGGCAATTGCGCCAACCCCGTCCTGGACTGGTCTTCCGCTGCTGGTGCTGGGCCTGTTGATGCTGGTTCTGGGAGTCTTGGGCGCAGAATTGTTCTTCTCGCGGGTCTCGCTGCTGATCCTGCTGGCGGGCCTGATCATTCTGTTTGAGGGAAGAACGTTCTTTCGCGCCGTCCTATTCCCCTGGGCCTTTCTGATTTTGATGGTCCCGATCCCGAACCTGATTATTAGCCGGGTCACCTTTCCGCTTCAGTTGCTGGCCGCAAAGCTGGCCACTGCAATGCTGGAAGTGGTTCGCGTGCCTGTGTTGCGGCAGGGCAATGTGATCGTGCTTGCTTCCATGCCGCTGAACGTCGCCGAAGCCTGCAGCGGAATCCGGTCGCTTCTCACCTTGGTCACGCTCGCCATCATCTACGGGTACCTGACAGAGACTCGGAGGTGGGTGCGGGTAGTACTGACCCTCTCCGCCGTGCCGATCGCAGTAGCGGCCAACAGCTTTCGCATTTTTGGCACCGGGCTGCTCGTGCAGTACTGGGATCCGGATAAAGCGGTGGGATTCTTCCACGCTTTTTCGGGATGGCTGATCTTCGTGGTAGCGCTGATCATGTTTTTCGCCGTTCATCGCTTGATCTGTCTGATCTGGGAGATCGGGCCGGCCGCGCCCGGTAACGTCGGGCAGGTGGAAGAACGGCCCGCCGAGGAAATCCGCACGAAGCCGGCGCCTTTTCGCTTTGGGCTTGTCGCTGTGCCCATCTTGGCTACGGCCATCGGCCTGCAGGCGCATTCGAACACCGAGATCATTCCGGCACATAATCCCTTGAGTTCCCTGGTCTCGCAGATTGATGGTTGGACGGGAACCGACGAGGTTCTCGACCAGCAGACCCTTGACATCCTCGGGCCGGGCGAGTTCCTGGTACGCGACTACGAGAACGCAAGCCAAACGCAACCGTGGATCAATCTCTACATCGCGTATTTCCCCACGCAAAAGGCGGGCGACACCATCCATTCGCCACAGCACTGCCTGCCGGGTGCGGGATGGATTCCAACCTCCCGGGAAGTTATTCAGCTTGCCCGGCCCGATGGATCTTCGATCCCCGTCAATCGCCACGTGGTGGCAAAATTGGGAGAGCGGCAACTCGTGCTTTACTGGTTTCAGGCTCACGGCCGCGTGGTAGCCAGCGAGTGGTGGGCCAAGTACTATTTGATCGCCGATTCGATTCGCCTGAATCGCAGCGACGGCGGAATGGTGCGATTGATGACTCCGATGTTTGACGGTGAGTCACCCGATGCTGCCCAGGCTCGCATGATGAAGCTTGGTTCGCAGTTGCTGCCGCTGATCGACAACTACATACCGCGCTGATTCTCACTGCGCCCTCAGCGCCTGAACGCGCCGCCCTCACCACGCAGTACTGATGGCATGCCTGAAGGCATGCCTTGATACGACCCTGCTTGCTAGGAGTGAATTCGGAGTTCCTCTGGTTTCGGCTTCCGTACCTCTGCGAAGGCTTGCGGCAGGAAGCGCACCAAGTCGGTCGCCACCAGAGAACTCTCGCCGACGAATTCAGCGGCCAGGTCCCCCGCCAATCCATGCAGGTAGACAGCGAGGGCGGTGGCTTCGAGCGGATGCTTTGGATGTTGCGCGATCAGGCCGGCGACCATTCCGGTCAGGATGTCTCCCGTGCCTCCAGTCGCCATGCCCGGATTGCCGGTAGGATTCACCCAGACTGTGCCATCGGGCGCTGCGATCAAGGTCCGATGTCCCTTCAGCACGACAGTCAACTCGTGCTCGCGAGCGAAGTTTCGTGCGACTTCCAGGCGGTTCGCTTGAATTTCGGCAATGCTCAGGCCGGTCAAGCGCGACATTTCTCCGGGGTGCGGAGTGATGACCAGGGTTCGTCCGCGACCGTTCAACTTGTGAGCCACTCTTTCGAAGGCATTGAGCGCGTCCGCATCCACAACGATGGGCGTATCGCCAGCAGTGCGGTTCACGATCTCGTATACGAATTTGGCGGTTTGCGGATTGCGCGAAATACCGGGACCAATGGCGATCGTCTTGCGTTCGAGCAGCGCGTCAAGGCCTGATCCGAGGGCTCGCAATGAGATCGTGCCCTGTTTCGTTTCTGCCAGCGGCTCGGTCATGAGTTCAGGATGAAACCCCGCCACGGTTGCGAGCACCGATGTTGGCGTCGCCACGGTCGCAAGACCGGCGCCGGCCCGCAGCGCGGAAAATCCCGCCATCGCCGCCGCGCCCGCTTTGCCGAGCGATCCGCCGATCACCAGCACGTGTCCGTAACTGCCCTTGTTGGCGTCGCGCGTTCGGGGCAGGAGCAACGGAGCGAAGTCGGCGGGAGTACTCAGGTGAAGTCCAAGCTTAGAGACGATGGCTTCTGGCGGTGAACCGATGGGTGCAATCACGGTTGGCCCGATCGTTATTGCCGCGAAAACGTGCGCCGGACGTGGCGCGGTGAAAGTTACGATGGCATCAGCACGGGCTTCGTCACCGGTGTCACTGCGCATGGCGTCGGCATCAACGCCGGACGGAATGTCCACGGCAACAATCGGAGCCGCCGCTCGGTTCATCCTGGCAATCGCCGCGGCATAGAGCGGACTGACCGGCGAACGAAAACCTGTGCCGAGGATTGCGTCCACAATCACGTCGGCGGCGAAAACCTCCGCGGCATCCGGTGAATCGAGTCCACTCGCTTCGCGCACGATCAGCGGCGCAATTTTCAGTGGCTGAAGCTGCATCTTCTGAAACATGACTGCTGCATCTCCGCGCGGCTCCGCCGGGTCTGACAACAGCAAAACGCGCACGGCCCTGCCCGCTTCCACCAGTTTGCGGGCCAGGACGAACCCATCGCCGCCGTTGTTGCCTTTGCCGCAGAGAATGCCGACGCGTTCCGCTTGCGGGTACTCGGAGAGGACGAAGCGAGCCACGACCGAGCCGGCGTTCTCCATCAAGGTGAGGGACGGCACTCTGAAGCGCTCCGAGGTGGCACGATCGATCTCGCGCATTTCTGCCGCGCTCACGATTTTCATGATTGCGACCCGAATGGTTCGGACCCGGCCGTCTGTTCAAGTTCGCGCAGTTGTTGCGGCTCGCCCATGGCAATCAGAAAATCACCGGCTTCGATGCGATCGTCGGGCGCGGGGTTGAAGCGCATGCCCGCCTCGCGCTTGATGGCGAGGATGATGACGCCGCTGTCCTGGCGGATGCGCGAGTTCTCGATGGTCTTGCCGGCAAACGGACTGCGCGGAGTGACTGGCACTTCCCCGATTTCGAGATCCATGCCGAGATGGGTGGTGGCGGTATCGAGAAAGCTGACCACGTGCGGACTCAGGAATGAATGGGCGATACGCTGCCCGGCAAAAACATAAGGACAGACGACCGCATCGGCGCCGGCACTGCGCAGGTGCTTCTCAGCCATGTCTTCACTGGCGCGGGCGATGATGCGGAGTTTGGGATTGAGACTGCGGGCGGTCAGCACAATATAAAGGTTAGTGGCATCGGTGGTGGTGGCAGCGACCAGACCGCGCGCGCGGTCGATCTGGGCGTCGCGCAAGGTCTGTTCCTGGGTGGCGTCCCCGATGAGCATGAGCCAGTTATCGCTGGCGAATTTCTGCGCCTTGGACTCGTTGTTTTCGATGATCACGAATTGAGCCGGCCGGCGGGCCAGCTCGCGGGCGGCACTGCGGCCGACGCGTCCGGCGCCGCAGATGATGTAGTGACCGGTGAGACGACCTATGTCACGCTCCATGCGGCGCCTTCCAAAGAAGTTCTGCAGCTCGAATTCTAACAAAGCCTGGGTAAGAGATCCGATGGCGAGAAAGACCAGTGAAACTCCACCCAGAATGACAAAGACGTTGAAGACCCGCCCGGCGTGCGACAGGGGATGGACTTCCTGATATCCGATGGTGGTCAGCGTGGTGATGACCATGTAGAAACCATCGAACCACGGCCATCCCTCGATGTAATGAAAGCCCAGCGTGCCCAGGCCAATCACGAAGGCCAGGGCGGCCGCGATGAACTTGAGATTGCGGAAAGTCCTCATGCTTCTGTGCCGGTGGGAGGCGTGATGCAGTTTCCCGCGCGACAAGTGAGTATAGCTCTGGCTGTGGTTGAGTTCAGTGACGATCAGGTTGGAGTATCACAAAACGCGGAAAAGGCTTGCGGCTCCTCACAGACAGTAAAGCTGACCGAAACCGGGAAACGGTCTCGGCCAGCGGAAATCACATCTCGACCGCAGATGCTTATCAAACTTACCTATTGTCTTCTCTTGCTTCCGCGATGTGAGCCTGTTGGCCTGCTTCTGATACAGCTCTCACAAACGCGCGCGCGCTTTCTGGGGTTGCCGCATGGCCCGAAAGAATGTTGCGGAACATCATGTGCTTGCCGTAAATGGCACGTGTCGAGTCGTTGTCCTGCTCCACCACGGCACCTTCAAGGGTCAAGCCGGCGAATATGCCTTTCGAGCGCGAGTAAGTTAGCACTTCAGTGTTCAGCAATATGTCAGTTCCGGCGGAGGTGTGCCGGCCTACCGGACCCGCTGCCACCGATCCTTCACCGGTAAGTTCGAACTTGCTGGAAAGCAGATGCTGTAAACCACGGTCGTTCATGACCAGCATGACCAAATCCACGTCTTCGATGCCGATCTGCAATCCCCAACTTCCGCCGCCAACGGAGACGAATGCGGGCGCGCTCCAGCCTTCCGATGTGCGGCACGTAGCCACACCGCGTCCGTGTTTGCCGCCGAAGACGAAGCCACCTTTGACCAGGTCGGGGACGACGACGATGCATTTTGCACCGCTTAACACTTCCTCCGGGATACCTTTGTCGGGAGTGGACATCACGGCGTGAAGAACATCCACTGATTTTTGCATGCGATCGACCGTGTCTTCGCGGGCCGAGCCTGCCCACGCGAAGGTTCCGACCAGACCGATCAAACTCATCAATAGCAGCGACATTACTTTTTTCATGATTGTTCCTTTAGGGTTACGGAACTAAGAGGAGAAAACTTCAGATGGGCTGACTTAGCTCAGATAACCTGAAAGAGAGAGAAGAACTGCTCATCTCAGTTGGCATGATGGCTCAGCGGAAGGTAGAAAGATGGTCTACATTGCTCACTCTTGCCGAAAGCGAAGTGTCACGCAGCATCGACTTTCTCCCGTGTGAGCAATCTTGCTCAGAATAGCTGGCCCGGGCGTGTCATCATCAGCATGACAGAGATAAAAGCAAGGATTGGTCCTGTATGAGAAACAAGGATGAACGTGGGTCGCTGATGGAGGCGGTTCTTCGCCAGTTCCGCGATCGCTTTCGTAGACGCATCGCCGCGGTCACTGCGTCCGTCTCCAAGCTGTTTGCGACAGTTGCGCCACCGGTTCGAAATTACGCATCGCAAAGAATGTGTCCGTTTTGCGGGCTCATCACGCCGCGGTCGAAGTCGTCTTGCCTGGAGTGCGGGAAGTCGCTCGCGCCGGCCACGGCAAGATAGATGAGTTTTCGGGGACCCTTATTTTCAGGACACTCAAACGCGCGAAGGAGATCAATGTGCTCTGGACAATTTTCGTCGTGCTTCTGATTCTGTGGCTTCTTGGTTTCAGCCTCCACATAGCCGGCGGTCTAATTCACTTGCTGCTGGTGGTTACGGTGGTGGTGTTGGTCATTAATCTGGTGAGCGGCCGGGGTTAAGTGTAAGGCTACGGCTCGAGCTTGCGAATAAGCAGCCGCACGCGTAACGCGCGTCAGCTTCGCCCTCGCGCACCCGCCATGCTCAGCGCGATCCCACCCGCGATCAGCACCCCACTGATGACCGGCGAAACCCGCTCACTGTGACTGGTCTGAACGCCAAAGTTCTTACCTCCGACCTTAATGCCCTCGGTCTCGGTTTGAGGGATAGGCACAACGAGGGAGGCGATGCCCAGCACAATCAGCAGCAGTCCGGCAAATAGCAAAATCTTCATATCAAGTCCTCGCTATCGTTAATAATAGGAAATTGCGCCGCGAGAGCGGCTAGTCGTGCAGAACCACACCGAGCAGCGAGCTGTGGACCTGCAACCCGCCCTCGGGGCCGCCGGAGTAATCCACAAAACCGAGTTTCCTGAAGCGGTTCATAAAGAAGCTCACCCGGGAACGAGTAGTTCCGACCATCTCGGCCAAACTCTCCTGGCTGATTTTGGGGACGACGGTCTGGGGCACACCTTCCTTGCCGAAATGCGCGAGCAGAAGAAGGATGCGAGCTAACCGCTTTTCACTGGAGTTGAACAACTGGTCGACCAGATCCTCTTCGTAACGGACATTACGCGCCAACAAGTAGGCCACAAACAGCTCGGAAAACGCCGGTTCGCGGTGCAGCGCATCCATCATCGCTTTCTTGTCGATCCGCTGAATCTCACAATCCGTCATGGCCGCCGCAGAGCCCATGCGCAGGGTCTGGCCTGCCAGCGCTCCTTCACCAAAGAAGTTCCCTTCCCTTAACATGCCGATGGTCGCTTCTCGACCGGTCTTGGAGACAACCGTGAGCTTGACCTTGCCTTTTTGAATATAGAAGACTGCGTCCGCCGTGTCCCCTTGGGCGAAGATTCCTTGCTTCTGCTCGAAAGTCAGATTCTTCCTGCCCTCGCCAATGGTTGCGAGGAAGGTGTTGGGATCGAACTCGCGGGTCTTCTTATTTATCAGCGCAGGTGATCCCATAAGCTGCCATTTTAGTCCTAAAGGGAGGTATTTTCACCAGAGGGCAGTGGGCTACTTTGAATTTTGGTGACGCTCTACGGCGAGAATCTGTTGACGAATATTCTCAATCCGCTTTTTGATCTCAATCGTCAAGTGCCCCAAATCCGGCCTTGTTTCGAGATCAGGCAAGAGTTTTTCCAGGAAGGCCAACTCGTCTTTAAGTATCGGCAGCCGAATCATAGGAATTTCCTCAAGCTACTTGTTTTTCCGCCCTCCGCTGCTCGGGGGCTTCCCAGAATCTTGTGACGCTGTGCGAAATCCGCTTCCGAACCCAGTTGAAGGCTGGTCACTCTTTTTCAGCCGCCAAGCTTCGTGCTGGATGCGGCTCGGTGCGGGGCAGGCCAGTGCTAAGCTCGCATTTCTCGCGCGGCTTAGCGCCACACGTGGGACAGCGGACAAGCAGCGCTTGTTCCTTCTCGGCTTTCATGACCCCCATGATGCCGGATCATTAGGTAGAAGACTGGTCAATTGTGACCAGCGCATTCACCTCGACCAACGGGGAGAGATTGTCATGGCAATCTTAATCTCCGGATGTGAGCTATCTTGCTCAGACGCAAAAGCCTGCATCTGTCATTCTAATCTCACTGAGTGTGTAGACGGAGCCGCGAACGCTGATTCGCAGCTCTCATTCACAGGTCGCTGCCAACAGGAGTCGTAAACAAGCCACGGCGAGGCGACCACATCCAGACAATCGGCGTTCTTCATCCGTGTGTGCGCCGCGCAACCTCGCGGCAGGACACGATTCGACCCTAACCAGTCTCGAACTTTGCAATTTACGGCAACACCTCCAGGCGGATGGGAGGCGTTAGCCCGCGAAACAAGGAAGGTCAAAGATCATGCCCTTAGTTCAACTGTTGGAAGTTCTCATCGTGGTGGGTGTCCTCCTGTGGCCAGTGAATCGCTTCATTCCCATGCAGGGATCCATCAAGTCAATTTTGAACGGCGTCGTGGTCATTGCCGTGGTTCTGTGGATCCTGAATGTTACTGGGCTGTTCCATTCTCTTCCCAATATCCACCTTGGGAAAGGCTGACGATCGGCAAGCGGTCGCGCAGGCCACCCGGTTACGGGACAAGAAACTTGCAGTAAGAGCAAAGCACGCAACAAATCGACAATGGAGGCAACACTTATGAATCTAGTTGGAATTATCAGCACAGCAGTTCTGTCTTTGACCCTCATCGCCGCGGCTCCAGTGTTCGCCCAGGAGCAGCACGAGCAGGAGGAACAGAAAGCCAAACCTGAGGAGAAGAAAGCGCAACCGGAGAAGTCCGCAAAGCAAGAGGAGAAACCCGCGGCGCAGCAAGAGAAGAACGAAAGCAAGAGGAGAAGAGCGCAAAGCAAGAGGAGAAGAGCGCACAGCAGCAAGAGAAGAACAGCAAGCAGGAAGAAAAAAACGCTCAACAGCAAGACAAGAACACCAAGCAAGAAGAGAAAAGCGCGCAACAACAAGAAAAAAACACTAAGAACGAGGAGAAGAGTGCGCAGCAGGAGAAGAACACCAAGCAAGAAGAAAAAAGCGCGCAACAGCAAGAGAAGAATACCAAGAACGAGGAGAAAAACACGCAGCAGGCGCAGCGCGCCGGCGGTAACGGTGGTGGACGCATTCCCGAAGACCGCTTCCAGGCCCATTTCGGGCGGCAACACACGTTCCATGTCAGCCAGGCAGAATACAGCAATCGCCGCTTCCAATACGGCGGCTATTGGTTCGGATTCGGGGACGCGTGGCCCAGCAACTGGCTCTACACGCAGGACGTTTATGTGATCGAGATTGACGGCGTGTACTACCTGTGCAACGCATCGTTTCCTGGCGTTAACTTGGTGCTTAGCTTCACACCGTAGCCAGTTCGTCCGGTGTCGCCTGCGGACGCAACCAGCTTAACTGTGATCGGCGCGGGTCCATTCCGTGGGCTCGCGCCATTTCTTTTCCGGCGGTACGCAGCGATCGAGAGTGATGTCCCGCCGGAATCAACGAGAGAAATGAAGGGATCGTTGGTGAAACCAGATTTCGCCCAGAACGACGTTGCGGTTGGAGACGCTTGTCCCCCTCGCCGCGCAGCGTTGCAATCAGTCTCCGAGATGATATTTCTGAAGGGTCTTTTCGAGGAGTTCTATTTCTGACGGCTTTTTTGCCGGAGCCGACCTTTGTAGGGGTGCGAGGAGTGGCTGTTCGTTCCGGCACTCTTCGCGGCGCCCGATGCATTAAACTTGATCGGCGGATTGGGCTTGGTTTTGGCCGGTTTCAGCGCGAGCGCCTTTCCCGGCGTCCTCTGTCCCGCAGATCCAATGGGTGCGGAGGATTTGGCGGTTTGATGTTCCAGGCCCCTCAAATCCCGGTTGGCGCCGGACGTAGATGCTGGACGCGGTACGGTCTTGCCGACGGGCACGCTGCTTCTCGGGGCCTTCTCAGTGCTTCTCGGGGCCTTCTCAGTGTGCGAAGGCTTAACCTTGAATGTGTTGTTTTGCTGCGCCACTGCGCTCACGCTGATACTCGCCAGTGCGACCGCAACCGCCAATGAAAACCTCATCTTTGATCCCCTGCTCTCCGAAACTTTGGGCTGCTTAAGCTGCTTAATTAAGATGCACGCACCCTGCCATACGGCGCTCACATCCCTCGTATGTTAAACCCTCCATTGCGGGAAAGCACTCGCAAGAATTGCAAGGGGGCGAACAGGTTAGCCAGGATAGCAGCCCGCTGCAACGCGGCCGGTAATAAGCACGATTGGGCCAATATGCAAACTTCTGCACATTGCACGGGATATTGCCGTCGAGTTTCCTTTCGCGGGAGACTTTGCGGGACGGGGGAGACGCGGCAAGCCGCGTCTCTACAGATATCTGGCTAATACCGCGGCGATTCGCTGGCCCGCGTGACCGTCCCAAAGAGGAGGAATGGTACACTTCTTCGCCTGGCCGGCGAGGACTCGAGAAAGTTCAGCCCGCAGCTTATCGGGATCGCGTCCCACAAGAACGTTCGTCCCCAGGGAAACCGTGACCGGCCGCTCAGTGTTCTCGCGCAGCGTCAGGCACGGAATACCGAGGTAGGTGGTCTCTTCCTGAATGCCTCCGGAATCGGTGATAACTACCGTAGCGCGGGACTGCAGGCCAAGAAACTCCAGATACGGCAGCGGGTCGAGGATCTGGAGCTGACCGACATGCAGGCCGAATTCGGCAATGCGTTTTCGGGTGCGGGGGTGGGCGGGAAATATGACGGGAAGATCATGGCTGGCCTCCAACAACGACTGGAGAATGCGCTTTAGAATCGCGTCGTCGTCGACATTGGCCGGACGATGCAAGGTTACCAAGGCATAGTTCTGAGGGAGGCCGTGTTGCTTCTGACGTCGCGCGGCGGGCAGCAGCTTCACCAGAGAATCGATCATCACGTTGCCGACGCGGAAGATCTTCTCGGCGGGAATTCCCTCTTTCTTAAGATTGACATCAGCATCTTCGGAAGGCGTAAACAGCAGGTCGGCAAGCTGATCGGTAACCAGGCGGTTGATTTCCTCCGGCATGGTGCGGTCGAAAGAGCGCAGCCCGGCTTCGACGTGGCCAACGCGCACTCCGAGCTTGGCGCAGACCAGAGCGGCGGCTACGGTGGAGTTGACGTCACCGTAGACCAGCACCAGGTCGGGCCGGCGGTCGAGCAGCACGGGCTCGAGACGAGTCATGATTTCGGCAGTCTGGCGCGCGTGCGTCCCGGAGCCTACCGCCAGGTTCACATCCGGAGCGGGGACACCAAGTTGCTCAAAGAACACATCCGACATATTCGCGTCGTAGTGCTGGCCAGTGTGAACCAGAGTCTGGACGATGCGCTCACGCGTCTTGAGCGCAGTCATCACGGGCGCCACCTTCATGAAATTCGGGCGAGCGCCTACGACGTGAAAGACCTTCACTGATTCTCCTTCCTGCCATGACAATTATGCCCGACTCGCTCCGGCAATGCTGCGACGCGCGGTCGTCGTTCAAAGTTGCTCGTTTGACAATGTTCCCTGCCTCCACGTAATTTCGAATCTTGGCAGTGGGTCGTGGAGGCAGAATGAAATTCCGCTTAACTTCTCTACAAACACTTGTCGTCTGTTTCGTGCTGTGCTCGATCGCTCTGGGCCAAGATTTGGCTTCTTTCGAGAAACGCACCACGGTGAAGAAGCTCGCCAACGGCCTCACCATCATCATCTGCGAGCGGCCGGAGGCCCCGGTGTTTTCCTTCTTCACCCACGTCGATGTGGGCTCGGTGCAGGACCCCATGGGCAAGACAGGCCTGGCGCACATGTTCGAACACATGGCGTTCAAGGGAACCGACACGATTGGGACGCGCGACTATGCCGGCGAAAAAGTTGCACTGGCGAAAGTCGAAGAGGTTTATGCCGCCTACCTTGCCGAGCGCGACAAGCCCGTGGACCGCGACGAGCAAAAGCTGAAGCAGCTCGAACAAAACTGGAAAGACGCGATTGCGGCGGCCGACAAGTTCTCCGCGCCTTATAACAATGAGTTCGGCAAGATCGTCGAAGGCGAAGGCGGCGAAAACATGAACGCCTTTACTAGTCTCGATGAAACCGCATACTTCTACTCATTCCCCATCAACCGGCTGGAACTGTGGGCGTATCTCGAATCGGAGCGCTTCCTGCATCCCGTGCTGCGGCAGTTTTACAAAGAGCGCAATGTCGTGATCGAAGAACGGCGCATGCGGGTTGACAGCGATCCCCAGGGACGACTCTTCGAGCAATTCACGGAAGAGGCATTCGCGGCCCATCCTTATCACCGGCCCACGATCGGGTGGATCTCGGACCTGAATTCTTTTTCGGCGACCGACGCCCAAGCTTTCTTCGATAAGTATTACGTACCCTCGAACATGGTGGTCACCGTGGTGGGAGACTTGAAAGCTTCGGAAGCCATGCCGATTATCGACAGATACTTTTCGCGAATTCCGGCGCGTCCCAAGCCCGACACGGCAACGACCGGCGAGCCGCCGCAGAATTCCGAACGGACGGTGGTGCTGCACGAGCAGTCGCAGCCGCTTTATATCGAAGGATATCATCGCCCCGATTACCGCGACGCGGATGACCAGGTCTACGACGCGATCACCGACCTGATGTCGAATGGACGCACCTCACGCCTTTACCGGGCGCTGGTCCGGGACAAGCAGATCGCGTCGGATGCGGAAGGATTTAGCGGATATCCGGGAAATAAATATCCGCAGCTGTTCGCGTTTTACGCCTCCCCAATACCCGGCCACAAGCCGCAGGAGATGGCCGGCGCGATTCATGCGGAGATTGAGCGGCTGAAGAAAGAAGATATTTCGGATGAAGAACTGAAGATGATCAAGACGCGAGCCAAGGCAACCCTGATCCGTTCGCTCGGATCGAACGAGGGCCTGGCGTTCGCGCTCGGTCTGTATCAGGCGCGCTACGACGACTGGCGGGAACTGTTCCGCTCGGTGGACCGGATTGAAAAAGTGACCAAGGCGGATATACGGCGGGTGGCGAATCGTACGTTTACGCCCGATAACCGGACCGTGGGGATTATCGAATTTGCGCCTCCGCCGCCGGGAACTGGCGCCGCTGCGCAGGGAGGTGGACAGTGAAGCGCGCCATTCTTTTCTTCTTCGCAATGGTCGTTTCCATCGGATTATTCGGCGGCAACGGGCAACTGTGGGCGCAGACGCAGCCCTGGCAGCAGATACCGATTCCGAAGTTGCCGGAGTTTCATCCGCCGCAGCCGAAGCGCATCGAGTTGCCGAATGGCATGGTGGTGTTTCTGCAGGAAGATCATGAGCTGCCGACGATTGACGGCACAGCCCGCATTCGAGGTGGTGAACGCTCGGTCGCGGCGAACAAGACGGGGTTGATCGACATTTACCGCGAAGTGTGGCGCACTGGTGGCACCAAGTCCCAGACCGGCGATCAACTAGACGATTACCTGGAGCAGCGCGCGGCCAAGGTCGAAACCGGCGGAGGCATGGACTCGACCACTTTGAGCTGGTCGTGTCTGAAAGAAGATTTCGACGACGTGTTTCGCGTGTTCGTGGACGTGCTGAGGAATCCGGAATTCCGCCCCGAAAAAATCGGAATTGCGCAGAAGGGGGTGTACGACAGCATCTCGCGACGCAATGACGATCCCTCGCAGCTTGCAGGACGCGAAGCTGCGAAGCTGGTGTATGGGGCGAAGAACCCGTATGCGCGGGTCGTGGAGTATCGAACGGTGGCGGCGATCACGCGTCAGGATTTGGTCGAGTGGCACGGCAAGTATGTGCACCCGAACAACATCATCCTCGGCGTGGTCGGCGACTTCGACTCGGCGAGGATGGAAGCTCGACTGCGCGAGGCCTTCGCAGCTTGGCCCAAAGGGTCGGCGGTAAGCGATCCAGAGATCAAGCCGGAGCCCGCGAAGCCGGGATTTTATCAGGTCGACAAAACCGACGTGAATCAAAGCAACATTCAAATGGTTGCGCTGGGCATTACGCGCAAGAATCCTGATTATTACGCGGTCTCGGTGTTCAACGAAGCTTTCGGCGGAGGATTTTCGTCACGTCTATTTGGCGACATTCGCACCACCAAGGGACTGGCTTATGGGGTCGGCGGCGGCGTGGGAGCGAGTTGGGATCATCCCGGAATGCTGCGGCTGATGGTGAGCACCAAGAGCAAGACTACGATCGAGTCCATTCAGGCGCTCGACGAAGAGATCGCCGACCTTCCCAAACGTCCCATCAACGATGAAGAGATCAAGCGCGCCAAAGACTCGATTCTGAATTCTTTTGTCTTCCAGTTCGATTCTCCGGCCAAGGTTTTGCAGGAAAAAATGGCCTACGAGTTTCATGGTTATCCACTGGATTTTCTGGAGAATTTTCAGAAAGGGATCGAAAAAGTTACCAAGGAAGACGTCGCGCGGGTCGCGGCAAAGTACATTCACCGTGAGCAGATGGCGGTGCTGGTGGTGGGCAACACCGCGGAATTCGACAAGCCACTGTCATCGCTCGGGGCGGTGAACAAGCTGGACATTACGATTCCGGCGGCGGCGCCAGGGCTGATGCTGGAACAGGGCGAACATCCGTAAGCTACAGCGAACGAAACGATTGGGTTTGCTAAGCTTGTGGGGATAAATTTGTGATCAAGAAATTTGGACTCGTCTGTGAAGTGGCCCACGTCTCGCAGAGCGCGAGAAGTAGGGCGCACCCGTTTTCTTCTCTGCCAATGAAAATTACAGCAGGTCCTTCAAAGAGTCCCCAAAGTCGGGGAGCCGCAAACTGTGGCGGTGCAGTAAGACCCAGAAAAAAATGGCTCCTCAGGTAGGACTCGAACCTACAACCCTCCGGTTAACAGCCGGATGCTCTGCCATTGAGCTACTGAGGAGTGATGTTGTCCAAGTATATCACTCGTTGTGGTTTACGCCGCTTGCTGCAACTGAAGCGGCGCACTTTTTATAGCCCCAAATAGCCCAACTGAAAAACCAAGCCCCACGCGGTCGCACCATTCACGCCGCCATTCGCGGTCATGTTGCAACCCGTTCGCGTAGAGGTCAGTCACAGACTTGGGCGCGTGCCCGAGCCACAATCCGATGAGGTCTTCTGGTACGCACGCTCGGCGAAGTGTTTCAGTGCGAAATCGTCGGAACGCGTGAAGACCTACACCCGCTGCCCGGTGTACGTTACGCTGCGCGAGCGGTCGCCCGCTCTTCGTGGCGAAGAGGTACCCGGCCCTGCCCTCTGCGTACACCCGCAACACAGCAGCCAACGGTTCCGCGATGTCAACTTCGCGGATAGCCGCCGATGTTTTTGGGTCTTGTTCCCGACCGTGCCAGATGCTCCGTGTCACATGAAGCACACGAAAATCCGACGAAAAGTCGGTCGCCTTTAACGCAAGGGACTCGCCCGCCCGCAACCCAGTGCCTGCAAGCAAGGCGAACAGCACCGCGAAACGATATGTGGTGCGACTGATAAGGTTACCGACTTCCGCCTGCGTCACGGTTGGTCGGTGCTGCTTCTTCGGGTCGATGATGGGCAGCCCAACAAAATCGTGGTTCCACTTGCGCGGGTAAACCTGCTCGCCTTCGGCGGTAACCACCGACGCGACCACCATTTTTGGAACCTGCGCGTAGTTCACGATTGTTTTTGCGGACAACCCACCAGCCGCCATTCTTTCAATCAACAGCTTGAGCGCGGCATTGGAAACGTCGCCCATCGGCATATCGCCAAGGGTCGGCAAAATCCATTTGTCGAGTTCATGCTGCCGAAAATCGTGGCGGGTTTGACTGGACGACGACGGCGCGTGGCAAGTGAAGCAATCCAGCGCTTCGCCTGCTCGCGGAACGTCATGCCCGGTGTTGTGGATACAATGAGAGCCTTTTCAGTGTTGATGCCCTCGGCGTCTATAACCTCGCGGAGTTTTCGCTTGGCGACTGTGCGCGTGGCACATACGCCCAACGTGATTACCCGTCGCTTCCTGCCCTCTGGGAAATCAACCCAGAAGCGCCCGTAAGCTGGTGCCGCTGGATTCCACGAGATTTGATTCTGTTGAAACACGCTTCCACTCTGTCCTGTACGACGGCTCAAGGATGGTCCCCTTTTCCGCCGTGCCGTTTTCGTCGCAGGGGAAAGAATACCGTGGGCTGGGCAGAGCAGCAACTCGGGTATGGCTGGTGATGTGGACATCGAACGCTCCGAATGAGAGTTCGACTGGGGCGCTGCGTTCCATTCGGATGGCGCACGCGCCCTGTTTCCTTTTCAGGAACTCAAAACTTTCGTGACTTCAGGAAACTTCAGTCGGATGCCTTTACAGCATCGACGTGACACCGAAATGTGACGGGGTTGCTACCGTAACTTTCGTAATTAGCTGCTGCCGCTGACACGCCGGAAAATGAAAATGAATGGCAGAAGGATGCACACGATGGCAAAGAGAAAAACGGTGATGGTGCTCGGCGCAGACGGAATATTCGACATTGTGGACGCGGAGGCAGCGGAGGCGAAGGCCAAAGCGAAGGAGAAGGCAGAGTGGATTGACGAAGGTATGGCGCTCGGGGCCAGAGCAAATACGTCGGCGTGGGAAATAGGGCGCTGGCTCGTGCGTGGTGAAGGACTTTTTCTTGACGAAAAGCCGACAAGCAAGCGGGCGCTTCGTGCTTATTATGCAGTGCGTCGTCAGAAATGGGATGCGCTTGTCGGAGAGGCAGCGAAGGCGACGAACCTCGCTGAATCTTCATTGCGGAAATACGCCAAAGTCGTCCGCCGTGGTGTTAAGGTCGAAGGTCTTTCATTTGCACACCACATTGAGGTAATGCGCGTCCACTATTTTGATGAGAAGAAAAAGAGTCGGTTTGACAGCAACGCTGCAACCGCCATTTTGATGCTCGCTAAAGACAGCAACTGGACGGTTGCCCAGACCCGTGCAGAAGTTTCGCGCCGATTTCCCACACCGAATATCGCGCAAGATGCGCTCTATAAAATCAAGCGCATTCTCAACGCTGTTTCTGATGACCAAAAGCAGGCGTTAATTGAGGCGCTGGAAGCCGAGTTCGCGGCCATGAAGGCCGGACCGCCGAAGCCCGAGTTGTTCGACGACAGCGGCAATCTGCTTCCTTTTTAGGGAGTCAACTCCCAAAATCGCCCGCCCGTTCCGCGCCGCCCGGTCGTCCTGCTCCGACTCGCTCGCCTCTAGAACCCAGTGTCACATTTCCCTGACAGATAGACCGGGTATGAGAAAAATCTATCGAGTGAAGCGCTGCAAGCCAGCGTTTCGCCTAGTGTTTATGCGAGATTCGCGCCCACAGTGTAAAAAATGCCCGTAACACTTGGATGTCAATACGGACAGCTTATGCGAATGACCATTGCACCCAACGACATCAGTACCACGAGTTCCCATCGCTTTGGTCGGCAATGGGCTGTCCTGCAACGGGGTGGACTCAATCCACTCCGTTGCGCCTTTTCGCTAGGACAGGACCATGACCAACAGCACTGAGCTACTCTCAAACATTCCCGCTGAAGTACGGACACAGCCGCTATGGTGTCAGTACTACCTGAAGCCCGACAAAGACCCGAAGAAGAAGCCATCACCACAGCCCACGATTACGTGGAGCGACCACGCCAACTTCAGGCCGCTCGACTACCTGATACAAAACCGTGCGGGCACGAAGCACAACGGCTTCCAGCGTCTGGTTACCAAGGATGAAGACCTTGTTTATATCGACCTTGACGGCTGCCGCAACAAAGATACTGGAGAACTCACACCACAGGCTCAAGAGTTAGTCGAGACCTTCGATACGTACAGCGAAATCTCGAAGAGCGGAACGGGCCTGCATCTTGTCGCCCGGGGAAAAGTATCGGCTGACCACGACAAGCCACCCATCGAAATCTACGCAGGGTACAAAGGCGGCGCAGGCAAGCTGATGGTGTGGACGGGCAACACCATCGACGTGTTTCACAACACCATCGAGAACCGACAAGAACAACTCACTGAACTGTTCCGCAAAGTGAAAAAAACGCCAGAGCCAACCATCACGCAGGCCGCGCCGATGGTGCAGGTCGTAACAGCGAAGCCGAAGCCCGTCATCATTCCCGATGTGCCGCTCGAAGTGCTCGACGGGAAACTTGGACGACTCGCGGTCGAGCAGATGAGCGCATTCCCACGAGCCTATTCATATTTCGCGCTGCTGGCTGCTGCTTCGGTATTAGTGCCGACGGAGACGAACAGCAGAGCGAACCTATTCGTATGTCTCGAAGGCCCGGTACATACAGGCAAGTCGAGCGCGTTCAACTACGCATTCAAACTGCTGCCGCCGAAAGAACGATTGATGAAGTGCAAGGCAGGCAGCGCAGAAGGTCTGGTCAAGCGCATCGGCGACATGGGTGGGCGTCCGATTCTTTTGTACCCTGACGAACTCGCCCACCTACTGGAAAAGTCCCAGATTGAAGGCTCGTCTTTTCCGCGCTTCCTGACGACGGCATTCTACGAAGACACCGACGAGCTAATCATGGCGAAGGGCAAAGACGTGAAATATAACGCTCGCCTTTCGCTTGCGGGCGGGCTGGTCACCGAGCAGTTCGGCGACCTGTTTGGTTCGGCAACGACGGGCGGACTCTACGACCGTTTCCTGTTCGGCAGAGCGCCGACTGGTGCCCGCTATCTATGGCGACCGCTCGACGACGTTCAGTCTGTAATCACGGAAGACAGCCTGTACACCGAAATGTTCGTACCAGTTCGGATGGACGGTTCAGTACTCGATGAGCGCGACCGCTGGATTATGAAAGAAGGCATCGACGACCGGGTCGCAGAGTTGGCGCTTCGCTGCGCCGTGGTAGCCGCCAGCTTCGACGGACGGAGTGACCTGACTGCCGACATGCTTGGCCCGACTTATGAGATGGCGAAGTACCAGACCCGCGCTCGTCTTGTGCTCCAGCCGAACCCGGGCGAAAACCCAGATGCACGGATGGCGTTCAGCATCCGTAACTGGATGGCAGAGCACGCGCAACATGGCGCACCCGCCGAACGTCGAGATGTGTACCGTGGCGTCAGCGCTCAACGCTTAGGCCCGGCTGTTTTCGACCGCGCCATCCGCTCGATGGCGTTCAACGGAGAACTTGAGATTGTCAAAGACGACAAATGCCGCGATGCGAGACCCGCGCAGATTCGGATGGTATCGGACTGGTCGTCAAGGCAAAGTGTCAGCACAGAAACCGCTGACAATGCTGACAAACAGGGAAAAACAGACCATGAACTGTCAGCAGTCGCCTAATGTGAGGGGGAGACACATGAGATATATCAGTGATTCTAACGTAGTTATTTTCAAACTGTCAGCAACTGTCAGCAACTACTTGCTGACACTTCTAAATGGGTGGTCTCTCCCTCACACATGTCGGCTGCTGACACTTTGCCAGTTTAGTTAGTGAACGTCACAGAAAGGCAGGTTGAGATGAGTTATGAGCATAGAGAGCTTAATGGATTACGACGACCGACAGAGAAAGCGCCACGAGCGTCAGAAAGCAGAACGGAAAACACGCGGGGAACCCGAGCCTGTTTACCATTGGCAGCCGCCGGAACCAAAAGCACCCGAACCGCCGAAGCGCAAACGCCGCAAGCTCGCCCCGTGAACTGCATCAAGGGCAAGATGTACCTGCCTGACGGACTCGATGCCAGCGACATCATCTGGTACGACCTACCACGGCAGCGCAGCGCTGGCGCACAGCAACGCCAGAGTGAAGCAACGACGGCAGAGCACCCCAAACAGCAGAGACGAGCCTATAACTCACCAGAACGCCAAAGGAGCCTCACCCTATGAGTAACAGGCGTCATCTGGCTGCATGTTACAGCATCAACACTGAGTTACAAATCAGATTCGGTAACTGCTGTGCTCTCAACCTTCAGAAGTCGCACAACATTTCGAGCAAGAAACACGAGAACAAAAGGAGCGCTCGAAGTCATTGAAAATAATCATCAAAAGTGCAGCGATTTTAGAAGGCACCGTATGGGGGGTCATTTTTGGTTTCAGACATCCACTCCGCACCGCGCGATGGTTTTCGTCGTGCATGTTAGGTATGACGCCGCGTTTGCGTTTGATTAAGGTTTGTTCTTAGACGAAAAGGGGCAGTTGTGAGTCGTAGAAAGAACATTTCGGAGATGCGCGGGCGAGTTTCAGCAGCTACTGCGACCACCCGCGAGAAGCAGGAATCGAAGATTTTCGAGCTTGGATTCCCAGCGACGCCGCCTTACCTGTGGAACAACAAGCCGCTGTATGCCATCTGGAAGAAGTATTCGAAGTGGCTTTACGAGCGGCGATTGCTGGCGTACTCAGACGGCGCAGCGCTGCTCGAACTTTGTGAAGCAGAACTCGCAGGGCAAGCTGAGCGCAAAAAGACCATCCTGCATGGCACGTGGAAACGCCCGCGCTTTCCTGAGCCAGTTTACGCGGGTAGTTCGCTCGCTGCTTTCATCGAGCGTGTAAGGCAGGAGCGCGACAGCTTCAGCGACAGGCTGCGCCCAGACCAGACGCTGATGCTCGAAGAGAACGGCATGGACTACGACTGGGCTACTGATGATGCGACAACCATCGCCCGGCAGTACGCCCGCGAGACGCTCGCCAGCCCAGACGCTGGCGTCTTGATGAAGCTGGCGTGCGAGCGCTGGCTGAAAGACATCGAAGAAGGGCACCTGCGTGGCGCGTACTGGGATGTTGTCGCCGCCCGCAACGTCGTGACGTATGCGAAGAAGTTCGGCGGTCTCGACAATATCCTGCCTTGGGAAGTCTGGGTGCTTACGTCCATGTTCGCGTTCAAGCGTGCATCGGGCCTGAGAAAGCATTCTGAAATCTGGTTGAGCATGGGCCGCAAGAATGGCAAGACGAAGTTTGCGAGCATCGTCGCTCAGTTCCTGTTGATATGCGACCAAGAGAAGTACGCAGAAATTTACGCAGCTTCCACTGTCCGCGAACAGAGCCGAATTGTCTGGCGTGATGCCCGCCGCGCTGTCGGCGACAATCCCGAACTTGCCGCGCACGTCACGCGCTGGGTTGACGAATTACTGGTCAACGATACCGACTCGAAGTTCCAACCCTTAGCCAGTGAAGACCGCAGCTTCTTGGGCGTCCGCGCCAGCGGCATCATCGCGGACGAAGTCGGCGTGTGGGCCGACCGTAACGCTTGGGATGCACTCGTGCAGTCTACTGTATCGAGAACGCAGCCGCTGACGCTGGCAATCACCACTGCGCCCGCGCACAAGCTGACGTTCGCGTTCGAGAAATTCTCATGGGCGGAACGCATACTTCGCGGCATCGTACTCGCTGACCACGTCTTCGCCGCCATCTTCAGAATAGACGACGGCGACGACCCGAAAGACATCGTCAAGCTGCGGAAGGCGAACCCCAGCTTAGGAGTCACGCTGCGCGAAGAGCACATCGTCAAACAGATTTCAGAACTCGAAGAGTCACCTTCTGGTCTGAATAACTTTCTCCAGTTCCACGCGAACATCACACCAGAGCGAACTCTGCAACGTCAGGGCAGCATCTCGCCGAAGTCGTGGGACAAGTGTTCAGGCTTCGACCTCATTGGCGAGACCGACTCGAAAAAGGCTGTGACGAAGTTCCTGCAACTGAACACCGACACACCGTGCTATTGCGGAATCGACATTGGATTACGCAACGATTTTACCGCCGTCTGTTTGTTATTCCCGAAGGGCAGGTTCTCCGAAGGTGCCGAACCAATCGACAGGCAGGTCGTGGTCGTCCAGTGTTTCGCACCCGAAGTTGGATTGCTGGAGAAGGAACGAAGCTGGGGCGTGCCACTCAGTGTTTGGGCGCGAACAGATTTTTTGCAGCTTCTCCCCGGCGACATGATTGACCTGCGTGACATCAAGCAGTACGTCGTCGATTTGAACACGAGATTTCGCGTCATGGAGTGTGGCTTCGACCCGTGGCAGTTCCCATCTCAGGCCGCGCAGTTGAATGAAAGCGGCATCACCTGCGTGTCTGTACCACAGGTGTATTCGCAACTTACTGCGCCTTCGCAGGAGTTCCTTAGCGCTGTGCAGCGTTGCAGCTTGGTGCATTTCGGAGCGCCGCTTCTTGCGTGGATGGCTGGGAACGTAGTCTTCGTCGAGTCCGAAAAGCACTCAGGCTTGAAGCCTGAGAAGTTAAGTCCCAACGAAAAAATCGACGGCATCGCCAGCATCGTCACGGCGTGGCATCGCTACCTTGCGAACCCGCCGCGCGGTGTGGCACGGATGTACTTCATGGGCGAAGACGGCGAATGGTCTAAGGCAGACGGTAAGGGCGGTATCGAGAAGATGCCGCCGCTTCCAGAACAAGTTCACCAAAAAGGAGCAACATACAATGGCTAACATCCTGTTCGAACTCACAAGCAAGATACCTGTGCTTCGAGACATTCAGAAAGTCTATTCGGAACGCAATGCGCTCCGACAACTCTACAACCGCGACAACTTCTCTGGTGGTCTGGTGCCGGGTAAGTACTATCAACAAATCGACCACGGCTCTGGTAATGTGAAGGGCTTCTCCGCCGTGTGCTGCTGCGGGAAAGAGCATCGCATTCTTTCGTTGCACGAGTGCTTCGCGCAAGACTTCAAGTGCCCAACCTGCAAGATGGAAGTCAACCTTCTGAAGTTTCTCGAAGTGGTCGATGCTGAAGGCCGTTTCAAACTTGGAGAAGATAAGAAACCCATCACCGCCCAAGAAGTCAGGGCGCGTCTGAGCAAACTTCCCGTTCGGCCTGTCGCTGCCGTAGAACAGCGAACGCAGTTCCTTGGTTCTGACGACTTTGGCGGAGCCGAACAACTCGACAATTGCTCGAAAGTTGGCGGGCGCAACCGCGCTTTTGAGGGCAATGACCCGGGAGCGATGGGGCCGGGTTTCTGATGATGAGTAGTCCACGAGCGTGCAGACACTGCGGGCGGGCATCCGTGCAGGATGGATACTGTGCGGAGCATCAGCAGGCGTCTGCTCGCGGAGAGAAGCGCGTGCGCGACGCTGTTGACCGCATGTACCACCATGCCCGCTGGCTCGTATTTAGAAAGTGGATTCTGGCAGGTCGTCCGATTTGCCAGCGCATCGACAAGGGTATTCGCTGCACGAAAGCGAGCACCCTTGTCCATCACTTATGGAGTCCGCGACAACGCCCTGACTTGTTCACGTCTGAGCGGCACGTGCTCGCATTATGCGCGTGGTGTCACACCGACGAAGAGGGTACACCGCACTGGCGTGCAGGCCATGAATACGAAGACGAACCACTGCACGGTTCGTGGGAAAACTACGGGGACATAAATGTCAAAGAACAAAGCTGAACTCGAAGTCGTAGCGCGAAAACTTTTCGCCGTCGCTGTGGGAATGGTTAAGTGCGAGAAGTCGCCCGCTGAGATACAAACGTTTCTCGCGCAGTACGTGGCCGTCTCGAAGAAGCTGTCGAGTCACAATGCCGCTGAGTTAGTCAACGAAGTGATGAAGGTCTTCACGGAGCACATCGAAGAAACTGGCGTGCTCGCAGCGCCATCGAATGCGCTTGTGGATGTGAGCGATAAGACGCACATCTTACCACCCGGCGCGAAGGTTCTGACCGACGAAGAGTACCGCACAGAACTCTCGAAGCTGGAGAAGGAGAAGGAACAAACGGAGACGCCGCAGTAGCCAATTGTAGCCGTCACATCTGGCTGCCAGTATGAGGGCAGACCACAGCCTTGAACGATAAATCTTTCTCGAATGGAGACCACATGCGCATCACCTACACTGAGTTTGTTCCCAACCCGAATTTACGCGGTACAACCGTGAATCTTCCTGCACACGTTGCCCAAGTCCTGATAGCACAGGGCAGCGCCGTTGCTGTTCCGTATAAGTCATATCAAGACAGGCTCGCGTCGGAGTTCTCTTCGCCCGCAGTGCCCGTGAAAATCGAATGGGGCATACAGCAGGGCAGTGCGTCGCAATACTCGCGGCCTGCAATTACCAAGCGTGTGGGTTCGGAAGCTACGTTCTACTCGACGCCGCCCGCCGATTGCCCAGCCGCAATAGCTGAGCAGTTTCGCCAGCTTGTCGATGGAACACTGTACGAACTTCCACCCGACGAAGCTGCTATGCACGCAGCAGCCGCATACGTCGGCGACTCGAACAAGCACCGCCCTGTTCTGATTGGCCACAACAAGAAGACGGGCGAGCCGCTGTATCGAAATCCTGAAGACTTCGTTAAACGATAAGGCATCAGGGGAACGCTGGGCACAAGGAGAACACTTTATGAGTAACACTGAATTACTTTTGGAAAACCGCGCGATGGGTTGGGTAAGTGCCGCGACCGCACCCGCGTGGGCGCAGGCCCGCATTATCGAAGTCCGCAAAGCGCAAATCGAAAAGCGTCCGACGCCTTTGCTGTCGCGCGAATATATCGCCGCCGCTGAGAAGCGCTCGATGGCTGCGAGAAACTTTGTGCGCACTCTTTTTCCCGCACGTCGCCAGTCTCTCGAAGACCGTTTCGTCGCTGCGCACGGTTATGACCCATTTTTGATGCGCAGTCGAGCGAACCGCCAAGCGTTCGAAATCGCCCGCGAAGCGCGCATCCTTGCAGCCCTTCGCCGCGACGCCCGGCCCGATTATTTGCTGACCGCCGACGAACTTTATCACCGCCAGATGGCCCGTGAGTACGAAGCGCGCGCGATTGCGCAGGTCGAAGTTGCTGGCTGCCGCGCGAAGGATGCCGAAGGGCATCGCCGCGCTGCTGAGTTCCACGCGAGTCAAGCGCGCAGTTGCCGCAGCATCGACACCGCGTCTCTTCACTACGCCGCCAGCGATGCGCACCGCCGCGCCGCCGACAATTTCAACGATGACACGGACGACGAAGCGAGTCTGGAATGTTTACTTGCCAGTAACTGGAACGACGCGAGCACGGGCGGACAGCAATGACCATCGAGAACGCAATTCGCACGTGCCTGAATTTGCTCGCTGAAGTTGGCGTCGGCAACTGGAATGTATGTGTCGTTGAAGACTTCCCAGAGAACCCGACGCACATGGGCCTGTGCTCGTACCGCGCCCGCACGATTTACTTGTCGGCGAAGTGGCTCGATGACGATGCGGAGATGCTCACAACAATGCGGCATGAAATCGCGCACGTATTGAGTGCAAGCGATAGAGACCACGGCGAACATTTCGAGCAGGCGCTCTCTCTGGTGCCGACGCAGGTGACGTGCGCCCGTGATTTCAGAATCGCGCGATGCGGGCCACAAGTGGAGCCGCTGCCATGAAAACGAATTTCAGCACCGACCTTCCGTTGGCTGGTAAGCTGCTCGCCCTTAGCAACGACATTATCAATTTGCGGCGCGAAGTCGCAGCGCTCGCACCGCGTCAAGGTGAACGCGGGCGCGACGGGCAGAACGTCAAGGGCGATAAGGGCGACAGGGGCGAGTCGATTGTCGGGCCGCGTGGCGACAAGGGCGATACGGTAGTCGGGCCGCAAGGCCCAGCAGGTCGCGACGGTCAATGCAAGTGCTCGCCAGAAAAATTTGTGACCCGGGCGGAATTTTTGGAACTTCAGAAAGCGCACGTCGCTTTGAAAAATCAAACGCCGTCCGTCGTCGTTGGCCCAGCAGGGCCGCGCGGTGAGCGCGGAGAAAAAGGTGAGGATTCTATGCTCGCGGGAAAATATGGTGTGCACGAAAAATTGAGCGCTTTGGAAAACGAACAGAAAGAAGTGCGCCGCGATGTTGGTGCGCTCCGTCAGGATGTCGCCGACCTGAAGGAAACGGTGCAAAAACTTCTTGAGGTCACCACGCGTGGAAAAGAATATATCGAATTTCTGCGCCAGAAAACCGCTGCTGGGCTGGCAGCGAGCAGGAGAAAAAATGCCGCATCTTAGTAAAGACGAAACACAGAAGGAAATCCGCAGCGTCGGTGCTGACGACCCTGCGAACATGAGTCGGCGAGTAGCCGACGCGCAGGAGATTTTCCTCAAAAGTGGTTGGCCCAGTGAACCTGTGCGCCCGAAGCTGAAGGATTTGCTTGCCGCAGCGCACGAGCGGAACAAGAAAGCCGCCATCGCTGCGGATATTGAACGGCAGAAAGTTCGGTAAAAAGACCGTGGCTGCTTCGCTGGCACATCGGTGATGGTAGGGCACGGCAGAAAAAGAGTTAACAATTTTCAGGCCGCTCCACTCAAGAGAGAGGACTCCCTTCCCTCTTGGCGAGTGCAGCAATGCGGCCTGAAGCAAATATGCCGCGCGCGGGTGTCCGCAAGCGGCGCAGTGACACCAAGGCCCGACGCCTTCGACGGCTGCGCCGCATCCCGAAGTCAGTAGCAACGGGCGGGGAGCAGAGACAACACAGCTTGGTCAGCCGTGCTGCGATGAGCCGCCCGAATTAATTTTTAAAAGCAACAGTGGGGATGGTTGATGGCATCAAAGACGCACATTGTATATTTCGAACCTGTTTGTGACTTGGCTACAGTTTTCAAGTCGCAGGAGAAAGCAGAAGCCGCAGCCGCAGAGTACGAAAAGACACATGGATACACAATGGAAGCAGTTTTCTGTGGCAGGCAGCACACGCGCAGGAATGGTGCGGGTGCGGGCGTCGGATGGCACGTGAGGGGCAAGTACTTTCACTGAAGGAGAACAGATGGCGACCGCAAGAACCGATGACGGTATCGAAGTGGAATGGACATCAACCAGCGTGGGAACGGACGCGCTCGACGCTGCGCTGAATCGCGCCAAACAGAAGGATTACATTGACGCCCGGTCGGGCGCAGTAAAAAGTGCCGTGGCGAGCAAATTGCATCTCAGACCAGTGCAGGTGCTTGCTTTCTAAGGAATTTCCAATGGTGACTTCAACTACTTGCGGTGGAACAAGAATCATCTTAGAATCGAAAGTGGTGTTACCCAGCGTGACGTTCGATTCACCTTCCCTATTGACAGATATGGTAGGATTTCATGGCGTTAGAAAAGCAGGAGATGTGTCCATGCCTCAAATTAAGCTGACTGTAGAATTTGCATTTCAGCAGGGCGAACAAAAAGCGGTGTACTCTGCGCTAGTGCCGAGTGTTGTCGGCAGCCCGCAAGAGGAATTCACGGGGTCTCCGTACGCGCTGCCTGATGCCACGGGGCCGCAAGAGCCCATGCTGATTTCGTCAAATAGCTTCGTGCAGGTTGGCTAGCACCCTAGTCACACCTAAGCGACTTCCCTCCATACACCCCCGATAAATTGTGCCGCTATCCCAACCGCAGGAGACTGTCGCTGAAGTTCTTGTGCCACCAACCCCTGCATCTGTTGGGCTGCTTGTTGTAGTACTTGCTGGATGACTTGCTGAATCTGCTGGGGCAATTGCGCAGGGTTCAAGTTCGCCGGGAAGTTTAGGCCCAAGTTGACGTTGATGGTTGGGTTCGCCGGAATGTTTCGAAGCCTTTGTGCGCGCACTTTGCCGATGAATTCATGCAGCAGTAGAACTGACTCTATACACGCCACGACTGTGTCGGGGCGTTCGTACACGTCGCTGTTTTGCGGAAAGTATGACTCAACATCGCGTGTTTCCCGCAGCCTAAAGACGCTCTCGTATTCACGATATAGAGACCAAGCCAGTTCGTCGGATTCGCCGTCCAAGCACTCAACGTCAAGTCCCATTTCCTGCGCTGCCTTTCGGCCAATTCCATGACCATGAACGTACAACTTCTCCGTGAGTGCCTGCGTGATTCCTGAAATTTGTCTGTCATCGAGCGGAGGCTTGTGCAGCGCCAGCAGGTTGCGAGCGACTAAGCGGATATGGGAGTAGATTCTTTCAAGCCTGCCAAGCAAGGGTGGTGTCAGGTGACTTGCAAGGGCACCGACAGCGGTGGCGAGAGCCGATTGGTCGGTGAGCTTTGCGCGCTCCTTTATAAAGGTGAGATATGCGGCTACATCTTCTACTCCCAAATCGGGGAGTCGTGGCGCGCTAGCATCCTTGCCGACCTGCGCGGGATTGATTGTCAGGGATGGGTCGATTGGACCCAACTCAGCCTTGCTGCCCATACAAATTTTATCCGTGCCGATGGCAATCATGGTCGCGGCGCTGTAGGCTTTGTACGGGACAACAATGTGCAATTCTTCGCAGAACTCCCGAAGCATCGTGATGAGCTTCCAAGGGGTTTCCATTTGGCCGCCCGGCGAATAAAGATAAAGCGCTATCCGCTGCTGCTTGCCCATCGCACGCAGGTGGTCATACATCGGCAGTAGTGCATCTTCCGCAATCAAACCTCCAACAATGGGCGAATCAGGAGTGAAATAGACAACTAGTTTAGCTTTCAGTTTCTCTTCAATTTTGTTTATCAATTCCAGACGGTTGGCCCGACGCTGTTTTAAAGGCAAGCGACACCTCCTAGAAAAGTTTGGGACGCGCCTTGGTCAATGATACTCCCGGCGATGAGCTTTGATTTCACCTGTGCTCAACGGCCTTCGGCGCGAGTTTGAATGTGGTCGCGTTCTCTACTTTCCCAAGTATTGATAGCGCTCCCCCGAAAACCAGACCGCAATCTGTATGCTGTCCGATGTTTGTTTCACGTTTGGAATGGTCACTTCGAAGGCCGTGGTCCCACCCGGATTTAATATGCCAACGGTGGTTTGTGCATTTCCGATACTCCAATCGTCTGCCCACCAAGGAAAGAAGCCCGCCCCGTCCTTGTCCCACTTGTCCCGAATTTTATACGGGTATGGACGGGCACTGAAATTCAAGGCAAGAGAACTTATCCAAAGCTGCGTAGCATTTCCAAGCTGTCCACCGAGTAGTAACCCGTTTTGGTTGTATTCCACCTTGTCGAGCGTTATCGAGTAGCCACGCCGCAAGAACTGAATGGTGTTGACGGTGGGCTGCACAAAGTCCTGCCCGGCGTTGTAGCCAGCGACGAACTGGTCGAACGCCAAGTCCTTCTGTGTTTTTTCAATAGCTTTCAGTTTCCACCTGAGCAGCAGGAGACCACATATTGAGAACGCGACAAACATCAGGGTTAGAATAATCACGACAACTGAAAGTCTCTTTGTTCGCTTATTCAATTTGATGAGTAGCCCATCAGCGCTGGGCTGTGACGGAGTGGCGACAGAAGACATTCGTGTGTCCTCCTTCAAGATTCATGGAGGATTGTACCGCCGGGGGTGCGAAGGCGAGAATTACTTTTCCCGCGCACACCCACTCGCAGGAAAAGGAAGGGTTGAGCCGCCTGCTGCAACTGAAGCGGCGCATTTTTTCACAGCCCCAAATAGCCCAACTGAAAAACCAAGCCCCACGCGGTCGCACCATTCGCGCTGCCAGTTGTGCGAACTACGGAACGGGCAACCTGTGGCTGCGGAAGTCGAAGCGACATTCTGACGGCGAGTACTGGCTGCGATACCGCGACGCCGCTGGACGACAGCGCACTGAAAATAGCAAGTTCTGCGTGTGCTCCGCTGGAAATGTTATGATTCTGGGCTTCTCAGGGAGAGGCTTCCGCATGTTCGGCAGAGCGAAGGAGTATTTCAAATGGGGTACTGGCCGACCTATGGGAACAGTATGGATGATGGAGAAGGCGTACTTTGAGATGCGGAGGCGGTATCCCGGAAAAACAGAGTACGCATATCTGAGGCTTGCTCTGCAATCTCGATACCCTGACCGCCCAGATGAGGTGCCACTACTGGCAGAAAAGTGCCGCAGTTTAGATGACGCCATCACCGAAGCAGTTGCTTTGGACTTCGACCGCGCAATCGCTATCGCAACGCAGATGAACTTTCTTATGAGAATGTCCGCTTGTACGCGGTGCGGCAAGTACAGGTCGTTGAGCACAACCGACAGCTTCTGTTACGGCTGCCGCAAATACTTCGGATTTGCGGCCTGCCTTCAATGCCACGTCTACTGGGATAATCAACCGGACTGCTGCCCAAAGTGTCGGGGGGGAGTTTGGAGAATAACTGATGGTGACGGTGAGCGAAACTTAGTGTTTAGCTGATGGAAGCCAGAGCGTGCGAAAGTAGAGGCGTCGTTGATGCAGCATAGCAACTGACTTTTGCGCGGGCAGGCGGGGAAGAAGGCACCGCGCCTGCCCATCCGATTCCCGCGCTGAGACCCCCTCAATACGGACAGCGAAATAGTACACGGAGCCTTTGGCCGAATGCAAAAGCGGAAAGCTACTGAGCGGGCGATAATATAGCCCAACTTATAGCCCAACCAAGGTGATATTTTCGGAACGACTTACATTGCAAGCGACGGACGGCACGGCATTTAGATTGTTTGTCAGTTACGGTTAACAGCCGGATGCTCTGCCATTGAGCTACTGAGGAGTGGGAGCACGCTTCGATGCGTGCTTGCATGATCAGCAAAATCATATCAGAGGCTGCTGCGGATTGGAAACTTACCAATTGGTGGCTCGCACACGGCAGCGTGCCAGGCATCAATGCGCCCGCCATCGCATCTGCTCCTGATTCTATTCCGACCGAGTTAACACCATTCTTGGTTTGTGGGCATTATCACCGCGCGTCGTCGTGATTTGGCAGCGGGCACCTTCGTCCGGGTGCGGTTCTGCTAACCTATTTCTCGGCGTTTCGTCCACACGCAGGAGTGGGGTGCCTATGCTGGAAGGTTCGCGTTTGCTGATTTTTTTCTTGGTCCTTTTCGTCGGTGTCGTTGCCGCCGTCTATGCCGCGGATTCCCGAGCCGAAGATTCCGCCGTTCCTTCCGGTCGTATTTCCGGCCCTCCGCAAGCCAAGGTCTCTCCGGTCGAAGACACTGTCCAGGGGCATAAGATCGTCGATCGCTACCGCTATCTGGAGAACCCGAACGATCCTGACACCAAACTCTACGTCGAGCAGGAACTTGCCTACACGCGTTCCATCCTCGACCCACTCCCTGGGCGCGACAAAATCAATGCCCGCCTTTCTCAACTGCTTGAGATCGGCACTGTCGGAGCTCCGCAGATGGGCGGCGAGTATTATTTCCATACCCGCCGCGAAGGCAACCAGAACCAGCCTGTCCTCTACGTGCGCGAGGGCCTCAATGGTGACGATCGTGTGCTGCTCGACGTCAACCAACTCGCCGCCGACGGGACCATCGCCCTGGACTGGTGGTACGCGTCGGAAAACGGCAAGTATGTCGCCTATGGCACCTCGCCGAGCGGTTCCGAAATCAGCACTCTCCGGGTGATCGAGACTGCCACCGGCAAGCTGTTGCCCGATTCGATTGAGCGGACGCGCGCCGCCAGCCTCGCCTGGAAGCGCGACAACTCCGGATTCTTCTATACTCGCTATCCCCAGAAGGGAGATGTGCCCGAGGGGCAGGACGTGTACAACCGGCGCGTGTTCTACCACACTCTCGGCGCCGACTCGGTACAGGACACGCTGATTTTCGGCGCCGGCCGCGATCCCGAGTCGTGGCCGAATGTCAGCCTTTCCGAAGACGACCGTTGGTTGCTGATCGACGAGGGGCACGGCTTTACGAAGACCGAAATGTTTCTCAAGGATCTCACGTCGAAAGATCCGCCCGTCGAAATCACTGTGGGCAAAGACTTCCTGTACGGCGCCGATTTTTATCAGGGCAAACTCTACATCACCACCAACGAAGACGCGCCTCGCTATCGTGCTTTTGTTGCCGACGCGGCCAACGCCAAGCGCGAGAACTGGAAGGAAATTATCCCGCAGTCGGATGCCGTGTTGCGAGGCGTGGGTGTGACTGGCGGCAAGTTGCTGGCGCAGTACGAACACAATGCCACTTCCGAATTGAAGCTGTTCGCGCTCGACGGCAAGAAGCTTGCCGACGTTCCGCTGCCGGCCATCGGAAGTGTTTTCAGCATCTCCGGACGCTATGACCGCAACGAAATCTTTTTCGGATTCCAGTCCTTTACTGTGCCGCAGTCGATCTACCGTGCTGACTTGACCCAGGTTGAGGTGAGCAACCTGAAAAGTGCGCTCTGGGCCACGGTTGACGCGCCCTCTGTCGATCCTTCCGCCTATGACGTGCAGCAGGTCTGGTACACCTCGAAAGACGGCACGAAAGTCCCGATGTTTGTCGTGAGCAAGAAAGGAATCGAGAAGAACGGCAAGAATCCCACCCTGCTCACCGGCTACGGCGGTTTCAACATCTCGCAGACGCCAACTTTCAGCCGCAGCATGTTTCTTTGGATGGAGCACGGTGGCATTTACGCGGTCGCCAACCTGCGCGGCGGCGCCGAGTTCGGCGAAGATTGGCATCGCGCCGGCATGCTGGAGAAAAAACAGAATGTCTTCGATGACTTCATCGCCGCCGCAGAATACCTCATCGCACAGAAATATACGGATAAGGATCATCTAGCCATTCAGGGCGGATCGAACGGCGGCCTGCTCATGGGCGCAATGATCACGCAGCGGCCCGACCTGTTTCGCGCGGTGGTGTGCGCTGTGCCGCTGCTCGACATGCTGCGTTATCAGAACTTCCAGATCGCGAAACTTTGGGTTTCAGAGTACGGCTCTGCCGATGATGCCAAGCAGTTCGAGTGGCTCTACGCTTACTCGCCCTACCATCATGTAAAGCCGGGCGAGGAGTATCCCGCTATCCTCTTTATGACAGGCGATACCGATACGCGCGTCGACCCCATGCACGCCAAGAAAATGGCTGCGCTCATGCAAGCCGAAGCCAAGAACGGCGCCAGCAAGAAAAAACCGATTCTGCTGCGTATCGAAACCAAAGCCGGACACGGCCAAGGCAAGCCCGTCACCAAGCAGATCGAAGAGAGCACCGATATGTACTCGTTCCTGTTCTGGCAGTTGGGCGTCAAATTCTAGCCTGGGAATGTGTGGGGACGGCCGTTTCGCCGTCCAAGCCGGGCGAAGCCCGGTAGGCCTTCCGGCAGCGCCCAATTCTCCCAGTGCTCCCTCGGGCCCGCTGTGGTTAAATGATCTCGATGCCTACTGACCCAAAAATCCGCGTCCTGGTTGCCAAACCCGGGCTCGACGGCCACGACCGCGGCGCCAAGGTCATCGCGCGCGCCCTACGCGATGCTGGCATGGAGGTCATTTACACCGGCCTGCGCCAGACGCCGGAGATGGTCGTCAGCGCTTCGCTTCAGGAAGACGTCCAGGTCATCGGACTTTCGATTCTCTCGGGCGCACACAACGCCATCGTTCCGCGCGTCATGGACCTCTTGAAGCAAAACAAAATGGACGACGTGCTCGTGCTGGTCGGCGGCATCATTCCCGATCAGGATATCGAGGGCCTCAAGAAAATCGGCGTGGCCGCCATCTTCCAGCCCGGCACCCCTATGGATAACATCGTAAAGTTCATCCGCGAACACGTGAAGCCGCAGGGCGTGCCGGCCGTTTAGATTGCGATCCAAATACGCTGTAACTCCAGGCGAGAGACTCGTCGTTGCCGCACGCAAGAAACAGCGGGTCCTTTGCTTCGCTCAGGATGACAAAGTTCGGGGGTAGGACAGCGCTTATTTGAACCGCCCCCTTTCTGCACCCGATAGTGCATCATGTTTCCGTGTCTTCCTCCTTCTTCCGCATCGAGTCCGACCACCCCGTATGCATCCTCCGTCTCACTTCGCCCGACGGCACTAACCGCCTCACCGGCGCCTGCGTGCTCGCATTAACCACCGCCGTTCACCAATTGAAAGAAGAACTGAAAAAGCAACTCCGCCCACTGATCATCGCAGGCAATCGCCTCTTTTTCTCGGTCGGCGCCGACCTGAACGAAATCGCCGTGCTCACCGGCCCCGAAGCCTACGAGTTCTCCGCCATGGGACAAGCTCTCATGAACGCAATCGCCGGCTATCCCGCGCCGGTCATCGCCGCCATCGAAGGCCACTGCATGGGCGGAGGCCTGGATCTCGCGCTCGCCTGTCACCGCCGGATCGCCGCGCCCCACGCGGTTTTCGGACATCGCGGCGCCGCTCTCGGCCTCATGACCGGATGGGGAGGCACACAGCGTTTGCCGCGCCTGATCGGAAAGGGTAGAGCACTCGAGCTTTTCATCGCCGCGGAGAAACTCTCCGCCGCCCGCGCCCTTGAAATCGGGTTGGTGGATGCCATCGCCAGCGATCCCGTTGCGGAAGCGCTGCATCGACTAGCTGCCACATCCAGCTAGAGCGGATTCCGGGAAACCGCGCTACAACACCAGCGACCAACTCAGAAACGCCCACATCCACGCCAGGTTCAGGAACCCGAGCGCCGTGACATAGAAGCCGAGTTGCTTCCCATTCCAACGCTCGGCGTAGTCGCCAAGAACCAGAAACGCGGGATATACCATGAGCACATATCGTGCCGCTCCCAGAAGCGGACGCCCCGTGTACATCAGCATCTGCAAAACCACCGCCAGCGCAAACGCTTTGTCCTCAATTCGCACGTTGGTTCGCAGATCACGCCTTAGGCTGATTACCGCAACCATGACGACCATGCCCAGCTTGATTGCCAACAGGGCATCGTGTTCGGTCACGATCAGCCGCACAGCCTCTGCCAAGCCCCTCCACGGAGGAACCATCGTCATGCCCTGATAGAGCCGGTAAGCTTCCACCACGGAAGGTCGCCCCGACCACCGCAGCCAACTCCAATAGCTCAACAATCCGAGAGGCGTGAGCGCTACCACCAGCGACCGGACCTGCCGGCTGCGCAGCGCCATCACTGCCAGCGGGACAAAAACCAGCACACCCGAAGGTCGCGCGGCTCCCGCCAGCAACCCGCAGGCGGTTGCCGCTTCCCACTGCGCTTTACGGCCAAAAACGACCGCCCAGACAGCCAGCGCAATGGTCAGGGAATCCGCGTAGCCCGCGAAAAGAACGAAGCTGGTTGGCCAGACCGAGATCAGCAACAGCGTGCGGAGTTTCCCCACCTCCGACAAGTCACCCGCCAGACGCAGCAGCCCCCAGAATAAGAAGAACGACGCCACGGTCGAGACCAGAAGCGCCGCCGCCAGCGCTGGCACCAGCCCACTCACCAGACGAATCGCCGCCGGATACAGCGGATAAAAAATCACCGCCATGGGCCGGTCATAACCATGCTCCGCGATGCGCAAGAACCAGAGCGTGTCAAAGCGCTCCCAAATTCCAAGCAACGCATAATGCAGACCGTGCGGCGCCGGCAAATTTTCGGTGAGTGCGTTGCTGCGAATCAGCGCTGGATCCGGATGCAAAAACGGCAAAAATGCCGCTGCCGTCGCCGTATAAAACAGGCGCAGCGCCGCGGTCGTCACCAGCGCGATCTGCCAGTCGGGCCGGGATGCGAGTTTCCGCAACATGTGTAGATTGTAGCGCCCGTCTCGCGCCCGCACGCCGTACTTCGAATCGCCGTCGTCTTCATCAATCTCAATGCGCTCCGCGGTTCGCGCCGCTGGTATAGTAAGGAGTTTCGTAAGTAGTCTCGAAATCAGCCCTCATGCGCGAACGTACCGATTCCACGGCTCTCTCGATTGAAAACGTCCTTCCCACCAAACTTGACCCCAGCTCTCTCCGCTTCGAATCCAACATGCGCGCGCTCGCCGAACTCGTCGCCCAGGTCCGCAACGAGGAGGAAAAAATCCGCGAGGGCGGAGGCGCGAAAGCCATCGAGAGCCAGCACGCCAAATCGCGCCTTACCGCTCGCGAGCGTATCAACCTGCTCGCCGACCCCGGCTCTTTTTTCGAACTCGGAGTCTATGCGGCGCACAAAATGTACGAAGAGTGGGGAGGCGCACCCGCCGCCGGTGTGATCACTGGGTTGGCCCGCATCGAAAGCCGGATGGTCATGCTCATCGTGAACGACGCTACCGTGAAAGCTGGCGCCTTCTTCCCGATGACCACAAAGAAAGTCATCCGCGCGCAGAACATCGCCATCGAAAACCGCATTCCGACCATCTACCTCGTCGACTCCGCCGGGGTCTTTCTTCCGCTGCAAGAAGACGTCTTCCCCGACACCGATGATTTTGGGCGCGTCTTCCGCAACAATGCGGTCATGTCGGCCATGGGCATCCCGCAGATCGCCGCCATCATGGGCATGTGCGTGGCCGGAGGCGGATATCTCCCTGTGATGTGCGACCACGTCTTAATGACCGACGGCAGCGGCCTCTTCCTCGCCGGCCCCGCGCTGGTGCAAGCCGCCATCGGGCAGAAAGTTTCCGCCGAAGAATTAGGCGGAGCCGCTATGCATTCCGCCATCAGCGGTACGGTCGACTTCCGCGAGCCGAATGACGAAGCCTGCATTGGCCGCATTCGCTCGCTGATCGAAAAGTGGGGATACCGCCGCCAATCCGTCTGGGATCGCAAGAAGCCCGTGAACCCGGCAATGCCGGTCGAAGAAATCTACGGCGCCTACGATGCCTCGTCCGCGCGCCCCTACGACATGAAAGAAATTCTGGCGCGCATCGTGGATGAAAGCCGCTTCGACGAATACAAGCCCGAGTACGGCAAAACCCTGATCTGCGGCTACGCCCGCATAGGAGGCTTCGCGGTTGGCATCGTCGCCAACCAGAAACTCCACGCGCAGCAAACCGACCACGAAGGCCACAAGCGCGTCGAGTTCGGCGGCGTCATCTACACCGAGTCCGCCGAAAAAGCCGCCCGCTTCATCATGGATTGCAACCAGGACTTGATCCCGCTTGTCTTTTTCCACGACGTCAACGGCTTCATGGTGGGACGCGATGCCGAGTGGAGTGGCATCATCAAAGCAGGAGCCAAGATGGTGAATGCGGTGTCGAACTCCGTCGTCCCCAAGATCACCGTGATCGTGGGCGGATCCTTCGGCGCTGGACACTACGCCATGTGCGGCAAGGCTTATGATCCGCGCTTCGTTTTCGCATGGCCCTCCGCGAAATACGCGGTCATGAGCGGAGATGCCGCCGCCGGCACCCTGGTGGAAATCAAAGTGAAGCAACTGGAGCGCAGCGGCAAGAAGTTGAGCGAAGAAGAGAAAAAAGAGCTGTTCGACTCAACCAAGAAAACATACGAAGAGCAAACCGACCCCCGGTATGGCGCTGCGCGCTTGTGGATCGACAAAATCATCGACCCGATGGAGACGCGGCAAGCCATCACGCAGGCACTCGAAGCGGCGTCGCTGAATCCGGACGTGCCCGAGTTTAAGGTGGGAGTGCTACAAACCTAGGCCGTGCGGCTCCTATGCTACACAGCTTCACGGATAGAGGTGGACTGTTCATGGCGAAGGTGCGCGAGGTTGGAGGTTGGTACGCAGTGCGGGCGCTGTACCGAGCGGATCATGGGCGTAAAGATGCAAGCTCCGTTCGAACGCTCTTAGAAGAGTCGATTCTTCTCTTTAGGAGTACGCCATCGTCTGCAGCTGTCAAGGGCCATCAGGTGTGCAAACGGCATCAACATTCATATACAAATGTCTATGGTGAGATGGTGAGTTGGAAACTTCATCAAGTTCTAGAGATTGTTGAAGTCATGGATCAACAAATCGCGGAAGGATCAGAGGTCTATCACCGGTTTCATCTGAATGCAAATCCAGATGCGACTGCAAGACGGCTCGGCTACCGAACAAAGAAGACAATCGTCAATGTCTGAAGCGGTCAAACTGATCGAATGTCCCCGCGATGCCTGGCAAGGCCTCAAAGGCCAGATCCCTGCCGATTTAAAAGTAAGCTACCTGCAAGCGCTGATTAGCTCTGGCTTCAAGCATATCGACGCGGTCAGCTTCGTCTCGGCCAACGCCGTCCCCCAGATGGCCGACTCCGAAGAAGTTCTGAAGGAACTCGACCCGCCCGACGACGTGGAAATCATCGGCATCGTGGTCAATGAAAAAGGAGCGCAGCGGGCGATTGCGACCGATGCCGTGCGCACCCTGGGTTTCCCGTACTCGATCTCACCAACCTTTCTGCAGAACAATCAACGGCAAACTTTGGAAGACGCCATAGAGGAACTGGAAAAGATCGAGAAGAAAGCCGACGAAGCCGGACTCGAGACGGTCGTCTACATCTCGATGGCCTTCGGCAATCCCTACGGCGACCCCTGGACCGTCGATGAAGTTGTCGAAGCTGTAGCCTTGCTCGAGTTGCAGGAGATTCGCGTGATCTCGCTAGCCGACACGGTAGGTGTAGCGCCGCCAGAAAAGATTCGCGAAGTAGTTTCCGCGGTGATGGCGAAGTACGGCTATCTCGAAATCGGAGTTCACCTGCACAGCCGCCCCGACCAGGCCGCCGCCAAAATCCTCGCGGCCTTCGAAGCTGGGTGCCGCCGCTTCGATTCCGCCATCGGCGGCCTGGGCGGATGCCCCTTCGCGCAGGATGACTTGGTTGGGAATATTCCAACGGAAACAGTAATCGAAACCCTGCGCGGCCGCGGAGCACAATTGCCCACGCTGAAGCCACTGGACGCATTGTTGAGAGCGACAGCCGAAATCGGAACGCGGTATAAAAACAGAGCGGCAGCGGACTGAGAACTACGATGACCTACAAGACTCTCCAACTCGCCTTCGACTCCGCTGTCGCCACCGTCACCCTCAACCGGCCCGACAAGCGCAACGCTATCAGCTACGAACTCATTCACGATCTGATTCGTGCTCTAGATGAAGTGAACAAGTCTTCCGCCCGCATCCTGATCTTAACCGGCGCAGGGAAGGCTTTCAGTTCCGGTATGGACCTCGACAACCTGAAATCGCTGATCGGCCGTACGCCCGAGCAAAATCTTGAAGATTCACGAACCATGGTCAGCCTGTTCCGTTCGCTCTATGAATTTCCTAAACCAACGATTGCGGCGGTAAACGGCGCTGCCATAGCCGGCGGCACCGGACTCGCGCTGCTCTGCGATTTCACGCTTGCCGTGCCAGATGCCAAGTTTGGCTACACCGAGGTCCGAATCGGATTCGTTCCCGCCATCGTCTCAACTTTTCTCCTGCGCCAGGTCGGCGAGAAAATCGCTCGCGACCTGCTGCTTACGGGGCGCATTTTTGACGCAGCGGAAGCATTGAAGATGGGCCTCATCAACGAAATTGTTCCTCCGGAAAAGCTGCTCGACCGTGCCCGCGAACTCGCCGCGCAGTTGGCGGAGAATAGCCCGCTCTCGCTTTTCCATACCAAGCGTCTGCTCACCGATCACGCACGCGCCGAACTCGATTTGCAAATTGAAGCCGCCATCCGCGAAAATGTCGGCATCCGCCAGAGCGCCGACTTCCGCGAAGGAATCGAATCGTTCCTCGAAAAGCGCAAGCCGAAGTGGACGGGCCGATGAGCCGGCCCCGTACATCGATGTCTGTGAATCTCAACGAAACAGTGAATGAAACTCGCATTCGCGTCCGTTATGCCGAAACCGACCAGATGGGCGTCGTCTATCATTCCAATCATTTCATCTGGTTTGAAGTCGGACGCGTCGAACTCCTCCGCCAATTGGGCTTCAGCTACAAAGATATGGAGCGCGAAGACGACTGCTTCATTGCGGTAGTCGATGCCCAGTGCCGCTACAAGGCTCCCGTCCATTATGATGACGAAGTCATCGTGCGCACGTATCTGAAACATGTGCGGGAGAAAGTGATCCGCTTCGGATACGAGCTGCTCAGGGCGGAAACTGGCGAGTTGCTGGCCGAAGGTGAGACCACGCATATCGTCGCCGATGCAAGGATGAAGCCCCGCGCCCTGCCGGAAAAATATTTGAACGTGTTCCGCGCCGCGATGGAAAAATAGTGGAAATAGTAGAGATAGTGGAGATAGGAAAGAAAGGCCCGATGCCAGAGTTCCTCTACAGGCTGCAACTGGTGCGCGGAGACATGCTCCGCACCGGACCGACCGATTCGGAACAGGCCATAGTAGCCGAACACTTCGCCTACCTCCAGGACCTCACCGCGCAAGGCGTAATCATTCTTGTGGGCCGCGCCCTGACTACCGATGAAAATACGATGGGGCTTACGATCTTCCGCGCCGAGTCCGAAGACGCCGCCCGCCAGATCATGAACGCCGATCCGGCGGTGAAGAAGGGCGTGATGACGGCGATGTTGTATCCGTTCAAAGTGGTCTTGCAAGGAAAGTGAAGAACTCGAAACCAGAATCCGGGACCTGCTCTTGAAAGCTCTGCACATCAACGGAAACGATCTGACTCTCGAGGCGGTTCGTGAAGTCGCCGCCGATAAACGCCCCGTCCTGCTCGATCCCGACGCGCGCGAGGCCGTCAACCGCGCCCGCGGTGTCGTCGACGCCCTGGTCGCCAGCAATAAAATTTCGTACGCGATCACGACTGGCGTCGGCAAGCTGAGCGATGTGCACATCGCCGGTGATCAGGTTCGCGAACTGCAAATCAACCTGGTGCGCTCGCACGCCGTCGGCGTTGGCGAACCGCTTTCCACTCCCGACACGCGCGCCATGATGCTGCTGCGCGCCAACTCGCTGGCGAAGGGCAACTCGGGCGTGCGCGCCATCACCATCGACACCATCTGCGAGATGCTCAATCGCGGCGTGACTCCGATGGTCCCGTCGCAAGGAAGCGTGGGGGCAAGCGGCGATCTCGCGCCGCTGGCGCACTTGGCCCTGGCATTGATCGGTGAAGGGGAATGTTTTGACGAAAAAGGCGCGCGCATCGCAAGTGCTGAAGCGTTGAAGCGCGCGCAAATTAAACCACTGGTGCTGGAAGCAAAAGAGGCGGTGTCGCTCATCAATGGCACCCAAGCCATGCTGGCCATCGGTACGCTGGCGCTGCTCGCTGCCGAAACACTGGTCGACACCGCGGATGTCATCGGCGCGATGGCCTGCGATGCGCTTCAGGGAACCAACGTCGCCTTCGACGAGCGCATTCAAAAGGCTCGTCCCCATGCCGGACAAATCAAGACTGCGGCGAACCTGCGCCGTTTGCTCGAACAGAGCGAGATCAACGCATCGCATCGCGATTGCGGACGCGTGCAAGACGCCTATTCGTTGCGCTGCATCCCCCAGGTGCATGGCGCGGTCCGCGACACGCTCGCTCATTGCCGCGCGGTGTTTGAAACCGAAATGAACTCGGCCGTAGATAATCCGCTTGTCTTCGTGAAGAATCCGAAGGCGACGGACGGCGAGGGCGATGTGCTCTCCGGCGGGAACTTTCACGGCCAGCCCCTCGCCTTCGCGCTCGATTTTCTCGCGATTGCTTTGAGCGCACTGGCCGGCATCAGCGAGCGGCGGCTGGAGCGCATGGTAAATCCTGCGCTCAGCGAAGGCCTGCCGCCATTTCTGGCTCCGGGCGCCGGTATGAATTCGGGCTTCATGATGCCGCAAGTAACGGCCGCCGCGCTGGTGAGTGAGAACAAAGTGCTGGCGCATCCCGCGTCGGTCGATTCGATTACAACTTCTGGAAATAAGGAAGACTTCGTCTCCATGGGCATGACCGCGGCCAACAAGCTGAAGAAGGTGGTGGAGAACACGCGCAACACGCTGGCCATCGAAGCTATGGCGGCGGCACAGGCGATTGACTTTCTCGCGCCGCTCAAGACTTCCAAGCACTTGCAGCAGGCACACGCGGCGATTCGGTCTGTATGCGCGACCATGGATAAGGATCGTGTGATGTATCAGGATTTTGCGCGCATCTCCGAACTGATCGCCAGCGGCAAGGTGGCGGAGGTAGTCAGGTAAGCCACCGTCTAATCCGGCTGCCACGAAACCTTCTGTAACCCGTCAGCACCCAGACTCGAAACCTTCCCCAACTCGAAACCCTTGAGTCGAAACCTTCCCTGATACGCCAGCGAGGTACTGCTGCAAAATTGTGCACAGTTTGGCGGGTGTGTGTGCAAAAAAAACGCAGGAACTCATTGCCAACCGCGGAGGAACGGGCTAGCATGGCGGGGTTTCGCTTCCAAGGGGCTGGGGTGGTCGTAGGGCCAGCATTCAAGTGCGACACTTCAGGTCCATGTCTTAACGCTCATCACTTCTGAAGTCTTGGATCAGGACGGCCGGCGTGTCGTATACGCATCGGCTCTTCCGTCCTGACTTCACGCAACTTCTCCCATGGGAGGGAGCAATGAACAAAAAGAACGAGACCACAAATGCAGCTATCAGTTTTCGGTGGTTAGGTGTCGTAATTGTAGTCGCGATGGGTTGTGCGTTGTTGTCAGCCAGTACCGTGGGCGGCAATCTGATTGCGCACAACACACCCGGCTATGTCTTTACCGCAAAGAGTCTCGGAAGCGAGGATCCATCCAAGATCATTGAAGTCAGCATCTGGTTGAATCCTCACAATCGCGCCGAACTCGATGCTTTGGCAAGGCAACTTTACGATCCAGCATCTCCCAAGTATCGTCAATTCCTGAGCCGGTCCCAGTTTGCGGCACGCTTTGCGCCGACAGCGGATGAAGCCAAGACGGTGCGGCAGTTTTTCGAAAGCCACAACCTGAAAGTAGTGAAGGTCGCTCCCCACAACTTCTTCGTGAGAGCGCGAGGCACGGTCGGCGATGTGGAGAAGGCATTCCATGTACAACTCAACAACTATCAGGTCAACGGCAAAACCATGCGCTCCAATGACCGGGACCCATACATCGATGGCGCTGCCGCGGCGCTGGCGAAGTCAGTTTCTGGTCTGGACACGGGCAAGTATGAACATCCGATGATCGCTCGACCAACCGCTCCTCCCACTTCCAAGGCCGCAGCCGTCGGCTCGAAAGCAACGGCTACCGACGACAGTTTCTACACCAACAATTGTTTCGACGGTGTGGAAACCGAGACCTTCTCCACCAACAATGATGGCGAGCTTCCCATCGGGACCTACTCCGGAAATCACCTGAATCTGCAGACCCTGACCAGCGCCGGGTGCGGCTACACGCCCCCGGAAATTCAAACTGCGTATAACCTTTCCGGCCTCTACGGCGAAGGCTATGACGGTACCGGCCAGACGATCGGAATTATTGACTGGTGCGGTTCCTCCACCATCCAGAACGATGTGGCCGCGTTTTCGGCGTATTTCGGATTGCCGGCGCCGAACTTGACCATCACCTACATCCCCTCGCCCAGCTTTTGCATCTCCCCCGATCAAGTAGAAATCAACATTGACGTCGAGTGGGCACATGCGATTGCTCCCGGCGCTAATATCAACCTGATCGTTCCTCCCGATGCCACTTTCCAGAACATTGACCAAGCCGAATATATGGCCATCGACGATGGTCTCGCCAACGTCCTCTCGGGCAGTTATGGGGCCGAAGAAATGTATGTCGCCGCGAGCGAGTTGGACAACGGCAATCTGATTTCCGAGATTGGCGACGTCCTCGGAATTGCCACCAACTTTTCCTCTGGCGACAGTGGCGACTTTACCTTCGGCTATCCCCAGTACAACCCGCCGTCGGTCAGCTATCCCGCGGATTCTCCGTATGCGACGGCAGTGGGCGGAGTCACCTTGGCACTCAACTCCGACAACTCGATCGCATGGCAGGATGGTTGGGGGAACAATGAAATTCTCCTGGCCGAGGATGGCTACGTGCCCGATCCGCCCCTCAACTTCGGGTTCTACGCGGGCGCGGGCGGCGGGCCTAGCACCTGTGCGGTCCAGGACATCAACTACAACTGTCTCGCTGGCTTCCCCAAGCCTGCCTATCAGAAGAAACTGCCGGGCAAGTACCGTCAACTTCCCGACGTTTCCTGGCTAGCCGATCCCTTCACCGGTGCCGTAATTCTCATTTCCGTGCCCGGTCAGGTCCCAGAACAGGTCTGGCAAGTCTGGGGAGGCACGAGCGTGGCCTGTCCAATGTTTTCTGCCCTCTGGGCCATCGCCAACCAGGAAGCCCTGTATGGAGGTGGTGCAGCGCTCGGCCAGGCCGCTCCATACCTTTATTCGATGCCGACGGGAACAATCTTCGACATCGTTCCTCAGACCTCAAAGATCAACGTTAAAGCAAGCATTCAAGAGTCGACAGGCACCAACAAGTACACCCCGGCGGAAGTGGCCGGAGTCACAGGATCATTCGTCGACGCGATCTGGGACTACCCCTGGATCCAAGACACTCCGATTCTCATCACGTTCGGCACCGATTCCGGCCTGAAGACGAAAAAGGGCTGGGATAATGTGACTGGGGTTGGGGTCCCGAACGGACAAGCGTTCGCCGACTACTTCTACGGAAAATAACGCCCGCCGTACTTGAGAATTACCCTGCCATCTCCTGGGTGGCAGGGTTTTTTCTTGTAGGAATCGTTCGAAGCGGCGGGAGAAGTTCCGGCCGGATGCGTCCGGGTTGCGCTCTACGCGGTGCCCGCCAGGCCCAACTCTTTAGCAATCGTCTTCATGGCTGCGATGCAGAAAGCGATGTGCTCTTCGAGATCCACACCGAGATCGGCTGCGCCTTCGATGATGTCTTCGCGGTGAACGTTGCGGGCGAACGCCTTATCCTTCATTTTCTTCCGGACGGATGGGGCTTCGACTTCAGCCAGCGATTTTCCCGGCTTGACGAGGGCGCAGGCGGTGATGAAGCCGGCCAGTTCATCGCAGGCGAAGAGGGTCTTCTCCAGAGGCGAGACCCGCGCGACGCCGGTATATTGGGCGTGCGACATAATGGCGCGGCGCACTTCTTCGGAGTAGCCGCGCTCTTTCAAAATCTCGGAGCCTTTGTAGGGATGTTCCTCCGCGCTCGGATATTTCTCGTAGTCGAAGTCGTGGAGAAGCCCGACCATGCCCCACAGTTCTTCGCCGGCTCCGGCTTTCCGAGCATAGGCGCGCAGGCAAGCCTCGACCGCCAGCGCATGTTTCCGAAGACTTTCCGATTGGGTGAACTCAGTTAGTAAACACCATGCCGTATCACGTTGATTCATGGTTTGTACCCGTTTTCTACCGATTTTTGCCTCAAGACTACCCTTCTGTCCGATAAATGCTTTGTTTTCTCCTACTTTTGTCTTGACATTCACAGGTCCAATGCAGCAGATTACACGCTAGTTGGCTTTGAGAGTAGCCCCGCTCTGGCACTCGCAAAACCTGAATGGCTACCACATTAACCCCCGTGGACTCACGGGAAGTTGTCCGCTGCGACCATTGTCTTCTAGTGCAATTCCGCACATCTAACAGCCTCTGCCGCCGTTGCCATCTGTCATTGGATGAGGACGAAGCGCAGATCGCCGCTATGACTCCGGCGCCGGAAGCGGTGCCAATCAACATTCATTCTAACGGCCGCGGACATCTGAAGCTGGCGTACTCGATCCGATCACTGCGGCTGCGCAATGGCTTGAGCCAGCGGCAACTGGCGCTGCGCATGGCAGTGCCGCGAACTTACGTGTCGAAAATCGAGAACGAGAAAGCCACGCCCACCCTCTCTTCTCTGGAGCGGCTGGCAAAGGCACTCGAGGTCAGCGTGCCCGATCTGCTCTCCGGCGGGGAACGCAACCGCCAGGAAGAAGTTCGCGAGTTGATGGAGGATCAGTTCGTCGCTGAGGTTATGCCGTATCTCTCACAGCTGAACGGGATGCAGATGTCGAGCATTCTGGCGCAGGTGCGGGATTTGACTGTCCGGCCGCGGCGGAGTGCGTAAGCGCGTTGGTTGGACGAGCGAGGCCGCACGTCCCCACACGATCAAGTTTTATCCGGGCACACAACCAACTGGACAGCCGGAGCCTTTCGGGCTCCGGCTTTTTTTGTTGCGTCGAGGTATCCTGAATTGCCTTGCACCCTCACTTCATGACGCCCAACCCCCCGCTGCTTTCCGCGCGGGAAATCGCGGCGCAGATCCGCCACAAAGAGGTTTCGCCCGTAGAGGTGGCGCGCGCTCACCTCGATCGCATCGAGCGCCTGAATCCCAAGCTGAACGCGTTCGTCGATTACAAGCCGGAAACTGTCCTTGCCCAGGCACGGGACGCAGAGAAAGCGATTTTGCACGGAGACGATCTCGGGCCGCTGCATGGTGTACCTGTTTCCATCAAGTCTTCGATTGATGTGGCTGGACATCATTGTGAAGCCGGAACGCGTCTGCGCGCCGGATACGTCGCCGCTGACGACGCACCTCTGGTCGCACGCCTGCGCGCCGCCGGAGCCTGATCCTCGGCGTCACCAACACGCCCGAGCTGCTCATGGCCTGGGAAACCGATAACCTTCTTTATGGCCGCACCAATAATCCGTGGGATGTGACCCGCACCGCGGGCGGATCGAGCGGGGGAGAGGCCGCCGCCATCGCCGCGGGACTTTCCGCCGGCGGCGTGGGCAGCGACGGCGGCGGTTCCATCCGCGTTCCCGCGCACTTCTGCGGCATCTGCGGCTTGAAGCCCACTCCCGGACGCATTCCTTCGAGCGGGCACTTTCCGAAATCCGGTGGCCCTTTTGCCCTCATTGGTGTGGTCGGGCCGATGGCGCGCACGATAGAAGACCTGCGAATCCTGTTTGAAGTAATGGCAGGGTGGGACGACGGAGACCCTGGTGCCGCGCCGGTCGAGGTGCGCGAGATTCATGAAAAGGTAGTCGAGGCCATCCCCATCGGGTTCTTCGAAGACGATGGACGAACTCCGGTCACGCGAGAAACCAGGTCTGCAGTGGATAACACCGCGTCTCTTTTGTCGAGTTGCGGATTTCATGTCGAGCCCTTTCGTCCCGACGGGCTCGAACCAGCGCGCCGGTTGTGGTGGGACTTTTTCGGCACGGCTGGAGGCATGATTCTCGGACCCATGCTGCGCGGCCGCGAGTCCGACCTGAGCCCGATTCTGCGCGAGTTCCGAGCCTGGACCAACGCCGCGCCCGCGCACACTGGAGACTCGCTGCTCGCTGCATGGCTGGGACGCGATGCGGTGCGCGAGGAAATCCTCCTGCAGATGCGGAAGTATCCCGTGCTGATTTGCCCGACCGCCGCTATTCCCGCTTTCCATCACGGCGAACGGGAGTGGCAGGTGGAGGGGAAGACGGTAAAGTATCTAGACGCCTGGAGCTATTGCGAGTGGTTTAACCTGCTGGGTTTTCCTGCCGCGGTTGTTCCGATGGGCTATTCGAAGCAGGGATTGCCGATCGGTGTGCAGATCGTCGGAAGGCCGTGGGAAGAGGAAGTTGTGCTGGCGGTCGCCGCAAAACTCGAAACCGAGCGTGGTCCCTGGCCAGCGCCTCCGCTGGCGGAGTAAGGCTGAGTAACCTTCGTCCGGGAAGCCTGCTTTCAAAGGCTCTCGTTCTTGTCCTTTCTGTGCAAACAAATTCAACCATGAGCCAGGAAAACATTGCCGCAAGCGATTTTTGCTTGGTCTTTTCGTGAAACCCGTATATAAACCAAGGAAGCTTGTAGGGTTCCCGCAGGTCCCGCCCACGCCCCGGGGGATATTGACCCAAACGGAGTACGCGTCTTCGATCCGCACCTTGTCGCTGTCAAGAGGTGCGGAGAATCAGCGAATGTTGGATATAAGGAATCTTGCGCCGGCTAAATTTCACGAGGAGAAATCAATGGTTCGCCTAGGCACGGTAGTTCGAATTCTCATCCTGTGTGGCCTGGTACTGCCCACACTGGCCTTTGCCAAAACTGACCCAAGCAAAACAATCGTGACGTACCCATCCGCCTTTGGAGTTTCGCAGCCGGTGTCGGACCTTCCCATCGATATGTCGATCTTTCCCGGCCGGGAAATGCCGGAACCTCGGCCTGGTCCATTGCGCTCGCGAGCCACGTTCAGTCCCTGGCTACAGGAAGACCCAGTACTGCAGAAGGAAGTCAGGCCTTTAGTCTCCGCCACCCAAGGGGTTGATTTCGACGGCATTCCTTCGCCCGGCTATGTGCCTTCGGATTCCAACCTGGCAGTGGGTCCCAATCACATCGTGGAGACCGTCAACGTACAATTCGCGGTCTACAACAAGAGCGGCACAATTCTGGCGGGTCCAACCAACATCTACAGCTTATTCACTACGCTCAGCGGCGACTGTGCTAACGGCACCGATGGCGATCCCATCGTGCTCTACGACCGCCAGGCCGACCGCTGGCTGATGACCATGATCGGGACTAGCGGCGGCAGCACTTTTTCGGAATGCGTCGCCGTGTCCAAGACCAACGATCCGACCGGCGCATATTATGTGTACGGTTATTCTTTTGGCGGGAATCTGAACGACTATGACAAGCTGAGCGTTTGGCCCACCGCCAGCAACAGTGCATACCTGGCTACCTACAACATTTTTCAAGGTGCGCAGTCCTTCATCGGCGCCGACCTCTGCGGTTTCGACCGCGCCAAGATGCTGGCTGGCAACTCGTCGGCAGCCCAGCTCTGCAAGATGACTCCCGACACCGAAGGCAGCTATCTACCATCCGATAACGATGGACCTACTCCCCCCACCGATGGTACTCCCGGACTGTTCATCACCTGGCAGAACAACGATCCTGGCCAGTTGTACCTCCGCCAGCTCACCCTGAACTTTGCGGCGGCCACGGCCAGTCTTTCTTCGCCGACGACCATCAGTGTGGCGAACGACAACCTTGCCTGCGGCACAGGCGGCGAGTGTGTTCCACAGCTGGGAACGACTCAGACCCTGGACACCCTCGGCGATCGGATGATGTACCGCTTTGCCATCCGGCACTTCGCCGATCACGATCGCGCGGTGGTAAACCACGCCGTCGCTAACGGCAGCCAGGTGGCGGTCCGCTGGTATGAGATTTATGACCCAGCTGGCAGCGTCACGCTCAATCAGCAAGGTACTTTTGCCCCGGATACTACCTATCGCTGGATGGCCAGCATGGCCGAGGATCAGACTGCCAATATCGGGCTTGGATACAGCGCATCCAGCAGCACCATCCATCCCGGCATTCGCTTCACCGGCCGTGTGCCCAGCGATCCTTTAGGCACCATGGAGACCGAAGCCAGCATCGTGGTAGGCACTGGATCACAGACCCCTTCCGCGCAATGCGGGGAACCGTTGGGGCGACTACACCGCTATGGTAGTTGACCCCGCCGACGACTGCACCTTCTGGTACGTGGACCAGTACGAGAAAGCTAATGGCGTCTTCAACTGGAGCACGAACATCAACTCTTTCGCATTCACCACTTGTTCCGGTACTCCGGACTTCAGTCTGACCGCGACGCCGAACGCTTTAACCATTACCCAAGGCAGTCAAGGGACGAGCACAATCACAGTCAATCCGCGTGGACGGTTTTACCGGCAGCGTAACCTTGAACGCCACAGGGCTACCCAGCGGAGTGACAGCAGGGTTCAACCCGAATCCGACAACCTCAACCAGCACGCTCACATTCGTTGCCACCGCCACGGCCGCCACCGGGACGAACACGGTAACCATCACCGGCACGTCGGGCAGCCTGACTCAGCAAACCACCGTGAGCCTGACCGTAAACGCTAGCACCAGCCCGGTCGTCAGTCTGACGCCAACCGCGCTTACCTGGGGTAGCGTCGTACTGGGCACGACCTCGCCTGCGAAGACTGTCACCGTCAAGAACACTGGCACCGCGACGTTGAACATCAGCAACATCGCGATCAGCGGTGATTTTGCTCCGGCGACGTCGCCGATCCCCTGCGGCAGTACTTTGGCTGTGGGAAAAAGTTGCAAGATCAAGGTTACCTTTACTCCAACCCAACTCGGCGTCCGCAGCGGGGACATCACGATTACCGACAACGCCACGAACAATCCGCAGACGGTGCCATTGTCGGGAACAGGCGTTCCTCCGGCAACGTTGACGCCCGTCACCGCAACCTACGCGGCGGAGAAAGTCGGGATGACCAGTACAGCGAAGGTGTTTACTCTTGCCAACAAACAAAGCGTTGCTCTTGACAATATCGTGATCTCGCCGAGCGGGGACTTCAGTGTCTCCACGACGACGACGACCTGCACGACAAGCCTGGCCGCCAAGTCCACGTGCAAAATCAGCGTGACATTCACCCCGAAAGCCACGGGGACGAGGACGGGTTCGTTGAGCGTAAGCGATAGCGCCAGCAACAGCCCGCAGACTTCGACCCTGACCGGCACCGGAAAGTGAAAAGCAAGAAGTCTGTCACGGTGCATCGAGCCCCGCAGAGATGCGGGGCTTTTTTGCCGCGCGCTCTTTCCATCAGGAAGACGAGTCGCCGAAAGTTCAGTTTCCGCTTCACGGCGGCAATTCGTGTAAGATTCTAGTGGCGAGTACAGTGCACCGCTTCTGCGCGGGTTGATCCTGCCGGACCCCGATTCCAGATGGGCCGGCTTGCGTTGGTTCATCCAACTTGGTTTATCCAACGACGACACCGCGCTTCTTGATACTCCCTAATTACCAGGTAGAACCGCGGCCTTCGGGTTGGCGGCACATTCCTGTCAGGAGAAGGATTGAATGGCGAAAATTGCAAAGACAGCCGACCGGAAAAAGGTCATGGATACAACGAAATCAACCAACTGCCCCAAGTGCGGCAAGGAAACCCGTATCGTCAAGCGCATGAAAGATCGCGAGCGGGGCGTGCCCGGCGGAATCTACATTTCGTGCTCTGCCTGCGAGTTTTTTGAGAAGTTGTGACGGATAGATTACGGTTCCCGCTTTCCCGCGTAGCGGCCTTGCTTCAACCACAGCCGGACCTCATCTTCCACGGAAAATCTCTCCGGAGGTGGGCCGGCAAACTTTGACTCCAGGGAAAAAGCGTGCGCGTCCAGAGGCACGGTGACGTGAGATTTCGTGTTCGCGAAGCTGCGAACCAGGAGTTCCGTGCAATGCTCCAGGCCGAGCACTTGATACTGAACCGCGTGGACGAGTGCATGAAACAGACGTCTCTCCGTCAGTTTCTCGCTGAAAACGACTACATCGAGAAAGGTCATCGAGGCCATGTGGGCGAACTCGGGCAAGTTCTCGAACCCCAGCGCTTTCACTTCCTGCTGAAAAGGTAGATTGGGCATGCGCTTGCCATCGAGTTCAACCACCCCCACCTGGTCGAGCAAGGATGCCGCGAAGTAGGGCTGCAGCAGCGTTTTGTGCCGCTCAGCAAGCGGTGTGGCGGAAGCCAGGTAGTGCTCGCGCTGCTGCTGCAAGTAGGCGGAAACGCGATCGATGACTTCGCGCACCCGTTCTTCGCTGGGGCTGGGGACGGGCGTGGAACTCGCCTCTTCGCTCCGGATCTTCTCCTGGATGGAAACGTAGTACTCGCTCAGAGCATTGGCGGTCTCGGCTGCCTTGCGCAGTACGTCACGCTCACCGTAACGGGCGAGATCTTCGACAGAAAAGCGCAGCCGGAGCTGGTGGGTGGCGCAATGGGCGCTGAGCAACTCCAACTGGGCATGTTGCAATTCCGAATTCATTTGTGCAATGGCGGCGCGATCTTCCGCCTTATCCCATGAATACATCTGGCAAACTCCTGAAGTTTTAGCAGTGCTGCAAGGAAGGGGCCCCGACTACCGAATATGCTGAATTATATCTTGTTACGTTAACACCGTCAACATAATAAAAAAGCCCCACATTTGCCTAGGAGGAAATGTGGGGGAGTGGGAGGGCTGCCAGGAATGCAACTATACAAAATTATATGTACGCTGTAAACATAATTCTGTCCCCGTCATGCAGGACTGGTAGTATGCCCCTGGAGGGAAGAATGTCACGACCGCCTGACCCTGGGTTGGAAGACCGTATCCTGAACGCAGCGTACAAGCTATGGAAGAAAGATGGTTCAAGGGCGCTCACTCTGAGAGCGGTGGCGCGGGCCGCGAACACGAACACACCCGCGGTGTACCGGCGTTTTCGCGACCGGCAAGACATTGTGCGCGCTTTGATCCGCCGGACCCAGCAGGAATTCGGCAGTATCCTGCAGCCCTGCCTTTCTGTGGAAGAAGCGGTTGCGGCTTACCTGCGGTACGCCTTGAGTCATCCTCATGAATACGAACTCTTTTACCAATACCTCCACGAACTCTCCGGCTCGATCCCGCCTGGACGCGCACCTTCCTTAAAGGAATTGAGACCGAACTTCGCCTTGATGGAAACGAAGTTGTCAGAACAACTGGGCGGAGCGCCGAAGGATCACAGACGGCTGGGACTCGCCCTCTGGGCATTGGCGCACGGAACCATCACGCTCCTGCTCTCGAAAGCGGTCCCACCCGGACAGGAGGCGGCATTGCGATCTGGTTTCACCGCAGCGGTGAGGGCAATGCTCCAAGACACCTTCCGTTCGTCGCTTCGGAAGTCGAAGCAAATTCGCCGACGCGCCGCAAGCAGCCAGAGCAGTGGTCTTTCCGAGAACTGAGAACTGCCCTACCCGATTTGTCCCAAGATGGCCCGCGCTTCCGCGGCCGGGTCCGAGGCTTCGGTGATCGGGCGCCCTACCACGATGTGCGAGGCGCCCGCGGCAATCGCTTCTGCCGGAGTGACGACGCGTGCCTGGTCGTCGTGTCCGCTGCCCGCAGGCCGCACCCCGGGCGTAACAATGGCGAAGTCGCGTCCAAACTCCTCGCGCAAAGCCTCCGCTTCCTGCGCCGAAGCCACTACTCCCTCGCATCCATTCGAGAGCGCCAGCGCGCTCAGCCGCAGGACTTGATCGAGCACTCCCCCACGCAGGCCAATCATACCCAGTTCGACGTCATCCAGGCTGGTCAGCACCGTGACCGCCAGCACCAGCAAGTCGGGCTTGCTGGCTTGCGCAGCCTCAACCGCGGCTCGCAACATCCTGCCGCCTCCGGAGGCATGCACGGTCAGCATACTCACCCCCAGTTGAGCCGCCTCCCGGACGGCTGCTGCCACCGTGTTTGGGATATCGTGATACTTCAGGTCGAGAAAGACGCGGTGTCCGGCACCCACCAGCTCGCCGACCAGCGCAGGACCTTCTGCAGTGTAGAGCTGCATACCCACTTTGTAGGCGTGGGCAGAGTCGCCGACGGCCGCCACGATCTTCCGGGCGGCCGCGGCCGTAGAAACATCCAAGGCAACGATCAGACGCTGGCGCGGGTCCATGCGAATCTCGGGGACTACCGTTGCCGAGTGTATCGGGTTTAGTTCGGGTTGGCTACGGGTTGCAGCAGCGCCAGGTTAGTGGGCTGGTAGAGGTCCAAGCGGACCCTCTGCAAACCTCGTGCTTTAAAGCCCAGTGCGCTCGCGGCCTCGCGGGAGAGATCTATGATCCGGCCGTCCACTACGGGACCCCGGTCATTGATGCGAACCACCACCGCCTTGCCGTTCCTCAGGTTGGTCACCTTGACGAACGTACCCAGCGGAAGGCTGGGGTGAGCGGCGGTGAAATCGCGCATGTCGAAGGGTTCGCCGCTGGCTGTCGTTTTGCCCTGGAAATACTCGCCATACCAGGACGCGGTCCCTACTTGGTAAGCCTTCGACTTCGGGCTGTTGGTCTTTCGTGGTTTTTGTCCACCAGTCGCAATGACTGGCGCTATTGTGACCTTGGCGGCTTCCAGGCTGCTTGGCCTGGATGCGGCTCCGGCCCCCAGACTGGCGACTGATAAAACCACCGCCAGGCCTTCCGCTAAACGTCGTCGCATTCAGATACCTCTCGTCGTAGAAGTCGTTACTTTGGTCGTATGCTCCTTTTGTCAAACGATTGTGAAATGCTACCCAAGTGGCCATGGCCTGTCAACCACAAAGAATGGCAACAAAATTAACTAAGTAGTAATTAATCAATAACTTAGCATCATGAAAGATATGGATTTGTACCCCTATGTCATTGAAAGAAGTAAGTATGAACTATTTATATAATAGTTAACAAATGAATTTAGGCTTCGCATCAATTCTTGCAACTTGCTATCGAATGTTAGACTTACGACATTATCAATGTAAACGATCTACAATCAGTGAGATACGGCGACGCTTGATGGCGGACTGGTAAACCAGGACCGGGAAGATGCCGTCAGCTTTCAGCGACCAGCCCTCAGTTTGCCGTGATTCCTGAAAGCTGATGGCTGATAGCTGATGGCTGATGTAGAGTGACGACATGTCTGTGACCCCTCCCGTGGTGTTGACGATCGCAGGGTTTGACCCCTCCTCGGGCGCTGGAATCACCGCCGACATTAAGACGATCGCGGCCCATGAATGCTACGGCGTTTCCTGCATTACGGCCTTGACCGTCCAGTCCACCCAGGGAGTGCGCCGGATTCAGGGCGTAGATCCCGGGGTGGTTGCCGAGACCCTGCAGGAACTGGCTTCGGACCTGACCGTGGCAGCCGTCCACATCGGCATGTTGGGAAATGGCCAGGTGGGCGAAGTGGTTGCGAATTTCCTCGGTCAGGCCCGGCTGCCACATGTCGTGCTCGATCCCGTCCTGAAGTCTAGTTCCGGAGCGGACTTGCTGGATGCGGCTGGGACTCGGCTCCTGATCGAGAGACTGATTCCGCTGGCGGAGCTAGTCACTCCGAATCTTGACGAGGCCAGCGCCTTGACGGGGATGCCCGTAACCAATCTGGCCGAGATGGGCACGGCGGCCGCTCGTTTGCACGCTATGGGAGCGTCGAATGTGGTGGTCACCGGAGGCCACTTAGAGAAAGAGAAAGCGATCGACCTCCTCAGTTTCACCACTCCCAGGGGCACAGAACAGGAAGTTTTCAAGGCAGACCGCCAGCGCTCGAATTCCACCCATGGTACCGGATGCGCTTTCTCGACGGCGCTGGCCTGCCATCTGGCGCTGGGGCGAGGACTACCCGAGGCCGTTCTTCTCTCCAAAGCGTACGTCTCGGCCGCGATTGCAAATGCCCATCCCTTGGGCCAGGGTGTGGGCCCGTTGCATAACCTCTACCGCATGGGACAACAGCGGCGGACAAGCGCGGTGGTTTCCGAAGCAGAACACGCTCATTCACGAAGTTGAGTGTAGTTTCAGGCAGAGATGCGGAAGAAACGGAACTCCAAAGGGAGACAATGATGCGCTGGTACCACTACGTGGCATACTTTTTCGGGGGCGCATTCCTCGCCAACGCGCTGCCCCATTTCGGCAATGGGATCTCGGGCCATGCCTTCCAAAGTCCGTTTGCCACCCCGCCCGGAGTTGGGCTGTCGTCCTCGACGGTCAATGTCCTGTGGGGTTTCTTCAACCTTGCTGTTAGTTATCTGCTTGTCTGCCGTGTCGGCAGCTTCAATCTGCGCCAGACCCGGCACATGCTGGTCCTCGGTGCGGGCATCCTGGTCATGTCTCTCATGCTTGCCCGCGCGTTCGGCCGGTTCCACGGCGGTCTGTGAGTTTTGGTCAGGAGTCTGTTCTTGATCTTAAAGGCTGAATACGACAAACCGAGAGCGGGCAACTCTCCGTTACTTCTTCAACAAGCTTCCGGCGGCAAAAGCAGCGACCGCCGCTACCAGCCATTCGATCCGCCACAACTGGATGGCCTGCCAATCCAGTGCGGTCCGGACGCTGAAGACCACACTAACCGCCAGCGCTCCCAGCACGCAGAGCACGCCGGCCAGAAAAGCGATGAGAGCAGGCGTCGCCAGCCCAAGCCGCTCCCCCAGCCAGGCGATTTCCGCACGACCAGGGATTTTCAGCGTGCGCGCAACACTACCGTTTAGATCGCGCCGCCGCGCGCCACAAGCATGGCAGTAGAGCGAACTGACGAGAAACTCGGTTCCGCACTGGCAGGTTGCGCTTCGCCCGTCGCTTCTTTCATGGTTGGCGACAGCCTCGGATGCTGGCACAGGGGCCCGCCAGAATTCGTGCCGAGCCTGGTCGGCTGCATCTGCCATAAGGAAACCTTCTTCTCAATGTTCTTGGATCGCAAGCAAATCACCAAAGCAAGTTATTGCAAACACAAAGCTTACCGCTTGGCCAAGGGGGATGGTGGCCGCGCCGGCACGCAAGAATTACGCGATCCAACCCGGATTTTCCCCATTGTGCACAAATTGATTGACGGGCGGACGTACCCGCTTTGGTTCTGGCCCCCTACTGGCTCCCGTTGGCCAGTACGCCAAGGGCCTTCCTGAGAGCTTTCTACTTGAGAACTGTTAAACTGAGGAAGCGTGCTTTTCCTCCTCTTCCGGCATCGCCCTGCTCTGACCGCAATCACACTGCTGGTTGTTGCCCATGTCTGCCTGGCGGCCGACCCTGCGGTCTTGAATGCGCTCCGTCCTCCCGATCTTCGTCCGGCTGACTCGCTGAACCAGGCCGCTTTCGAGCACTACTACAACCTCGACCACGACGCCGCCATCCAGGATTTCGAGAGGATCCTGGCGCGTCATCCGAATGATCCCTTTGCCCTGAATCACTTGATCTCCGCGATTCAGATGCGGGAGCTGTATCGCATGGGCGCGATGAACAGCGGGGAATACTCAAACGACAATTTCATCGGACAAGCGCACCGTCCCGCCGATCCCGCGCAGAAGGAACGCATCAAGCAGCTGGTACAGCAAGCCGAGAGGCTGGAAAACGCCGAACTAGCTCACAATCCGGATAACGTAGACATGCTCTACGCCCGTGGCGTCACCCGTGGACAGTTCGCGCTGTACACTGCGCTGATTGAGCGCGCCTGGTTTTCCGCTCTGCGCAATGCGGTAGGAGCGCGACACGATCACGAACGGGTTCTAGAGCTGGATCCGCACTACACCGACGCCAAACTGGTGGTGGGGGCCCACAACTACGTGATGGGAAACTTGCCCTTGGCGGTCAAGATCGCCGTAGCGCTCGTGGGTTTGAGCGGCGATAAAGAAAAAGGACTTCAGTATCTGAGTGATGCCTACCACGCCAACGGCGAAACCAGCGTGGACGCCGGGATTGTTCTTATGGTTTTCCTGCGCCGCGAACGTCGTTATGGTGAGGCTTTGCAGATCACGAGCGCACTCGGTCCACGGTTTCCGCGCAACTATCTTCTGCCGCTAGAAGAAGCGAACCTGCTGCGGGCGTCCGGCAAGAACGACGAAGCCGAAGAGCAGTATCGCGGCGTCTGGCAGAACGGACGCGACGGGAAAGTACGGCAGTCTGCACTACGAAATCACAGCGATTGGACTGGGTGACCTGCTGCGGAGCGAAAAGAAATATCAGGCCGCCGCTGCCGCCTACGAACTGGTGAGCGAGGTTACAGGCGCCGACCCGGAATTACTGCAAAAAGCGAATCTGGGAGCCGGCGAAATGTATGACCAGCTCCAGAAGCGCGACCTGGCGGTCAAGAAATACGAAGCTGTGGTAGCCACAAATTCGGCGAACGCCGAAGCGGACAAAGCCCGGAAAAGAATCAAAGACGCCTACCGGGAGTAGAGATAAAACAGTCGTTAGCCGATAGTCGTCAGTCGTTGGCTTAAGGGCAACTAAGCTGGCAGGGTTAGCCGATATTCGCTAACGACTATCGACCATCGACCGACGACTGTTGGAACATTTTCCCCGCTTTCGTCGTATCCTACCCTAGGAGGCGCACCATGTACTGCAACGCTTGCGGCAAAACCATCGCTGAGGACGGCCGCTTCTGTTCCTACTGCGGCAACGTAGTGGGAATTCCGCCCACGCCAAAGAAGTTGATGCGCTCGCGCGCCGACCGAAAAATCGGAGGCGTTTGCGCTGGCCTGGCTCACTATCTCGATCTCGACGTATCGCTGGTGCGCATCCTCTGGTTCTTCATCACGCTCGCAACCGGAATCTGCCCCGGCATCGTAGCCTACATCCTTGGATGGATCATCATTCCGCAGGAGCCGGTACTATTACCGGTCGCAACGTCGCAACAGCCGGTGACAGGTTAAGAAAGCCGCGTCTCTGGTAGCCTGACACCTGAGACCTGACACCTTGCTTTCCCTCCGCAGCAATGACGCCGACATTTTCTATGAAATTCGGGGTAGCGGCCCGCCCGTCGTTCTTCTCCATCCTTTTCCGTGCCATCACGACTTCTGGAGTCCGGTAGCCGCAGCGCTCGATGCGCGCTACCGCCTGATTCTTCCCGATCTGCGCGGCCATGGTGATTCGGAGATAGGCGAAGGTCCCGCCTTCATGCCCAAGCACGCCAACGACGTAGCCCGCGTGCTCGATGGGATTGGCATCGGCAAGGCTGCATTCATCGGCTGTTCTATCGGCGGATACATTCTGTTCGAGTTCTGGCGCCGTTTTCGTGAAAGGGTGACCGCGCTCGCACTCTGTGACACGCGTCCTCAGGCCGATACTCCCGAGGCCCGGGCAAATCGCTTAAAGGCTGCGGCCGCCGTCCTCGAGCAGGGCACCGAACCCTTCATCGAGGCAAACATTCCGAAGCTGATGGGCCGCACCACAGTGGCCACGCGTCCGGATCTAGTCGACGGAGCGCGCGCCATGATGCGCAAAATGTCAGCCGAGGACATCAGCCAGGTGCAGCAAGGAATGGCCGAGCGTCCCGACTCGGTCGCCGATCTGAAAACCATCAACGTGCCTACGCTGATCGCCATCGGAGAAGAAGACGTCCTCTCCACCGTCGCCGACGGCGAGCTGATGCGCCAGAACATCGCTGGTAGTCAATTGAAGGTGATCCCCAGAGCCGGGCACTACGCTCCCTGGGAGCAACCAGAGTTAGCCGCCAAGATCCTGCGTCAGTTTCTGGATGAGTCGCACGCTCGATGACCCCTGACTGTTCGTTGACACCTGTCCAATTCCGGTAAGTTTCAACCAGAGGTCAAAGACGGACAACCGATCGAGACACTCATGAAGGTCGAGATGATTCTTCGTTTGTACTAAATCGTGAAGGTGATGCCACGGAATTCTGTGTTACGACGCCAGGCGTGTCGATCTCACAGCATTACCTTCGAGCCTTCTGCTAGAATCTCCGCGTCATGATGGAAGCCTTCCTCGTTCCCGAAAATACGGTTGTCAACGCCAAAGGCGACGGGCCTGCCCTCGACATAAGCCGGGCACAGGCCCGGATTTTCCTGCTGACCCTCGCCATTACCAACATCGTCGAGCAGGAATCGCTCGACGTCAGCATCTTTGCGTCAGCCGATGGCGCAACCTGGGATCCGAAGCCGGTCGCGGCTTTTCCGCAGAAATTTTATCGCGAGGAGGCTCCGCTGCTGCTCGATCTCGCGGCGCGGCCCGAGGTCAAGTTCATCCGCGCGCATTGGGAAGTGGGCCGGTGGGGGCGCGGGCCGGAAACGCCGATGTTCGAATTCAGCGTTGCGCTCCGCGAGGTCCCGAAGGAAATCCTCGCCGAAGCCGCCGGTCGAGTGCGCGCACACTGAGGCCAAGTTGGCTCACTCCCTTCTATTGGATTGTCATCCTGAGCGAAGCGAAGGACCTGCTGTTCGCTATATTTAATTTATGCCAGACGATTCGAGCGTCATCGTCCGTCCCGCGCGCGCCGTCGGCGGAGTCGTTCGCATTCCCGGCGACAAGTCCATCTCGCACCGCTACACCATGCTGTCTGCGATTGCGGAAGGCACCGGCCGCTTCCACAATTTTTCCGCCGCGCGCGATTGCCAGAGCACGCTCGAGTGCGTAGCCAGCCTCGGCTGCGAGTGGAAGCGACTCAACGACGGGGCGATTGAAGTGCATGGCGTAGGACCGCGGCTGAACCCTCCGGCAAAAGTGCTCGATTGCGGCAACTCCGGCTCGACCATGCGCATGCTAAGCGGAATTCTCGCTGGGCAGCCGTTTACCGAGCGAACTTGTCCGGAGATGAGTCGCTCTCGCGCCGGCCGATGGCCCGCATTATCAAGCCGCTTTCCGAGATGGGCGCGAAGATTTCGTCGAGCGATGGCGCACGTCCGCCGCTCAAAATTCAAGGCGGACCGCTCAAGGCAATCCACTACCGGCCGGAAGTGCCCAGTGCGCAGGTAAAATCGTGCGTGCTGTTTGCCGGACTGTTTGCCGAAGGCGAGACCGTAGTTGAGGAGCCCATCCGCACCCGCGATCACGGCGAAATTGCGCTCCGGGCCTTTGGCGCGGAAGTTGAACGCAGGGGCAATGCGTCGCGCATTATCGGCGGACAGCGTTTGCACGCGATTGAGGCACACGTGCCCGGCGATCTTTCGAGTGCCGCGTTCTTTCTCTGCGCGGCGGCACTGTTTCCCGGATCGCAGATCACTATTCCCGGAATTCTGATGAATCCAACCCGGGCGCGCCTGCTCGATATCCTGATACAGATGGGACTGAAAGTTTCAGTTGCGCACCTGGAAGAACATCAGGGCGAACTGATAGGCACGATTGAGGCGCGCGGAGCGGCGTGGAAGGGAGCCGTAATCGCCGGCGCCGACACGGCTGCGTTGATTGACGAGATCCCGGTTCTGGCAGCGGTTGCCCCATACTCCGAAGACGGCCTCGAAGTTCGCGACGCCAAAGAGTTGCGCGTGAAAGAGTCAGACCGCATCGCCGCCGTCGTCCCGAATCTGCGAAAAATGGGTGCGCAAGTCGAAGACCGTCGCCGATGGAATGAAGATTCCCGGCGGCCAGCATCTGCATAGCGCCAAACTGGATTCGTTCGGCGATCACCGTATCACCATGGCGTTCGCCGTAACCGCGTTGCGAGCCGAAGGCGAGACGACGATTCAAGGCGCCGACGCGGCCGGAGTGTCGTATCCAAGGTTCTTTGAGGAATTGGAATCTGTCGTTAGTCGTTAGTCGTTAGTCGCTAGTCGTTAGTCATTAGTCATTAGTCGTTCGCGATGCTTGCCAACGACGAACGACCAGCGACCAGCGACTCTGCTCGGAGAAATCCAATGTCGATTGACAAACCGCAATCTCCCGACGATCGCCTGCAGCAGGAATTCAACCGCTGGGCCGATGATGGCGAAGGCGCAAAGATGGAGCGCCATCACCTCGACATCACCGAGAAGACAATGCGCCGCATGGATCTGCGTCCCGGCGAGCGCATTCTCGATCTCGGCTGCGGATCAGGCTGGGCCACGCGCTTGCTGGCGCGCATGGTTAGCGACGGGCCCCAAGGATTCGGGCAGGTGGTAGGAGTCGATATCTCCGACGAAATGGTCCGGCAGGCGCGAGCCGCGTCCAAAGAATTCGACAACGTGATGTTCGTAGTCGGTTCGGCGGCGCAGATTCCCTGGGAAGAAAACTTTTTTGACAAGGTGCTTTCCGTGGAGTCGTTTTATTACTACCCAGACCAGGACCGAGCGCTGGCCGAACTGTTTCGCGTCATGGCGCCGCATGGACGACTGTTCATTCTAATTAATCTTTACAAAGACAATCCCTATTCGCTGCAATGGGTGCCCAAGTTGAAGGTGCCGGTGCATGTTCGTTCGGCGGCGGAGTACGTCGAGCTGCTGAAAAAACACGCGTTCCAAAACGTGGACTATGCGCAGATTCCCGACGACACGCCCACCCCCGAGAATTACCAGACCACGTCATTCCATTCGCTCGACGATATGAAAGCATTCAAGCGCATCGGCGCCCTGCTGCTGATGGCGTCCAAGCCCGATGTACGGAATCCGGCGCCGGGGTACACGATATACTGAGCGAGGAGTATTCTTGTAGCGAACGAGGCCCCATGAGCTGGCTCCAAAATAAGTTCGAAAAGAATTTCATGATCTCGACCGTGGACTACGTCTTCAACTGGGCGCGCAAGTCGGCGCTCTGGCCGATGACGTTTGGCCTGGCGTGCTGCGCCATCGAGATGATCGCGTCTTCCACCGCGCGCTTCGATATCGCGCGTTTTGGGTCGGAGGTGTTTCGCCCCAGCCCGCGGCAGTCGGACCTGATGATCGTCTCCGGCACCGTGACATTGAAGATGGCGCCGGTGGTAAAAAGGATTTACGACCAGATGCCCGAGCCGAAGTGGGTAATTTCGATGGGCGCGTGCTCGTCGGTCGGCGGTCCGTTCAACACCTACGCCGTGCTCCAGGGCGTGGACCGCATCGTTCCGGTGGATGTGTACGTGATCGGCTGCCCGCCGCGTCCGGAGAATCTGTTTTACGCTTTGCTCAAACTGCAGGACAAGATCGACACCATGACGATTGCGAAGCGTCCGACGGAAGTGCGGCTGGACGAAAGCATGATGGAAAACTTCAAGCGCCAGGTCATGGTAGCGCAGACCATGCAGCCAAAATAGCTATCAGCTGTCGGCCATCAGCTTTCAGTTAAACCCTATATACTCTTGTCATCCTGAGCGCCGCCCGAGCCGCGCCTGCGCGGTGAGGGCAAGTCGAAGGACCCCTGCGTTCAGCACGATATCCCGCGAGCGGATATGCCTTTCATAAAGCTGGCCACCGAATCCGATCTCCCCGCCCTCAACGAAGCCAAAGAATTCCCCTGCGGCAACAAGACCCTCTGCGTCGCCAACGTGAACGGCGAAATCAGCGCCATGGATAACATCTGCCTCCATCGCGGAGGCCCGCTCGGCCAAGGCGTGATTTCAGGAGGAAAAGTCGTTTGCCCCTGGCATGGCTGGGAGTGGGATCCGAAGACGGGCGAAGCCGGTCAGCCAGGGGTGAAGATCGCGGTCTATCCGGTGAAGGTTGAAGGCGGGGATCTGCTGATCGAACTGTAACCAGGAATATGGTAGAAGTCCATGACACAAGCTGGATGCGGGGGGTAAGCCTCGCTTGCGAAGCGGGTGGACCCGACGTGAACGTGCACTCGTACATCCTGCAGTTGAGGAGGCTATTGGGAAAGCACTGTCGGGGCCCATATAGCGATGAAGTCGAGGGATTCGCTCTGGTTTTGCGGATTGATGGGTCCATTAAGCAGTACCACGCCGAAGGTGTGGATCGGATGAGGAGGCATAAGAAGGATAAGTATCTGACGGCGGACATCTGCATTCCGGAGAAACGGTGGAAAGGCGTTACCGAAATGGGGTTCCGGCGGTACTTATCGTCGGCTGTCAAAGTCTCCCTGGAGACCTGTGCCGGCTATTTGAAGAAACAGAAAGTTGAAGTGGATTTGAATCGTTTGCTACTGGATTACGCAGAAGTTGAAGCGAAATTCTTAGGTACTTTCCAGTAGAACGGTTTCGACCAGCCCCGTCCAAGCTTTCTATCCAAGGATTTTCAGAAATCCACCCTCCTCGAATCCCGGAAACACCGTCCGCAAATCCCTATTCCCCAGATACCGCGACACAACTTCGCTAAGCACCAGCCGGAAGTCCGTGGTCACCGCCAAATCGCGGCCTTCGTACAACTGCGACTGGTCAAGTCCTGGCCAGCGTCCATAAACTCTCCCGCCTTTCACCGGCCCGCCCAGCACGAACATTACATTGGCGTGGCCGTGGTCGGTGCCGCGGTTCCCATTTTCACGCGCTGTCCGGCCGAATTCCGACATAGTTACGACCACCGTGTCTTCTCCGAGATCGCCAAGGTCGGTCCAGAAAGCGGCAATCGATTGCGAGAATTCGCCGAGCACGTTGGCAATCTGTCCCTGCGTGCTGCCTTCGTTGACGTGATGGTCCCAGCCGCCGATATCGGCGAACGCCACCTGCACGCCGAGATTCGCTTTGATCAGCTGCGCCAGTTGCTTCAAGCTGTCGCCAAAGCGTCCCTTGGGATAGTTCGCATTCGCCGCCGGCGTGTACCGGGCGGGATCGGCTGCCTTCAGCGTCTTGACTGCGTCGAATGTTTCCTGGCCGGTGCCGTGCAATACGGTGTCCACCGAGTGGTCGTACATGGCTTCAAAGGTGTTTGCCATCGGCACCGCGTTGGGATTCTTTCCGCCAACGGAAAAATCGTTCAGGTTATTGATCGCAACCACCGGTTCTTTGCCGGAAAGAATACGCGGCAGCGAGGGCCCCAGCGCAATGGCGCGGAACGCCGACCTATCGTTCACAGAAACGACAGGAAGTTCGTGCAGCGTGCGGTTCAGCCAGCCGTCGTCAGTAACCTTCACGCCGGGCGTGCCGGATTCCATGAAGTCTTGCGCATCGAAGTGGGAACGCGTCGGATCAGGCGATCCGGCGGCGTGCACGATCGCAAGGTGCTTCTGCTTCCACAGTGGCTCAAACGACGCCATCGCCGGATGTAATCCGAAAAAGCCGTCGAGGTCGAGCACGCTCTTCTTAGGAATGTTGATGGTCGGCCGCATGGCGTAGTAACTCGGCTCGCCGTGGGGCACAACGATGTTGAGTCCGTCGGCCGCGCCACGCTGGAAGATCACGACCAGTCGCTTGTTGCGAACGCCGGGGTCGGCCGCGCCAAAAGCCGCGCGCGTCAAGAAGTTCGGCAGCGTAGTCGTGCCAACCACAGCCAGCGCGCCGTTGCGAAGAAAAATCCGTCGAGTAATGGACATAAAACCAGCTCTCAGTTGTCAGTTATCAGTTTTCAGTACTAAAGACTGAGAACTGATAACTGACGACTGACAACTATCTTCTCTGAAACTCCGGCGACCCCAGAATCAGCCCCGTAATCGCCGCCACGTTGGGCGGACGCTTAGGATCGTCCAGTCGCCGCTGGCTGATCTTCGGATCGTCCAGTTGCTTGTTGATGGTATCGTGCGTCTGCTTCGAAATGGCGCCCGCCAGCAGCGAATTTTCCAGGTTCACGAGCGCCTCCTGCGCGTCGGTCGCTCCCCCAGTCGTTCCCGCCACCAAGCCGCCGGCATCGACTTTCACTCCCCGCACCTTCCCCGCCGCCAGTCCCAGCGCGAAATTCATGCGTGCCAGCAACGCCGAGGAGTTCACCCAGACCTCAGCCTTCATCGAGTATCCCGTCGGCGGCATCATGCCATACGGCATCATTCCCATGTTGTTAAGCGTTGCGACCAGCGCGCGCGCGTCCTCGACTTCTGCGCCGCTCGCCCGTACGGCAGAGACCACAAACTCAAGCGGAGTTTTCACTTTGGCGCGGTAAGCCTCGGGCGACCAGAACTCGTGGAGACTTGAACATGGTGCGCAAGACCTCGCGAATGTCGCCGTCTTTCTTCAGGAAGGTTTTTGTCATGCGATCGACCAGCGCCGGCGGAGGATCGTCCGACACAAAGCGCATCGCCAGTTTCTGCGAAATGAAGTGCGCCGTCTGTGGATTACGCGCCAGCAGGTGCAGCACTTCCAGGCCTTCTTTCTCGCCATTTTGCTTGATGCGATGCCCAAGCACGATCTTGTCGCCGGGCTCATGCATGCGCGGCTCGAAGCGGAAGTCGCCGCCTTTGACCGGCTGCTCGATGGTCCACCCCGTGAAAACCTTGGCGACTTCGGCAACATCTTTCTGCGAGTACCCGCCATTCACACTCAGCGTGTGCAACTCCATCAGTTCCCGGCCGTAGTTCTCGTTCAAGCCGCTTGCCTGCCTGGCTTTGATCTTGCCTGGCCGACGATTCTGCGGACCGGGGCCGTAGCGGCGCCGGTCGTGCGGGTGCGGCGCGATGCCGAGCACGACGTCCGAATCGGGCCCGACGCTCAACCAGTTGTCGAGATAGAACAGCATTGCCGGACTCTTCGCGGTCGCCACCAGCAGGTCTTCGAATTTTCCGAGCGCATGAGGACGGATCGCGTCGCGCTCGTAGCTGGTCAGCAGATACCGGTCCTCGCCCTTGTTGAGGAACACGTTGAAGTGGTTGAACCAGAAGTCGGTCATCACTTCGTCGAGTTGCCGTTCGCTGTAGATGGCGCGAAGCAACTTGGCCTGCGTCAACTCCTGGACCACCACTTGTCCAGGATTGTTGAGCGCCATCACCGTTTCTTTCTGTTGCGGGCTCATCCCTTCCAGCAGCGCGTCCGCCTTGGGTCCTTTGGTCGTGTTGGCGAGAGCCTGCTGATCCTCAGGCAACATCTGAAGAATTTCTTTCATGCGCTCGTCGGGCGGCAGATCGAGCAGTTCCTGCATCTTGAGATTAGCGAGCTGGCGTTCTTCACGACGGCGCATCTCGCCGGAATCAGCGGGCTGGGTACTGTCAGCAGGCTTAGCCGCTTCTTCTTTGCGCTCCTGCTTGTCTCCGTAGCGCTGCAGTTGCACTTCGTAAACCGCACGTTTCGTAGGATCGCGCGGCAGTGATGCTTTCCCGTCGGCAATCTGTTTGATTAACTGCTCGGGCGGAAAATTCTCGACGATCTCTTTCGTCCCCATACGCAGCGTGCGAAACGAATCGAGCTTTGCCTCGAGCGCCGAGTCGTCAATCTTGTCGGGATGCAGTTGCAGTTCGATCCATTTGTCCACGCCCATCTGCGTGACGCGCTCCACGTCACCGGGACGCGCACCAAACGTCAGCCGGTTCAGGGCGTGGACCGCACGTTTGTGCGCGTCCATCTCCATCGCCGCGCCAGCCGGCTTGTCTTTTTTCCGGCCGAGAGCGAACTGAGTCGTGAGCCCGGCCACCAGCAAAGTGGCAGCCACCAGCCAACGACGTCTGGGCAAAGGTATTGCCATTCAGATTGGCCCCACTGAGAATGAACCCGAACCGCAGCAAAAGTTGCTGGCAAGCTTGGGATGGAAGGAATCGGACTGACGGTTCATAGTGCAGATACGGTTCGTATCAGGGCATGCCTTCAGGCATGCCGCAAGTGCTGGTTTAGGAAAGCGCCTTTAGGCGCTGTGGCCAATGATAAAGACCGGGACTTTCACTGCGCGGTTCAGCCCTTTAATTTCGCCACGTAGGCTTTCCCGCTTAGCGAACTCCGCGCGGTGCCCTCGACGAACTTTAGAAATTCCCGCAGGTGCTCTTTTTCGGATAGTTCGGCCTCTGAGAATTTCACCCGCACGCCATAAGAAGGTGCACTCCGCGTCGCAACTCCGCTCAGGATGACGCCTTTTACCCATATCCTGCCGCTAGCCACCCACAATCCGATCTCAAGAGCTTTGCCTGCGGGCACCACGCTGGCGGTTTCAACCAGGCATCCTCCCCGGCCCACATTTACCAGATTGCCCCAGACCGGCTCGTCCACGTCTTCAATGTGAATTTCCACCGCCACAAAGCATTTGATCCGTTGATAACGGCGGCGATCCGATCCCTCCAGCGGCCTGAACAAATCCGGTTCGAACGGAGGCGTTTGATCCACCGGTTCAGGATGATGAAGCACGGCAGGTGGCTCCGGCACCGCGGCAGCAGGCTTGTTTTCCTGTGTTGCGCGGGCTTTGACGGCAGCGTCTTTGATCTCGCGCATCGCTCCCAGCAGTGCCGCTTCGCGTTGTTCCGGAGATACTTCGCGGTAGGTCTGGAGCAGTTTTCCGAGGTGGCTGACCAGGTCTGGATCCGTGAGCAGACGGGTCCAGTCCGATCCCTTAGGCGGCTGTTTCGTGGCTTCGCTCATACGTGCAGTCTTCCCTCACCGCAGCTTTCGCAGGCAGGGAAGGGCTCGACTCGCTTCCTAGATTGAACTGTGGCCAGAGGTTACACAAGATGACCAAGGTCACAGTCGCGAATCTGAACGGAGGTACAGGTACGCTATATGGGTCACTCCAAATGCTCCAGGCGACTCAACAATTTGCATCGGATCTTAACCCGAAGGAGTCCAAAGGCTTATCATTCTTGTTCTGTAACGAGAGGGATAATTTCATGTTTTCCCCAGCTCCCCGGACTCGCGAAAGGCCGTCCTTGCGTACACTGATGGATCGTCGCTTGCCAGCGGGGTCTGGAATCAATAGTATCTAACTAACTGGTTAATTACAATGAATCGATCTGCCTTTTCCCGGATCATCTTCCCGGCCGTTTTAATCCTCATCTTGCCCGCGGCGCTGTCCGCCCAAAGCTCGCCCTCCTCCGCCACTTCGGTGGGAGCGGCTATGCAGGTTTCGACCTCGGCGCAAAATCCTGTTTTTGGCAGTGTGCCGGAAGCCAAGCCGACCCCCGGCGTCCTGCAGCTGACCTTCGGCGACGCCATCGAGCGGGCCTTGCGACAAAACTTGGCTGGTCTCTTATCCGAGTACAACACCGTCGAATCCCGGGGACAAAAGTGGCAGCAGCTCAGCGACCTGCTTCCGAACGTCAACGGAGACGTGTTGGAAACCAGGCAGAAACTGAGCACGGAATCGGAAGGATTTAGCGCCAAGCTGCTTCCTGGTATTCCTCCCATCATCGGGCCCTATTCCTACTTTGATGTTCGCGCCTCAGCCACCCAGCGAGTCTTCGACTGGAAAGCAATCCAGAAATACCGCGCGTCCGTGATCGGGGAAAGCGTGGCCAAGTTCAACCTGAAGGATGCGCGCGATCTCGTCGTGCTCGCGACCGGCAACGCCTACCTGCAGGCAATTGCCGGGGCAGCCCGCGTAGAAACTGCCCAAGCGCAGGTAGAGTCAGCGCGCGCGCTCTACCAAAAGGCGGTGGCGCAACAGCAGGCCGGCGTCGCTCCGGCCATCGACACACTCCGAGCCCAGGTCGAATACCAGGCGCGCCAACAGCAACTGATCGCGGCCACGAACGATTTTGCCAAGCAGAAAATTTCGCTGGCCCGCGTCATCGGACTCGCTCCCGGTCAGGAGTTCGAACTGGCCGACAAAGCTCCTTATGAGGCTTTTCCCATCCCCGATCTTGAAACCAGCTTGCAGCGCGCGTATTCTTTGCGCTCCGACTACAAAGCGGCGCGGGATCGTCTGGTCGCCGCCCAACTGGAGCGCAACGCCGCCATCGCCGGATATTTTCCCACTCTCGATATGGCCGTAAACTTCGGCGAAATCGGCCCGGCTCCCGGCGATGTGCTGCCTACCTACGGCGTCGTCGGCACGTTGAATATTCCGATCTTCGAGGGTGGCAGGGTTCATGGCGACGTCCTGAAGGCCGAAGCCAGCCTGCGCCAAGCGCAGGCACAGATGGCGGACGTGCGCGGCCAGATCGATCAGGATATTCGCAACGCTCTGCTCGATCTCAAGTCGGCCAGCGATCAGGTGGAAGTCGCCCAGAGTTCGGTGAATCTTGCCGAGCAGGCGCTCACCCAATCGCAGGATCGTTTTTCCGCCGGGGTCACCGACAACCTCGAAGTAGTTCAGGCGCAGGAAGCGGTGGCGGCCGCTCACGAAAGTTTGATCTCGAGCCTCTACCTGCATAATCTCGCCAAAGTTTCTTTTGCCCGAGCCCTGGGACGCGCCGAAGAGGGCGTCCGCGAATACTTGAAAAGGAAGTAGATTATGGACCAATCCACCAGCGTTGTAGCCGAGCCCAAACCGCAACCGGAAACGCGCGTGCCGCAGTCGCCGCCTGCGCTGGCCCCACCCGACAGCGAGGCACGCTATCAGCGGCGAGCCGCGTTCCTGAGCCATCCGCGCGCCAGGGTGGTTTTCATTCTCGCCAGCCTCGCGGTTCTCGCTGCCATTTTCTTTCTCTGGCGCTATCTCGGAAGTTACGAGTCCACCGATGACGCGCAGATTGACGGGCACGTGAACTCGGTGAGCGCCCGCGTCAGTGGCCACGTCCTCAAGCTCAACGTGGACGACAACCAGTACGTAGAGAAGGGGACCGTTCTGGTCGAAATCGATCCTGCCGACTACGAAGTCGCCGTCGCGCAGGCACGCGCCGTGTATGCCGACGCCCAGGCGCAGGCCGCAGCCGCCGGCATTAACGTTCCCATAGCCAGCGTAAGCACTTCGAGCCAGGTCAGCGGCGCCCAGGCTGGCGTCTCCGGTGCGCAGGCAGGAATCGCGGCTGCCCGCCAACAGTTCGAAGCCGCCAAGTCGCAGGTCATCGAAGCGGAGGCCAACAATACCAAAGCGCAGAATGATCTCGTCCGTTACAAAGAACTGATCGACAAGCAAGAGATTTCGCAGCAGCAGTACGATCAAGCCGTGGCCAGCGCCCAGGCCGCCGCCGCAACCGTACAAGCGGCGCGCGCCCGGGCCGACGCATTAGCGGCGCAGATCGAACAGGCGCAGGACAGACTGCGGCAGGCCAGCGCCGAGCTTCGCACTGCCGACACCGCCCCGCAAACCATGCGCGTCACCCGCGCCCGCGCCCTTTCCGCCCAGGCCAATGCCGATCGCAGAAAAGCCGAATTGGACCAGGCGGAACTGAACCTCCAGTACACCAAAGTGATCGCGCCGGTCAGCGGAGCCGTAAGCAATCGCACCGTCGAGGTTGGTCAAAACGTGCAGCCCGGACAGGAGATGATGAAAGTCATCCCGCTTGATGAGGCGAACCTCTGGGTCACCGCGAACTTCAAGGAGACGCAGCTCAGGAACATCAGGCCAGGGCAGTCGGCGGAGATCGCCGTGGATGCGAACGGCAAGACCTACAAGGGGCACGTCGATTCCACGGCCGGAGCCAGCGGTGCGCGCTTCAGCCTGCTGCCCCCCGAAAACGCCACCGGCAACTACGTCAAAGTGGTGCAGCGCATACCGGTCAAGATCGTGTTCGACAAAAGCGAGATCAAGGAACATGAACTCCGCCCCGGGATGTCGGTTGTGCCGAAGGTCTGGATTAAATAATGGGCGCTGCCGCCATCACCCTGAATGACGCCGCCGAATGGCGTTCCCCGGTCAATCCGTGGATCATCGCCATGGTTGTCACGCTGGCCACTTTCATGGAGGTGCTTGACACCAGCATCGCCAACGTGGCGCTGCCCCATGTCGCCGGCAGTCTTTCGGCGGGTCAAGATGAGAGTACGTGGATCTTGACGTCGTATCTCGTCTCCAATGCCATCGTGTTGCCGCTGAGCGGCTGGCTGTCTTCGATCGTCAGCCGCAAGTACTTTTACATGGGCTGTGTCGCGATCTTCACCATCAGTTCGTTTCTCTGCGGATTCGCGCCCAATCTCGCCATGCTGATCGTCTTCCGCATTCTTCAGGGTGCGGGCGGAGGAGGCTTGCAACCGAGCTCGCAGGCCATCCTCGCCGATACCTTCCCTCCCGCCAAGCGTGGCATGGCATTCGCTGTCTATGGCATCGCGGTGGTGATGGCTCCGGCCGTCGGTCCCACGCTCGGAGGCTGGATCACCGACAATTTCAGCTGGCGCTGGATTTTCTTCATCAATATTCCGGTTGGTATTCTTTCGCTGCTGCTGACGCAACGCCTCATCCAGGATCCTCCCTATCTCAAGCGCCGCAAGCTGAGTGAAACCAAAATCGACTACATCGGACTCGGCTTGATCGCGCTCGGCCTCGGAACCCTGCAGGTGATCCTCGATAAAGGTCAGCGCGAAGACTGGTTCGAGTCGCACTTCATCGTCGGGCTGACCGTCATCTCTGCTGTCTCGCTGATCTTCGTCATCTTCTGGGAGTGGAACCACAAAGACCCCATCGTCGAGCTGCATTTATTTCGCGAGCGCACCTTCGCCGCTGCGAACTTCCTGATGTTCATGCTCGGATTCGCCCTGCTCGGCAGCACGCTGCTGTTGCCGTTGTTCATGCAGACGTTGTTGGGCTACACTGCCGAACGGTCGGGGATGGCACTCTCCCCGGGCGGTTTCGCGATCATGCTGATGATGCCGCTGGTTGGATTTCTGCTTTCGCGTTACAGCCCGCGCTGGCTCATGGTGTTTGGTTTGGCGATGCTCTCGTTTTCCCTGTTCCATATGACGACGTTCGACCTCAGCGTGGATTTCCGCACCATGGTCATGGCGCGCGTTTACCAGGGGATCGGACTCGCTTTCCTGTTCGTGCCCATCAACACCGCCGCCTATGGGTTTCTCCCGCGCGAGAAGAACAATGCCGCCTCCGGATTGATGAACCTCGCCAGAAATATTGGAGGCAGCGTAGGGATTTCTTTTGTCACCACCGGTCTCGCTCGCCGCGCCCAGTTTCACCAGGTGCGCCTGGTGGAGAAGCTAAATGCCGCCAATCCGCAGTTTCAGTCCGCGCTGCGCGGGATCACAGGCAGTGTCTTGGGCGGCGGCGTCGCCGGCCCTGGTTCCGGAGCTGGAACCGCGCAGCAGCATGCCTACGCCATGCTGCAGGGGAATGTAATCCGGGAGTCGACCATGCTGGCCTACATCGATAATTTCTGGGTGCTCGGAGTCGCGATCCTCTGCCTGATCCCGGCCGTGTTCCTGATCAAGAAGCAGAAGCCGGGAGGCGAGATCGTAGCGCACTGATCAGCGTAATCTTGATTCGTATCAGGGTATCGCTTCAGCGATACCGTAAGATCCGTCAAATGACACCCCTTCAGGGGCTGCGTCGGACGAAGGAGGTTGGCAATGTTTCGCATCATTACTCTGGAACGAGAATTTGGCAGCGGCGGCGGAGGCATTGCCTGCGAACTAGCCCGCCGCTTGGGCTGGAAACTATGGGACCAGCAACTGACCAGCGAGATTGCCCAGCGCGCCCAGGTGGCGGAATCGGCGGTGGCCTTGTGCGATGAGCGGGTCGACAGCCGCCTCTACCGTTTGGCGAAAGCCTTCTGGCGCGGCAGTTACGAGCGTAGCATTCCCTTGGCCGATTCTCTTACCTTCGATACCGACCGCATGATGGCCATGGTGGGAGAAATCATGCGCAGCATTGCGGCCGAAGGCAATGCCGTGATTGTCGGCCGTGGCTCCCCGTTCTTTCTACGCGAACGCGACGACACCTTCCGCGTCTTTACCTACGCTCCGCACGGCGAAAAGATTCGCCGCTTGCTGGCCATGGGCAAAAGCCGCGGAGAGGCCGAAGACCTGGTGGAGAACGTGGACAAGGAACGGGTCGCCTACATCAAGCACTATTTCAATGCCGACTGGCCGACGCGCTCTCTCTATCACCTCATGATCAACACGGTGGTCGGAGACGAGAACGTAATCGCCACCATCCTGAACGGCATGAAGATGCTCGAATCGCCGCCCGTAGAGACAGCCCTCCGCGGCATTCGCTGACCATGTGGAAGCGGGGCCCAGCCCCGCTCCCCATCCACACCACAGAACTCAATCTAGGGCTTGGTTGTGCCGTGATTGGCGACCCGGTAGGCCTCAAGGAAACTGCTCGGGCCCTGCTTCACAAGTTCCACAAGCGCGACTCGTCCTGACTCTTTTCCAATTCGCTGCGCCATTCGCGCACCAACGCGGTACCACAACCGTTCTCCAGAGGACATCCGGTGAATCACCGCCCAGGCATCGGCATCCGCCGGCTGAGCGCCGCGCCCTTCCAGGTAATGGAAATCCTCAAGATAGAGCATTTCGTCGCGTTGCATGCGCGGCTCATCCTCTAACGCCACGTAGTCGCCGTCGTCGCCCAGAGCGTGCTCTTGGCGCCGGCGTTCGTAGGCGGCATACACTGCCATGCCTTCCAACTGAGTGGAATATTGCACCAGCCGCAAGATATCAGCACAGGTTTTCAACTCGGAAAGTTTGGGAGGAGGTTGATAGGTCATGAAGCCGACGTGGTGGAGTTCATGGATGGCGTAATACATCAGCTCGCGTGGATGTCCCTTGAAATGCGGATGCGCGCAGTTCAGGGACGCAGTTGGACTGATCGCAACGCCGATGTCGTATCCGAACGTCAAGAACAGGGAGCCACGAAAGCGGAAGTCCTCCGGAAGGTAGCGCAAAGTATCCTCAACCCAGTGAGGATCGTCGAGCATGGGGCCGGAGAAGAACGCGAGGCTCTGCTCGCAGGCCTCCGCTTCCTCCAGATGCTTGTCTCGCGGCGTCAATAGATAGGCGACTAGCGCTTCGGCTGAGTCCTTGGGCACGTCATAGTCGAAGTTCCGCGCGTGGTTGAGCAGGTGAGTGGCGGCGGGTGACTTCCCCAGACCCGCAAGCACACCGGAATCGCCAGATCGCACGTATTCCAGTGCCCCCTGAGCGAAGCTCGCATCGAAGTGAAGATCCTGAGCCGCCAGACGATCCCCGGGGTTCACGAGGTCGTGAAGCGCGATCGGATATTTGCGCAAATCGCGAGCCTGTGCGACACATCTCCCGGCGATGAACAAGGACCAGGTCGAGATCACAAGGCATGCGATTCTGCCGGCGCGTCGCATCAGCGTCTTCCGAGAACCGTCCTAGTCGGGCTTTTTCTTTCCGAACAGTCCGCCCAGCGGATTGCTCTTGCCGGGTATCAGACTTTTCAGCTTGCCGTTGGCTACCGCTTTCATGTCCGGCGCGAAGGTTGGGTTCGAAGTTGTGCCTCCAATGGCCACGGGGATGCCGCCCGCACCAAGGCCGACGACTTTCGTCAAACCGGCCCCGGCGCCGGCCAGGTTGGCCAGCATCTTGAAGTCGAGTGCCTGGTCGGGGCTGATCGTACCCGCGCCGGTAACGGTTCCGAGCGACGGGACCACCAGGTTGATCTTGTCGAGCCGTGTACCTTCCGGCGCATTCCGCACATCGGAACTCAGGTTCTCGATCACGGTGTCATTGCCGGATTGCTTGCCACCCAGCCCCGGAATCGCCGAAAGCTTCGAGGTCACGCTGAAGCCCTCGAGCGCCGTGTTGCTCATCTTTACCCAGCCGTTGGAAACCAGCTTGTCGAGCGGGCCATTGGAGTCGATCTCCAACGAAAGCGTTCCCCCTTGAGCTTCGAACCCGTGGGAAGAACCACGCCGAGCGCGGGTAGCATGCCTTCCAGGTCGTCGACCGGCATGGCTTCGCCCGGTCAGCTTGGTTTGGATGGAAGTAGTTTCTCCGTGCATATCGTAAGTGCCGGTGAGTTTCGCCAGCGCTTTGCCGATCCCAACGTCGCCTTGCAGCACTTTCCCAGTCTCCTGCTTCAAATCGTGCTCCACCGCGAATACGACCTGGACGGGCACTCCGGCAGGAGAGCCCTTGGGAACCAGCTTCAACGACGTGGCCTTCAAGGTTCCGTTGGCCTTTGCCATGTGTCCGTCAGAAGTGAGCGTGCCCTCGAAATCCGCTAATCCAGCGATGCCCAGCTCCGGGTCAACGACAGCCGACTGCGCGAGATCGAGTTTCTTGAGGGTCACGTTCGCCTTCACCGGGGTGAGAGAGGTATCGGTCGAGTTGATCGGACCGGCGGTGCCGTCGATTTTCAAGCTGCCGCCGCCAGGCAAGCCAACCGAAGCAGTGACCGGAAACGCGTTATTAAAAGAAAAATTGCGCATCGAAACCGTGACCTTGTCATAGACGATAGGTTTCCGTTTGCCGGTGGTCGATCCCAGCGTGACCGTTCCGCCGGTCAGGTCGAGCTTGGCCACGTTTACATTCGCCGGCGCGCTGGACGTTTTTTCGGCCGCTTTGGCCGGTTGCCCCGACTGATTTCCGAGCGACGAGAAATTCCAGACTCCATCGCGGTCGCGCAGCAAAGTGATTTGCGGATGCTCGATACGCAGCTGGGTGACGTTGAGCTGCTTGCTGAATATGAGCGGCAACAGTTCGACACCTACCTGCAGCTCCTTCGCTTGAATAAACGGCGCACTGCTGAATTTCGAATCGTCGGCGATCGAGAGCTGGTCGGCCTCCACGCTGCCCGAGATGATGCTCAGGCTCAAATTGCCGACTTTCACTGGCCTTCCCAGCGCCGAGCTGAGGCTCGACTCAATCTGCGGACGGAAAGCGTTGACGTTCACCAGGAACGGGACCACGACTGCAATCACAATCAACATCGCGACGACAATGCCGATACTCTTGAGGACGGTTTTCACGACGATACCTCCTAAAGGGCGGGACACGGCATGGAAGGTTTCCAGGTTGCAGAGTCTCAAAGATCGTTCCGGGAAGTCTTACAACTATGAAACCCTGAAACCACGCCGTGCCATTATAAGATAAGCGCAAGCCATGGACCCCATCCCCCAAGTGGCAGTTTCCGATTCCTATCCCCCGGTGCAGGAGGAAGTCGCTCGACTCGCCGGCTCGCCGGAAGTGCGCGTCGCGTTTGACCGCTTCCGTTCGCAGGAATCGCAGTTTGTGCAGTGGCAGATGGAGGCGACGCGGGTGCCCGCGCCTCCCGTTCGGAGAAGCTGCCCGGGGCCTCTGGCTGGCCGATCGTTTCCGCGAACTCGGTCTCCTTGACGTGCAGGTGGATGAGGTCGGCAACGTGTTCGGCATTCGTCCCGGTTACGGCACCCGTTACGTTGCGCTCAGCGCGCACATCGATACCGTGTTTCCAGCCGCCACGCCGTTGCACATCCGGCAGCAGGGCAGCCGGTTATATGGCCCGGGAGTCGCCGACAACGGCGCTGGCATTGCGGCCATGCTGGCCGTGGCCAGCGTGCTCGCCAGCGCGCGCATTTCGCATGGCCTGCCATTCTTGTTCATCGGAAACGTCGGCGAAGAAGGCGAAGGTGATCTGCGCGGCATGCGCCATGTATTCGCGACGCCGCGCTGGCGCGATGCGATTGCCTACAGCGTGATTGTCGATGGCGCCGGAACCGACACCGTGGTAGCCGAGGCCCTCGGCAGCCGTCGCTTCGAAGTCATCGCGCGCGGTCCAGGCGGCCACTCCTGGAGCGATTTCGGTGCACCCAATCCCATTATTGCGCTCTCCCGCGCGATTGAGGCTATTCAGTCAAACGCCGGTTCCTACCTCGCCCAAGACCACGTTCAATATAGGAGTGATTCGCGGTGGAACTTCCGTGAATTCGATTCCGGAATCCGCCAGTATGAGAGTCGACCTGCGCTCCACCTCGATGGCCGAAATTGACCGACTGGAGCGGTCGCTGCGCCTCGCCTTGGAGCAGGCCGTCGCATTAGAGAATCGAGCCGCTGCTCAGCACGGAACCCGGCGGCCGCAGGTGCTGCAAAGTGAAGTGCTCGAGATCGGAAATCGTCCCGCCGGCGAACTCGCCCCCGATGCCCGCCTGCTCAAGGTAATTCGCGCCGTCGATGCCCAGTTGGGCAACAACGCCCAAGTGCAGCGCGCCTCTACCGACGCCAATATTCCGCTGTCGCTCGGCCGCGAGGCCATCGCCATCGGAGGCGGCGGTTCCGGAGGCGGCGCCCACACGTTGCAAGAATGGTTCGATTGCGATGGACGAAGCCTCGGCCTAAGGCGCATTCTGCTTACAATGTTGGCACTATCGGGGGTAGGAGAATAGTCAGAGCGCGTTTCATAGATCGGCTTGACTAGGACACGGCTTGAAAGACCGCGGAAAGAGTCAGCATCGCATTTGATTTTGGGTGGCGCAGCTTCACCTCTGCAGTAAGTGCATGGTTTTGAATTTGGGTGGCGCAGCGGTTCACCGCTGCGGTAAGTGCATTCTATTGAATTCGGCTTTAGCCGCTGAGGGCACGGCTCTCAGGAGAATAACGATGACGCGAATCGCTCCGATTCTACTTCTACTGTTAACCTCGGCTGCGGCCTGTGCTGCGCAGGCGCAGAGCGACTCCCCGCGCCGAGCACTCCCAAGCCAAAGGCCGACCTGATCTTTACCCGCGGCAACATCTACACCGGGTTTGTTGATCCCACGGCTTCGTTGGGAGCGGGCAAACGCGCCGAGGCGTTGGCCATCCGTGGTGACCGCATCCTCGCCGTCGGCGCACGCGACGAGATCATGAAGTTGAAGGGACCAGAAACCAAGATCGTGGACCTCGAGGGTCGCTTCGTCATGCCCGGATTCAATGACGCCCACATGCACCTGGCCCGCGCCGGTCTGGAGAAGATGACGGTGAATCTGGTCGGCGTCAAGACGCTCGATCAGTTTCGCGAGCGCATCCAGGCTCAAGTCGAAAAAGCGGAGCCCGGAGACTGGGTTGTCGGCGGCGGCTGGGACGAAACTCTCTGGCCGGTCCAAGTTCTGCCCACGCGCTGGGATGTGGACGAGGTCAGCAGCGGCCATCCGGTCTTTCTGACGCGGGTCGATGGGCATATTGCAGTGGCCAACACCCGCGCCCTGCAACTTGCCAGTATCACTGTCGCCAGCCGCGATCCTGAAGGCGGAAAAATCGACCGCGATGAAGCCGGCACGCCTAACGGCATTCTTCGCGAAACCGCGCAGGAAGCAGTGCGCGCCGTCATTCCCAAACCGACGCACGACAAACTGCGCCAAGCCATCGAAGTGGCTCTCGCCGATCTAGCCAGCCACGGCATCACCTCCGCGCAGGACAACTCGCAGTGGGAAGACTTTCAGATCTATGAGGAACTCGAGCGCGAGGGAAAGTTGACCGCCAGAATTTCTGAATGGCTGCCTTTCGACGACTCGATCGAAGAACTCAACAAGAAGCGCGACTCCCATCCCGCCTCCGACAACATGCTCCACACCGGAATGCTGAAAGGCTTCATGGATGGTTCGCTCGGCTCGAAGACCGCCGCATTGCTTGAACCCTATAGTGACGATCCGAAAAACAGCGGCCTGCCCCAATACGAAGTGGCCAAGCTGAATGCCATGACCAGGGAGCGGGTGCTGGCCGGATATCAGATCGGCTTCCACGCCATCGGCGACAAAGGAGTGCAGATGGCGCTAGATGCCTTCGCCGAGGCCGAGAAGGCGGCAAAAGAAGGCAAAGTCAAAGCGGCCGACGGCGGAACCGATTACCGCCTTCGCATTGAGCACGCCCAGGTCACCACGCCGCAACAGATTGCGCGTTTCAAGGATCTCAAGGTCATAGCGTCCATGCAGCCCAATCACCTGCTCACGGATATGGCTTGGGCCGAGTCGCGTCTTGGGCCAAAGCGTGCCGAGCATTCCTACGCGTGGGCTGAGTTCCTGCGCCACGGTGTGATCCTCGCGTTCGGTACGGATTATCCGGTCGAGCCCGTTACCCCATTCCGCGGAATCTACGCCGCGCTTACCCGCACCAGCGAAGACGGAAAGAAAAGTTACTATCCTGAGCAGAAACTGAATATCGAGCAGGCGATCGCCGCCTACACCACGGGTGCAGCTTTTGCCGAGTTCGCCGAAAAGCAAAAAGGCAAGCTGGAGCCGGGCATGCTGGCCGACTTTGTCGTTCTCGATCAGGACATCACCGCCGCCCTGCCGCCGAAAATTCTACAGACGCAAGTTCTGCGTACCGTAGTCGGAGGCAAGACCGTGTATGAGGCCAAATAGCCTCGGGTGACCACGCGCGTTCGGTTCCGAATCGACCGTCAGCGCTTCTGCGGTTGCTCGAGCAGCGCAAACTCCGTTCCTTTCCGATGCTTCGCCAATTCCGCTTCGTAGCGGGATGGCAGTAGCTGGCTGCCATTGTCCCGCGTGGGCGTCCAAAACTCTGACAGGAAACAGTCGTCATCGTAGCAGTGGAAGACGATCTGGCCAGTTTCGCCGACTCGGCGTCCGCTGATTGCATTGGCGATCCCGATGAAGACCGGTTTGCCGGTGGAATCCTGCACGGTGAAGTGGTCCCGCGTTGTCGAGACCGAATACTGACCCGCCGGAAATGTTTTGTCGGAAATCACGAAGTTAAAGGGCACCTTGACTGTAATCTTGGACTGGGCTTGGGCCAGCGTGACGGCGAACATAAGTAAGCAAAGCGATGCGAGTTGGAACGTCTGTTTCTTCATGGTCGTTTCCTCCTGGGTGGTCCCGTCTTGTCGGAACTGGCGCTCAATGTGGCGCTTGCCACCAGGCAGAACAATGGTTCCCCGATGACTCGGCTGGGAAATGAAAGTGATCGGCTAAGAAATTGAAAACAAAGAGATCAAGCGCAAAAGTGATTATTGGCTCTCAGGAGAAAGAATCCGTTTTCGGTGTACACTCACGAACACGAAGCAGGATGGCTCGATGGAACGCCCCGCCGTGAATCCGACGACAGTGCAGTTCGGACTCTTTGAAGTTGATCTGCAGGCTCGCGAACTTCGCAAGTCTGGGGTGAAGATCAAACTCAACGAACAGCCCTTTCAAGTGCTGACGGTCCTGCTCGAGCGGCCGGGCGAGGTGATCACCCGGGAAGAATTGCAGACCCGTCTCTGGCCGTCCGACACTTTTGTTGATTTCGACTTGAGCCTCAACAGCGCAGTCAAGAAACTGCGGCAGGCTCTGGGTGATGAATCCGACAATCCCAGATTTGTGGAGACGCTCTACCGCAGGGGATACCGCTTCATCGCGCCGGTTTCCATCAAGGTTCCGCATGCGGGCAATCAAACCGCACCGTTACCGGCGGACTCCATCCCATCAAGCGAGCCTGCAGCCCGGTCCTTGAAGCGTTTGGCGTTCATCGCCGCTGGCTGTCTAGCGGTTCTGCTCGTCGGCCTCACATTCGAGCAAATGCCGAAGTCCGCGCCGCGAATTACAGGATTCACTCAGCTCACCAGCGGCGGCAAGGTTCATCAGCTCGGCGCGCTGGTCACGGATGGGCAGAGGCTCTATTTCAACGCCGCGGACAAAGACCGCATCGCACTGGCCGAGGTTTCCGTTTCCGGTGGCGATAGCGCACTGGTTGCGACGCCGTTCCAGAATACCTTTCTCGGTGATATCGCACCCGATGGATCATCGATAATCATCAGCAGTTTTGGGGGCACCAACAAAGAAGGCCCGATCTGGCTTCTTCCTCTGCCCGCTGGTTCGCCGCGACCGCTGGAGACGATGGCGGGTCACTCCGCCATGTGGTCACCGGATGGACATCGTTTGCTTTACGCCGACGGGTCTGACATCTACGAGGCAAATGCGGACGGTTCCGATGCCAGGAAACTCGCCTCCCTTGGCGGCATGGTCGAAGGTGCGCGGGTTTCTCCCGATGGGCGGAAAATCCGCCTGACCGTATCTGACATGAAGACTGGTTTCGAGGAACTCTGGGAACTCAACCGCGACGGGAGTCAGCCCCATCCTCTGCTCCCGAACTGGAGCCCTGCGCCGCACGAATGCTGCGGGCGATGGACGCCGGACGGAAGATATTTTCTCTTCACCAGCTTTCGTGAAGGCCGAAACAGCCTCTGGGCGCTTCCGGAACGGCGTTCGTGGTTTCAATTAAAAGCCAAGCCCGTGCAATTGACGAATGGCCCGCTGGATTTCTGGCTGCCGGTTCCATCCCGGGACGGAAAGAAGATCTTCGCCATGGGTGGCCTGCCGCGATCCGAGGTGCTGCGCTATGACGGGCGATCGTTCGTACCGTTTCTCGGAGGCGTGTCTGCGTCGGACCTGGCATTTTCCGCGGACGGCCAGCGCGTGGCCTACGTTTCGGTTCCGGAGCAGACTCTTTGGTCCAGCAAAATCGATGGCAGCGATCGAATTCAACTCAGTGATCCCAGCGTAATGCAAGCGACCTTGCCGCGCTGGTCCCCCGACGGAGAGCAGATCGTGTTTATGGCGAGAACACTGAATACGGATTGGCGGGCGTACCTGGTGGCAGCGAATGGACAGGGCCTGCGAGAGTTGATCCCCGGAGCCACGGCGGGTTTTGACCCCGGGTGGTCGCCGGACGGCAAGTCAATCGTCCTGTCGTTGAGCGACCTGGGGGCGATCAGCAACAAGATCAGCATTCTTGACCTGGAGACGCGGAAGATTTCCCCCGTTCCGGCAGGAGAAAACTTCTTCTCGCCCCGGTGGTCTCCCGATGGGCGTTACATCGCGGCGATCACGACGAATTCTGACGCGCTGATGCTGTTCGATCGTACCAATCAACAATGGACTGAACTGGCGCGGATGGGCATCGGATATCCGAGTTGGTCGCATGACGGACAGTACCTGTATTTCGATTCCATTCTTACGGAAGATCCAGCATTCTTCCGCGTGCGGATCGCGAATCACCGCCTGGAGCGCCTGGTCAGTTTGAAAGATATTCACCGCTTGTGGGGACCGCAGTCAGAATGGAGCGGTTTGGGACCGGATGATTCTCTGCTGGTAACCCGCAACATCAGCAGTCCTGAGATTTATGCGCTCGATTGGCAGCCCTGACGGAACGAGTCGATGACCGTACAAGACAAAAACAGGGAACGAGCGTTCCTCATCGGCGCTCCGCTGGCCATTGTCCCGGCCTTGATCTTTCTTCCCGCGGTGACCTTCCTCATCGTCTTTCCCCGCGTGGCGCACGGACGGGCGATTGGGCTGATTCTGGTGCCACCCTGCGCCCTCGCCAGTTGTTTTGGACTTTGGAAGCTGGCCATAGGCGCGGTGCAGAAGCCGTGGGGAATCTTCAACGTCCTCAGTTTTGGCGCTTTGCTCGTTCTGCTGATCATCGCCGCCTATACCGGATTGTTCCTGGCCCTGATGACGCTAAAACTTTAGCGTCGAAATAAGCGGAAATCCGTTAACGCGACCGGTTTTCTGCGTCTAATGATTAGCATGGCCTTCGCACCGATCCCTGCCTGGCGCGAAGGTATAATGAACAATTAGGCAGTTTCAGGAGGAAAGAAATGGATTCGCGCGAAAGCGCCTTTTGGGTGCGTCTCAAAGCCAACCGTTGGGCGTACACACTTACGATTCTGGCCACGCTGACGGTTGGAATTCTGATTGGTACCGTCGTTTCTTATGGCGTCAAAGGCAAGGAGGGCCAGAAGGCATCGGACGCAACCCCGTTGACCATTCCCGCTCCCCAGCAGCTCTCGACCGCCTTTTCTCAGATTTCCAAGCAGCTTGAGCCGAGCGTGGTCAACATCAATACCGAGTCAACCATCAAGAGTCCGCACCACCGGCAGCGTGTCCGTCCCGATCCCGATCAGGATCAGGGTGGTGACGAAGACACCCCGTTCCAGGATTTCTTTGACAAGTTCTTCGGCGGCCCAGGCGGTCAGGGTGGCCCCGAGGCTGGCACTATCCGCCAACGCTCGCTCGGTTCCGGCGTGATTGTGGATTCCAAGGGCTACATCGTCACCAACCGTCACGTGGTGGAGAAGGCCGATCGCATTCGCGTCAAGTTGCAGGATGAAAATCCGGCTTCTCCCGGCCACGATGCCAAAGTGATCGGTATGGATCAGGAGACCGACCTGGCCGTGATCAAGATCGATCTCGACCGTCCGCTCCCCGCCGCCAAACTCGGCAACTCCGACGGTATGGAAGTCGGTGACTGGGTGCTCGCCATCGGCAGTCCTTTCGGACTTCAGGAAACCGTGACCGCGGGCATCGTGTCGGCCAAGGGACGCAACATCGTTCCCAACCGTCAGTTCCAGTCGTTTATTCAAACCGACGCCGCCATTAACCCCGGCAATTCCGGCGGACCGCTGGTGAACATGGCGGGCGAAGTCATCGGCATCAATACCGCCATTCTGACCGAGACCAGTTCGTACGCGGGCGTGGGATTTGCTATGCCTTCGAATACCGTGACGCAGGTTTACAACCAGTTGATCGGCCCCGAACACCGCGTTTCGCGCGGGTCGATCGGCATCGAGTTCACGGCCCAGCCCAATCCAGCCATCGCGCGCATTTACGGGTCGGGTGTGACGGTATCGAACGTGGTCTCCGGCAGTCCAGCCGACGAAGCGGGCCTCAAGATCGGAGACACCATCACTTCCGTCGATGGCAAAGACGTGAAGAGCGGCGACGATCTGGTGGCTGACATCGCTTCCCGCAAGCCCGGCTCGAAGGCCAAACTGGCCTTTGTGCGCAACGGCAAGAAGCAGGACACGACGGTGACCATCGCCGATCGCTCCAAACTGTTCGCTTCCCGCCTGGGCGAAGAAGAAGAAAACCAGAACGAGGAAACTCCCAAGGCCAGCAAGTTCGGAGTGACGGTTCGCAGCATCACTCCCGATCTCGCCGATCGCATGGGCATTACCGCCAGCAAGGGCGTGGTTGTGTCGGACGTGAAGCAGGGATCGTTCGCCGAGGATCTGGGCCTGAATCGTGGCGACGTGGTTCTGGAGGTGAACAAACAGCCCGTGAACTCTCCCGACGACTTCACCAAGATCGAGTCGTTGCTGAAGAGCGGGCAGGATGTTGTATTCCTGGTGCGTCCGCGAGGCGCAAGGGCCCAGGATGGAACCATTTTCCTGGCAGGCACACTTCCGTAACCGATAATCACTCCGGCGAGACTGGCGCTCCTTCCCCATTTCGGGGACGATAAAGGTGGCCCGGTCTCGCCGTTTTTTATTTGCTTGCTCGTGTGGGGACCTGCTCGTGTGGGGACGGGCGCCCTCGCCCGTCCAGGCCGAGCGCAGCTCGGCGGTTGCCGGCGCAATGGTAAGTAAGGTTCGTATCAGGGCATGCCTTTAGGCATGCCGCAAGTGTCGCGGGTGTTAGCGCCTTCAGGCGCTGCGAAAGGCTGAGGTCTATAGATGCGCTTGGCGATTCAAGTTCGGCGTTGGCGACAATTGGGGTTCTCGACCCTGCTCTGCCTAGCCGTTCAGGGTTTCGCCATAGCGCAGACGTCGCCCCCAGCCAGCGCAACCGCCGCAAACCGCCGCAACGCCAGCCCAGCAGCATCCCACCAGCGCCTCAACCCGCAAGAAAAGCTCCCACGGCAAGAGAGGCTCGAGGAAGCGCGGCCAGAAAGCGATTGACTCAACCCGCACCCGCGAAATTCAGACCGCGCTCATCCGTGAGCATTACCTGCAAGGCGAGCCCACCGGCAAGTGGGACGCCGCCACCCAGGCCGCAATGCAGCGCTATCAGGCCGATCAGGGATGGCAGTCGAAGACCACTCCAGACTCCCGAGCCCTGATCAAACTCGGATTAGGCCCCAGCCCCGATCACCTGCTCAATCCCGAAAGTGCAATGACGACCACGCCAGCCGCGCCAGCCGCCGGCGATCCCGATCCCGGTCCAAAGACTGGGGCTAAGCCGGCTCCGCCTCCCGACAACCCTCCTCACCAGTAGTCAGGTGTTCGCAAATCCGATTTCTTCTGTGGCCCTATCTCGGAAGCAATTGCTCTAAAGGCTCGAAGTGCGGGGATTGAACGCCCAGGGCTGCCAAAGCCTCGTCCATGGTGCGGACGACTTTCAGCAGCGGCCGTTTTGGCTCTCCCAGTATCTGAAACATGCGAGCCAGACCATATCCAGCCGTGGCTGAGACAACCAGAATGCGAGGACGCCTGGCCGCGTCCGGCATGGCCGGTTCCCGACTTGCTACGTCCCGTATGAAACTGGTGGATAGAGTTACCTCGGCAACGGATGAGAAGTCCCAAATGCCGGCACGGGCGTCGGTCGCGATCGAATATTTTCGAACCGCCCGGTAAAACTCTCCGGCCGATTCATCAGCGAGAATCCCCTCATATCGGCCCAACAGAGTTTTGCTTCCTGGGTCGAACTCAAATCGGAACGCCATTGAGAGCCTCCGACAAAGGCCTCCCGCAACTGAAAACCGGAGCGTTTCCGAGTTGCCTTGATGTGGTCTTGCGGGCAGGACCTATCAGGAGGGAAGGACTCGGAAATTCGAGCCAAAGCTACCCTCTTTTGGTTGCCCGTCCAGTGACAGCCATCACGGTTCGGTGTGATCCTGGAACACCGGGCTAACTTTCTCGCGTTTCATTGACTTGCCTATTCCACCGAAGTAAGATTCTGCGCCAAGACTCGACGCCAAATGATCGGCCAGACCATCTCGCACTACCGCATCCTGCAGAAGCTCGGCGGTGGCGGCATGGGAGTGGTTATGAGGCCGAAGACGTCACTCTCGGCCGGCGTGTGGCCTTGAAGTTTCTCCCTCCTGAACTGGGTTCTGATGCGGCGGCGCTCGAACGTTTCCAGCGCGAGGCGCGGGCAGCTTCCGCGCTCAATCATCCCAACATCTGCACTATCCACGAAATCGGCCAGCAGGACGGCCAGTACTTCATCGTGATGGAGCGCTGGAAGGCAAGACACTGCGCGATCGCATCCTCGGCCGGCCCTTGCCGACGGAGGAGTTGCTGACGCTCGCGGTGGGAATTGCGGAAGGTCTCGATGCGGCGCATCGAAAAGGGATCGTCCATCGCGATATCAAGCCGGCCAACATCTTCGTCACCGAGCATGGGCACGCCAAGATTCTGGATTTCGGCTTGGCGAAAGTAGCGCCGGGGCAGAGCAGTTCGGCCGCCTCGCTGGGCGCGTCGCCAACCGTGATGAGCGAACTGCACCTCACCAGTCCGGGGACGGCGGTGGGAACGATCGCCTACATGTCGCCGGAGCAGGCCGCGGGCGACGAACTCGACGCACGAACCGATCTGTTCTCGTTTGGTGCGGTGTTGTACGAGATGGCAACGGGGCTGCCTGCTTTTTCAGGAAACACCTCGGCGATGGTGTTCGATGCGATTCTGCACAAGGCTCCGGTGTCGCCGGTCCGACTAAATCCGAATCTGCCGGTGGAACTCGAGCAGATCACCAACAAGGCGCTGGAGAAAGATCGCAAGCTTCGCTATCAGAGTGCTTCGGAAGTGGGCGTAGATCTGAAGCGTCTGCGGCGGGAGGTGGAGTCGGGCCGCACCGGCGCAGTCTCCGTGTATACCGGGACGACACAGGCTGCGCCGCCGCCACCAGCTGAACGCAAGGTGTCGGGGAGAGCTGATTGCGCTCGGCGCGGCAGCGTTGCTGGCAGTGGGAGTGGTTGCCTGGCTGCTTCGTCCCAGCCTGCCTCCGCCGCGGATCACTGGGTCAACCCAGATTACCCACGACGGCCTGCCGAAAACATTCAGCGGCCAGGTGACCGCCACTGTCCTTACCGACGGGCCGCGCCTCTTTGTTCAGGAGTCCGTGGGCGGCCACTTCGTGGTGACGCAGGTTTCCGCCAGCGGTGGGGAAACAGTTCCGGTTCCGACACCGTTTCAAAATGTCGCCCTCGACAATATTTCGCCGGACAAATCGGAACTTCTCATCGGCACATTCACCGGCACTGAATTGGAACTGCCCCTGTGGGCGGTACCAGTTCTGGGAGGATCACCACGCCGGTTGGGTAGTGTGGTTGCCACGGACGGAACCTGGATGCCCAATGGCGATCTGCTGGTTCCGCACGGCAGCGATCTCCAGGTTGTCAACCCGGAGACCAATGCTACGCACAAGTTTGCCAGCCTGCCAGACTTTACCTACTGGCTGCGCTGGTCGCCGGACGGTCGCGCCCTGCGGTTTACAGTTGGCGAGGCGACGGGTGGTGTCCACCTCTGGGAAGTGAAGGCCGACGGGAGCCGTATGCATCGCCTGTTGCCAAACTGGCAGGAGCCACCGGGGGAGAGGACTGGTAACTGGACTCCGGACGGGAAGTATTTCGTTTTTCAAGGCTTCCATAACGGCAGAGGGGACCTGTGGGCTATTCGGGATAAGGGAGATTTTTTTCATAAGGCGAATCCCGCGCCCGTGCAATTGACCTCGGGCCCGTTGAGCTTCCATGCTCCACAGCCCAGTCTGGACGGAAAACGAATTTTCACGATTGGCGAGCAGCCCCGTGGGGAGCTGGAGCGCTTCGATGCGAAATCGGGTGAGTTCGTGCCGTATCTTGCGGGGGTCTCGATCAGCGACGTGAGCTTCTCACGGGACGGCCAGTGGGTGGTCTATGTCACGTACCCGGAGCAGGCGCTCTGGCGCAGTCGGATTGACGGAAGCGACAAGTTGCAGCTCACGCGTCCACCGTTCCGGGCGGCTTTGCCCACCTGGTCTCCGGATGGAAAGAAGATTCTATTTGGAGGGTGGGATCCGGGGAAGGATGGAGCAATCTATGCGATTGCAGCCGCAGGGGGTGTTCCGCAGCAATTGATTAGTGATCCGGCTAGCGACGCGTTCTATGGGGACTGGGCTCCGGACGGCAAATCGATCGTCTTTCAGAGACTCCAAGGCAAGGGGAGCAACAACAACCGGACCGACTTCGAGACGCTCGATATCCAGACAGGGAAGGTCTCAGTGCTTCCCGGTTCCGAGAGCTTGATCGTTCCGGCATTGTCGCCCGACGGGCGTTTCCTGGCCGCTACTACTACCGACCGCCTGAAGTTGATGCTCTACGATTTCGCGACCCAGAAATGGACGGAGCTGGCCAAGACCGACATCGGCGCTCTGACCTGGACTCGCGACGGCAAGTATCTTTATTTTGATTCCGGGTCGGGGCTGGACCCCGCGATCTCCCGTGTGCGCATGGCAGATCGGAAACTGGAGCGGGTGACGGGGCTGAAGGATTTCCGGCGGGTGGAATTTTCGAATTATCCGTGGAGCAGCCTGACGCCGGACGGCGCTCCTCTGCTGCTGCGCGACGTGGGCACGCAGGAAGTCTACGCCCTCGACTTCGCGACCGAATGAGCGGACGATCTGAAATCGGAAAACGCGCCGCGCGCCAGTGATGGCAACCATTTCGATTTTACCGATATGAAATTCCGTCCCCGCCGCGAACTTGGGCGGCCCAGGAAGTCCAGAACCTCGCCGTTATGCACCGCTGCCCATTTGACAAGAGCTCAGACTGGAGATATTGTAGGCGAACAAATGGCGAATGATCGCCGCGCCCATGGCTTCACTTCCCTTGCTCCCGGATGCCGAGTCCCGCCCAGAGTGCCAATCAAGGTTGGTGGGCATCGCGCGCCTCGCCGCTGCCGGCGAGTCGCTGCGCGAGGGCCACAATGTCGAGTACTTCACGCTCGGGACTCGATCTCTTCTTAACCGGGTGGTGAGCGCTCGCCGGCTTCCTTTTACCTGGGCCATAAATCCTTATCGCGGATGCGAGTTTGCCTGCAAGTATTGCTACGCGCGCTATACCCATGAATTTATGGAACTGCGCGACGGCGTGGATTTTGAACGAAAGATTTTCACCAAGCAGCATGCCGCCGCGCTCCTGCGATCGGAATTGAAAAAAGTGAAACGTGGCGAAGAGATTGCGATTGGCACGGCGACGGATCCATATCAGCCGGCGGAGCGGCGCTTTGAGGTGACGCGCGCCATTCTGGAGGAGCTGACAAAACATTCTGGCTTGGAGATTGGAATTGTGACCAAGTCGAATCTGGTCACGCGCGATGCGGAGATCCTGCGGCGGGTCGCCGAGCATAACCGAATCTTTGTGAATGTGACCGTGACCACGGTGGATGCAGAGCTGGCGCGCAAGCTGGAGCCACGGGCGCCGCGTCCGGATCTGCGGCTGGAGGCGGTTCGGCAGTTGAATCTTGCGGGCGTGGATGCGGGGGTGATCTGTGCTCCGGTGCTGCCGGAAATTACCGACCGACCGGACGATCTGGAGGCGTTGGTGAAGGCCGCCAGTGAGGCGGGCGCGAAGTATATCTTCGCCAATCCCTTGTTTCTGAAGCCGTGCTCGGCCGCGGTGTTCTTGCCGTTTCTTGAGGAACACTTCCCTGCCCTGGTTGACGACTACAAGAGGCGCTATGAGAATCGGGCATTTCTGCCGAAGGGATACGCGCAGCGGTTGTCGCTGCAGATGGCGCGTCTGCGGGAAAAGTATGGGATTAGCACGAAATACGCACGGCGAGGCCAGCGGGTACACACCGTTGAACAGACGGATCAGCAATTGCGCCTGTTCTGAAGAATTGTACGCGGGAGCAGTTCGCCTTTTCGGCAGCCCACTCATCGCACAAAACGCGGATGAGTGAGCACCTGGCTTACGCCTCCACGTCTTCGACCAGCTCCAGCGCGGCTTTGCGCAGCGGTTTCATTAGCGGCAAGGTGGAAATCCGCAGCAGGTTGACCAGCAGACCCAGACTCCTATCCATTAACCGGCGCGTTCGTTCCTGGCCGGGCGAGCGGTCGTAGAGCCAGAACATGATCAGCGCCATCTGATAAAGCCAGAGCAGGTAGGGCAGGCGCGGCCGCAAATCGGATGGCACCTTCACATCGCCGCCTTCGACCGCGATGCGCATGTGCTCAATGGCGTGTTCGCGGATAGGGCGAGCTTCCTCACTGAAGGGCGAGAGCGGATCGGCGCCGTCGGGGGCATGACGCAAGAGCGCGGCGCAGAACTTGCGGTTCGGCTCCAACAGTTCCAGGCGCTTCTCCAGCACACATCGAATCCGGTCCCGGAGTTTCTTGCGCCCGGCAAGAGCCTCGAGGACGGCTCCGTCGCTGCCTTCCTGCATCTGGCGGTAGAAGTCCAGCACGATGGCGTCCTTGGCCGAGTAGTAGTAGTAGGCGCCACCGAGCGCGACTCCGGCTTTCGCTGCAATGTCGCGCATGGTGGTCGGTTCAAATCCTTTTTCGCGGAAAAGCTCCAGCGCCGCTTCGTAGATCTTGCGGCGGGTATCTTCTGCGCGGGGGGTCGTTCGGTTCTTGACGGTCGAATTCGTCTTCATCTTCTTCTCGGTTTTTGTCATTGTCATTGTCTTTGTCACGGTCATTGCAGGTAGTCCCGAATATCCGGCGGCGACATGCTGCCTTCCGGCAGAGTGCAAGGTTCGAGCACAATGTTACGCAGTTCGGCGGCGATCGCTTCCGGACTGGTTGAACTCAGCCAGCGCGAAAGGGACATGATCCAGGCACGGTCGTTCAAATACACCGCACCTTCATCGCTGATTACGGCGAGGTCGTTCTGGCTGGCGATCTGTTCGAGTTCTGGAAATATCTTCCGGGCAGGCTGCGAGCCGGCAGGAATCATCTCCAGGGCGATCCACGAGTGCTGTTCGCGAAGCCAGTCTTTCAAACGGCAGCACAACTCGCAGTTGGAATCATAGAGCACGTAGAGTTTCTGCATGTTGAGCGCTCCTCAGCGGCTAAATCCGGCGTCAAGACAAATCAGTTACCGCAGCGCTAAAGCGCTGCGCCACCCAAAATCAAAATCTCCGGTTAACGCGGCGTGGCCAGGTTGAGCATGGCGTCCGGCGCGACCGGTGGCGGAGGCGGCACCGGCCGGCGAGACCACTGCGAGTTTCTGCGGATGCGGGAGAAAACGAATAGGTTGAAGAAGTGCATCCCGCCGAGAACCAGCAGCACCATGCCCACTTTGTCGCTCAGCAACTCGATTGCCGCCCGTGACGTGACGATGATTTCTGCGGTTTTCAGCGCGAGCGAGACGTAGCCGATATTGATCAGGTAAAAGCCGACCACCAGCAGGTGGTTGACCGAATCGGCAAGTTCCGCGTTGCCATGAAAAGCGTCCACCAGGAAGATGCCGCCCCGCTTGTAAAGCGTGCGGGCGACCCAGACGGTGAGGGCGACACTGATCAGCAGATAAACCACATAGGTAACGACGATGATGTTGTTGCCGTACGCTTGCATGTTAGGCCTCCGGAACACATGTTGAACATGTTCAACATGAACATAAGACATTGGCAAACTGGGTGTCAAGAACTATTTTGAACATGTTCATATTATTGAGAGCACAAGGCTTGCCGTGCGCACGAGGCGGGAATTAACAGAAAACGGAAAAGACGATGCTAGGTCAGGCTGCAGACTGAACTGCCCTATAATAATTGCTTCCCATGGTTTCATCTCAGCAAGCTGTTCCCCCACAAGACCGAGCTAAGGGCAAAGCCCGGCGGTTCTGGTATCGGGTAAGCGAAGGATTGGAGTTAAACCAGCTCTGGTCGCAGTTTGAAAAAGACGCGCGCTCCAGCTACCGGCTGTACTCGGCGGGGCTGGACAATCTGCCGGCGGAGCCCCGCCGAGTACGGCGGGTCTGGCAGAAGGCGAAGGCGCTGTTCTGGGCAATCCTGGAAAAGCTTACGCCGGCACGGCGCGTGCTGCTGCTGCTGGCTCTGATTCTGCTGTTCTTTCCTACCGGCGGGGCTACCTACACCAACGGCAACAATCATGTCGAGGTCAATGGACTGGACTTGCGTTTCTGGGGCGGGATGCTGATGTTCATCGTCCTGCTGCTGGAACTGGCGGATCGAGTTGTGATGAAGCGCGACCTGGAGATCGCCAAAGATATACAGGCATGGTTGCTGCCGGGCGCGCCGTTGCAGATTCCCGGATACCAGATTGCCTACGCGACCCGTCCGGCAAACACGGTGGCCGGCGATTACTACGACGTGATCCTGAGGCCGGGACGAAGTTTGAGCGAAGATCGCATTCTGTTTGTGGTGGCCGATGTGGCGGGAAAGAGTATTCCGGCGGCGATGTTGATGGCTACCTTCCAGGCTAGTCTGCGCACGTTGTCGTCCAGCGGTGAACCTCTTGCGGAACTGGTGGCTGGCGTGAACCGCTATTCCTGCTCGAACACCATGGGCGGAGTTCGCTTCACCACCGCCTTTTTTGCCGAACTGGATCCGGAAACCGGAAGCCTCGTTTATGTCAACGCTGGGCACAACGTTCCGATTCTGCGGAAGGCCTCCGGCGCGCTGGAACGGCTGGAGGCGGGAGGCATTCCGGTAGGGATATTTGCAGAAGCGGCTTACCAGGTGGGAACGGCTCGCCTGGAACGCGGCGACTGGCTGGTGATTTTTACCGACGGAGTCGTGGAAGCGGTGAATACGAAGGATGTGGAATACGGCGAACCGGAATTGATACGGCTAGTGGATCGCGAGTCCGGGTCTGCTCCCGCCGAACTGCTCCGCAGCCTGATGGCCGGATTGGACCAATTCGTTGGCAACACTCCACAGCACGATGACATCACTTGTCTGCTGTTGAAGCGCAGCTGAAAGGGCAGGTGTCAGGTGTCAGGTCTTAGCTTTCAGTTTCCGGGTCTTACATCGTTGGCCGTCTGATTCTTTTGCTCCGTCTCAAGAGGATAGGGCCTAAGACCTAAGACCTAAGACCTAAGACCTAAGACCTGAGACCTGACAGCTGAGACCTGATACCTGCTCCTACGGCATCAGTTCCCGGTACATCTGGTGGAAGGCGTGGACGCCTTTTTCCTGCTTCACGCTATAGCGGCCGCTGTGGTAGCTGCGGGAGTGGAGATTCTTCTGCACGATCTCGCAAATCTTCACGTCCTCGGCCTGAATCTGGTCGCTGAAGGCCACAGCTTTGCTGGCTGCTTCGCTGCCCAGGTCCTTCTCCGGTAAATACCATTCAAAAATTGCCCGCGTGCGCTCGGGCCCGAGCGGCAGGACGATGTTCAGCTGGACGTTATCGGGATAGCAGTTGAGCATCCAGTTGGGAAAAACCCAGAAATAGTCGGTGGAGAGATCATCGCCGGCCCGCTGGTACCGGCGCGGGTCGGAGTCTCCGGGCTGCGAGCCGCGGATCGGGGTCGACTGGCGGACGTACTGGGCATGAGGCTCGACCGTGTAGGCGCCGTAATTGATCTCGCGATTGAGCGCGGGGTGGATGCTCGGCACGTGGTAGCCCTCGAGATAGTTGTCGATGTAGGTCTTCCAGTTGCAGTTCATTTCGTAGGTGCGGCGCTCGGAAAACTTCATGCTCGCGAAACCGAACTTGCCGGCCTGGATGGGCAATTCTCCCAGACATTCGCGCAGCGGGGGAGACTCGGCGTCGAGATTGACAAAAATGAGGTTGAACCATTCCTCGAGACGCACGGGAACGAGGCTGAAGTCTTTAGGATCGAAATCTTGCACGCCGTCGAATTCGGGGGTGAGGAGCAGAGCACCATCGAGGCGGTAGGTCCAGCCATGATAGCCGCAGCGGAAGAGCTTGCGGTTTCCGCAGCCGGAGGCGGGGTTACCGGCACGATGGCGACAGACGTTATGAAAGCATCGGAGAATGCCGTCGTCGCCGCGGGCAATGAGCAGCGGCTCTCCGATAAGGTCGAAGGTAAAATAGTCACCGGGGCTGGCCGCCTGGTGAACGTGCCCGACGACCTGCCAGGTGGAGGCGAAGAGTCTGGCCTTTTCGTCCTCAAAAGTTTCGGCGCTGAAGTAGAGGGATGCGGGCAGAGTAGAAGCGCGGGCGATGTCGCGATCGGCGTTTAAAGGAAGGTTCGGCATGTGCGCTCCGGCGAGCGTCATTCTACCGCCGAGACGCCGAGGTCGGCCAGAAAAAGCGCTTAGGTTTCTTCTCGGCATCGCGGATATGGAGATCTGGGCGCTTGGCAAAATTTGTCAGCCAGGTTTCGAAAAGTGTCAGATTGGGAGATTCAAGAGGTAACCGGCAAGGTAACCCTCACGCGGAAGACCGCTGAAAATGTTGCGTTTACCCCGGAAAGACGCATGACTTCCGTTACTTGGAACTCTGGCCCTCGGAGTGCGATAGTACGAGCGAGTTGGACCCCCGACTAAATTCCAAACTGGAGACGAGGACAATTGAAAATGAGGAAACAAAAAGGCTTCTCACTGATCGAATTGCTGATCGTGGTGGCGATCATTCTGATCATCGCCGCTATCGCTATCCCGAACCTGCTGCGTGCGCGTATTGCGGCCAATGAGTCGTCTGCGGCCAGCGGAATTCGCACCATTAACACTGCCGAAGTTTCGTACACGTCGAGTTACCCGATGACTGGATACGCACCTTTGCTCATCAACCTGGGACCAGGCGTCGCCGGTGCCGCTTGTCCGAATCCTCCGACACTTGCAACCGCTTGTCTGATTGACAGCTCGCTGTCACTCGCAGACGTCACTGCGAAGAGTGGTTATTTGTTGAACTACGCGGTAACCGGAGCTGCCCCCGTCACTGGCTACCAGGTCGCCAACAACCCGGTATTATTCAATTCGACCGGTGTCAAGTCGTTCTGCTCGTTCGAGGACGCAGTGGTGCGCTCGGTGAGTCCTCCTACCGCAGCCGGTATTGGGGCGGGCGCTTGCGCTGGCACGATTCCCGCGATTCAGTAAGGGTCAAAGCAAAGCGGGGAAGGGTACAAGCGAAGGAGCATCGGATGGCGACATCCGATGCTCCTTTGTTTTTTTGCGAAACGACACCCACGTAGCGCCGAACCTCCAGAGCTTGCCCCTAGCCATCGCAAACGCTACAACGAAACCCAGAGACTGCGGCCGATATGCCGAGGCCACCGAGAAAAGCGATTGAGTCTTCCTGAGCGCACGCGGCGTCTCGGCGGTGGAAGTTTCTACGAGCGCAAGAAAAGCCGAGGCCGTCCGTTCCCTGAAGCGGAGTTGCGCATCTGACGGGCGGTTTGAAGGAAGATGAAGACGGACTAGGATGGGAACCAGGGGCAATTGTCAAAATTTGTCAATATGGGTCCCGAAAAGTGTCATACTGGCAGAGGCAAGAGGTAATCACAGGGTGACCTTCCGCAGAACTCCGCTGCAAACACTGAGTTTACACCCAGAAGGACAATTGCTTTCTCTCATTGCGGCCTCTGGCCATCAGAATGCGATAGTACAAGCGAGTTGGTCATCCGACCAAGCCAATCATAATCGGAGACGAGGACAAATTAAATGCGGAAACAAAAAGGTTTCTCACTGATCGAACTGCTGATCGTGGTGGCGATCATTCTGATCATCGCCGCAATCGCTATCCCGAACCTGCTGCGCGCCCGTATTGCGGCCAACGAGTCGTCTGCCGCCAGCGGCATTCGCACCATTAACACTGCCGAAGTTTCGTACGTGTCGAGTTACCCCGTGACTGGATACGCACCTTTGCTCACAAACCTGGGACCAGGCGCCGCCGGTGCCGCTTGTCCGAACCCTCCGACACTTTTAACCGCTTGTCTGATTGACAGCTCGCTGTCACTCGCAACCGTCACTGCGAAGAGTGGTTATTTGTTGAACTACGCGGTAACCGGAGCTGCCCCCGTCGCTGGCTACCAGGTAGCGTCCAACCCGGTATTATTCAATTCGACCGGTGTCAAGTCGTTCTGCTCGTTCGAGGACGCAGTGGTGCGCTCGGTGAGTCCTCCTACCGCAGCCGGTATTGGGGCGGGCGCTTGCGCTGGCACGATTCCCGCGATTCAGTAAGGGTCAAAGCCAAACGGGAAGGGTACAATCCAGGAGCATCGGATGGCGACATCCGATGCCCCTTTCTTATTTCTGCAGCTTCGCGGGTGTAGCCCAGGCTCTCCAGAGCTTGCCTTGAAACGAAGGACGGCATTTCGCAAACCGTATTTTACAAACCAGGTGCGGGGAACGGGCGTGGAAGCCGACCCTACACGAAGTACCACACGACACTTTAGTAATCGCAGGGGTAATCGCAGGCGCGATATGCTTAGGTAAGTGAAATGCAACAGAAATGGTAAGGAGTGAATCGTATGCGGCATCAGACGCGCCAACGGGGCTTCTCATTGATTGAGTTGCTGATCGTTGTCGCCATTATTCTGATTATTGCCGCGATTGCAATTCCTAACCTGCTGCGAGCGCGCATAGCGGCGAACCAAGCATCGGCGGCAGCAGCGATACGAACCATCACGACGGCTGAGATTTCGTATTTCAGCAGCTTCCCGACTGTCGGATACGCGGTGCAAATCCAGGACCTGGGCAAAACCGCGCCTTGCACGCCTGCTCCAACTACCGCATGCCTGCTGGACAACGCTATCGCAAACGCGGTACCAGGCACGTCGGGGCACAGCGGATACCAGTTCCTGGCAACAGGAATTATCAACGGAGGAATCAACAACGATTTCGTGGCCGGCACTACGCCGTTAACCGCCGACAAAACTGGAGACGAGGATTTCTGCACGGTGACGGACGGGACACTGCGCAGCCAACAGACGGCGGGTGGACTGCCACCCAGCGACCTCGCAACCTGTCGAGGCCTACCCGATTGCTCACTAGGTTCGGAAGCGAACCCTACGCTGGCGCTCTACAGAGCCGGTCTCAGTAATGATTCTCAGAACGCGATCTCTGGCCCCCAGGGCGGCCCTCCGGGGTGTAGACACTTCCGTAATTGCGGGCGCCCTGCGCGGCAACTACTTTCGTGATTCCTTCGAATATAATTTTCTTCGTAAGTTCTGACTTCCATGTCCGCCATTGAAATCGTTGGTCTCGAAAAGACGTACAGTGTTGGCTTCTGGCGTAAGCGCCCGAAGTGCGCGCTGCGACCTCTGAATCTAACGGTTGAGAACGGCGAAATATTTGGCTTTCTTGGGCCCAATGGGGCGGGAAAGACCACCACGCTAAAGCTGCTGATGGGCTTGGTCTTTCCCACCAGCGGAAGCGCGCGGATTCTGGGCATGGAGCTCGACGATCCCCGCATGAAGGCGCAAATTGGATTCCTCCCCGAGCAGCCATATTTCTACGACTATCTGACCGCACGCGAACTCCTGAGATATTACGGGCAGCTGTCAGGAGTGGAGGCAAGTCAGCTTGGGGGGAAGGTGGAGGAAGCGCTCGAACGCGTCAGCTTGCGCGATGCCGCTGACATCCAATTGCGAAAATTCTCCAAGGGGATGCTGCAGCGAGCAGGCATCGCGCAGGCCATCCTGCACGATCCGAAAGTGGTTTTTCTGGATGAGCCCATGTCCGGACTGGATCCGGTGGGCCGACGCGAGGTACGCGACCTGATCGAAGAACTCAAGCGGCAAGGCAAAACCGTCTTTTTCTCGACCCATATCCTTTCTGACGCCGAGGCGTTGTGCGACCGTGTTGCGGTGATCCACCAGGGTGAACTGCGGGGTGTGGGGCACGTGGCCGAACTGACCTCGTCGGTCGCTGGCAAGGTCGAGCTGATCTGGAACGGAAGGGCGGTTCCCGCCGGACTGACCGGTCTTGGAGCCGAATGCCATGTGATAGGGGAGACAATCCGTGCGGTCGTACCCGAGGCCCAGCAGGAGGCGGCGCTGGAAATCCTGCGGCGGGAGCGGCTGCGGCTCATCTCGCTGATCCCGGTGCGCACCTCCCTGGAAGAGTACTACCTGCAAAAAGTGAGTCCGGAAGCCATGCCGGCGGTGGGGGCAAGATGAATCGAGTGACCCACATCGCCGCTAACACCTTTCGCGAAGCGGTGCGCGACCGCGTTCTCTACAACCTGATCGCCTTCGCCCTGCTGCTTTCCGGGGCCGCAATTCTGGTGGGACAAATCTCGATTGCCATCGAGCGGCTGGTGGTGGTGAACCTGGGACTGACCGCAGTGTCGCTGTTCGGCGTGGTCATCGCTATCTTTATCGGCATCGGCCTGGTCTCAAAAGAGATGGAGAAACGCACGCTTTACACCGTGCTGTCGCGCCCGGTGCGGCGTTGGGAATTTATCGTGGGCAAGTTCTTCGGACTTACCGGAACGCTGGTGGTGAACACGTTCTGTATGGCCATCGGAGTATTCGCGGCCCTGTTCTATGTGGCGCACAAGTTCCAGTCCTCCGATGCCTGGATCCTGGTCGCGTTGTTCTTCATTGTGCTGCAGTTCCTGATTCTGTGTTCGTTGGCGCTGCTGTTCTCGTCCTTCTCTTCCCCGCTGCTGTCGGCTGTGTTTACGTTCTCGCTGTTTGTGATCGGCAGCTTTGCCGAGGACTTGCGCGGGTTTGCCGGGATGTCGCATGGTCTTGCGCGCTGGCTGGCGACGGCCGCGGCCTATCTGGTGCCGAATTTCTCGACGCTGAACGTCATCGGGCAGGTGGCCCATGAACAGCCCATTTCTGCACATCTGATTGCCTACAATACCGCCTACGCGCTGGCATACTCGGCGATGGCAATCTGCGGCGCGGTGCTGATTTTCGAGCGCCGGAACCTGAAATGACAATGACAATGACCGGCTCGCGCAAAGTCACGGTGGCAGCCAGCCTTCTGCTGCTGCTTTCGCTCACCGCATCCATCCTGCTTCTGCGGCGCATCGACCAGATGCGGCCTCACGCCACGCTGGAAGAGGTCCTGTATTTCAACTCGCCGAAGTGGATCAAACGCCTGAGCCTGGGCTATGACGGGTTGCTCGCCGATATCTACTGGACGCGCGCGGTGCAGTATTTTGGCATTCGGCACGCGATGGGAGCCGCGGATTACAATCTGCTGGCGCCGCTGTTGGAGATCACCACAGAGCTCGACCCCAAGCTGATAGTGGCCTACGAGTTCGGAGCGAACTTCCTGGGATCGAAGCCGCCTCTGGGTGCAGGCCAGCCCGACAAGGCAATCGCTCTGCTCGAGGGTGGCATCCGGAACAACCCCGACAACTGGAAGCTGTATTACAACCTTGGGTTCTTTTACTACATAGACCTGAAGGACTATGAGCACGCCGCCGAAGCATTCGAGCGTGGGACCAAAGTGCCGAAGGCGCATCCGTTCCTGCGTATTCTGGCGGCCCAGATGGCGCAGCATGCGGGTGAGATCCAGACAGCACGCATGCTCTGGCAGGCTACCTATGCCGCGACGAAGGAAGATTTGATCAAGCAAAACGCAATCGCGCACCTGCGGGCCTTGGATGTCGATGAGGGCGTAACGGAACTGGAGAAAATTGTCGCCGCATACACCGAGAAAATGGGGCGGCCACCGTCGAGCTTCAACCAGTTGATCGGCGCCGGGATGCTGGCAGGCGTTCCGCTCGATCCGGATCGCAAACCGTACAAGCTCACGGCCGACGGCCGCATCGAGTTGCGCAACCCGGAGGATTTCCCGTTCGTAGAGAAAGGCCTGCCCCCCGGATACAAACCGGGTCCGCCGAAGTTCCACTAGATTGCAACGACTTAATGACTACCGTAGCGCCGGCATCTTGCCGGCTGCCCCGAGAGCGTCTCGCTCTCGGCGCGGCGGGCGAGAAGCCCACCTGACAGCCGCCGACACGGCCGCGCTACCGTCGATTTGATAGCATTACCGACGTGCCGTCGCCTGGCTTTCCCCGACAACTTTGCACTGCGTTCGGCCGCTGGTGGCGCGAACAGGCGAGCGAGAAGGGCGCTGCCGGCGCAACTTCGCAGCTAGGCAGTATTCTGTGGAACTTCGCGCGCGAGTCTACGTCCGAGCGCCGGCGGCAGCGTTACGGCGACATGGAGTACGACTGGGAGAATCGTGTCAATACGACCAGCGGCACTGTGGGCTGGCGGGCGCGGCTGCTGGGTTCGTTTCATTCTCCGTATCAGCCGACCGAGCCGGGTCTGTTTCGGGAGATGATGGCGAACCTGCCCGTCGCGTTCGATACATTTACGTTCGTCGATCTCGGTTCCGGCAAGGGACGAACGTTGCTGATGGCTTCGGAATATCCGTTCGAGAGGATTGTGGGAGTGGAATTGATTCCGGAACTGCATCGCGCGGCGGAGCAAAACATACGCGAATATCGAAGTGCCACGCAGCGGTGTTCGCAGATTGAAGCGGTTTGCACGGATGCTTGCGAGTTTGTGTTTCCCGACACACCCCTGGTGTTGTACTTGTTCAATCCGCTGCCCGAGCCGGGATTGCGGCGGGTGCTGCAAAATCTTGAGCGATCTTTGGAGCAATCGCCGAGGCCGGTTTGGATCGTGTATCACAACCCGGCGAAGGATCGCGTCCTCGAGGCGTCGCGGGCGCTGGTGAAAGTCAGCGGAACGGAGCAATACTCGGTATTCACAGAAATGAAATAGACTGCAGGTAAAATCAGGAATTGGGGAATCTGTCCGGCGTGAGAAAAGGATTGTTTTGCTGGCTGGTGATGATGGCAGTCACGCTGCCATGCCTCACCCGATTGGCCCGGGCACAGGATGTTCGTCAGTTGGCGCGGGCGGTCGATGAGCATTACAACCACCTGCACAGCCTGCAAGCCGACTTCACCGAGATCTACAGCGGCGAGGGTGCGGAGCGCGTGGAATCGGGCACCTTGTGGCTGAAAAAGCCGCGCAAGATGCGGTGGGAATACCGTTCTCCGAAAGAGAAGCTGTTTATCAGCGACGGCAACGTGGTGTGGTTTTACCTGCCGGCGGAACGGCAACTCAGAAAAACGACGCTCCGGAAGCTGGATGACTTGCGGTCGCCGCTGGCATTCTTGCTCGGCAAGACCAAGCTGGAGAATGAATTACAGGGACTTTCGAGAATGGTGGACCAATCGCCTCTGGGCGCTGGGAATACCCTGCTGCGAGGGGTTCCGCAAAGCATGGCGGGCCATGTCAACGAGGTGCAACTGGAGATCACTCCCTCTGACCAGATTGTCCGCATCGTATTGCTGGAAGCTGACGGGGCGACGACGGAGTTCCGCTTTGCGGGTTGGAAGGAGAATCCGGAGTTGATCAATAGCCGGTTTCAATTCATCCCTCCCCCGGAAGTGGAAACGGTGGAAGGAGAATGGGGACCGTAAAACGATCCGGTTACTTGCGTACCGCGCCCCGGGGCAGTTGCGGTAACCTCTTTGGGGACAGAATGTTAGACTTGGTTTGAGAAGCGAAAGAGTAGGCGCTCGAAGCCAGACCGCGCGACATCAGACGAGATCGAATGGCACAATTCCTGGTCAAAGTCGCCGACGAACAAGGCCATCTGCGGCAGCAGGTGGAGCACGGGTATTCCGAGGCCGAGGTCCACGACCGGTTCACGCAGCAGGGATACCTGGTGTACTGGGTCAAGCCCCGGACGATCCTCAGCCGGGGCGGGGGCCAACAAGGCAAGCTGCGCCAGTCCACATTCTTGATCTTCAACCAGCAGTTTCTGACACTGATTAAGGCGGGACTGCCGATCCTGACGGCGCTCGACCTTCTGATCAAGCGGCAGCGCGACAAATCCCTGTTGCGGCTGCTCGAAGACGTGCGCGAGCGGGTCAAGGGGGGCGAGTTGCTGTCGGATGCGTTCGCCGCTCAGCAAGTATTTCCGAAGATGTATACGACCACGCTGATGGCGGGAGAGAAGAGCGGCAGTATGGAAGAGGTTCTGGGCCGCTACATCACGTATCAGCGGATGGTGCAGACCTTCCGTAAGAAGCTGTTGGTGTCGCTGGTGTATCCGGCGCTGCTGGTCACGATGGTGACGGTGATGTTGATTTTTCTGATCACCTACGTGGTGCCCAAGTTTGCCGAACTGTTCGACAACCTCGGAGCGCAACTGCCCGCGATGACAGTGTTCATGCTGTCGATCGGCCTGAATGCGCAGAAATACGCGTGGATCGTGCTAGTGGTCGCTGCGGTAGCGACGGTTTTGTTGTTGCGGTGGAAGCAGAGCGATCGGGGGGCGGAGCGCATTGACCGGTTTCTGCTCTCGCTGCCGCTGATCGGAGAAATCCGGTTGAAGTACCAGGTGGCGAACTTCTCGCGCATTCTGGCGACTCTGCTGCAGGGCGGGCTGCCGCTGGTGCCGGCGATGGAAACGGCTGGCGCATCCATGAGCAGCCGGCAGATGTTAAAGGGCGTCACCGCCGCGGCCGAGCGGGTGAGAGAGGGGCAGAGCCTGGCGCATAGCCTGGAGGACCAAAAGCTGTTTCCCGACCTCGCGGTGGAGATGCTGGAGGTCGGCGAATCGACGGGCGCGCTGCCGGCGATGCTCAGTTCGGTGGCGGAGTTTTACGAAGAGGATGTGCAGACGGCTCTAAGCGCGGCCATGGCTCTGATTGAGCCCGTGATCCTGATCATCATGGCGGTCTTTGTCGGCGGCATCCTGATTTCTCTGTATATGCCGATTTTCACCTTGGGAGCGGGCGTGCACTAGAAGCTGTAGACTGGAATGGGCATGGTGGATAAGAAAACAACGGTCATAGCAACCGGCGCGAATGGTGGGAAGCTGGCGCCGGAACCAGCGTCGGTTCCCGACGAACTGGAACGGGCGCGGGATATCGCGCGGCGCTACCGTTGCGAATTTATCGATCTCAGCGACTTCCAGTTGCACCACGATCTTTTTGAGAAGATCCCGGTGCACCTGATGTTCCGCTATAACTTCGTGCCTCTGGACGAGACGGCGGACGGGCGCCTGGCGATTGCGATTGCGGATCCCAGCCAGTTGATGATGATCGACGAAATCAGCCTGCTCCTAGGCAAACGCATCGTCACCAAAGTTTCGACACTCAAGCAAATTTCCGACATTCTGAAGAAGACCGAACAGTCCAAGCGCGTACTGGAAGACGCCAGCGAAGGATTCACGCTCGACGTGATCCGCGAGGACGAAGCCGGGAACGACGAGACCATTTCGATCGACAAATTGACGGCGAGCGCGGGCACCGACATGAGCCCGATCATTCGCTTAGTCGACACCACCATTTTCACGGCGTTGCAGCGGCGGGCGAGCGACATTCACATCGAAACGCGCGACGATTCGGTGGTCATCAAGTTTCGTATTGACGGCGTGCTCACCAACGCCATGCCGCCCATCGGCAAGGAGCATCACTCGACCATTATTTCGCGCATCAAGGTCATGAGCGAGCTCGACATTTCCGAGCGCCGCGTACCTCAGGACGGGCGCTTCCGCGTAAAGTACAACGGGCGCGCCATCGACTTCCGGGTTTCGATCATGCCCTCGATCCACGGCGAGGATGCCGTGCTTCGCGTGCTCGACAAAGAGTCCATGAGCGAGAAGTTCAAGAAGCTCACGCTCGATGTGGTCGGGTTCGAGGACGACGATCTGCGCCGCTTTCGGCGCTATATCAAGGAACCGTACGGCATGGTGCTGGTCACCGGACCGACGGGCAGCGGCAAAACGACGACGCTTTATGCTGCCGTCAACGAGATCAAGACCGACGAAGACAAAATCATCACCATTGAAGACCCGGTCGAGTATCAGATACGCGGCATTACGCAGATTCCGGTCAACGAAAAGAAAGGTTTGACCTTCGCCCGCGGTTTGCGATCGATTTTGCGTCACGACCCGGACAAGATCATGGTGGGCGAAATCCGCGACAACGAAACCGCGCAGATCGCCATCCAGTCGGCGCTGACGGGGCACCTCGTGTTCACCACCGTCCACGCCAATAACGTGGTCGACGTGCTGGGGCGCTTTCTGAACATGGGCGTCGAGCCTTACAACTTCGTGTCGGCGCTGAACTGCATTCTGGCGCAGCGCCTGGTGCGGGTTATCTGCGATTCCTGCCGGACAGCCGTGCATTATCCGAATGACGTGCTCGAGGCCAGCGGCCTCGACCCGGCTCAGTGGTCGCAGGTTCCTTTGTACGAGGGGCAGGGCTGCATCGAGTGCGCGGGCACGGGGTTCCGGGGGCGGACGGCAATTCATGAGCTCCTGGATTTGACCGACCGTATTCGCGAGATGATTCTGGAGAAAAGGCCGACCTCGGAGATCCGGAAAGCGGCCCGCGAAGAGGGCATGCGCTTCCTGCGCGAATCGGCGCTGGACAAGGTACGCGGTGGATTTACCACTCTGAAAGAGATCAACAAGGTCACCTTTATCGAGACCATGCGCTGAGGCCGGTTACCATCTGCAAAGGCCGAAAGTCCAGTCCCGGCATCCGCAGAGGTAACTGTTCTCGCTGTTAAAACAGGGGATATCATCAGTTTTGGCGTCGAGCGATGGACGGGCGGGGACGCCCGTCGCTCCACCGTCCGAGATAATGTCGATCAGGCAATAAAGTAATGAGCAATTCTTCCAAACACGTTCGTCGTCCAACGCTCGCCTGCGAAATTGCAGCCGACCGCGTACTGGCGGGCCGCGCCTCCGACACGGGACGGATGGTGGCCATGGCATCGGCGCGCGAACTAGCGCCGGGCACGGTGGTACCCGATTTGATGGAAGCGAATCTGCGCGACGGGAGGGCGGTCCGGCAAGCCATTGAAAGCGCGCTCGGCGGGGTCGGAGCGCGGTCTCGCGACGTGATCGCGATTCTTCCCGACTCCTCGGTGCGCGTCGTGCTGCTGGATTTCGAGACCCTCCCACCGAAGCGCGACGAGGCCGAAGCGGTGGTCCGTTTCCGGCTGAAGAAGTCGCTGCCTTTTGATCCCAGCGATGCCCGCATCTCGTATCACGCGCAGTCGACCGGGAAAGGGATGCGGGCGGTGGCGGCGGTGGTGCTGAACACAGTTCTTGAGGAGTATGAGTCTGCGTTTCGCGATGCGGGCTACAACCCGGGGATGGTGATGCCGTCGATGCTGGCCGCGCTCGGAGCGGCGGATGCGGAACGGCCGACGCTGGTGGTCAAGGTGGACGCGCGCACCATCAGCATTGCGATTCTCGATCAGGAGCAACTGCTGCTGTTCCGGACACTCGAAAATGTGCGCGGCGTGACCATCACCGGCGATCAACTGGCCGAAGAGGTCTATCCCTCGGTGGTGTTTTTCCAGGACACGTACAACCTTAACATCGAGCGCGTGTACGTGGCGGGGCTGCCGGAAACGGGCGGCGCCGCGCCGGCGTTGAAGAGCCAATCGGGCGCGCACGTTGAGGAACTGGTGGCAGCCTCGCAAATCGGCTCCGCCACCGGAACGATTCCACGCTGGCGCATGGCGGGAGTGGTGGGAGCGTTGATTTCGTAAATCGCTGTTCGTCGTTCGCTGTTCGCTAAGGGCTAAGATCTCCGAGCGAAGGACGAACAGCGAAAAGCGTTTTGCTCGTAGTGATTGCATCAATATGCGTTTGGATATTAATCTCGCGACCCAGCCGTACGAAGATGCCCGTGAATTCTGGGCGCGCTGGGGATTGGGCGTAGGCTTGCTGGCGGCGCTGACGCTGGTTCTGCTGGTGTTCGCGGTGCGGGGCTGGAGCAACGCGGGAAGAGATCGTCACAACATTGCTCAACTGCAGCAACAGATTGATGAGCTCAATAAAGAGCGCGACGAGGATCAGGGCGTACTCGACATGCCCGTCAACCGCAGCACCCGGGACCAGTCGCAGTTCTTGAACGGACTGATTCAACGCAAAGCATTCTCCTGGACGCTCGTGTTCGAAGATCTGGAGCCGGTCATGCCCCCGAACCTGCATGTGGTCTCTCTGCGGCCGGAATTGAATGACCAGAACCAAGTGCAACTGGACATGAAGGTGGCAGCCGACACGCGGGCCGCGGCCGTGGAACTGGTCCATCGCCTGGAAGGCTCGAAGCATTTCCAGGGGGCGGAACTGGTCTCGGAAGGGCCGCAGGGTTCGGAGGGGGGATCGGGCGTGGCCGCTTCGGTGCTTTCGATTTATGTTCCGGGATCGACGGACAGGAAGGGAAAGTAATGCCGGACTTGGGGAACTCGCGGCGCAAGCTGAAGATTGCGATTGGGGTGATGCTGGCGGTCGATGTGGTTGCGATGGCAGTTCTGTTCTCGCCGCTGGTGGGTTCCGCGGATTCCCGGGCTCAGCAATTGAGCCAATTGAAACTTGAATTGCAAAACAAGGCCCACGAAGTGGAACCTCTGCGCGGCATGGACAAGAAGATCGTGCTCGCCAAGGACCAGATCGGCGGGTTTTATAAAGACCGTTTTGCCGCCAAGGATTCCGATCTGGTCAACGAACTGGGCAAGCTGGCGTCAGAGAACGGGGTTCGGATCCAGACGGCGAAATACACGAAAGAGGAAGCCGAAAGCTCCGGTGTAATTCCGGTGGCCATCGAAGGAAGTTTTTCCGGAGACTACCTCCAACTGGTGCGGTTCATTAATGCGCTGGAAAGGTCGAAACTGTTTTTCTTAGTGCAGAGCGTGGAACTGGCGGGCGAGGGCGCGGGACCGGTGAAGCTGGAAATCAGATTGCACAGTTATCTGCGGTCGGGTGCTTGAGTGAAACTGGGAATCGAAAATCGGAAGCAAGTACTATTTCTCGCTGGGTTCGGCGCGATCGCACTGCTGATGCTGGGCCGCGCTCTCTGGCCCTCGATGCCGGCAGCGGCGCCCGGAACCGAACCAACCACTGCCACCGCGGTCCACTCCGGCGTGCGGCACACGGCCTCAGGAAAAGTGTTGCCCGCGGTTGAGCCGCGGCTGGATCCCACGCTGGACTTGAACCTGCTGCGCCAAAGCGAGGAAACGAAGTACGCGGGCAACGGAAGAAATATCTTTGTGGCCGGATCGGTACCCATCGAACCGGCAAAGAAAAACGGCACAACGGACACCGTCTCTGCCACGCTGCACCAGCCGCCGCCAACTCCACCGCCTCCGCCCATCACGCTCAAGTTTTTTGGTTTTGCCAACCGGCCGGGGGAGACAAAGAAGGTGTTCTTGATCCAGGGTGAAGATATTTTTATCGCGGCCGAGGGCGACATTGTCGACCGGCGTTATCGCGTGGTGCACATTTCGCCAACCACGGTGGACGTGGAAGATGTAATCAACAACAACCGGCAGAGCCTGCCCTTAACGCACGGATAATTTGAAGGCAAGTGAGCGTTTATGCGGCGTCGTGGTTTGAGATCGGCCAAATTACAAATTACAAGTGACAAATCACAAGTTCGCCAGCGCGGCTATCTGATGATCACGCTGATGTTGGCCCTGGCGATGATCATGATTGCGCTGGTCGCCGTGTTGCCTGAGCTGAAGCAACAGATCCGCCGCGATCGCGAAGCAGAGTTACAACACCGCGGTACGGAGTACATGCGCGCGATTCAACACTTCTACAAGAAGTTTCAGCGCTACCCTACTCGCGTTGAAGAGTTGGAAAACACCAACAACCTCCGGTTTCTCCGCAAGCGCTACACGGACCCAATGAACCGCGACCCGGTCACGGGTAAAGAGAGAGACTTCAAATTCCTGCGTCAAACTGACATCAACCTCAACAACGGGCCGGTATTGGGACAAACACCGGGCGGGCAGCAGCCGGGTGGAACGCAACCGGGACTGCAAGCGGCAAGCAGCGGGGGAACGGCGGCTCAGGCGAACGGGGATTTCGGCAATCCTTCTTCGGGCAACTCTTCTTCCGGCAATCCTTCTTTCGGCAATCCTTCGGATACGGGAGAGAATCCGAATTCGCCGGGATCTAGCTTCTAACCCAAGTTCAAGTTCCGGTTCCGGTTTCAACGGACCGACGTTCGGCGGAGGGCCACTGCTTGGGGTTGCCAGCATGAACAAGAAAGATAAGAGCATTCGCGTGTTCTATGACAAGAACCATTACAACGACTGGCTCTTCATCTATCTGCCCATGGCCGATCGAGGCGGCCTGTTGAAGGGGCCGGTGAACCCCGGCATGCCCATGGGCAACCTGAACGCCCCCATAATCCGGTACCAGGCAGCAATCTCCCAGGGCCGGGATTCACGCCGAATCGGCCAGCCAACCGCAGAGTTCTCCAGCGACTCCTATTGCAACCCACGACGCAGATGCCACCCGACCAGTAGAACTTCGCATTCCCGGGAACTTCCGAGCAAAAGAAAAACCCCGCATCGAAAGCGGGGCTTGACGCAAACCGAAAATACTCCAACGCAAAAGCTTAAACATTAAACGAGGAACCGCAGCCGCAGGTGCTCTTCACGTTCGGGTTGTCGAACTTGAATCCGGCGCCTTCCAAAGTCTCGACGTAGTCGACATGGGCTCCGCCAAGATACATCAAGGACGTGGCATCCACGTAAACTTTCAAACCGTCGAAGTCGAAAACCTTGTCCATCATGCCCGCGCCATTCTCAAAGGCCATGGAGTATTGGAAACCGGAGCAACCGCCGCCGACTACCGACAACCGCAATCCGGACGGGACTGGCGTTTGGGCAGCCATGATCTCTTTGACCTTGGCAATCGCGGCCGGGGTCAGGACCGGGGCCGAGGTTTTGGGTTGTACGCCGGGTGCGGTGGTAGTCGCCATCTGTTTTATCTCCTTGTACTTAGCTATTATAACAAAAGCCGAAGCCGGCTCGGCAAGGCTTTTCAGGGATCCCGCCCTATCTTAGCGAAGCCTGCGGCTTAGATGCTTCGTCCACACAAGAAGTCGCACCCCCCCTTGCCAATGGGTCTATAATCGTGCGCAGTAGGAGTTGGTTCCCGAAGTCCGGCCATGCCAGGGCAGTTTTCGCTGGGGCTTAGGGCAGGTTTGGGGATTGGCTCGATCTCAGCTCCGAGGTGGCGTATGTCTCCTATGTTCGGGCTGCTTGTCGCGTGGGGTATTCTGACAGGGGTCCTCATCATCCTCCTGATCTATCGCAGCACCCTCACCATGCACGAGGACGATTCGATCTTCCTCCATGAAACCGAATCCCAGATGCACAAAGATCAAACGGAAGTTATCTCCAAGATGCAAAAGCTCACACCGATCGTGAAGGTGCTTGGCGCCGTATCGGGAGTCATGATCCTGGTCATTGCGGGATTGTTCATCTATCAGGGGTTGACCAGCGCCACCACGCTGCAGTAGCCGGGAAGGTACGATTCTCGGGAGTCCTTGCCCAACCCGGCGCGGGGAGGACTTCGCAAGTACCGCGCTGGAGCCTCGCTCTCGCTGGCGACCCATCCTCTTGCGCGGCAAAATCCGTGAACATATCCTAGGCGCCGTCAGGCCGCTTTCGCTTTCATCCCCTCGATGTCGGCGAGCAGCACTCTCTCGTGGCCGTCGGGATTCACCTTCTCGTAGACCCTGCGGATTACGCCTTGGGGATCAACCACGAAACTGCTACGCTCCCAGAACTTCATCCCCTTCCATTCTGCCTGGCCGATGCCGAGTGACTTCATCAGGCTGGCATCTGTATCGGCAAGCAAGTCGATGGTAAAGGCGAACTTGTTGCAGAAGTTCTTGTGCGAGGCCACGCCGTCGGCGCTCACGCCAACGACCTTGATCCCGGCAGCGTCAAAATCCGCTTTGGTCGAGGTAAACGACTTGCCCTGGATGGTGCAGCCCGGCGTGTCGTCCTTCGGATAAAAATAAACCACCAGCCAGTGTCCGGCAAAGTCGGAGAGCTTGGTGATTTTGCCATCCTGGTTGGGAAGCGCGAAATTCGGAAAAGGATTGCCAGCAGCGAGCATGAAAGTGTCCTTTCTGGGTAGTGTCTCAATTGCACGAGTGCGTGAGGCCGGACTGAGAGGTCAGAAGTCAGAGGTTAGATTGCAGAGGCGAAAACCCGTGAACGACAGTTCTTACCTCTGCAATCTGACCTCGAACCTCTGACCTCCCACCGCCAAGAACCGCCGTCAGGCGGCCTGCATCGCTTTCCTGGCCCGTTCGTCCATCTCTTTCGGGGACAAATCTTCCTTGTGGGTCGCGATGCCCCAAAGATGTCCGAACGGATCCTGAATGAAACCAGAGCGATCTCCATAGAACTGGTCTGCGACCGGCCTCTGGATTTTCGCTCCTGCCGCGGCCGCTTTGGCGACGACCTTGTCAGCGTCAGGGACGTACACATACAGGCTCACCGGAGACGCTCCGATGGTTTCGGCGCTGCGGTGGCCCATCTGAGGATTTTCGTCCGCCAGCATGATGCGCGAGTCGCCGATCTGGAGCTCGGCGTGGCCCACCCGGCCCTCAGGACCATCCATGCGCTCGACCACAGTGGCTCCGAAGACGCTCTTGTAATATTCGATCGCTTTCGCCGCGCCCTTGATGACGAGGTACGGCGTAATGGTGTTGTATCCCTTGGGAATGTAATGGACTTTTTTCATGATCTTTCTCCTCTGGTGTTGCGCTCATGTTCGCTCGGTCACCTTCGCTGAAAGATGACGCTGAGGTGAGGGTTGAGGTTAAAGCTTGCTGAGGGGCACCCCACGGCGCTCCGTTCATCAATGAGAACACAAGTTCGGGGGCGGCTCAAGCCGAGCTCCCGGGACGCGGGCTTTTTGCTTAGTCCGGAAAAACCCTAACGGGACGCGGCTGTGGAATCCCACCCTTGCGGACAGAACGCGCAAGGATGGGGCACCCGGCGTTCCGCGAATGGACCTGAGGTCAATGAGTGTAATTGCGATGTTACGCCACTTGAGACGTGTCGCCTATCTGGGTCGTGGCTCCCTTAACTTCCAGTTGCCGACAAACCGAAAGTTAACGGTTCGTGAGGGTTCGTGAACCCACGAACAGGATTGATGCTGCGAAATAATCCAAGTCAGACCGTCAGAGTAAACCCTCCGTCGGGTGTCAATGTGGTGCCCGTGATGTAGCTAGCCTCGTCCGAGCACAGGAAGACTATGGTTTGGGCGATCTCCTCCGGGCGGCCTGCGCGCCTGGTATGAACACGTGGTATCAGAACCTTGTCGAACAAGTCGTCGCCGACGATGCCGCGTAACCGGTGATGCATCGGCGTAACGATGAATCCTGGGCACACCAGGTTGACCCGGATTCCCTGCGGTGCCAGTTCCGCTGAAACGCTGGTAGTCAACCCGATTTGTCCGTGTTTCGATGCGACGTACGCCGAGCCGGTAGGGAAGCCGAGAAAAGAGTTTACAGAACCGACGTTGACGATCGCACCGCCATGTCCGCCCGCAAGCATGGCGCGGGCCTCGTACTGCAAGCACAAGAAGGTGCCCTTCAGATTCGTGTCGAGAACTCGGTCCCAGTCCTGCTCAGGCAGGTCTGTGATGCCTGCTAACTTCCCCTCGATGCCGGCGTTGTTCACCGCGTAGTCGAGCCGGCCAAATGTCGCAATCGCATGCGCCACCATCCGTTCGACATCCTTGGCGATTGTGACATCCGCAGCCACGAAGCTTGCTGTCCCTCCCTGCGCCTCTATCTCAGTCGTGAGCGTCGCCAACTCATGTTCGCGCCTCGCCGCAAGAACTACCTTGGCGCCTCGCGCCACAAAGGCCTCACCGGTCGCCCGGCCTATCCCACTGCTCGCTCCGGTAATCAGAGCTACTTTGCCATTCATGTCTGACATCCAGATCCTCCGAGGGCGGTTGGTCTGCCTTCACTAACGTTGTTTCTCAAGCGCTGCTGCTGTGGGAATGTTTTTCCGTTGCGCCGTAGGATTGTGATTATAGCGAAGGCAAATACTTCTGGAGTCTTGCGATTTCGTACTTACCGTCGATACGTCCCTGTCGGACGGTTAGTGTTTACGGAGGCACCTCCGTTCCGGGCGCATAACGGGCAAACCGACCGGAGGTTAACTGTCGAGAACAGGCGATTACAC
>CAWITH010000036.1:0-128069 GCA_963838935.1 uncultured Acidobacteriaceae bacterium
CGTACGCAACGCACAGGTGGAGATCGCTCTTGCGGTCGAACAGTTCTTCCAGGAAGTGGCACGTCTGAATCGGGAGGAGGCTACCCGTGCTAAGTACAACCTCACGTTGAGTCGTCTGTTGACTTGGTGCGCGACCCAAGAGCCTGCCATTTTGCTCCTGTCTCAGCTCGATGTTCCGACATTACGGTCCTGGATCCATTCCTGGACAGGCGCTCCCACGACCCGCCATAACCAGCACCAGCGTCTACGGACGTTTTTCCGGTTCTGCATGGAGCAAGGGTGGATCACAGAGAATCCCGCCAAGAGAATTAAGAACGTTACGCCGCAGCAGGAACAAACGCTGCCGTTCAGCCGGCAACAGTACGACGCTCTCATCGAAGCGACGTACTACTATGACAGCCGGGGCAAGAAGAAAAACGGCAACACCACGAATTCCCGCCGCGCACGCGCCTACCTCAAACTTCTGCGCTGGAGCGGTCTTCGTGCGGGCGATGCAGCTTGTCTCCCTAAGAGCAACCTTCGAGATGATGACTCGTTGTTCCTTTACCAAGCGAAGGTCAAAAGCAAGGCCAGCGCTCCCGTGCAAGTGCTGCTTCCGCACGGCGTAGCGGATGAATTGCGCAAAGTTCCTCCAGGCAGCTGCACCGATCCCAGCTATTTCTTCTGGAGCGGGCGTAAGAGCGAAGTGTCAAACTGGCAGAAGATTTTCTCCAAAATCTTGTCTAAGGCAGTTGAGATCCTCCCAAGGTTGTTTTTGGATGTGAACGGCCGCCGAAAACCGGCTCATCTCCACATGATGCGGGATACGTTCGCCGTTGAATACCTGCTGGCCGGCATGCCGCTTGAAGAGGTATCCCGGCTCCTTGGACATTCGAGCGTGACCATTACCCAGAAGCACTATGCTCCCTGGGTACTGGAAAGGCAGCAACGCCTGGCTGCCCGTCAGCGCGAAGCATGGGGGAACATGGGCGTTGAAGAGAACCGCCTCGGCGCTAGGGCTCATGGGAGACATCGCTCACGCAATACCCGCCGACACACCTCTTCTCAGGGCCGTGCATCAGGAATCGCGATGCCTCGTCGATGACCTCGGCTTGTTGTGAGCGAATGGAATGCGCAGCTCAAGAACTGGCAGGTTCTTCGATATAGGTTGTGACGATTTAGCTGGCTTTTCTCAATCTCCGGTGTACCCGTCGCGCAACGCTTTCCGGGATGCGGAGGGTTTTGTAGGCCCTTTTCATCCGGCGTTCGCACGCTCCCCACTCAACCACACCGGGTTCTCCAACAAACATTCGACGGATTGTTCTATCGCTCAAATTCCACAGGTTGGCGAGCTCCCTTACGGAATAATGCTTCTCGAAAACCGGTGTCAGTTCCAGCCCGTGGGGCGATCGACTGTTGGTCGAATGCTGCATGCTGTCTCCATACCTCATTGGAGATAGTCTGGAAACTTCGCCAGAATTCAAGGCGTCCTGGCTTACGCTCACTACGGAGTGCTCAGGCAATGACGCTGCCCCAAATCATCGTCGATCTGCTGACACTGCTATTCGACATGGCAGTTCCGGCCGCCATCTGCACGATGGTGCTGGCTGGAATCGCATTGCGGCAGGAAGGCGGCGTGAACTTCCAGGCGGGCGGCAGGTTCCAGAGATGGGCCCTCTGGTCCGTAATTCTCTTGACGCTTCCGCAGTTGCTCTCCTGGTTTGCGGCGCAGGGTATCGCCATGCCTGCGCAAGGCGGAGGCATCAGCAGTTCGTGGGTCGCGAGTTTGCAGACAAGCTTCAGCGGGTTTGTTTCGAACGTCGTGGTTGCACGGTTGACTCCCGTGCTCGCGGCTTTCTGCGTGCTGAAAGCGGCGCTTGATGCGGCTGAGGGGTACAGCCCGCTCGGGTCCATCGTCTCCGCCATTTTTCTGCTGTCAGCGTCAGGCACAGTCCAGCTTTTCCAGAGTTGGAACAGCGGGTCACAGTTCGCAACCACGGACATGCTGACTGCGGCCTGGAACTTTCTCGCCGGGACGATCCTGCCGGAAGCGGCGGGATTGGCGATTGTGGGAGCGATCTTCAATTACGCGCGCCACCGGCCATTCATGCCGCTGGTCGCATCGGGTCTTGCGTTCTTGAGTGTTTCGGCCATTTGGAAGCTGGTCCAGGCCATGGCCGGCTGATGAGGATTGGAGGTGATCCTGTGAATCTTTCAAACGGTTTGCTCAACCTGACGAACTGGCTGGGCAACGTCATCATGCCGACCATGGCAGGTTTGTTCGCCGCTGGCGCGATTTACCGCTTCAGCAAGGCGCACCCGTACTCACATCTCGGTTACGCGGCACTGGCTTCTCTGATGTGCTCCGGGCTCTTGCGTGCCATGGAATCGTTCAGCAACCAAGCATCCTGGAACAACCCCGACCGTTACTGGATCTCCGTCCTGACACTGGTGAATTGGGTCGGGAACGTTCTGCTGCCTCTGTACGGGGCTGGCCAGGTAGTGCTCGCGGTCGTGCACTTTGCGGGATTGCTGGAACGCATGACGATAGGCGAGGCCTGGGTGCGCAACCTGGTCGCAGCGATGTGCTGTTTCGGACTGTCGGGATTGTTGCGCTTAGGAGAATTCTGGATTCAACACGGAACGGCCGGAGTGCGCTAGGAAGGAGTTACGAGATGCCATTGCAGGTGACACCCGTGAATCGCAATTTACAGACGCGAGTGACGTTCATGCTTGCTTGAACTGGAGGACCTATTTATCGTGCTGGGCGCCGCGGCGGTCATGAACGTTCTCGGTCACTTTGTGGGTGGTGAGATCGCTGGAATGCCCACGAATATCGTCCTCCAGTATGGCGTGCCGCTACTGATGGTGCCAGTGCTGATGGCCTTCAAGTATGGCAAGCCCCGAGGCTACGTTCGCGATCTCGCTTTCTGGTACACGAAACCCCACGCCTACTGCGCGGTGGCACGCGACCGCGAAATCCGGTCGTAACGTTGAATTGGGTGGTTGAAGATCAAAACGCTGTCCTAACGATCGAGGATAACGGACTGGGACTCCTGAATCCGAGCAACGCATTTGTACCGTTCTATACGACCAAGCCCTCGGGAAGTGGTATCGGGTTGGCACTCTCGCGACAGATCGTCGAAGCGCACGGAGGTTCAATTGAGCTGTCCAATCTGGAGGGAAAGAGAGGCTGCCATGTGCGGGTGAGACTGCCGTGCAGCTAAAGAATAGCGTCCGCAATCGGCAAAAACTTCGGAAATCGACTTTGGACCTTCAGTGATCATTTGAAAACCGGCAAGAGCTTGCGTAACGGAGGAGGTGTGTCCACTCCCGGACAGTTGGTTTCGAATTCCGGACGCTCCACCTGCCCCTCCTGAACTAAACGGCTTTTTACGAGATGAGTTGGGCGAGTAGATAGCGTCTGCTTGCCCAAATGCCGGAAAAGGCTGGCGGCGTAGACAGTCGGAGTAGCGCTACTTCGGTTCGTAAAAAGCAAAAAACCATAGGGAGCCGCATATTCTCGACTGGACTCCAGGCGAGGGTAGTATCTCAGTTTGAAACTGAGACACTACCCCGAGAGTTGCTTTCCGTGCCAAACCTCGGTAGTGTGGTGGGCAAGCGTCCCACGGAAAGGTGAAACCCTCTGAAACCCGATCTTTGGTTTTTCATGCACTTACAGTGTCTTAGGGTCGCTACCTGTACGCTGTAAGTCCTTCGTTTCACGTTTGCAGGCGGGTTCGAATCCCACTCTCTCCGCCAGATTTTACTCTGGCCGACTTAGTTGTGACTCGAATGGCGGTTGGCTTTGACTACTGCGGCAGTCCCACCTTCCGCACCAACTCGTCAAACCGTGGGTCGGAACGTATGGGGTCGAGTGTGAAGTCAGTCCTCAAGCGCATTAGACCAATATCGTGTTCCTGAAACGCGGTGTTGAGCCACTGGAAAGCCTGCTCTTTGTCACCCAACTCAGCATAGGCCTCAGCGATATCGTAGGTAACCGAGTAGCCTGTCTTGCGTTGATCTTTCAAGGTTTCGATGCTTTCGCTGAGAGCTCCCTTCCAGCGCCCCGAACGAAATCCTCGCTCCAGAGCCGCAGCGTAATCCGAATCGCTTCGCTCGCCTGTAAGCTTGCCATAGGCTTTCGATTCTTCAATGGACTGCGGATACATCTTCTTTCCCCAATACGCAAGGGCTAAACAATTGTGCGCATCAGCGAATTCCGGGTTCTCATTTGCCACTTTCTTGCACACGACAATGGCTTCGTCGAACCGCCGCGCAAAGGTGTAAACACTACCTACGTCAACGCTGATGGCGAGTGACAGTGGATCGAGCTGGTGGGCGCGATTGATTTCAGCAAGGGCTTCCTGCTCCCTGCCACCAAGCAGACACAGATTGTCTGCATATCGCTGGTGCGCATGGGAATCGTTGGGGTCGAGTTCCAAAGCCTTCTTGAACTCCGCCTCTCCTCCCGCGAAATCCCATTCGTGCGCCATCTTCATGCCGCCCAAATTGACGTGGGGACGCGACAACGTGGGGTCCAACTCGATTGCCTTGAGCGCGGCAGCTTTCGCCTTCGGGATGTCTTCGACACTGGCACCGTAGGTCAGGCAACATGGCATAGCAATCGGCCAGACCTGCATACGCCATTGCGTAGCCGGGATCTTTGGCGATGGCTTGATTGAAATAGGAGACTGCGGTCTCAAGGTCCGCGCGAGTCCGTTTGGCCCAGTAGGAACGGCCCTTCAAGTACAACGCATAGGCCTTCTGGATTTTGCGTGCCTTGTTTGCCCGCCTCCTGCTTTTCCGAAGTGCTGATTTGTCCGTCAGTGGTGTCTGTGCAAGTTTTGGTCTTCACGAGAGCTAGAAAGACGGATGGAGTCGGATCTGTTCCGGTCGAGGTGGGGAGAAAGTCCCAGGCCGTAAGAGTCACAATCAGGTCCTCTTGTGGAAATACTTCAAGATGCTGCCCGCCGAACCCACGGGCCATCCAGACGTACTCTGTGGAATCCGGCAGTTTGAACAACCACCACTTGAAGCCATACTTGAATCCATCCTTGTACTCCGGCTCGGCTTCGGTTTGGAAGTAGGGCGTCAGTGATTCTTTCACCCATTCACTAGGGACGATCCGCTGGCCATCCCACATGCCATCGTGCAGATACAAGTAACCGATCTTCGCCAGATCGCTGCCGTTCAAATACAAGCCGCCTTCGGTGTCTACGAGCCCCAGATACGTGCGCTTCCATTCATGCCGGATCCCCAGCGGTGCGAACAGATATTTCTGGCCGTAGTCGTCGATGTCCTGACCAGTTTCTTTCTGAAAGATATAGGCGAGCATTACCGTAGCGCCGTCATTGTATTTCCAGACCTTGCCCGGTTCGGCGGCCATGGGCTTGTCGATCGTGTACTGCACCCAGTCATCACTGCCTTCCATCAAGCTCGTGTCGTTTTGTGGATCGCCGGTCTCGAAGTCGTCGTTCCATTCGAGCCCCGACGCCATGGTCAGCAGGTCGCGCAAGGTCATGCGGCGCTTGCGGTCATCCACATTTTTCATTTTGGATGTATCGAAGTATTTCAACACTGGTGTATCCAGACCGGCTTTGAAGTCGCCGCGTTGCATGGCTGCGCCGATAATGACCGAAGTGACCGTCTTGCTGACCGATTGCATCGTGTGCAGATCGGTTCGGTTGAAGAAATAAGGTGTAGCTGCCCCCGTCCGGTCCTGGTCTTCCGTGATCTCGGAAGGCTCCTCCGCAATTGCTAAGCTCGCAATGAGTTCCAGGAGGGCCCTTGTCCGCGACTGCTCAGCAATCCAGCATCAAGATTCTTTACGCCGAGTCCGACGAAGCCACGCTCGCCGCCCAAGCTGTCGCCATGCGCAATGCTGGACATTGCGTGACCACGGCACTCCACCGCCAGGGCGCTCAAGAAGCTCTTCACCGTGACGCCTTTGATCTCGTCATCCTCGGCTCAACCTTATCCAAGGACGATCGCCATCACTTGCCATACATGGTCAAGAAGGCGCATGAAGGAACGAAGGTTCTGGTCATGCATGCCGGTGCCCACCATCACGAAGTGGACGCCGCCATCGACCCCAACCTGAGCATGTTGCTGGTGCTCGAACGAATTGCCGCCCTGCTTCAGCCTGCGGACGTGCGCTAAACCCCAGCCGAGATTCCTATCACAAAAAAGGTCTGGCGGGGGTGAGGGAAGGCAACCGCCAGACCATTTCCAGGCTAGCAGCCAGCATTCTCGCCGCCCTCAGCAAGCCAGTTGTCACACCTGCGTCAACTTAGCGTCATTTCTTTGAGTGCTGATTCTTCGCAGGGAGGAAGTCCCAAAAATTTAAAATGGGCCGCCAGCCAAGAAGCGGTGACGTTTCCTTGGCTATCGGCCCATTCGATCCGGACTGGGATCGGAGGTGATACCTACATCGTAGACCCTCCCGCTCGATTGTCAAGAAGCAAGTTCTGAAAGCTCCAAATCGGTCCATTGCGGGGAAATTCCCGGCAAAACACCATCCAATCATTGACACTTTCCTCGGCAAAATGTTACTTTTGTTGGTTTTAAAGCGGCTCTTCTTCCAACAGAATCAGCCAGCAGGGTCATCAAGGAATTCGGTCGTCGGCTCGATCATCAGAAAATGGACCAGACACTCCGACAACTAGGCGAACTACTGCTCGGAGCCGTGCCCACGGTCATCCTGCTCGGGACGCTTTACATCCTCTACACGTTCCTGGTGCATCGCCCGCTGACCGCCGTGCTCGCCGAACGCCGCAGCCGGACCCAGGGCGCTATGGAGAAGGCGCGTGCCGATATCGCTGCCGCTGAGGCCCGCACCGCCGACTACGAGCAACGTCTCCGCGAAGCCCGCCAGAAGGTTTTCAAGAACCAGGAAGCCCGCCGCCAGCAGGCTACTCAGTCGCGCACCCAAGCCGTGGATCAAGCCCGCGCCCGTGCCCAGGAGCAGGTCAAGCAGGCCCGCGCGGCCATGGAGCAGGATAAACAGCAAGCCATGTCGAAGCTGCAATCGGACGCGGCTCGACTCGCCAGCGACATCGTGCGCACCGTGCTGCGCCCCATGGCGTCGCCCAGTCAGGCGGGTGGCCAATGAGAAGGATGCAAGTGATCGGGTGGGGATGGCTCGGCAGCCATAACAAATCTGCGCTGATCCGTGTGCTGGTGGTGCTGGCGCTGCTGACCCTCGTATCGACGGCCTTCGCGCAGCAGCAATCCGCGCCGCAGTCTTCCCAGCCCGCATCCGCAGCGCCTGCACAAGAAGCTAACCCGCCCGCTCCAGCCCAAAAGACCATCGGCGGAGAGTTGGCCAAGGAGACCCGCGAGGCTACCGGTGCGGACGAGGAAGAAGAGAACGCAAATCTGAAACACGCCGCCCCAGTGCGATGGTTGGCGCGCATGATGGGTCTGAGTGTGCATCAGGCGCATTTGCTGGCACTCTCTCTGAACTTTGCCATCATTGCCGGTATCGTGATCTGGGCAGCGCGCAAATTCGTGCCCGGCATGTTGCGCGACCGCACAGCGGCCATCCAGCGGGCTCTGGAAGAGGCGCGCGCTGCCAGCCAGGATGCGAATCGCCGCTTAGCCGATATCGAGAATCGTCTGCGCCAGTTGGATGTAGAAATCGGGCGCATGCAAGCTGCCGCCGAGAAAGAAGGCGATGCCGAGGATGTTCGCATTCAGCAAGCCGCAGAAGAAGATGTTCGTAAAGTGGTGCTCGCCGCGGAGCTGGAAATCGCCGCTGCCGCCAAACAAGCCCGCCGCGAATTGACCACCCACACCGCCGGTCTGGCTATCGCTCTGGCCCGTCAACAGATCAACGTCGATGCCAAGACCGATCAGGCCCTGGTCCGCGACTTCGCCGCCAATCTCGCGCCGAAAGACGGCGGAAAGGACGGCCGGTAGCATGGCATCCGTAGTCGGCACCTATGCCCGCGCCTTCGCCGATGTAGTGATGACGGCGAAGAACAAGCTCGATTCCGACCATGTGCTGCGGGAGTTGTACGGAATCGAGGCTCTGCTAAAGCAGAGCGAGCAGTTGCGCCGAGTCATGGAAAACCCGTCCATCCCCGGAGACCGGAAACACGCCGTGCTCGACGCCATCGCAGCGCGCCTGGGCACGACCAGACAGGTGCGGAATTTCGTAGCCATACTCACCGATAACCGAAGACTTCCGCTGTTCCGCGAAATCCTGAAACAGACGGAGCAGGAATTGAACGACCGCCAGGGTTTCGCGGAAGCGCAAGTAAGCAGCGCGCGCCAACTAAGCGGCCCGGAAAAGCAAATGCTGGAAGCCGAGATCACAGAAATGACCGGCAAAAAGGTCCGGGCAATCTACCAGCAAGATGCTTCGTTGCTGGGTGGAGCAGTAGTGCGAGTAGGCAGCACCATCTACGATGGTTCGGTGAAAGGCCAGTTAGAGAAGATCAGGGAGCAACTGGTGGAGAACTAGCTCTCAGCTGTCAGTTCTCAGCTCTCAGGCTGGTTGCTGTGAGAGCTGACGACCGAAGAACTGATAGCTGAGAACTGATAGCTGAAAGCTGACTTTATGGCACAAATCAAAGCAGACGAAATTACGCAATTAATCCGCGAGCAAATCGAGAACTATGAGTCGAAAATCGCGGTCGACGAAGTCGGCACCATCATTACCCTCGGTGACGGCATCGCCCGTGTCTACGGCCTCGACAAGGTCATGGCTGGAGAACTGCTCAGCTTCCCGCACGGCATCGCCGGCATCGCCATGAACCTGGAAGAAGATCAGGTAGGCGTGGTCATTCTCGGCGAATACACCGAGATCAAGGAAGGCGACGAAGTCAAGCGCACCGGCCGCATTATGAACGTGCCCGTCGGCGACGCCCTGATTGGCCGAGTTGTGAACTCGCTCGGCGTGCCCATTGACGACAAGGGTCCGATCGCCACCGATAAATTTATTCCCATCGAACGCCTTGCTCCCGGCGTGGTTGCCCGTCAGCCGGTGCGCGAACCCATGGCCACTGGATTAAAGGCCATCGACTCCATGATCCCTATCGGCCGCGGGCAGCGCGAACTCATCATTGGAGATCGCCAGACCGGCAAGACGGCTGTTGCCCTCGACACCATCATCAACAGCAAGGGCAACAACCTGATCTGCATCTATAACGCCATTGGGCAGAAGCGGTCTTCGATTGCGCAGGTAGTGAAGATTCTCGAAGATGCCGGCGCCATGGAATACACCATCGTGGTTGCGGCTTCGGCTTCCGAACCCGCTCCCATGCAGTACATCTCTCCCTACGCGGCCTGTGCCATGGGCGAATTTTTCCGCGATTCCGGACGCCACGCACTTTGTATCTACGACGATCTTTCCAAGCACGCAGCGTCCTATCGCGAGATTTCGCTTCTGCTCCGCCGTCCTCCCGGCCGCGAAGCTTATCCCGGAGACGTTTTCTATCTCCACTCGCGCCTGTTAGAGCGCGCCGCCAAACTCAGCGATAAGAACGGTGGAGGATCGCTAACCGCGCTTCCAGTAATCGAAACCCAGGCGGGCGACGTTTCGGCTTACATTCCGACCAATGTGATTTCGATTACCGATGGCCAGATTTATCTGGAAACCGATCTGTTCAACCAGGGCGTCCGTCCGGCGGTGAACGTAGGACTGTCCGTAAGCCGCGTGGGCGGCAGCGCCCAGATCAAGGCCATGCGCCAGGTAGCCGGAACGCTGAAGCTGGAACTGGCCCAGTATCGCGAACTAGCAGCCTTCGCCCAGTTCGGCAGCGATCTCGACAAAGCCACCCAACAGCAGCTCAATCGTGGGAAACGGCTGGTGGAGCTGCTGAAGCAAGGCCAGTTCTCGCCGCTGTCGTTCGCAAAACAAATTCTGATCATCTTCGCCGGCACCAGCGGAGCGCTCGACGACATGCCGGTAGAGCAGGTGCGCGACTTCGAGAAGGATCTGTACAAGTACGTCGAAACCACGAATCCAGGCCTGCTCAACACGATCATGGAAAAGAAGATTCTGGACGACAATCTGAAAGCGGAAATCTCCAGAGTCATCCAGGAAGCAAAACAGCAGTTCGTGGATTCGAGGCAAGCGGTAGCGAAATAGAACGGTCTCAGGGTGTCAGGTCTCAGGAAAATCTCCCGGATTGGAGATCAACCGAGACCCGAAGCCCTGAAACCTGACACCTAAGACCTGACACCTGATTTTTCATGGCTAACGTTCTCGACATCCGGCGCCGTATCCGCAGCGTGGTCAACACGCGGCAGATCACCAAGGCCATGAAAACGGTCTCGGCGGCGAAGTTGCGCCGCGCGCAAGAAGGCGCTCTGGCCGCGCGTCCCTATTCGCAGATGCTCAACAACGTGCTCAAGTCGCTGGTGTCGCGCGCCGATATCTATGATCCCGCCACCGGGTTGCCGCGTCATCCTTTGCTCGCCGAGCGCCCGGAAAACAACATCCTGCTCATCCTGGTTACGGGGGATAAGGGCTTGGCCGGAGCCTTCAACACCAACATCTTGAAGATGGCTTCGAAATTCATCGAGTCCAAGCCGGAGCAGAACATCGACTTGGAATGCATCGGGCGCAAGGGCCGCGACTTCATGCGGCGGCGCTACCCGATTGCGCCAGAAGCGCCACCCGTCCAGCCAGGCGAAGAAGGCCAGCGGCCAACCCGCGCCGGGCGGGTGCAGATCACCGGCGAACATGTTGGAGTTCTGGGCAAGGTCCAACACAATTTCGCGGCCACTCTGAGCGAGAGCGTGATTGCCTGTTACTGCCGCGGCGAGATTGACGGCGTTTACCTTCTATTCAACGAATTCAAGTCGGTCATTGCGCAGCGACTGGTGGCCGAGCGCCTGCTGCCCATCAAGGAGATTGGCGAAGTCGACATCCACATGGCGGAAGAGGCCTCGGAAGAGGAACGCAAACGGCGAATCGAAGCGGCGAAGTCAGCCCACGTCGGTTTGCGTCCGCTGGATACCAGCGCCGTCGATGAGGCGGCCGCAAGATTCGCGACCCTGCCCGTGGATTACATCTACGAGCAAAAGCCGGAGCAACTGTTCGACGGAATTCTGCCGAAGTATCTTGGCATACAGATTTTTCATGCGTTGCTGGAGTCCGTCGCCGCGGAGCATGCTGCCCGTATGACGGCCATGGATGCGGCCACCAATAACGCCAGCGATATGATCGATTCGCTCACGCTGGCCATGAATCGCGCGCGGCAGGCCAAGATCACGAAGGAAATCATCGAGATCGTAAGCGGAGCGGCAGCGCAGTAAAGCAGCACTTAGCATTTAGCACTTAGAAAAACCGAATGGCTCCAAGCTAAGTGCTAACTGCTAATTACCGGTTTTGAGGTCTTATGTCAGAAAATATCGGAAACGTCATTCAAATTGCAGGCCCCGCCGTCGACGTGCAGTTCGTCGAAGCGACGATGCCTCCCATCTATCAGGCGCTGCGCGTGGTCAGCGAGGGCTTTACCGTGCCTTCCCCCATCGACGTGATTCTCGAAGTGCAGCAGCATCTCGGCGAAGGGCGGGTGCGCTGCGTCGCCATGGAAGCCACCGACGGCATGGTGCGCGGCATGAAAGCCATCGATCAGGGCGGACCGATTTCCGCTCCGGTGGGCCGCGGCACGCTAGGACGCGTGATGAACGTCATCGGCCAACCGGTCGACAATCTCGGTCCCATTGCCTTCGAAAAGAGAATGCCCATTCACCGTCTCGCGCCCGCATTCGATGAACAATCGACCACCGCGGAAATGTTTGAGACCGGCGTGAAAGTGGTGGACCTGATCCAGCCCTTCTTGAAAGGCGGGAAGATCGGTCTCTTCGGTGGCGCCGGCGTCGGCAAGACGGTGGTCATCATGGAACTCATCAACAACGTAGCCAAGCAGCACGGTGGATTTTCCGTGTTTGCCGGCGTGGGTGAGCGCACCCGTGAAGGCAACGACCTCTGGCTGGAGATGACCGAGTCGGGAGTCATCAAGCCCGGCGTACCCGCCGAGTCCAAAGCCGCGTTGATCTACGGACAGATGACCGAACCCCCCGGCGCACGTCTTCGGGTTGCGCTCACCGCTCTGACCGTAGCCGAGTATTTCCGCGACGAAGAGGGCTCCGACACCCTCCTCTTCATCGACAACATATTCCGCTTCACTCAGGCCGGGTCCGAAGTCTCCGCCCTCTTGGGCCGCATGCCCAGCGCCGTCGGTTATCAGCCCAACTTAGCTACCGAAATGGGTGAGTTACAGGAGCGCATTACTTCGACTAAGAAAGGGTCGGTAACTTCGGTGCAGGCGATTTACGTGCCGGCCGACGACTTGACCGATCCCGCCCCGGCGACCACCTTCGCTCACCTGGATGCCACGACGGTGCTGTCGCGCGCGCTTACGGAGATTGGAATTTATCCCGCCGTCGATCCACTGGCTTCCACTTCACGCATTCTCGATCCTCGTATTGTTGGGCAGGATCATTACGATGTGGCGCAGATGGTGAAGAAGACGCTGCAGACTTACAAAGACCTGCAGGACATCATTGCCATTCTCGGCATCGACGAACTGAGCGAGGACCAGAAGATTACGGTGGCGCGCGCCCGCAAGATCCAGAAGTTCCTCTCGCAACCTTTCTTTGTGGCCGAGCAGTTCACCGGCACTCCGGGACGCTACGTGAAGATCGCCGATACGGTGAAAGGCTTCCGCGGCATCGTGGAAGGGAAGTACGACGACATCCCGGAGCAGGCCTTCTACATGAAGGGAACGATCGAGGAAGTGCTGGAGACGGCGGAGAAGATGAAAGGGACAGCAGCGTAGAACTGAGAACCGGGAATTGAGAACTGTGACCAACACTTTCCAACTCGAAATCGTCACTCCCGTGAGGCTCCTGGTGAAGGACGCGGCGGAAGAAGCGCAGATCCCGGGGTTGAGCGGGTATCTGGGGATTCTTCCCGGGCACGCTCCGTTGATTACGGAGCTTGGCGTCGGAGTGATCACCTACCGGGCGAGCGGAGTGGCGCACACCCTGTCAGTGGCGTGGGGGTTTGCGGAAGTGCTGCAAGACAAGGTGACGATTCTGGCGGAGGCGGCCGAGCGGCCGGAGGAAATCGACGTGGGGCGCGCACAAAAAGCCAAAAGCCGGGCGGAGGAGCGCCTGAAGAGTAACGATCCCCAGGTGGATTACACCCGCGCTGAAGACGCATTGCAGCGCGCGGAAACCCGGCTGAATGTGGCCAAAGAGAAGTAGCGGGGATTTCGGCGACCAATTACATTTCCAAAGCACTCTGAGGTAAGGTATTGGCGCTCGGGGTACGGATAGCTTGGGTTTTGACTTCTTGCAACGGGGCGGTTCTGAATGAGGAACGCACGCCCGAGGAAACGGGCCGACCGAACCGCCATCGATTCGAAGGGCCGTTTCCTCCGCAACTCCTCTTCTGACTCTTTCAAGAGTCCGTTGTCTAATTCCCCACGCCCAACCGTATGGCGGGCTTTTTCTGGGCAGGCCCGGTGGGTCACCCTGGCCCTGATTGCAGTGAACTTGATTGTCTATGCCTCGGTGTGGCATTACGACTTTGTAAATTATGACGACTACCAGTACGTCAGTGAAAACGCGGACGTCTCGGGTGGGCTGACGTGGCATGGTGTCGCGTGGGCATTCACCACTGGAGCAGCCGCCAACTGGCACCCGCTGACGTGGCTATCCCACATGCTCGACGTTCAGCTCTACGGGTTAAACCCCGGAGCGCATCATCTCACCAACCTGCTTCTTCACATCGCCAATACTCTCCTGCTGTTCGGGCTGCTTCATCGCATGACGGGGGCGCTGGGCCGGAGCGCGTTTGTGGCCGGATTGTTTGCCGTCCATCCGCTGCATGTGGAGTCGGTGGCGTGGGTGGCAGAGCGTAAGGATGTTCTGAGTACGCTGTTTTGGATGCTGACCCTATGGGCCTATGTAGCGTACGTACGGAAGCCTCGTCTGCGCCGATATTTGCTGGTGGTCCTGTTCTTTGCTCTGGGGTTGATGGCGAAACCGATGTTGGTGACTCTCCCATTTGTGCTGCTGCTGTTGGATTTTTGGCCCTTGGGACGCATAGCGCACGAACCCAATCCTGCAGGCCGTTGGCGCCCTCCCGTGATTGGTGGGACACCGTGGTGCACTTGGTGTGGGAAAAACTCCCGCTGCTGGCTCTCACCGCCGCGTCTAGCATCGTGACCTTCGTAGTTCAACGGCGAGGGGGATCCGTAGTTAGCCTTGAGGCAATTCCGCTAAACCTCCGCCTGGCAAACGCGTTGGTTTCGTACGTTGCCTACATTGGCAAGATGCTTTGGCCCGTGCGATTGGCGGTGTTGTATCCCTATGCCCAGTCGCTGCCTGGATGGTGGATAGCGGCGGCGTTCCTGGGTCTGATTGGCACAACCGTTGCGGTGATATGGGCGGGCCGACGGTACGCCTATCTGCCGGTGGGCTGGTTGTGGTATCTAGGGACACTGGTTCCGGTCATCGGGTTGGTTCAAGTGGGGCCTCAGGCGATGGCGGATCGCTATACTTATATTCCGCTCATCGGTTTGTTCATCCTTGTGGCGTGGGGCGTTCCGGACTTGCTGGTCCGCTGGCGGCTTCGGCGTATTGCTCTCCCGACCGCTGCGGGTCTCGTGATTGCGGCGTGCGCGATCGCAGCACGGGGTCAGGTTCAATATTGGGAAAGTGGTACGGCGCTCTGGACACACGCCTTGGAAGTAACCACTGGAAACTATGTTGCCCACACCGACCTGGGTGTTGTTTTGGCGAGACAAGGGAGAACCGACGAGGCCATTCGCGAATTCCGGGAGGCCTTGCGGATCAAGCCCAGCTACGCCGACGGGCACAACAAGCTGGGGCGTGCTTTGGCGGAACAAGGAAGACTCGACGAGGCCATCGCCCATTACACCGAGGCTTTGCGCAACGATCCTGCCTCCGCCGAGGCGCACAACAATTTGGGGCTGGCTCTGGCCAGACAAGGAAAACTCGACGAGTCCATTCATGAATTCCTGGAGGCCCTGCGCATCCAGCCCGATTCCGCCGAGGTGCACAACAATTTCGGAGTTGTTCTGGCGGGACAAGGGAGAACCGACGAGGCCATTCATGAATTCCAGGAGGCCCTGCGCATCAAGCCCGACTACGAGGCGCATTACAGTTTGGGGATTGCTCTCGCGAAACAAGGGAGAACCGACGAGGCGATTCATGAATTTCTGGAGGCTCTCCGGATCAAGCCTGACGACCAGGAGGCCCGTCGTTCGTTGGAGTATCTGACGCGCCGAGGGAACAGACTTGAACCCAGCACTCCGACGGCTCGGCAATAGATTAGAACGCCCCAGTAAAATCTCACTGAGCGCTTTGTGCATTGGGCGATAGTCGTTCCCGCCGGCCAAAACTGCCCAACTGATCCTGGCTGGCTATCCCAGGTTGCGAACAGATGCGCGGCGGAAGTCGCGCTCTTCTCAGCGTTGGCCCGGCCAAAATTGGTGAAATTTTCAACGCAAGCGGAAAAGTTTTGCACTCTATCTGCATGGTCTGGTGCGCTCAGAAGAACGCCAGAAGAAAATCGCGTTAAAATCGCGCCCGCCGTTGCGATTTTTCTTGACACCAATTGCGAACCAGACATAATGGCAGACGTGATGCGTGTGGTCCAGCAGCATCCTTCCCCAGCTTATAAATACGTAGTCTAAGTTTGCCAAGAAGCAGGTAGCTGTTGTGGGAACAACCGGCCGCAAGTTTGCTTGGTGACAGGCGTTGTCAGACCCATAGCGGCTCTCTGTGTGTCACACGAGATCCTGTCCCTCCGCGCTGCGCGGAGTCAACTTCAACCAGGAACACCAGGTTTTTTGGGAGGGTAAATCATGAAGAAGTACGTAGTGACAGTGACGATTTTGATGCTGGTAGTGAGCTTCTCAACCTTGGCGGTGGCCCAGCGCGTAAGCGGAGAAGAGCGAAGCGCCATTTTCGCTTCGGCGCAAAGAGTGCCCACTCGTGTTAACGGCGTCACCGCTTTTGCGGCTCCACCGAAGGGCTTTAATCCCTTGAACGCAACCAACCGGGAACTGCTCCAAAATGGCTTGCCGCAGCGTCCCGACGCAGCCGACGTCAGAGCCAATCAACTTTGGGAAAGAGCAATGTTGGCGTTGAAGACTCACGTAAACGATGTCAAAGCGAAGCCCTATACCAGTCGGGAGATGATGGGGGGGCAGGAGAGGGCGGCAGCGGCAGGGGACGTTAGCGGTGTAACATACTATAACTCCGGCAACTGGAGCGGCATCGCGAATACCAACCACGACAAGAAGTGGACTCCCGCGAATTCCAGCGGAGGGGCAGGTACCTCCTTCGATGAGGTTGTGTCCTACTGGAATGTGCCGGTTTCAGACCACCCATTTGGCAACCTGCCCTGCTCCGAAGGTCCGTGGTTTGAGGTGACCTGGAACGGCATCGATGGCTTCTCGAATGGCGACGTGGTACAAGGCGGCAGCGCCGACTATTGGGATGACGGCGGTTGCGGCGGCCCAGTGGAGTATTTCGGATGGGTGGAATGGTATCCAAGCTATTCGATCCTGGAACTCTACTGCTCAGGCAACCCCTGCCCCGTGGGCCCGGGCGATGACTTCTTCGTCATCAGCTTTGGTGAGCCGGGAACCGACGAGCAATTTGTGTATGTCGAAGACCTCACCCAACAGTGGGGGGGGGAGTTGGGGCTGACTTACGTTAGCGGGCCGGGGGTGGTGGGAAGCAGCGCGGAGTATATCGTCGAGCGTCCCTGCTGCGTTGGCTCCAATCTCTTCCCTCTCGCCAACTACGTCTTTGAGTTCATGGGCTTCAACTACGCCTATGACGTCCACGGCACGCTGTTCTATCCGGGCAGTACCGCGTCCACCACCGCCGTCATCACGATGCTTGACGATGAGGGCAGCGCAATTTCGACCCCGCTCATTTACGGTACGGCCGGAAATGCAGGTCACTACTCGATTATGTTGGAGGACGAGGGCTGTGCCTTATCGGGCGGTTGCACGCCGTAGGTGCGCCACCGCTGTCTAACTTTTGTTCTCAACTCAAGGCCCGCCATTTTGGTGGGCCTTTTTTTTGCGGCTTGGCCAAACCGGCGCCTTGAGTCCACTCTGCTACACTTTCCAGTTTCCTTCTTTTTCTCAGGCGATTGCGTCTCAGGCAGTCGCGAGCGAGGCAATCATGGCCATTCAGCGGGTGGGAGTGATAGGGGCGGGCACCATGGGCAACGGGATTGCCCACGTGTTGGCCCGGTGCGGGTTCAACGTGGTGCTGTGCGATGTGGAGCAGCGATTTCTGGATCGCGGGCTCGCGACGATTGCGAAGAACCTTGATCGCGAAGTGGCGAAGAACAAGATTGCGACCAGCGACAAAGCGTCAACGCTGGGGCGGATTACGGCGGTGCTGGAGCGGGCGAAGCTGGCGGATTGCGATCTGGCTGATCGAGGCAGCGACGGAGAAGTTTGAGATCAAGACGGAGATTTTCCGCGACCTGGATCGCATCCTGAAGCCGGAAGTAATTCTAGCCACGAACACCTCTTCGATATCGATCACGAAAATTGCGGCGCTGACCGGGCGCGCTGACAAAGTCATTGGCATGCACTTCTTTAATCCGGTGCCGGTGATGAAGCTGGTCGAGCTGATTCGGGGCTTGGCGACTTCGCAGGCTACGTTGGAAACGGTGCGTGAACTGGCCGTGAAACTGGAGAAGACGCCCGTGGAGGTGAATGACGCTCCCGGATTTGTGTCGAACCGGGTGCTGATGCCGCTGTTGAATGAGGCGATGTACGCGGTCATGGAGGGCGTGGCGACGGCCGAGGCGGTAGATGAAGTGTTCAAGCTGGGCATGGCGCATCCCATGGGGCCGCTGACGCTGGCAGACTTTATCGGGCTCGATGTGTGTCTGGATATCATGCGGGTGCTGCAGGATGGGCTGGGGGATCCGAAGTACCGGCCTTGTCCGCTGCTGATCAAGATGGTGGATGCGGGCTGGCTGGGACGCAAGAGCGGGCGCGGCTTCTACACGTATTCGTAAGCTGGAGATATGACGACAACCTCGGCCGGAATTCTTCCTACAGGAAAATCGGGCAGCGACGACTTTTATTACTTGCTGGCGGCGATGTCGGGAGCGCTGGCCGGGTGGTTAGACATCAAAGTGAGTGACTTGCTGCTGACGGCGATGGTGGTGCTGGCGGCAAATATCCTGCTCGGAATTCTGAGCCCGCGACGGCCCTGGCGCTGGGTGCTGATCGTAGGAGTGTTCGTGCCCGTGGTGGAGTGGCTGGCATATTTCTTGCTTTCGCAGAAGCCGGATCGGGCGCAGGTCTACGAATCCTTTCTGGCCTTTGTGCCGGGAATTGCCGGCGCCTACGGAGGAGCAATGGGGCGGAGCGTAGTGGACAACCTGTTTACCGGGAAGTGAGCTCCCGAGCGGAAAGTGACACCTCAGCGGCTAAAGCCGCCTCTGAAAACAAGCGCTCTATCGCAGCGGCAAATCGCCGCGCCACCCAAAATCAAGTGCAACATCGATTATGAACTTCCGGCCGGTGCGTCCAGCAAGATGGTCAACGGCGCGACGTGTTCCGGTTTCACGTAGCGATTCACCAGGAAGCGCTTGCCATCTTTGGCCACGTCGTACGTAAAAATGTCGGTGGAGGAAATCGGGGCGCGGCCGTGAATCTGGAACAGCGGCGCAGGCGTGCCAGTCGCGAAAACACTTTGGCTGTTGACTGGCACAGCCATCAACATGCCGCTGGGAGCGATATAGAAAATTTCCTTGCCGTCTCCACGCCAGCGCGGCTCGGTCCCGCCGCCACGAGATACTTGCCATTTTCCGGCAGCGCCGGGGAACGAGGTAACGTAAATCTCCCAGGTCCCGGACTCATCGGAGGCATAGGCCACCCACTTTCCATCCGGGGAGATCTGTCCGTTGGCTTCGTTGGCCTTGGTGTTCAGCAATGGAACTGCTGCCCCTCCGGCGGCCGGCAATAGTGCAAGATACGTGCGGGGCGTAGCTTGATTGGTACAAAGAATCTGGTGGCCGTCAGCGGACCAGGAGTTGGGAAGAAGGTCATCGGTGGCCTGGCTCCGCAGCAGGGGCTTTTCCCGCTCCTGCCCACTGGCCCGCTTGGTGAATACCGTTGAGCCCTCCTTGAAAACTGCGCGGTAGGCGACGGTGCCGCCGTCCCGCGACCAGACGCCGACGACCTGTTCCACAGGCTCGAAGGTGAAGCGGGAATTGCCCGCCCCATTCGTGCTCAAGAGCCAGACATCGACGCTATTGCCTTTCAAGTCGCTAATGTCTACGGCGACGCGGCTGCCGTCGGGCGAAAGCGTCGGGTTGGCGATGATAGCTGGATCGCCGATTCGGCCCAGTTCCTTGCCCGACCGGTCCATCCAGGTAAGAACCGACAGAGCTGCCCCGACACCCGTGTTGTAAATCACCGTGCCGTTGCCGCCGGCCGCCAGAGCTGCCCAGTAGGTGGCGGGCTGATAACCGACGGCATTGGCGATGGCAGTGGTGCGCCCGGAAACTTTGGCAGTGGAGGGATCAAAATCAACGCTTGCTAACTGCCGCTGATCATCCGCATAAAACAAGTGGTGGGAGTCGTAGCCGAAGCTCGAATGGCATGGAATCACCAGACGCTTCTCCTTGCCATCGAGAGAGCTGACGTAGATGCCGCTGGAACGGTCGTCCTTCTTGTTGCCGAAGTTGCCCGCCCACATTAAGAAGTGATTGCCGTCGGGAAGAAAGACGGGCCAACGGTGGGTTTGGAGGCTCTGGCTATCGTTGAGAAAGCCCTGGGTGACGGGCAGTCGCGCCGCTGCCATCGGCGTTGACGCGCCAGACGGCGCTGGCTGCATCGGGGCTGTATATGATGACGTCGCGGCTTCCCCAGCTACCGCCGCGCCCCGCCAGAACGCTGGCCAGCACTTGCGGAGTGCCGCCGGAAGCCGCGATCTTCTGCAGTTTGCCATTGGCGAAAAACCCGATGTAGGCGGCATCCGGCGACCAGAAAGGAAAACTCGCGCCTTCGGTTCCGGGCAGAGGAGTAACGTTGGGCGAGCCCACGCGCTGCACAAAGAGCATGGGCAGCGCAGATTTTTCATCGGGCGAGACAAACACCAGCATGGTGCCGTCGCGCGAGAGCGCCATGTGGCTGACGCTCATTTCTTCTGGAACCGCGAGGGCGAACTGCAGGCGAGTTGTGGGTGCGGGACGCCGCGCCACAAACCACGTCACCCCGGCGACTGCGACCAGCACCAGCGCTACGAAAAGCCAGATCTGGAGAGGCAGTCGGCGCGGTGCGGCTACGGCGCGCGCAACTCCGCCCGTTTCGGTGCCAGAGAGCGCGCTCAGAGCGAACGACAGATCTCGCGCCGACTGGAAGCGCTGTTCCGGGTGCTTCTCCAGGCAGCGCCGCACAATGCGTTCGAGTGTGGGAGAGACCGGGCGGACGGGATCGGACAACTCCGGCGGGTCGTCCTTCAAGACCGCGGTCATGGTCTCAGCCGCGGTGTCGCGGCGGAAGGCGCGCACCCCAGAGAGCATTTCATAGAGCACGGCGCCGAACGAGAAGATGTCAGTGCGAGGATCGGAGGCCTCGCCGCGTACTTGCTCGGGCGCCATGTAGCTCGCCGTGCCCATGACCACGCCCGCTGCCGTGTGCGAACTGGTGAGGGTCAGGCCGTCCGGTTCCGGGATCAGATTTTGGGCGAACTTCGCCAAGCCGAAATCCAGAATCTTGATACGCCCGTCTTTGGTGACAAAAACGTTCTCCGGTTTCAGGTCGCGGTGGACAATCCCTTTTTCGTGGGCTGCGGCCAGTCCGTGCGCGATCTGCACTCCATACTCGATCGTCTTACGCTGGGGCAGCGCCCCACGATCCAGCACCGCGCGCAGGCTTTCACCCTCCAGAAGCTCGGAGACCAGAAACGGCGAGCCGCCATTCTGACCGATATCAAACACAGCGAGAATATTGGGATGGTTCAGCGCAGCCACTGCCCGCGCCTCCTGCTCAAAGCGACGCAAGCGGTCCGCTTCGCGAGCGAAAGATTCGGGAAGGATTTTTAAGGCGACATCGCGGCCCAGGCGCGTGTCCTTGGCGCGATACACTTCTCCCATTCCGCCAGCGCCTAGTGGAGCGAGGATTTCATAGGGCCCGAGTTTCGTGCCAGGGGTGAGAGCCATCCGCTGCGACATTATAGCTGCAACTGAGGGTGTTAAAGGCTTCGAGCTTGAGCCCACATGATTTTTGGGAGTTCCCCCCAAAGGTACCGATTGCTGAAAAACTGTTCCCGTTTCCACAGCCGGTAGGGGTAAGCTACGCCTATGGGAGTGTCGGTTTCGGTGCTGGCTAGCGGCAGTCGTGGGAACTGCGCGCTGGTGGCGACGAGCGCAACGCGCATTCTGGTGGATGCCGGTCTGTCAGGCCGGGAAACTTACAAGCGGCTGCGCGCCCTGGGCGAGCGCGCCGAGGAAATTTCCGCGATTCTGATCACGCACGAACACTCCGACCATGTTGCCGGACTGCAGCGCCTGGCATCTAAGTTGAAAGTGCCTGTCTTTATGACCGCGCCAACGCATAATGCCTGGAGCCGGGCGGTACGGGAGGCTGAGGGAGCGATTCCAGAGCTGCCGAAATCCGAACATTTCTCCGCCGGACGCGGCTTTCGGGTGGGGGATATCGAGGTCATGTCCTTCACCATTCCGCACGACGCCGCCGATCCGGTGGGCTTCACGTTTCGCGCGGAGGGCGTCAAGATCGGCTTTGCCACGGACTTGGGCTACATGCCGGTGAGTGTGCGCGACCATCTGCGGGGTTGCAGCGTACTGGTAATCGAATCAAATCACGATCTGGAGATGCTACGGTCGGGGTCGTATCCATGGTCGGTGAAGCAGCGGGTGATGAGCCGGGTCGGTCACCTGTCGAATGAGTCGCTCGCGGAATTCTTCTCCGGCGATTATGATGGAGGAGCAGAGTACTTAATTTTGGCGCATTTGTCGGAACAGAATAACCATCCCGAAATCGCGCGAGCGACAGCAGAACAGGCGCTCGACGGCCGTCAGGGGCTGTGGCACAACCGTGTGCTGCTGGCCTCCCAGGCGGAGGTTCTGGAACCGGTCCGGTTGTAGCCTCTTATGAGCGAATGTGTGGAACCGATCGTGGGGAAAATCCTTGCGGGATGGCGCTACGATATTTCCGGCCTGGCTCCGGAGATGCGCGGGGACTACGAGTTGCATTTCGCCGACTGCGAACATTGCCGCAGCCACCAGAAACTGCACCGCATCGTCGATATTTCGCTGATTGTGATGGCTTCGGCATCGGGAGTGGTGTTTCTGCTGGCGTTCGCCCTGATCCGGTATTTTGGACCGCGGCACGCTTTCTGGCTGGAGGTGGGTGCGCTGGTGGGTTTTGCGCTGTCGGCGCTGATCTGGCTGATTGTGGCCGTGGCAACTCCCGCGCCCATGGCGGTCGTGGATGCGGCCAAGCTCGGAGCGCGACGCGTACATGACCGGCTGCCAGCCGGAGATCCGCGAGCGCCTGCCGGAAGAGATACGGGCCAAGCTCACAGGGTCGTGAGGGCGTTGGCGATGGAACCAGGGTTCAATGTGATGAAGTTCTTTCGCGAAGTTCTGGGGATTCTGCTGATCGCGGCACTCATGTCGGCGACGTCAGCGGCCAGTCCTTTGACCGCGGCGGATCACTCGTCCGGGGCATCTGCAGGACTCCTGGCGGGGCCCCGTGAACACCCCTCAGGTTGCCACTCGCACGGCGGCAAGAGTCTTCCTGATTCGCGGCTCCCTCAATCCCCCCAGCGAGGGCCCGCGAGCTACCACTGTTGCCTGACTGGTCACGACGCGGCGGTGGTACAGGCTCCCGATTACACGCAACCCTCTGGCCAGGGCACGCGCCTGGCTCTCCAAGTGGTGCTTGTGCCGTGCTCGTTTTCGGTTACCGATTTGAAGGTTGCGATGGTTTTGACCACGGACCCTCCGGGTTCGCCTCCGCTGCGAATCTAGTCTCCTCTGCAACAAAGGTCTGGGCCGTCCCTCCGGGGCTGTGCGGGTTCCCCATCTGGCTGGATTCTCACTCATGGGAGTGTCATGTGCGGGCGTTAATCTTCGGTTTTTTCGCGATCAACGTGTGGGTATCTCTTACGGGAGCGCAGGATGTCGTCCCAGAAGTTCAGGGGCGCGATCCGCAGACGCAGACCAAGCAAGCTGCGACAGGACAAAAGATGGACGTACCGGACATGTCCGGCATGGATATGTCGCCGCCCGCGGCGCCGGATTGGATGCCCTCGCCGCATGTTAGTTCGGGCACGGGATGGCAGCCCGCGGCGACGCCCGGGCATATGTGGATGAAGCCGGTGGGAGCCTGGGATGTGATGGCCCACGGCGTTGTGTTTGTTGATTACAACCAGCAGGGAGGGCCGCGCGGCGAGGGCAAGGCGGAGTCGGTGAACTGGCTGATGCTGATGGAGCAGCACAAACTGGGAAGTGGCAGCATTCTGTTTCGTGAAATGTTTTCTGCCGAGTCACTGACCGCGCCGCATCCGGGATTTCCCGAGCTTTTTCAGACGGGTGAAACTTATCATGGTCAACCGCTGGTCGATCACCAGCATCCGCACAACGTGTTTTCCGAACTCGCGTTGTATTACACGCACCCGATGAGCAAAGAAATCTCCTGGCTGTTCTATGGTGCGGCTGCGGGCGAGCCGGCGTTCGGTCCCGTCGCCTTTCTGCACCGCGCTTCGGCGTCAGAGTTGCCTATGGCGCCGTTGTCGCATCATCTGCAGGATTCCACTCATATCAGCTTCGGAGTAATCACCACGGGACTGATCGTGGACCGTTTCAAGCTTGAAGGCTCGGTGTTCAACGGCCGCGAGCCGGACGAGAAGCGTTACAGCATCCAGTTCGCGCCGCTCGATTCCTGGTCGGCGCGCTTGAGCGTCGCCGCATCGCGCAACTGGACGACGCAGTACAGCTACGGGCGGCTGGAGCGTCCCGAGGCGCTTGAACCTGGCAGCCAGCGCCGACAAATGGCATCGGTCGAATACGTGCGGCCGTTCACGAAAGGCTCGTGGGCGACGTCGGTAGTCTGGGGACGAGTGCACAAGGAAGTCAGCGATCACAATCTGAACGGTTATTTACTGGAGACGACGGCCAACTTCAAATTGCGCAATTATGCGTTCTCGCGTCTGGAACTGGTCGACAAGGACGAATTGTTTCCCGGCACTCCCGCGTTGCCGAGCTTCCGCATTGGAGCGTACACATTTGGCGGTGCGCGCGACCTTATCCAGCGCAGGCTCGGGCAATTGGCCTTCGGCGCGGACTTCACGTTTTACTCGAAGGCTTCAGCACTCGATCCCGCCTACGGGAAGAACCCAGTCTCGTTCCAGATTTTTCTGCGAGTTCGCCCGGCATTGAGCCATCGCCAGCATTAAGCTGCTTCACCATGACGGGCGCGTGGAAAAAGCCTGAAGCCTTACCCAACTATCACAAACCCCCATTAATGCGGTAGCTTTTATTAATGACCCAATCATGAAGGGAGTCGAGTCTTGTGCATTCAGGATGAGCAGGAACTGGTTTCGCTAAGGGCCGCCGGACGCATGGTGCGCATGGTGCTGGATGCGATGAAGGCGGAGGTGCGGCCCGGCGTCACGACTCGACACCTGGATGAAACAGGCGCGCGCGTTATGCAGGAGAACGGCACCCGTTCCGCTCCCTCGATGGTGTACCAGTTTCCGGGCGCGAGTTGCATCAGCTTGAACGATGAGGCGGTCCATGGAATTCCGGGCGACCGCAAACTGGAGGAAGGCGATCTGGTGAAGCTTGATGTGACGGTAGAAAAGGACGGCTACATGGCCGACGCGGCCATCACCGTGCCGGTCGGCCGCGTGAGTCCGCAGGCGGAGCAGTTGATGGCTTGCGCGGAGCGCGCCTTTCACAAGGCGATGCTGGTGGCACGCGCCGGATTCCGTGTGCTGGAAATCGGAAAGGTCGTAGAACATGAGGTGCGCAAGTCCGGGTTTGCGGTCATCCGCGAATTGGGGGGACACGGTATCGGGCGCACTATCCATGAGTTGCCGCACGTCCCCAACTACCCGGACCCGCAGGCCAGCCAGATCATGAATGAAGGCCTCGTCATTACCGTCGAACCGATCATTTCGAGTGGCTCCGGCCGCGTATTTACCGACAAGGACGGCTGGACGGTACGGACAGGCGATCACGCGCTATCAGCCCATTTTGAGCACACTCTGGTGGTTACCTCCGGGGTGCCCATTCTGTTGACCGCTGGTTAGGGCATCCGGAGGGTGTGGTGCATCCGTGTGATTGACCGCCAACCGGCTTCGGGGTAAAGTTCAAAATCAGGGTCCAGTTTGTCCCTCCTCCCTGATTTACATGCGCTCTGCTTGTACCAAACTCGTCGATCCGAAACTCGTGGCCTTGCTGTTGGCGCTGGCCAGCGTGGCTTGGGGGGCGTCGCCGCAATTTACCGGGCAGAGGCGAGTCGGCCTGACCAGCGGCGACCAGTGGGAACCCGCCGTGGCGGCCGATGGTTTGGGACGAATCTACGTTCTTTATCCGCACTATGGACGCGTACCCGATTGCAAGGGCTGCCGCATTCCCACCATGCTGCTGGTGGCGAGCAACGACAACGGCAGGACCTGGCAGACTCCGCGCGTGATTCTGGAAACAGGTGCGGGCCAGTTTGACGCCCAGATTGCCGTCGACCCCGCGGACCGGCGCACCGTGTATGCGGCTTGGCTGCAGAACGGGAAACGCGCGGTCATGCTCGCCAAGTCGGTGGACTCCGGCGCCACCTGGGCTTTTACCATGGCGGTCCGCAGCGACGTGCAACTGGATAAACCGGCGCTGGCGGTGCGCGGCCCGAGCGTTTACGTAGCCTTCAATCATGAAGAAGAAGTGTGGGTGGCGGCCTCGCGGGATGGAGGACGCAGCTTCACATCGACGCGGGTGAATGCTGAAAGCCGTCCGGGATGGTCGCTACTGGGCGCGGCTACGGTCGATCCCTCCGGCAACGCGTATCTGGCCTGGGCTTCCTACTCCAAGGCGGGAGGAGCGCGCGGCGCGGTGAATCTGTATGTGGCGAAGTCGGTGGATGCGGGCGAGGCCTGGAGCACGACGCTGCTCGACGTTTCCGCGGCCGCGCCCGGTTGCCAGAGCGAGGACTGTGGCGAAGGCTATCTGGGCGCGCAGATTGCTTTAACCTCGGACGCTGCTGGAACTCTTTACGCGCTCTGGAGCGCGGGCACCGTGCCCCTGGGGCCGCAGCGCATTTATTTCTCGTCATCCACGAACGGCGGCGAAAACTGGCTGCCGCGGGTCAGCCTTTCCTACGCCGAGCCGGGAGTGGAACACGCTTTCCCGGCGATCGTAGCCGGAAGCACCGGCGACGTGCGCATCGCCTGGATGGATTCGCGCAATTCTTCACACAAATTTCCGTACTGGAACACTTACTATCGGAGTTCGAGCAACGGCGGAGCTACCTGGGGAGAAGAGATTCGGATCTCCGGCTACGTGCCGGGCTATCGCTACATAAGCAAGGAAGGCTTCCGTTTTCCGTTCGGCGATTATTTCTCGCTTGCCATCGACAACCACGGAGACACGCACGTGGTCTGGGGCGAAGGACTGAACTATCAGAGTCCGGGATCGATCTGGCATTCTAGCGGACGGTAGAAAAGCAGGTCTTAGGTCTTAGGTGTCAGGAAATTCAACCGCAGGATCTTCCTAAGACCTAAGACCTAAGACCTAAGACCTAAGACCTGGGAACTGCTCTGTTCAGTCCGTCAGCAACCCACCCGTGAGCTCTCTAAGGCGCGCGATTCGATGTTCGCGGCAGTAGTCGCTCAACTCTTCCACCAGCTTTTCGGTTGCCACCGGATCAAAGTAACTCACGGTTCCCACTTGCACCGCGCTCGCTCCGGCCAGCATGAATTCCACGACGTCCGTTGCGGTGGTGATTCCGCCCATGCCGAGCACCGGAATTTTCACGGTGCGGGCAGCGTCGTAAACCATGCGCAGGGCGATGGGCTTGATGGCCGGACCGGAGAGGCCGGCGGTTACATTGGCAATTCTGGGGCGGCGAGTTTCCGCGTCAATGGCCATAGCTAGAAACGTATTCACGAGGGAAATGGCGTCGGCGCCCGCTTCCTGCGCTACATACGCCATTTGCGCGATCGAGGTCACGTTAGGCGAGAGCTTGACGATGATCGGCCGCGCGGCCACGCGCTTCGCGGTGCGTACGACTTCGTCGAGCAAGTGCGGATCGCTGCCGAACTGGATGCCGCCCTGCGCCGTGTTGGGGCAGGACACGTTGATTTCGTATGCCGCAATGCCCTCGCCCTGATTCAGGATCTCAATCGTTTGCTCGTAATCGGCGCGGGTATGGCCGAAGACGTTGGCGAACACGACGACATTCTTTTTCTCCCTTAACGCGGGAAGTTTTTCGGTGAGGAATGCGGCGGCGCCGATATTTTGCAGGCCGATGGCATTCAGCATTCCGGCAGCAGTCTCAAACAGGCGGGGCGGCGGATTTCCGGTCATGGGTTCTTTGGAGAGACCTTTGACGACCAATCCGCCGAGCCGGTCGAGATGCACGATGTCTTCAAATTCGATGCCATAGCCGAAGGTGCCGGAAGCGGCGATGATCGGGTTCTTCAGGTCGATGCCGGCGAAGCTAACGCTCAAATCCGGATGGCCAATGCGCGTCATTGGGTTCCCCCGGCGAGCGGCGTGGCTGAATGATGCGGCGGCTGCAGCGCCTCGGTCAGTACTCTTCCCGTGGCCTGGGCGGGTGCGTTGATTCCGAGCAACGAAGCAAGCGTCACCGCCAGATCGACCGGTTCGGCGTGCGTCCGGTAGATTCCCGGTTGAAAGGTCAGACCATAGAAGGCAAGCGGCACATGCGTATCGTAGGAGAAAGGCGTCGCATGATCGGTGCCCTTCGTGGTTCCAACTTGAAATGGGTTGGGTATTCCGATCACGTAATATCCGCCTTCGGGCGAGTAGCTGTGGGCGTAGCGGCGGCCGATTTCAGTGGGCGGAGTATCTCCACGAGCGAGTTGCGACTTGGTGAAGTATCCCGTGAATCCCATCTGCTTCATAGCTTCGCCTACTTCGCCTTCGGCGACGGACTCGTCCTTCGCGCCGAAAGTTCCGGCGAACGCGTCCTGGTCCAACCACGCGACCGGATAATCGAGGTCGAGCACATAGCTGCCTTTCTTCCCGTATTTTTTCGAGAGCAGGGAATTGATCTGGCCGCGCAATCCTTGCGCATCGAGGTTGGCGGCGGGCAGGCGAAGCGTCTTCGCGAATTCAGGCAGAGGCGCCACCCCGTGATCGGAGGAAAGCGCCATCCAGACGTTGGCCATCCCAATCTGATGACCGAGGAAGCCGAAGAACTCTGCCAGCGACCGGTCGAGTTCGAGCGCCATGCTGCGCATTTGCGGGGAGTCGGGGCCGGCCTGGTGGCCGAGAATGTCGTTGGCGGAAAGGCTGATCACCAGCAGATCAGTCGCCGGGCCTGTCCCCAGCCTCTCGTACAAAACCAGTTCCCTCGCAAACTCCAACTGGTAATCGTTGGCGAAGGGAGTTGAGCCGACCACCTCGTAGAAGCCGGCAGGCGTGCCGTCTTTTCCGTTGCGCGGCGCGGTCGAGCCGAGCACGCTGCCGTCGCCGTCTTTATCTCGCCACTCGCGGTTCCAGTATTTTTCCGCGCGATGGCTGCCGTTGAAATTGCGCACCCACTCGGGCAGATCCGGACGGTAGTAGGTGGAAGTGATCCAGTCGCCGGTCTTGGGATCGATCCAGTAAGGGCGTCTCCGGAAAACCCCGCCGGCAAGACGGCGGCACGGTCTTTCAGTGAGATGGCGAAAACTCTGGCTTTGCCGCCCGTGGCCAGTTTCAACTCATCTCCGAGCGTATCGCTCATCAGGTTGTGCGGCGACGCCCGCTACCCCGTGTGGCCAACAAGTTTTTGGGTATCGTCTTCGACCGACGTCACGCGCTTCCTTTTCTGCGGGTCCCACCATTCGTTCGAGACGATGCCGTGTCCGCTGGTATAGCTGCCGGTGAAGAGTGTGGCATGTCCGGGAGCGGTGCGGGTGTTGGCATAATCGTAGTTGCAGTCGGTGAAATAAGCGCCGCGATCGAGAAACACACGGAACCCGCCGTCGCCGAACTCGTCGCGATAGCGTTCCAGGTAGTCGCCGCGGAACTGATCAATCACGATGACGACAACCAGCTTCGGGCGGGCGTTGTAAGCGGACGCGAACCCAGCCGGGATCAAGCCGAACAATGCCAGCGCCACCAGCGCCACGAGCAGGGAACGGGGGAGTCTCATCGCGAGCTAGTTTACAGCAGAAAAGAGATTAACCGCAGAGAACGCGGAGGTCGCTCAGGTCTTCCCCCATTCTTCTCTGCGCGCTCCGCGGCCTCTGCGGTTCAAGACTTGGACCGTCCACGTGCACGGAATCGCCTTTTTCAGCTAAAGTTAAAGCAGAATGCTCGAGCTGAATTTTGTGCGTGACAACCTGGCGCTGGTGGAAGAAAAACTGCGGCAGCGAGGAATGAACCCCGCGGAATTGTTGAAAGACTTCCGCATCATCGATGGCGAGCGCCGGCAGGCCATCACCGCGGCGGAAACGCTGCAAGCGCGGCGCAACCGTGCCTCCGAGGCGATTGCCAAGCTCAAGAAAAGCGGGCAGGATGCCGCGGCGCAGATCCAGGAAACCAAGGAACTGCGCGAGCAGATTCAGGACTCCGAAAAGAGAGCGGCCGAACAGGAAGCGCGCCTGCGCGAGATTCTGACCTCCATCCCGAACCTGCCCCACGCCAGTGTGCCGGTGGGAAAGAGCGAACAGGACAACGTCGAAGCCCGCCGCTGGGGCACGCCGCCGCATTTCGATTTCAAGCCCAAGCCGCACTGGGAACTGGGCGAAGAGCTGGGCATACTCGATCTGGAGCGCGCCGCCAAATTGTCAGGCGCTCGTTTCGCCGTCTACTGGGCGCTGGGTGCGCGGCTGGAGCGGGCGCTCGCTAACTTCATGCTCGATCTGCACACCCGAGAGCAGGGGTACACCGAAGTGCTTCCGCCCTACCTGGTGAACTCCGAGTCCATGTATGGCACGGGGCAGCTCCCCAAGTTCGCGCAGGACTTGTTTCGCGTGCCGCACGGCGAAAAGGATCTCTGGCTGATTCCGACCGCCGAGGTCCCGGTGACGAATCTTTACCGCGACGAAGTGCTGGACGCGGCACGCCTGCCGGTTTGCCTGACCGCGTACACTCCGTGCTTTCGCAGCGAAGCCGGATCGTATGGCAAGGATGTGCGCGGAATTATTCGCCAGCACCAGTTTCAAAAAGTGGAACTGGTGAAGTTCTCGCGTCCTGAGACTTCGTACGATGAACTGGAGAAGCTGACCCGCAATGCCGAGGTTGTTCTGCAGAAACTCGGTCTGCACTACCGCGTGGTCACGCTCTGTACCGCTGACATTGGATTCTCTTCGGCCAAGACTTATGACATCGAAGTCTGGTTGCCGGGGCAGAATCTGTTCCGCGAGATTTCTTCGTGCTCGAACTTCGAAAGTTTTCAGGCGCGGCGGGCGAATATCCGCTACCGTCCCGAAGGTAAGAACAAGACGGAGTTCGTGCACACGCTCAACGGCAGCGCGCTGGCGGTGGGGCGTACCTGGGTTGCCATTCTGGAGAACTATCAGCAGGCCGATGGCAGCGTGCGTATTCCAGAGGCGCTGCAGCCGTACATGGGGACAGATCGCATTCCGGCAGGTGTTCCGTAGAGACGCGGCTTGCCGCGTCTCCCGCAGCGTCTCAGATGGTACGAGCCGAGTCGGGGCAAGCCTCGTCTCTACCAAACATAATCGGAGATTTGCTATCCCATGAATTCCCAAATAAACTGGCAGCAACCCGAAACAGCCGCGACGGCAGGGGAAAATGCCGTCTCTCCCATGGGCGCGATCTGGCGCACAATCCGCGGATACATACTTTGGTCGTATGAGCGGGGAAGCCTGCACTACGACATCATGGTTACGCTGATTCTCCTCTTTGTTTTTGTTTCGCCGCACTTCATCAACTACAAGGACAAACCGGTCGAGCACATCCCGCGTCTCACCGGCGTGGTGGTGGTTCCCGGCGCCAAAGGCGAGCTTATCTATCAGATCCAGGCCTCGGCAGTGAATGCCTCCGCGGATGGCGACGTTCGCCGGCAGCTGGAACAGATCATCGAGCCCATCTCCGGAGCAGTCAGCATTACCAATGTCGAAACCGTCAAAGACGTTTCGGGACATCTGCAGAGTTACAAGGTCTGGGTCGTAAAAGAGTAAGAGCAAGGTTTCCAGTTTCAAGTTTCAAAGTTTCAAGGTACCTGGATGAGATCTGCCCTCAAAACGCTTGCTTTCAGGATGCTTGCAACGGGCTGGCTGTTGACGACGGCCGCGTGGCCGCAGAGCGCTGACTCCTCTGGGTTCGAGCACGTTCTCAAACGGATGGATGAGGCTGCCCGAAATTTCCGAACCGTCGAAGCCACCGTGGTGTGGAACCAATATCAGAAGGTCGTCGACGAAACCGAGACGGAGAATGGCAGGATTTACTTCCGGCGTGAAGGCGGCGAAATCCAGATGGCTGCCGACTTTGCCGAACCTGACAAGAAGTACGTGATCTACAGCGGCGGCAAAGTTCAGGTGTACCAACCGAAGATCGATCAGGTGAACGAATACAGCCCGGGCAAGAATCGCGCTGACGTGGAGAGTTTTCTGGTGCTGGGTTTCGGCGGCAGCGGGCACGACCTGCTCAAGTCTTATGAAGTCCGATTTCTAGGGTCGGAGACCGTCAACGGCATCGCGGCCGCGAAACTGGAGTTGGTTCCGAAGTCCGAGCGTTTTCGAAACAACATTGCGCGCATCTGGCTCTGGATCGACCCGGCGCGCGGAATTTCGGTGCAGCAACAATTGTTTGAGCCGAGCGGCGACTACCGGCTGGCGAAGTATTCCGAGATTCAGATGAAAGATAAGCTTCCGGAGAACGTGTTTAAACTGAAGACGACCGGAAAAACCAAGTTCGTTTCCCCACAAGGGTAGCCCTTCCGTCACCTTCCAGCCGAAATCCCGCAGAATCAAGCTGAAAAACCTTGGCCGGGACGATATACTGCACAAAAGCTGCCGCAAGTGGGAGTTTGCATGGCCAAAGTGTTTACCATCACCGTTCCTCCGGACCTGTCTCGCAAGAGGCGAGAGCGCACCGCCGACCCTCGTTACGTCGACGGCCAGAAGATGCTGGTGGAGGCGATGAAATACCTGGCGAAGGCCGATCCAGTGGCCAATCGCGGAGCCATCGAACTGCTGTCCGAACACGTACGCACGCGTTTCCGCATGACCGACTCGCCGCTCGGCTAGAAGTAAAATTTCAAAGCAAACTGCAGGACGCGTGGCCCCCGATAATACGGGGATTGTGACGGCGTACTGTCGCTTGATATCTGGCCGAACAAACCGCCACCACCCACTGATCCCCCATTTAAAGTCGGCCCATAGAACTGTGCATGGTTAAAGGCATTGAAGAAATTCGATTGAAACTGGAGCGATTTGCTTTCCGTGAGCTTAAAGTTCTTCAGGATCGAGATGTCCCAATTATTAATCCCCGGTCCCCGCAACACGTTCCGCCCCATGTTGCCGTAAGTAAACAACGGCACACCGCCCTGAATCAGGGTGGTATTTGAAGGCAGGGGTTGGCCCACCGGCGGCCCCACCGAACAAACCAGGTTCGTTGGATCGATCAGGAAAAATCCCGTCGTGGTGCCCGACAAGCAGCTGCCATGGATACCATCCGCGCTGGGGCTGAATGTCCGCATTTGCCTGGGATTGCTGAAGACCTGAACTGGCCCAACTACATCCGGCCGGTCCAGCCCTTCATTCGATTCGCTGGCCCCGTTGCTGGAGTAGAGTGTGAATGGATTCCCCGACTGGAACGAAGTAATTGTAGAGACCGCCCATCCCCCCAGAATGTTCTGCCTGAGTCTGCTCCCGTGTTCCCCGATGGGGATTTGCCATAGCGGGCTTAATACCAAACGCTGACGCGCGTCAAAATCGGCCAAGCCGCGATCGAACCTCGGGTCCAGTGGATTTGTGAATGTTCCCGAGCGGGCCCGAAAGCCCGAAGTTACGTCGATTGTCTTCGCCAACGTGTAAGCGACTCTGAATCCGAGACCGTGATTCATTCTACGGTCCACCGTAACCTGCAACTGGTTGCTTGACGAACTACCCCCGCTCACGTTGGTGATGATCTGGGTGGCGCCATAAGGGATGAAATTCGCATCGCAATTCGCCAGCGGGCGCGCGCAATCGGGAGAGATGGAGTTAGACACATTGGTTGGCGAGGCGGGCGGCGGGGAAATGGAATTCACAACGGACTGGTATTGCGCCATCAGACTGCAAGGGGAAGGTGGCGTGCCAGCGCCGCACACGTAATATTGCTGTCATTGATTTCAGGGAAATTCAGGTTCGTACTGGAGATGGCTTTCCTGCTCAGACTGCCGACGTAAACCGCCTCTACAAATGTATCGTTGGTAAGTTGGTATTGGAACCCGTAGTTGAAGTTCTCCGCATAAGGAGTCCGGAAATGCGGAGAGACGACGTAGGCAAACGGAATGGCGGGAGTGAAGAACTGTCCCAAGTGTCCGCGACGCGATGAACGGATATGGATTGGAGTAGCCAGTAATCGTGGTCTGGAAAGGGTCGGCCGAATACGAACCGTTTACGGGAAGGAGACATCCCGCTCCGTTACCGAGGGCCACCTCAGCTGGCGGTTGTGAAGCACGGATAGTTGTTCGCCACATATCCAAAGGGAGCCTGGCCTCCAAACTGCAGGTTCAGCGCTCCGTCTTCGATGTCATAGAAAATACCGGCGCCACCGCGCATTACCAGCTTGCCGCTGCCCAACATATCCCAGGAGAACCCAAATCGTGGAGCAAAATTTCTGTAGTCGGGGTAGACCAATCCACGATTTGGCGTTCCCGGATCACCCGCATACAAAAAACTGGGCGGCGAAGCAGGGTAAAGTGTCGATTCCGCGCGCGGCCCCGGGAACCAGCCCTGAATCTGGTTTCGCGGATCTACTTGCGGCGAGTTGTATTCGTACCGCAGACCGTAATCAAGAGTCAGCCTGTTTGTTATTTTCCACGCGTCTTGGGCAAAGAAATCCAGCTGATGGGTTCGGATTCCATAGATCGCGCTCGAAAACTGGTAGTAGTTGTCGGTGTACCCGCCGACAAAATCGGCTAAAGCGTTGCCCGTGTTCGTGTAGTAACTCCCGAAGTCGAACGATCCGTTATTGTAAAAGTCGTAATGGAAATTGTTTCTTATCCACCGGAGATCGCCGCCAAACTTGAGAGAATGCCGTCCCTTGGTCCAGGAAAAAGTGTCCTGGTACTGAAACGTAACGTCGTGAACCTTGGTTGGACCTTGCGGCGAAGGCCCCAGGCTGAAGGCTCCGCCAACCGAAACTAGAGGCGGCGCTGTACCTGCCGGGTCGTCCGGGGTGACCGTAGTGAATCCCAGCGCTGACGGCGGCGTCTTATCCGTCGGCACCGCGTCAAAGGTTGCGACCCGATTGACCGAGAATCTCAACTCGTTCAGCATGGTGGGAGAAATGGTGCGCGTCCAGCTAACCGATCCGGCTTGATAACGATCGGCATCGGTAAAACCCGACCCCACCGGCACATCTCCTCCAGTGGAGGCGCCCTTTAAGACCTCGAAAGGCCAAACACTCGGCTGGTCATCAAAGGTGTAAAACGCCGACAGCGTATCCTTGGTGGACATGTTGTAGTCGTAGCGGAAAGCGAACTGATCCTGTTGCAGGCTTGCGACCGGATCTTCCAGAAAGCCGTTGGTCCCGAAGTTCGGATTTGGCAGATACTTATTGATGTACGTCTGCATTACCGAATCAGTCGGCACCTGATTGCACACTGTTGAGCCGCACATGAACGGACCGCCTGTCGTGGGATCGGTCAGCTGGCCGGTATCAAGGCCAGTGGTCGGATCAATGATTCCGGTATAGAGGTCACTGAAATCCCCGGTTCGCTCCGGCTTCGTCAATACGGTCAGAATCCCCGGATTCTGCCCCAGGCGTCGCCGCGCCCCCTGATAAGAGGCAAAGAGAAACATCTTGTCTTTTTTGATCGGCAAGCCGATGGTTCCGCCGAACATGTTGTACCTAAAGATCGGAGCCTGCCCCAGGAAAAAGTCGGAGGCATCCAGAGCGGTATTCCGAAAATAGTCAAATAAGTCTCCGTGAATGGCATTGGTGCCTGACTTAATCACCTGATTCACGACCCCGCCCGACGTGCGTCCATACTCTGCTTCGTAATTGTTGGTCAAAATCTTGAACTCGGCCACCGCGTCGGGGTTGAGATCCACGACCATATTGTTGCCGAGGAAATCGTTGTTATCGGCGCCGTCGAGTAAAAACGTCATCGACTCGGAGCGCTGCCCGCTAACCGAGAAGGGATTGTTCGATCCGTCATCTTGATCGGGAGCGAATGTGCCGGCCTGCAGCAGGCCCAGTTGCATCGTGTCTCGCTGCGCCAGCGGCAGGTCTTGAATACGCTGCGTGGTTTCGACTTTGCCCAGGGTAGCGCTGACCGTATCCACCTGCGTGACGTCTCCGATTACCTCGATGACTTGACTCTCGGACCCAACTCTCAGGTCGATATCCAGGCGTGCGTTCTGGTTGATTTCGAGCGTGATGCCCCGGCGCACGTACTTGCTGAATCCGCGCTGCTCCACCGCCAGTTCATAGGTGCCGATCGGAACTAGCGTGAACAGGTAATCCCCGTCCTTGTTGGAGGTCGTCGCGCGGGAGATATTGGTGCCGGAATCTCTCAGTGTTACCTTGGCGCCGACGACGATGGCATGGGTCACATCTCGTATTGTGCCCGCGATTTGGGCCGTCGCTTGTTGGGCAACGGCTCGGTTCGCGCCCAGGAACGTTAGACAGAAAACGATGCAGACGACGATCGGTGGACCAATTCTGGGGAAGCAGAAGGTCTTCATTGGGCCCTCACTCAAAAGTTGGGCACAAATATTGCACGTTGTCTTCCACAGAAAACAAGTCTAAAAGAGAGATTGTCTTAGCAGGCATGACTCGGCGTCATCTTCTGTCTTTTGAATTCTCGCTACAATAATCGGGATTCTGGTACCGCGATTCAGATTGCCACCGCTGCTCTCTGGCGCCCCAGAAAGGCTGCGGCGCAGACGATCACTACGGGGTAGCACTCCAACGTATAACGCGGTTCCGGGTTTTCCAGTGTTCCGAGAAATGCCGAGCGCAGCAACAGGAAGCATACTAACAACCCGGCCCAGCGAATTCCGGACGGCCTCCGAACCAGCGCCCACAGCGCCGCCGCGAGGTAAGCCAGATTCAGCAAGCCGAAGCCTACCGCCAGGACCGACTGCTTGATGTCGTCATTGAATTCCCACCAGCGCACGTCGGGAGGCAAAATCTCGGTTCGCGGGCGCAGCCACATGTCGGCGATGCGCATCAGGGGCAGCGCAACGTAGTAACGAACTAGCCGCGCGCGAATGCGATCCGCGGCGAGTTTGCCGAAGCGCGCATCCAGCTCCGGCGTCATTTCCTGCGACTGGTTGTAGTCTGCGATGAGGGCCAGCGTCGCTTCACTTTCTCCCGGGCCATCGAGGGCGCGCCACGGCAGTTTCTCTGCATCAATCGCGTTGCCGGGAACGCTCCAATAGATCTCTTCCACCGATGCGTAGTCGACGATCCAGGTCTTAACCCACCGGTTGAAACCTCGGGCGACCTGCTCATCCTTCTCGGTGGCGTAACGCGGGGCCAGCGGCTGGAAATGATGGAGCGTCCGGAAATTGCGAATCGTCCATGGCACCAGAGGCGCGAGTGCAACTACCACCACAAGAATTCCAGCGGCCAGAAAATGCGCCGTATTCTGCCTGACTGAGAGACCCTTCCAGGCTGCCCCTGCCAGGTAGAGCGCGACCGCGGCCAGCAGGATGCCGCCATCCGGGCGCAGCAGGATGCAAGCTGCAATCGCCGCGCCGGTCACGGCCCAGAGTTTGAAAACACCCATCCCTCGCCCAGCCTCATCCGCCCGGCCCAAAGCCGCCGCCACACCATCGAGCGCGAGCGCGGTGAAGAGGATTTCCAAGGTTTCGGTGAGTGCGGCGGCGGCATAATTCGCCAGGAATGGGCACAGCGCCGCCAGCACAAAAGCGATTCTCGCCGCGCGTTCAGAAACAGCACGGCGGGCGAGGTCGGCAATGATCAGGCAGGTGACCAGGTCGAGCAGAATCTGCGCCAGCAAGACTGCTGTGAGGTTGCCAATTCCGAACAGCCAGAAGATCTTGGCCAGAAACGCCGGATATCCCGGCAGGCGCGTGTCGCTCGGCACGATCTGCGTTACCTGCTGGACGGTTTGCGTCTGGCCGTAGATGCCGTGCTGCAGCCAGTTGGTGGCGAGGTCGGCATAGATACGCGAGTCATCGGTGACGGCTGGAAAATAAAGGAGGAAAAGTAGTCGCAATGCCAGGCCGGCCAGTGTGGTTCCCAGAAATAAACAGCGATGTTCGCGGAACAGGGTGAGCACGTTCGGAATATATCGCGAATCGAAGGATTTTCCTCCTCCGCTCATTCCGCATAGCCCTAAGTTTGTTGACTACAACCGACTGGAGGTCACAGTGAAACTGAGGACTATGCCGCAACTTAGCTCTTGCCAAGTGGGATCTTCCTGCTATCATCTGGTGCTTCGTCAGCCAGACCGGGTTGGCGAGTGCGTAGCAGGATTGACGTTTCTGTGGCAGCAGTCCGATATCGCGCCTTCGTTTTCGCGGCTCCACCGTGTTTCGTCGCGGGCAACCCTGCGATCGAATTCAGGGGGGAGCCGTTTCTGTTGGTGCGGTGTCGCCCGCGCACGGCGACGCCAGCAATAAATTCTTTCCGTCGCTTCGAGAGGGCGTCCGGTAACGGTTGTCCGGTGCCCCAGGGCAAACAGGCAGGCGACGGAAGAATAATTCTTAGCGATGAGGCGAAAGGAGTTTCTTTGTGAGAGAGAAGGGTACTGTGAAGTGGTTCAACGGAGCGAAGGGATACGGATTCATCCAGCGCTCCACGGGCGAGGACGTGTTCGTGCATTTCTCGGCCATCCAGGAGAACGGCTACCGCTCGCTGAACGAAGGCGAAACCGTCGAGTTCGATCTGCTCAAAGGCCCTAAAGGCTTCCAGGCGGGCAACGTCGTGCGCGTGGTATAAAGTTTTCCAAACCAGTTCGCAAACCCTCTCGCTTCGGCCGAGAGGGTTTTTCATTTGTCGTTCTTACTTTCCGACCGTCTTCACATCCAAACTCTTCCATAGATACCAGCAGGCGATCGAGCGATAAGGAGCCCAAGGCTTCGCGATCTTCTCCATCACGGCGGGCTTGGGCCACTTGCGTTTCTTGTAGTGCTTCTTGATGGCAGCCTGCACGCCATAATCGCCGGTGGGCAGAATATCCGGACGCCGCAAGGTGAACATCAGGAACATGTGTGCCGTCCAGACGCCGATGCCTTTGACCTGGGTGAGATGCGCGATCACTTCTTCCTCCGGCAGGTCTGGCAAGCGCTCGAACTCCAGCAGGCCGGCTGCGGTCTTCTCGGCCAGATCGCGCAAATACGCGGTCTTCTGCCTTGAAAGGCCTACGCCGCGCATTTCGGCATCGGTCAATTTGAGAATGCCTTTCGGCGTCAGTGGATCTCCGGCCAGGGCAGTGAATCGATCAAAGATGGTTGCCGCGGCTCTCCCATTCAACTGCTGATAGAGGATGGATTCAGCCAGGGAGTGAAACGTAGGCTCGCCAAACTGCATGCGGAACGGGCCTACGCGCTCGATGATCGCGGCCATCACGGGGTCGGATTTCTTCAGGTGGTCGATTGCCAGGTGGTGGTGGGCTTTGCGCATCGTCGTTCGCTCCTCGCCAGACGGGGAACAAGTCTAGCATATAGGCGAACAGATGGCGAATCCGTCTGAATATGATTCACGACGGAAAGTGAAAATGCACGTCGTGCCTGGAGGCAACGGGTGTCCCGTCGAGCGTGGCCGGCTGGTAGTGCCAGCGGCGCAGCGTGGCCTCAATCTTTTCGTCGATCCCGTGGCCGATCGATTGCACGATTTTGGTTTCGACGACGTTGCCCTGCGAGTCGATCGTGACTTCAATTACCACATCGCCCACTAGGTCCCGCGGAAGCTCCGCCCGGTCGACCGGAGGATCTGGATAAACGACCGGATACGCGACGTGGACTTCATGGCCGCTGATCGGTCCGTCAATCATGGTACCGAGCGGAGATCCGGCGCGGGAATTGCGATCGCCGGCTTCGCCATCGACAAACGCCGGCTGAGGCTCTGGCGCAGGCCTTGGCGGCTGGGGCTTCGGAAGCAAGCGTGGGCGCGGTTTGCTCGCCTGAGGCGGAAACAGCAGCTTGGCCGCATCCGGGGGCGTCGAATCGTTCTCAGCGGCCGCTGGAAAGTAAGTCAGTTTGTAGGTGTGATTGCCGTCTCCATAGGCAAGCCAGGCAGGTCTGAGGTCGATCACCCTGGGGCTATGGAACGCGATTACGGCCAACGCTGCCAGGTGCGCTGCCACCGACAGTCCTACCGCGCGATGGCGGTGGACTCTTGAACTGGTGGGCTGGAGGCCGGTGAACACGTCACTCCTTAGTCTACTGGATTGACGGGAAAAGGGAGAAAGGGTTTGCAACGAAAGCCCAGCCTTCACCACGGACAGACGGGTGTTGCCACCCCGTCCGCTATCGATCGCGCTTCTACACTGGTTTGTGCGCAACCAGCTTTACGAGCCGGCCTGTTTCTCGGCCATGTCACCGATGATCGGCAGTTTGAACATCTGTCCCTGATAGGCCTTGAGCACCAGGATGATCCAGAGAACTAGCGAGCCGATCCCCAGCAGAAAATGCAAGGGAATGGTGATGAACCCGAGGAAAGGGATAAAGGTGAGGATCGCAAGGGCGATGCTCACAACAAACAGCACCGCCGCGACGAAGAGGCACTGGAAGGCATGGAAGCGGATGAAGCGCTTCTTGTTGAACGGTTCCAGCACCAGAAAAATAATCGCCGGAATGATGGTCACGTAGGCCAGCGCACCAGCCAGGTTATCGGTGAGCCCGGCGGCGCCGGGTGCAGCCGAGGTCGCGCCCGCACCTTGCGCGGCGCTGCCGGCGCACTTCGGACAAGTCGCTCCATCCGCGATCTGCGTTCCACAGGTTGGACAAAAAGCCACGGGAGCCTCCTTTGCAAGACGACAGGCAAGTTATCAGAACGCTGGCCGGAGCGCAATGGCTTCGGGCGGGCATTTGTCTTTCCCCAACGACCGCGCACCCACTATCATCGGATTTGCGGAATTCTAGATCGGCGGGACAAGGAACCCCCTTCGTTATTTTCCGTCTCTTGAAAGGCACTGATGATCACCATTGTTTCAGGATTACCGCGGTCGGGCACGTCGTTGATGATGCAAATGCTGAATGCGGGCGGGTTCCCGGTGCTCTCCGACGGCGAGCGCAAACCCGACACCGACAACCCCAAGGGCTACCTGGAATGGGAGCGTATCAAACAGCTGCCAAAGGATCCCAGCCTGATTGCGGAGGCCGAGGGCAAGGTGGTAAAGGTGATCTCGCAGCTGATTCTCTTGCTTCCGCCGGACCACGAGTATCGCGTCGTCTTCATGCAGCGTCCCCTGCCTGAAGTGCTGAAGTCGCAGGACGAAATGCTGCGTCGCCGCGGCAATACGGAGTCAAACAGTAATACATCCGCGATCGAAGAAGCCTTTCAGCGTCACCTGGTCGAAGTGAACAAGTGGCTTGCGGGCAAAGCAAACATGCAGGTCGCGCGCGTGCATTATCACCGCGTGCTGCGCGAACCGAAGGTTGTCGCCGAAGAGGTAGCCGCATTCCTGCAGGCACCCCTTGACATCGAGGCCATGGTTCGGCAAGTGGATGGAAGCTTGTACCGCAATCGCATGAAGTAGACCGGGAACATCGGCCACGGAGGCCAATGTTTGAGATCGCAATTTGCGACCACAAACAAAAGTCACGTGACGCTGACTTCCGTATAGGTCCCGTAGACCTGCCGCAACGCTTCGCAGATTTCGCCCACCGTGGCGTAGGCGCGGACGGCATCGACGATATAGGGCATGGTGTTGACGTCGGAAATATTGCCGTTGGTTCCCGCGGCCGGGGTCTTGGCAGCGGCCTGCTTCAAGGCATCGAGGCGGCGGCGAACCTCTTCGTTCGAGCGGCGAGCGCGCAGGGCTTTGAGTTTCTTCTCCTGCGCCCGCGCTACGGATTCGCCGATGTAGAGAATGTTGGGTGACTCTTCTTCGATGACGAAATCATTCACGCCGACCGTGATCTTTTCGTTGGCTTCAACGGCTCGCTGATACTGGTAGCTGGCCTCGGCAATTTCTTTCTGCGGATATCCGCGCTCGATGGCCTTCACCATGCCGCCCATCTGGTCGAGCTTCTCGAAGTACTCGAAGGCGCCGCTTTCCATGTCGAGGGTTTGTTTCTCAACGAAGTAGCTTCCGCCGAGCGGATCGACCGTTTGCGCTACGCCCGATTCAAACGCAATGATCTGCTGGGTACGCAGTGCAATGCGCGCGGCTTCCTCAGTGGGCAGGGCCAGGGCTTCGTCGTAGGCGTCAGTGTGCAGCGACTGCGTGCCGCCGAGCACCGCCGCCAGCGCCTGCAGGGCAACGCGCGCGATGTTATTCATAGGCTGCTGGGCGGGCAGCGATACGCCGGCGGTTTGGCTGTGGAAGCGCAGCAGGCGGGTGCGATCGTTCTTGGCGCCGAAGCGGTCTTTCATCAGGCGATACCAGATCTTGCGCGCGGCGCGGTATTTGGCGATCTCTTCGAAGAAATCGTTGTGCGCATTGAAGAAGAAGCTGAGGCGCGGTCCGAAGTCATCGACGTCAAGCCCGCGGCGGCGCGCCCACTCGACGTATTCGACGCCGTCGTAGATGGTGAAAGCGAGTTCCTGCAGCGCCGTCGATCCGGCTTCGCGGATGTGATAGCCGGAGATGGAGATGGTGTTGAAGCGCGGCGTAAATTTCGATCCGAATTCGAAGGTGTCAATCACCAGGCGCATCGAAGGCGCGGGCGGATAGATGTACTCCTTCTGCGCTATGTATTCCTTCAGGATGTCGTTCTGGATGGTGCCGGAGATCTTCTTCCAGTCAGCACCTTGTTTTTCCGCCACGACCAGGTACATGGCCCAGAGCACGCTGGCCGGCGAATTGATGGTCATCGATGTGGTGACGTTCTCGAGGCTGATGCCGTCGAAGAGAATCTCCATATCTTCGAGCGAATCAATGGCGACACCGCACTTGCCGACCTCGCCTTCGCTGGCTGGGTGGTCGGAATCGTAGCCCATGAGCGTGGGCAGATCGAAGGCAACAGAGAGTCCGCCGCCGCCGTGTTCGAGCAGATACTTGTAGCGCTGGTTGGTCTCTTCGGGCGAAGCGAAGCCGGAGAACATGCGCATGGTCCACAGCTTGCCGCGGTAGCCGGTGGCGTGAATGCCGCGCGTGTAGGGCGGTTGGCCGGGATAACCGAGGTATTGCTCGTAGTTCCAGTCGACGGGGAGATCGGCCTGTGTGTAGAGGCGGCGGATCCGGGCATTCGAGATCGTGCTGAAACGAGCGCGGCCGTGCTCGTCGAGGTTGGTGCCGGTCGGAGCGCCAATCGGTTTTTCGGGAGCCTTGTCGAGCGTGGGCGCCAAGGTTTTCTCGGCCCAGTTCTTTTCCGATGCGGTGGGATGACGGCCTTCAAAAACATCGGCAATCGGGCTTTCCTCGACCGTCTTGCGCGGATCGCCTTTCAGTTTGTTCTCAGGCATTCAGTTCCCGGCTCCGGTTTTGATGATAGAGGAGCAGGTGCGCATGCTGCAAAAGGCGCAACCGACCGAGCGGTTGGTGGGGGTTAGAGGTTTTCCCTGTGCTCCCTGTGTCCTCTGTGGTGAAGATTTCTCCGGCTGCTCCCTTGACTCCGCTTTTCAAGCGCACCTATGCTGGGTCTTCTTGCAGCGGAGGAAATTCTGAAAGCATTCCGGCGGCTATTGCAACGTACTCCGATGTACGGCGCGTACAAGGCGCTGGGCCACTATCCCGACTACTGGTATTGGATACTGCGCGGACGGCCGTCGCGCTCTCCTCATCTGCTCAAGCAAAAGGTCGTGCGCGAATATGGAGAGAAGTTTGGCCTCAAGACGCTGGTCGAGACGGGAACTTATTACGGCGAGATGGTCGCAGCCATGAAAAGTCATTTCGGCCGCATTTATTCCATAGAATTTGTCCCGGATCTGGCGGAACGAGCCACGCGCAAGTTCGCGCGCGACCAGCACGTCCGAATTTTCTGCGGAGACAGCCGGGTGGTCATGCCGGAAGTGCTCGCGTTACTGCAAGGCCCGTCGCTGTTCTGGCTCGACGCCGGTTACTACGGCTGGGTTGGCCAGCAGGGCGATCAGCAGCGGTTATCGGCGGAACTGGAGATGATTTTGAGCCACCCCCACCCGCACATCATTCTGCTCGACGATGCCCGCGGATTGACGGGCCGAGAAGGGGTCCCGTCGGTCGGCGACGTGAAGGCTCATGTAGAGTCGAGGTTCCCGCAAAGATCGGTGGAAGTGAAGTACGACATCATGCGCGTAACGCTGCGAGGATAGCGGCGGCTGCCGGAGACGCGATGAACCGCGTCTCTACTCGGAATCTTTCTTGCGCGCCAATTCCCAAGCCTTCGCGTATTTCCACGAGACATAGACGGCGTGGTAGAGGTGCAGGAGCAGACCTTCGCGGCCGTCGAGAAATCCGAGGCGGAAGAAATAGTTGTAGACGAACGTTGCCCACGGGCGGACAACGATGTTGAAGAGGTTGAAGCCGCCTTGGCCTTTGGCCGCAGCCATCTCCGCGCCGAGGGAGGAGTAGCGGTTCATGTGGTCGATGTAATCGGCGAGCGTGGGGTAGGAGTGGTGAAGGATGGCGCCGTGCAGGTGCTGTGCCATGCCTTCAGTGAGGTGAGCGTCTTCGTGAACAGCGCGATCTTCAAATTGCGCCTTGCCCTTTCGAAAGAGCCGCACTTTCGGATCGGGCCAGTAGCCGCCGTGCTTGATCCACCGACCGAGGAACTCGTTCTTGCGAGGTATCCAGTAGCCGTTAACCGCGATCATTACGCCGTGAGGTACATCCTTCGTCCGCATGCCGCGCTCCCGCGCGATCTTCATTGCTTCGCGCAGATCCCCTCGTGTCATGGCGGGGCCGGGGATTTTCGCACCAGCAATAATCTCCTCGCGGGTCGGCGGATTCGCGGGGAAGAGATCGCCGATTTGCTGCGCCAGCGCCGGGTCCAACTTCCTCGTCCGCGTCCAGACTCAGAATCCAATCGCCCGTTCGCCTTCGTCGATCGCCGAATTCTTCTGTGCGGCATAGCCCTTCCATTCCTCGACAAAAACTTTCGCGCCGAATGATTCTGCGATCTCGACGGTGCGGTCGGTCGAGCCCGAGTCGACGATGACGATCTCGCCCTTGCCATCGGCGACCAGCGGTTGCACGCTGGCGAGCGTGCGTCCGATATTCATTTCTTCGTTGTGGGTGATGATGACGACGGAGAGAATCACGCGGGGCTCCTGCGGCTGCGGGTGAAGAGCCTGCCGAGCTGCGCTCGACTTGGACGGGCGGGGGCGCCCGTCCCCACACAAGCCCTGCCGATGACCGAGAGCGTCACGGAGAGAGCATACGCGAGAGACGGCATGCAGCAAAAGTAGAACGCCGCAAAAGGGAGACGCCGGACGGGGACGCCCGGCGCTCCACCGAAGAAATTCTCACTACTGTTGCGGTTGGGCCGGAGGGTTCGCCGGCGTTGACTGATCGATGGGCCTGGCCGCGACGTGCGGAATATTCGGCGTGTGCGTGACCTCGCCCCGCTCGGCGTCGGCGATCAGGATACCGGCGTGATCGAGCAGGAGACCGATGGCCCGATCCAGCTCGACTTCGGCCTTTTCGTACAGGGCCTTGGCGGAGACGAGCGTGACTTCGGCCTGGGTCAGGGCCGCCTGGTTCTGCAGCACCAAAGTTGAAGTGGATGCGCCGAGCGCGTACTTCTTTTGCTCGGCGTCGAGAGACTGGCGCGCCAGATCCACCGCTGCTTGGGCGGAGGCGACGCTGGCGCGATTCTGCTGTACCCCAAACTGCGCGTTACGCACTTCGATGCGCACCTGGTTCTCGATCTGCTGCAGGCGCAACTGCGCTTGACGGTACTCAAATTCCGAGCGCACTTGCGTGGCCTGGGCGGCGCGGTTGCGGAGTGGAATGTTGAGTTGCAGACCCATCCCCTTGTCGGGAGCGGTGGAATTGATCAGTTGATTCAATGTCGCCCCGTAACCAACCGGTGACACCGACGTGGCGACCCCCCCGCACAACGGGTCCCCTTTGTAATTCGCTGGAGCACAGATGTAACTCCCGTTCTCGACTCCGCCCAAACCGCTGCCGCCGTAGTATGCGAAGAGATCCACGGTGGGCAGCAGGGCGCTGCGGATCGCTTTATTGCTGATATCGGTATTGGTAAGGTTGATGCGAGATTCCGCCAGTTCCGGGCGATGAGCAAGCGCATCGTTCACCAGGTCTTGAGTAGGCACGACCGCCTCCTGTGCGGGCAATTCCATGATTGAGGTAGGAATTACTTCGGCATCGGCCAGTGCCGGGTCAACCAGAGTGCGGCTGAGAGCGTTCTTCATCAGGAGTTGCTGCAGCTGAAGATTGGTCAGCGCCAGGGTCAGGGTCTGCTGATTGGAGGCAACTGTGCTCTGTGCCCGTACCACTTCGATCGGCGCGAGGGTCCCAATTTCCACCTGCTTCTGGTTATCGGAGAGCGTTTTCTGAGCGAAAGCGAGTTGTTCCTTCTGAACCCGGACATTTTCGTAGGCGTATACCAGGTCCCAATACATATTTTCGATCTGGTCGACGGTGGTGGTGATTTGCAGGCGGAAAGCCACATCCGAAATCTCACGATTGTTCTTTGCAATCTGAATGAAGCGAGTGTTCGGGGCGAATCCGAAGCCCTGCAAGAGGTGCTGGGTTAACTTAAACTGAAAATTGGAACTCAGGGCTGGAGTTAGTAAGTTGAACGAATTATTGGATGTTATCCGATTGTTGTTGAAGCCGACCGACACATTCGTGCCCCACTGGAATCCCTGGGTGTAGGCGAAATTGCCCGTGGTCGTGTTCTGGCTGCTGCCGCAAAAGGGGCTGGAACAATTCACTTCCTGGCGATCGAACTGCAGCGTGCCGGTGAGCATTGGATCGAAGCTGGTGATGTTCGGGCCGCTGCCGAAGGTCGATATGACTATGCCTCCCGCGCCGGTACCGGCGCCCCCTGCTGCGACCGAGGTTCCGCCTTGGCCCGAGCCAACTTGTGCGCCGAGTCCGCCCACACCGCCGCCGGGTGTGTTCTGCACGACACCGTTATTGACACCGAGAGTGCTGGCGCCGGCTTTGGCGCGCCAGACATCGGTATCGGCGATGTTCAGGTTATAGCGGGCGATGGCGATATCGAGATTGTTTTCGAGCGCCAGCGCCACTGCATCGTTCATGGAAATGTAGAGTTTGCCATCCTGCATCAGTTGGTCTATGCGCGGCGTGTTGGCCAGGTTCGGCGGCGCTACGCGGCGCGCAGTGTACGGGCCAATCGGATTAGGGAAGTGCGACTCCGGTTTCGAGTACAGCTTCACATCAAACGGCTGCGACGATGACGGCACTCCCTTTTGCGTTGGCATCTGCGCCGACGGTGCGCTGGGCACGGACGCGGCATCCTGCGCCCTCGCGCGAGGGACCATGGCTACAGCAAGCATGATCACAGCAAGAAAGATGGCGGCAATAAAAGGAGTGGCAGCCCGCTGAAACGCAGTCAACACTGTAGAACGTTGCATTCGCATCATCTCCATGGGTCACAATCCAATGATCACACTCAAGCGATCAGGCTCAAGCCATCAGGTTCATGAGGAACGGACGTAGTGGTTCGCACCTTTGCTAACATTCTGTTACTACGTAGAACGACCGGTAAGAGTTCCTGGCAATCTTCCTGGTGCAGTCTTCTCTCCTGCGAGCAAGGCAATCTTTCTCATGGATCGTAGGTAAAAGTTACCGTAAGTGAAATAGTATAGCTGACGGGCCGCCGCACTTCCCGCGACGGCGGCCGTGAATCTTTGTAAATACTAACGACGGCGTTCATTGCGCCCAGGACTCGACTAGAACGTGCGCAATCTCAAACTGATCCTCGCTTACGATGGCGCGGACTTTGCCGGCTGGCAGGTGCAGCCCGGCCGCACTACCGTGCAAGGCGCGCTGGCCTCAGCCATAGGACGGTTGACCGGGGAAAATGTATTGCCCCAGGGCTCCGGCCGGACCGACGCGGGCGTGCACGCCCTGGCCCAGGTGGCGAGTTTTGCGACCGCGTCGGTAATTCCGGAAGAAAACTGGATGCGTGCTCTGAACGACATTCTGCCGGCCTCGATCCGGGTGTTGGAGGCGGCCAATGCTGCCCCCGAGTTCCACGCGCGCAAGTCGGCACGCGCCAAGACCTATCGCTATCGCATTCATCGCGGGACCGTCTGTCCGCCTTTTCTGGCGCGCTATGTGTGGCATTATCCGTATCCGCTGGAGGAATCGGCGATGATTTCCGCCGCCTCCGTGGTCGTCGGCGAACACGATTTCACCTCCTTCGCAGCGGTGGACCCGGAGCGAGTAGAACGAATGGCGGCCGAGGAAAATGTTCACACGACAAACATTCGCACTATCTTCTCTTCCGTCTGGACGCGTGACGGCGAAGAGTTGATCTACACGGTTCGCGGCAGCGGATTCCTTCATCACATGGTGCGCAACCTGGTCGGCACAATCCTGCTGATAGGGAAGGGAACGCTGACGCTGGAAGATTTGCAACGCATCCTCGATGCGCGCGAGCGCACCGCGGCTGGACCGACCGCGCCCGCCAGCGGGTTGTACCTGGTTGGGGTGGAATATTGACCAAACCGCTTGAGAACCACCTAAATTTTGTCAATCTGAGCGAGGCGAAGGAGCTGTCGTCTCGTGCACTGAAAAAAAGCAGGTCCTTCACTTCGCTCAGGATGACAATTCATGAAGAAGATTAAACAAACGAAGCCTCTGGCGCGCCCGTCCCGTCCCGCGTAAACTTCTTCGCAATGGCCACGAATCTCGAATTCGCCGTCTCCCGCATTGCCTCCGTGAACCCGGCGACGGGTGAAGTACTGGGCGAATTGGACAGCGCCGGGCCGACCGAGGTACGTGCCGCCGTAGCCCGCGCGCGCGCCGCCCAGCCGGATTGGAACGCCTGGGGCATCCCCAATCGCGTGCGGGCAGTGCGCCGCTTCCAGCAGATTCTTCTGGCTCATAAAACCGACATTGCGCGCCGCATCACGCAGGAAGCTGGAAAGCCCGTGGTTGAGGCGTTGCTTACCGAGGTTCTGGTTGTGCTCGATGCGGCGCGGTTCCTGATCGGCAACGCCTTCGAGATCCTGCGCGAAGACAAGCTTCCGCACGGAAATCCGGCGTTGAGGGCCAAGTCGGGACGCATTCTGCACGAAGCGTATGGTGTAGTCGGAATCATCTCGCCGTGGAATTATCCGTTCTCGATTCCGGCGACTGAGGCACTGGCGGCGCTGGTTGCCGGAAATGCCGTAGTGCTCAAGCCCTCCGAGTTGACGCCGTTGATCGCGCTCGAACTGCAATCGCTGCTGCGCGAGGCCGGAGTTCCCGACGATGTTTTCCAGGTGCTTCCGGGCGAAGGCGAGACCGGAGCGGCGCTGGTCAGAAGCGAGATTGACAAACTGGTCTTCACCGGCAGTGTCGCCACGGGCCGGCGAATCGCGCAGATCGCCGCCGAACGCCTGCTTCCGGTGGTGCTGGAACTGGGCGGCAAGGATGCCATGCTGGTGCTCGAAGACGCCGACGTCGACGTCGCATCGAGCGGCGCCGTCTGGGGAGCGTTCGTGAACGCCGGCCAGACCTGCTTGTCAGTCGAACGCTGCTACGTGCATCAGAGTTTGTACCCGGCGTTCCTCGACGCCTGCTGCGAGAAGGCGCGCAAGCTGCGCGTCGGCAATGGCATGGACCCAGCCACCGAAATCGGCCCCATGATCCACGAGCGGCAGGTGCGGGTGGTGGAGTCGCAGGTGGAAGATGCGAAACGACGCGGCGCTCGCGTGCATACCGGAGGCACGCGTTTGCGCGATCTTGGCCCAACATTTTTTGCGCCCACTGTGCTGGGGGGCGTCGATCACACCATGCGCGTGATGCAGGAAGAAACCTTCGGCCCGGTGCTGCCGATTGCGCCGTTCCGCGACGATGCCGAGGCCGTGCGCCTGGCCAACGATTCCGACTACGGACTTGGCCGCCAGCGTATGGACGCGTAATCGCGCCCGCGGCGAACGCCTGGCTCGCCAGATCAATGCCGGCACGGTGATGGTGAACGATGCCGTGTCGTGTTTCAGCATCAGCGAAGCTCCGCATGGCGGCGTGAAGGCGAGTGGCATTGGGCGGACGCATGGACGCTGGGGACTGGACGAGATGGTGCGGGTAAAATATGTGGACAGCGACCTGGTTCCGCGCATGAAGAAAATCTGGTGGTTCGGTTACGGCGGAGGATTCACGGGCGAGATGGAAAGCCTTCCTCGACCTGCTCTACGCCCGCCCGCTGCGAGAGAAACTGAAAGCCGGCGCGCGCGCGGCTGGAGCGCTGTGGCGGCGCAAACTGTAGATCATCGAAAGGCATACATCATGACCGACTCCCGCACTTTCCTGCGTCACACGCTTGCCACCCTCGCCTACCGTGGAGCGAAAGCCATCCGCAACGCCGGGCCGAGCTTTGCCGAATACGGCTTGCCTGAAACTACGCGCACGCCGGCGAAAATTCTCGCGCACATCGGCGACCTGATGGATTGGGGCCTCGCCATGGCCGACGGACGACGCGAGTGGAAGGATTCCTTGCCTCTGCCGTGGGAGAAGGAATGCGAGCGCTTCTTCACCGCCTTGAAGAAGTTTGATGATTACCTGGCGTCGGATAGGCCGCTCGAAGTCTCCACCGAAAAGTTGTTTCAGGGACCAATCGCCGACGCGCTTACCCACGTTGGCCAGATCGCCATGCTGCGGCGGATGGCCGGTGTCCCGATGAAAGGCGAAAACTATTTCGTCGCGGAGATCACCATTGGACGGGTTGGAGCGGATCAGGCGCCGCCGCGCAAGGAATTTTGATTGAAGGGCATGTTGCGGTAGGGTTGGGTTGGTTCAGTCCGCATTAGCTCACTTCCGAGAGGCGGCGCAATCAGACCCGACCGATGTTCTTTAAGGACTGGCCGGCTGAAGCTGCGTCGTGTCCTTGGTCGAAAGGCCGCGCCTGAGTAAAATAGCGAAAAGCGGCCTTCATCACGGCGCGCAGGAGATGCAATGGCTTCCGGCGAAACGGCAACTGCTGCCACGGGCACGATTCCGCAGCTTCCTAATCACAAAGTAAGGATCAAGAAGACGGGCCAGCGTGCGTGCAACGAGAAGAACGATAAGGGCAAGTTCTGTGGCGGACACTTGAAACGCTGGTTCTACGCCGCCGACGTGCTCGAACAGGAATGCGGCGACGTGCAGAAGGCCTGGGGAACGGACGCCGAAGTTTATCGCTGCGAACATTGTCAGACGCTCTTCCTTCCGAGTCCCGGCGATCCCGGTGGGGTGAACGTCGCGGGCCGAGGCCAGCTTTCGGTGTTCGGTTTAACGCTTCCTCCCAAGGAAGAGAAGAAGGCGTAGAGACCAGCCTTGACGCGTCTGGGAGAGGGGGAGACGGGGCAAGCCCCGTTTCTACAGGAAAGCTGTTCGGAAGCCGGAGGGGTGCCGGCTCTGCCTGTGAACATTTCTGAACTTATCTACGACTGGAACCTTCTGTATCCGAAGTCGCTGCACCCTCCGGGACCGGTGCGCCTGACCGATGAAACGCTGCGCGACGGCTTGCAATCGCCTTCGGTCCGCGATCCTTCGATCGAGCAGAAGATCGAAATCCTTCACCTCATGGAGGCGCTCGGCATTAACACGCTGGACCTCGGCCTGCCAGGTGCCGGTCCGCGCGCGGTCGAGCACGTGACCGCACTGGCCCGCGAAATCGTCGCCCACAAAATGAAGATCACGGCGTACTGCGCCGCCCGCACGCATGAGAACGACATCCGCCCCATCGCCGAAATCGTCCAGAAAACCGGACTCCCCATCGAGGTCGCAGCGTTTCTGGGAACGAGTCCTATTCGCCGCTATACCGAGGGCTGGAATGGCGACTTCCTGCTGCAAACCACGGAAAAGGCTGTCAAGTACGCGGTTTCCCTGGGCCTCGAAGTCATGTACGTCACCGAGGACACTACCCGTTGCGATCCGGAAACGGTGAAACAACTGAACTCGGCCGCTATCAACTGCGGTGCGCACGCTCTGGTCCTATGCGACACTGCCGGACACGCCACGCCCATGGGCACGGTGGCGCTGGTCAAATTCGTGCTGGAAGAGGTCGTCAAACCAACGGGAAAGAAAATTCGGGTCGAATGGCACGGCCACTGCGATCGCGGATTGGCTACGGCCAACGCCATGGCAGCTTTGGTGGCGGGTGCGGATTGCGTGCATGCAACCGCGCTCGGCCTCGGAGAGCGCGTCGGCAACACACAGATGGATCAGATGCTGGTCAACCTGAAACTAATGGGCATCGCGCCGTGGGACAAGCAGGACCTGACCAAACTCAAGCGATATTGCGAGGCGGTCTCTGCCGCCACCGGCGTTCCAATTCCAGCGAACTATCCTGTGGTGGGCGAGGACGCGTTCCGCACCGCGACTGGAGTCCACGCCGCTGCCGTCATTAAAGCGTATAAGAAAAAAGATGTTGAGCTTGCGAACACTGTTTATTCCGGAGTGCCCGCACAATACTTCGGTCTGGAACAGATTATCGACATCGGCCCCATGAGCGGGAAATCCAATGTCCTTTTCTGGCTGGAGCGCCACGGCCTGCCGGTGAGCGACGGCGTAGTGGAACGCATCTACAAGCGCGCCAAATCGAGCGACCACACCCTGACCGAATCCGAAATCATGGAATGCGTGCAGGGGTTGTGAGTGTAATCGGGATTTTTCGCCAACCGACAAGGAAATTGGCGGCCAACGGATTGCATCTTAGCGCAATGATTTGGCTTCATTCCGCAGCAAGTTAGTTTGGCGAGGTATTGCTACTTGCCGCTTTTGAGGCAGCTTCACGTGCGAGCAGCAAGGCGCTCTCTAGGCACGGGTCGCGAGCTAGTCGCAAGTCTTCTTCTGTGGGCACGCACCTCACATCCGGGAGAACGCCGCGATCTTCCAAAACCTCGCCATCTGGCATAACGAGCTTTGATGTAGTGATAGCAACCCCAAAGAAAATGATCGAAACAGCGCCACCGTGTCCGTAAAAAAAGTGGCCACTATTCACCTTTCCAGCGGTCCCGTCTCCCACAATCGTCGCCCGCTTCTTCAATTGCAGGGCGCGCGCGAAAATCTCGGAGGCACTCGCCGAGTGGCTATCGACGAGAATGAAGAGGGGAGCGGTTAAATTAGGATTTTTTGGTTTGGCAATGATTTCTTCTTGCTTAGTTTGAGAAATTGCTACCGCTAATTGAGTCGGGTCGGACAGAAAGTGACCCGCCATCTCTTTCAGGGTGTCCTCTCGACCGCCGTGGTCGTCCCGCAGGTCAAGAATCAGGGAGCGCGCCTCCTTTGCCTTCTTCAGCAAGGAATCCTCCTTGCCCGGCGTCACCATGAAGCTAGGGAATCGGAGATACGCAACTCCTCCACTTTCGAGCCGGACTGTGCCCTCCGTATTCTGCTGTTCTTGTTCCTTGTAGTATTCCCTACTTAGTTTCACGAAATCTTTGGAGGAGGTTGCCCGTTGCTTGCCACTAATGGTGACATCCCTCGGCGCTGCGTCGCCCCGGACAATCTTCAGCTTGAGTGTCAAACGGGGATTAGTCTCTTCGAAGTACCGTGCCTCGTCGTCAAAAACCTTGCGATTGGCTGCAAAATCTTCGACGGCGACAATCTTGTCGCCCCGTTGCAGACCCGCTGCTTCCGCCGGACCGCCGCTCATGATCTCGTAAATGCGAACGTCATCTCCAAAGGCTTTCGCTGAAAAACCAAAAACTACCTGTGGCCCCGGTCGAAAGAAATAGGTGTGGGAGTCGTTAAGGCGCACGAGTAATCCTGAAATGGCTGCTGCCATTTCGCCTTCATGGTCCGCTCGCCGCATGCGCTCTCGCGCGACTTCAACACCCGCCTTCCAATCGAGATTCTTCAAAGTGGGATCGTAGTAGTTCTGCTTCACCAAGTCCGATACCTCGTTGAGGATCTCCATCATCCGACTGCGCACACTGTCACCGTCGTCTCCTGCGTGAACCAAGGGCGCTAGCAGCGGAATCTGCGTCGTCATCGCAGCCACAAAGATGACGAGCATCGCAGATCGGATGCACCACCGCTCGGCTCGGCGCGGGGTTGGCTCGGATGTCATGGTATCGAGAAGTATAGTCTCCCGAGATAGTTGACGAAATCAGGCGTTAGCGCTCACAACCGGGGCGGCGGGCTATTCCGGCTCCCGCGCCAGTTCCGGACTTGGCACTGCGTCTCCCTCAAGTTCCTTGTGCCGCGCCGCTCGCTGCTCATTGAGCATCTTGGTGGCCGACGCCAACTCCTCGCGGCCTTCCTTGTCGCGTCCCATGTGCACCAGGACCTGGCCGCGCAGATAGAGCGCGCTGGCGTGGGCGCTGTCGAGCCGAATCACCTGATCCAATTCCTTCAGCGCGGCTGCGTAGTGCTGCTGGTGTTCTTCGATTTTGGCCAGCCCCATGAGCGAACTGATCCGCTGCGGATCGAGCTTCAGCGCGCTGCGATAATTCTTTGCTGCCTCGTCCTCGTTCCCCACAATCGCTTCCATGCTTCCCAGCTGTTCGTAGGCGAAGGGCACGTCCGGCTCCAGCGCGATGTCCTGGTGAAACTCCTCGCGCGCCCGGTCGTACTCCTGCTTGTTCACATAGGCCATGCCGAGATTGAAGTGTACGAAGGGCAGCTTCGGATCAGCCTGCGCCGCTGCTTCCAGTTCCTTGACCGCGTCGTCATACTCTTCGCGATTCAGATGTCCCTTGCCCATCAACAAATGAAATTCCGGAGAACCCTCTCCCACCTCTACCAGCCGTCGTCGCCGCTTTTTCCTCCAATATCCGGTTCTTGGCCTTGTCCGCCGCGTGTTCCAGCACGTAGAGATAATTCAGCTGATCTGATGCCTTTCCCCATAACGGCTCGAGCGCGCCGATAGCATCCGTCCAGCGATCATTGAAGAAGTAGCAAAGCCCGAGCAGATAGCGGGCTTGATACGAATCAGGCGACTGCTTGACGACCGACTCGAACGGGCGGATCGCCCGCGCGAAATCATTCTGGCGAAAATAGGCGAGCCCGATGTTGAGCCGGATTCCCGCCATGTCCGGGGCCAGCTTTTCCGCCTTGCGCAGCATTTGGAGCGCCTGCGGCCACTGCTTGCGCCGCATAGCAATCACGCCGAGATTGGCGTAAGCTCCCGCCACGCCCGGGTCGATCGCGAGCACCTGCCGGAACGCGTGCTCGGCATCATCGAGCTTGCCCGCGCGCAGAGCGGCTTCTCCATCGGCAAATACCTTCTGCGGATCGGGCGTCGCTGCCGTCGCCCCTTTCGCGGGCGCGGCGTTCTGCGCGCTCATGCCAGTCGCGAGAAAAACCAATACCAGAACCGCGAAAGACACGCGAATACTTGACACTCGATTCATCGTCCTGTAGTGTCCGCCATCAAGAGGCCAAAGTTCAAGGCGTCCATGGAATCTTCCGATTCGAAGCCTACGCGAAGTGGTTCATCCTCGAAGTCCCGCGGCAAATCCGAGCCCTCCCGCAAACGCTCGCAGTCGACCGCGGTTACCATCCGCGATGTTGCCGAGCGCAGCGGATTTTCTTCCGCCACGGTTTCCATCGTCCTGAACAACGCGCCGCTGGCGCGTTACATTCCCGACACTACCAAAGAAAAAATCCATCGCGCCGCCACGCATCTCGGCTACCGTCCTAATCTGTTTGCGCGTTCGCTGCGCGGCCGCCGCAGCCACACCGTTGGCGTCATGGTTTTCGACATGACCGACCCTTACTGCACGCTGGTGCTGCGCGGCATTGAGAACACGCTCTTCCAGTCGTCGTATCTTCCCATCCTCACCGATGTGCACAACGAGCGCAGCCGCTTCGAGCGTTATCTGGAAATGCTGCTCGACCGCCGCATCGAAGGCCTGGTTGTACTCGCCAACTGGCTGTTCGTGGACATCAACGTCCTGGCCGATCTGGAGAAAAACAACATCCCGACCGCAACCGTGGGCCGAGAGCTCAAGAACGACAAAATCAGCTCGGTGATCGTCGACAATGCTGCCGGCGCCCACGCCGCCCTCGAACACCTCCATTCGCTCGGTCATCGCAAAATCGCGTTCATCCGCGGTCCCCGCCAGTTGTCTGATACCGAACCGCGCTGGCGTGGCGTGCGTGCTCTGGCTCGTGAACGTGACCTGGAACTCGATTCGCGGCTGGTTGTCGACCTACCAGAATCTGGAGATCCGTTCTCAAGTTTTGAACAGGGATACAAATTAACGGAGGAGCTGCTGCACCGCCGCCGCCCCTTCACCGCGCTCATGGCCTTTGACGACATGACGGCTTTCGGCGCCATTCGCGCGCTTGTCAAAGCGGGAATTCATGTTCCCGAGCAATGCTCGGTGGTGGGCTTTGACGACGTCGCGCCTGCTGCCATCTATTCTCCCGCGTTGACCACCGTGCGCCAGCCCATGGAAGTGATGGGAACGGCGGCGGCCACCATCGTGCTCGAAGCCATCAACGTCGGTCTGGAAAAGAAACCGTTTCACACCATTCACCGCCAAATCGTCCCGGAATTGATCGTGCGCGAGTCCACCCGCAGCCTGAAGTAGCTGCCCTGGGCGCGAGGCGTGTATTTTCCCTTGACAGAGAGAAACACCTGAAGCACTATTGATACGTTTTAATACAGGCATTTGACGCTTTTGAGACGTTCTGCCTCGAATCGGCGAGAGGGAGTCGGATATGAGAATTCGTCTGCTAGGTAGGATCGCGGTAGGACTGTTAGTGCTTTCGGCGGCATTCGTGCATGCCCAGGACACAGCTTCTTTAACGGGAACAGTTCGCGACTCAACGGGCGCGATCGTGGCTGGAGCGCAGGTGACCGTGTCGAGCACGGAGCGCGGAATCAAGCGTGACACCACCACCAATTCTGCCGGCGAATATTCCGAGTCCGCCTTGCCGGCGCCCGCCGCCTACAGCGTCACGGTGACATCGAAAGGCTTCAGGAAGTTCGAGGCCAGGGGCGTGGTTCTGAATGTCGCCGATAAGACTCGCGTTGACGTAACCCTCCAGGTCGGCGCTGCCAGCACCGAGGTGACGGTCGAGGGCACACTTGTGGCCCAGGTCGAGACGCAGTCTTCCGACCTTTCCGGCACGGTCACGGGCAAGGAAATCTCCCAGTTGGCATTGAACGGACGCAACTTTACGCAACTGGTGACACTGGTCCCCGGCATCAGCAATCAGACCGGACAGGACGAGGCCCAGGTCGGCATCATGGGCAGCGTGCAATACAGCATGAATGGCGGCCGCACCGAGTACAACAACTGGGAGCTCGACGGCGGCGACAACATGGATAACGGCAGCAACAGCAGCTTGAACGTTTTTCCCAGTGTCGATGCCATCGCGGAGTTCAAGGTGCTGACCTCGAACTACGGGGCGCAATACGGACGCAACGGTTCGGGCACGGTGGAGACGGAACTCAAGTCCGGGACCAGCAACTTCCACGGCGACCTTTACGAGTTCGTCCGCAACGACGATTTCAATGCCAAGAACTACTTCACTCCTACGGCGACGCCGTACAAGAAGAATGATTTTGGTGGAACTATCGGCGGCCCGGTTTACATCCCCGGCGTTTACAACAAAGACAAGCAGAAGACTTTCTTCTTCTACTCCGAGGAATGGCGGCGGGAAATCCAAGCCATACAATCCTTCAACCAACCCGTTCCCTACAGCCAGGAACGTACCGGCAATTTCAGCGATGTCTGCCCCGGAACATTTGCTCCGTTCCAGCAAGTGGATCCCACGCCCGCCGCAGGCGAAGATCCTTATTTCCAGAATTGTCCCGGAATCCCAACCGGAGGGACGACCGGGCCAAACGGTGCAGCCGCCCTCAATCCCTTTCAGACTGGCGGCGTTCTGAATCAGGTGCCGGTCTCCCCCACTGGCACGTCTCTCCTGCCGCTGATCCCAGTGGGGACCATAGACCAACCGGGAAATGCGGTCTTCCTTTCTTCCCCGGTGCAGCCCACAAAGTGGCGCGAAGAACTGTTCCGCATTGATCACAACATCAACGCCCACAATCGGCTCAGCTTCCACTACGTCCACGATTCATGGGATCAAGTCCAACCCTCCACCCTATGGACCGGCAGCTCTTTCCCCTCCGTGCAAACCGACTTTAACGGTCCCGCGGTCAGTATGCTGGCGCGCCTCACCACCACGATTTCGCCGACTTTGCTCAATGAGTTTGTGGTGAGTTACACCACCGACCACCTGGTCATGCATAACACCGGCACCGCTTGGCAGCGGCCTGCTAGTCTGGGCATCCCCAACCTCTTTCCAACTGCCGATCCAATTTTTGGCGGGAAGTTACCCTATATCAATCTCACAGGAGGAAGCGAGTACGGCTCCAGCGGCTTTACCATGGACCCAGGCGGCGAGTGGCCCGAAGGCAAATACAACTCGAATCCAACCTACACCTATCGCGACAACATGACCAAGATTATCGGGAAGCATAGCCTGGCGTTCGGCGCTTACTTGGTCGCCGCGCAGAAAAACGAGCTGAGCAGTGTTTTTACCGACGGCCAGCTCTATTTCAGTACCTCCTCTACCGTGAGCACAGGCAATCCCTTTGCCGACCTGCTTATCGGCAACATTTCGAGCTATTCGCAAGGCAGCAATCAGGTGAAGTTTTACAACCGCTACAAGATCGTCGAGCCCTTTTTCCAGGACGACTTTCGCGCTACCCAGCGTTTGACTCTGAATTTCGGTTTGCGCGTCAGCCTGTTTGGAACCTATCGCGAGAGGTACGGGAACGCCTATAACTGGGATCCGGCGGCTTATAGCGCGGCAAGTGCGCCGGTAATTGACGCGAATGGCAACTTGATTCCAGGCTCCGGAAACTTCTACGACGGACTCGTGCACTGCGGTGCAGCCGGTGTTCCTGTCGGTTGCTCCAAGGGACACCTTTTCAACCCCGCCCCGCGTATCGGCTTTGCTTGGGATCCCTGGGGGAACGCCAAGACAGCCATCCGCGGCGGTTACGGAATCTTCTTTGAGCACACCAACGGAAACGAGGCGAACTCCGAGTCCCTGGAAGGCCAATCCTCGTCGCTCTTGCAAGTTGCTTCATCCCCGCCCAACATTGCCGGTTACGGAAACATTGGCGCGGGGGGATCAACCGGTCCGCTTGCTTTCATTTCGATTCCCGACAAGACCACATGGCCTTACATGCAGCAATGGCATCTCGACATCGAGCACGAGCTTCCTCAACACATCGTGTTCACGGCCTCCTATGTGGGCAGCAAGGGCACGCATCTTACGCGCCAGAGCGACTATAACCAGCTCCATGCCGTAGCCGCGACGCAAAACCCGTATCAAGCCGGACAGACGATCAGTAGCGCAGACTGCAGCAGCATCGCCACGACATGGGGCCCCGGACCAGGCGGCACTACTGTCTCTGGAGTTGTGAACGGCCAGACCTACACTGGTCTGATAGCGCAGGACCTCTCAACAGCCTGTGGCAACGACGCGGATTATTACCGGCCGTACTACGGCGTTGGCGACATTACCCGCATCGAGACGGCATCTTCTTCGATTTATCACGGCTTGGAGGTTTCGGGGGTCAGAACCCTGGGAGGGCTCACCCTAGATTTCTCCTACACCTACGCCCATTCCATCGACGATTCTTCGGATAAAAATGACGTCGGTTTCGTGAACACATACTCTCCAGCCTCCTATCGAGCCAGTTCGAGTTTCGATGTCCGGCACTCGCTGAATGTCGCCTACGTGTATGATTTGCCGTTCTACAGGAAATCCGGCTTCAGCCACACGCTGCTTGGCGGTTGGCAATGGTCCGGCATTTTCAATTATTCCACTGGAACTCCATTCAGCGTGTTCAATGACGTCTCGCCCACCGATAACGCTGGCGTTGGCAACAGTATCGGGTCTGGTTCGTACGCGGATCGGATCGGCGACCCCAAGGCTGGCATCCCGCCCAATCCCGGGGGGCCACAGACTGCCGGTTATCTCTACAACCCCAACGCCTTCACGGAACCGCAAGGGCTGACCTTTGGAGACTCGGGCAGGAACTCCCTGCGCAATCCAAGCCGCACCAACTTCGACATGGCGCTCTTCAAACGCTTTGCCTTGACGGAAAGCAAGGCGTTCGAGTTCCGGGCCGAAGCCTTTAACGTGTTCAACCACACGGAATGGCTACCGATCTACGGCGATGCCGGCTCGGGAGCGAACAATAACAGTGAAGGCAACAATGGCTATGCTGGGCCCTATACCGGGCCGGGCTCTACCAATGAATTTCAACTCCTCGGCGCGCATTACCCGCGCATCCTGCAACTGGGGGCGAAGTTCATCTTCTAGCGGAGACGATTGCGCAAACAAGAAAATCCTGGCTCCGAGTGAACCAGGGTTTTCTGTTTGAAACTCAGGTACGAGGTACGACCAGCGCGCCCCTCAATCCGCCACCGCTGCTTCTTTCCGCGCGCGGGTCAGCACGGCCAGCCCCTTCTCCAGATCGGCGATCAGGTCCTCGACATGCTCAAGGCCTACCGACAGCCGGATCATCTGCTCGGTCACGCCCATCTTCTTCCGCAGCTCCGGGGCGATCATGGCGTGCGAGGTCAACACCGGGATGGTCACCAGCGAATCGACTCCTCCCAGGCTCGGCGCCAGGGTAAACAGATTCAGCGCCTCGGCCACGTGACAAGCGTCGGCGCCGCTGCCTTCCACCTCGAAGCTCAGGACGCCGCCCGCGCCGGCCATTTGTTTCTTCGCTATGGCATAGTCGGGATGACCCTTCAGCAGCGGGTAGTGAACGCGCGCCACTTTAGGATGCTGGCTCAAGAACTCGGCAATGCGCAGCGCGCTGGCATTCTGGCGCTCGACGCGGACGGCCAGCGTCTTAATTCCACGCAGCAGCAGAAACGCGGCGTGCGGATCCATGCAGCAGCCGAGCGTGGTGCGCGTGTGATGAATCTGCTCGATCAAGTCGCGACGCCCGGTTGCGATGCCACAAATGATGTCGGAATGTCCACCAAAATATTTTGTCCCGGAATGCAGTACCAGATCGATACCCCACTCCGCGGGGCGGCAATTGATAGGCGTGGCGAAAGTCGAATCAATGGTCGAAATCAGGCCGTGCTTCCGAGCCAGCGTCGCAATCTTCTCCAGGTCAACGACCCGCACATTCGGATTCGTAGGCGACTCGATGTGCAGCAGCTTGGTGTTGGGCCGAATCGCGCGCTCGTGCTGCTCGATGTCGTTGGTGTCGACAAACGTGGTTTCGATCCCCAGATTCGGCAGCCACCGCGAGAGAAACTTGATCACGCCGCCATAAATATCGCGCTGCGCCACGATATGGTCTCCCGCCTTCACCAGCGAAAGAATCGAAGTGGTGATCGCGGCCATGCCGGAAGAAAACAGCAGCGCAGCATCGGTACCTTCCAGTTCGGCGATGGCATTCTCGGCGACCGTGTGCGTGGGATTGCCGTAGCGCGTGTAGAAGCTGTCGGTAGGCGTGGCGCGCACCTGCTCCTGCATGTCGGTGACTTCGAAGGTCGAAGTCTGGTAGATCGGTGTGGAGAGGGGGCCGTTCTTTTTATGAAGGCTGGTGCCGCCGCGAACTGCCTCGGTTTCCTGGCGAAATTCATGTTTCTTCATTTCGATCTCCTGTAGAGACGCGGCTGGCCGCGTCTCCGCCGCGCTTCCGAAGACGTGACCACCTAAGATTACCTGTGCTACCAGAACGCGGCAAGGCGCTGGTAATATGCTTCATCAGGCCACTCCCTATGAAAAAGAAGAAACTGAAAACCAGTCGGAAAACGGCAAAGGCGACGCGCTCAGCAAGCAGAGTTGCTCTTAAAGCCACTGTCCTGAAAGGCAAGGCACGCCAAGGCCGAGTTACGCCACATCCCGTGGAGTTCGGTCGAAGTCGAAGACCCTGAATCCCTTGCTGGGCCGCCATTTCGTGGTCGGGCAGAACGTCATGCTGGCCCGCGTCCTGCTCAAGAAAGGGTGCCTCGTTCCCGAACACAGCCACCACAACGAGCAGATCACCTACATTCTGGAAGGCGCGCTGAAGTTCGGGATCGACGGTCGGGAGATTGTGGTCAATGCCGGCGAGGTCCTGACCATTCCTCCCAACATGCCCCACTGGGCCGAGGCGCTCGCCGATACCGTCGATCTCGACATCTTCCATCCGCCCCGCGCCGACTGGATGAATAAAACCGACTCCTACCTGCGGTGAGAAAAATCTAACCGCAGAGTACGCCGAGATCGCAGAGAAATTCGAAGGGAAAAGACCAACAAATCTCTGCGTACTCTGCGATCTCTGCGGTTAGCCCGTATGATGTACTTGTCTTTTGCTGGTGATGAGGCAAAGTGTCGATCGCTCAAAATACGGAAACCACTGCAAAACTCCGCTGCATTTCCTGCGGGTCGACGCCTGATTCCGCCAGCCAGGATTTTCGTTGCACCGCCTGCGGCGACCTGCTGGAATTCTTTTTCCCCGGATGGGCGCTCGATCAACTGGACGGGGCAAAGCCCCGTCACCACACGGATCCGCTGGCGCTGAAGTCTCTCTGGCTCAACCGCAGCAGCTCACGCGATGCGCTCGACCAAAGCGGAGTCTGGCGTTTCCGCGAACTGCTTCCGCACATTCCCAATCTCGAAGACCATGCCATCACGCTCGGCGAAGGCAACACGCCGCTCTACCGCTTGCCGCGGTGCGCGCGTGCCGCTGGTGTCGAGAATCTCCTCGCCAAGCACCAAGGCATGAACCCGACCGCATCGTTCAAAGATACGGGCATGACCTTCGCCGCTTCGTCCGCGCACCAGGGTGGATTTCGCTGGGTCGCGTGCGCCTCCACCGGGAACACGTCCGCTTCCATGGCCGCCTATGCCGCGCGCGGTAACATGCACAGCCTGGTGCTCATCCCGGACGGCAAGATTTCCTGGGGCAAGCTCTCGCAAGCGCTCGACTACGGAGCCCTCACCTGCCAGCTCCGCACCGATTTCGACGGATGCGTTCGCATCCTCAACGACCTTGTCCGCCAGAAGCCGGTCTACCTGCTGAATTCGGTGAATCCTTATCGCATCGAAGGCCAGAAAACCGCTGCCATCGAACTCATGGAGCAACTCGCATGGGAGCCTCCCGACCACATCATCGTCCCCGGAGGCAATCTCGGGAACAGTTCGGCGATCGGCAAGGCGCTCGTCGAAATGCGCGAACTCAAACTGATTTCACGCCTGCCGAAACTTTCGATCATTCAGGCGCAAGGCGCGAATCCGTTCTACCGCTGCGTGCGAGAATTCGGCGGAAAGAAGCTCGAACCCATGACTGCCGACACGCTCGCCACCGCGATACGCATCGGCAATCCGGCATCGTGGAAGAAGGCGCTGCGCGTGCTTCAGGCGACTGGCGGTGAGGTTGAACAGGTCACGGAAGTCGAAATCGCCGCAGCCAAGGCCGAAGTCGGCGCCGATGGCATCGGATGCGAACCGGCCTCCGCCGTCACGCTGGCTGGACTCAAGAAGCTGCGTCGGAGCGGCTTCGTCAAACCCGGCGAGTCCGTCGTCCTAATCCTAACCGGCCACCAGCTCAAAGATCCCGACTTCACGATAAAGTTCCATCGCGGCGAGCTCTTTTCTGGAACCCCCGTGCAGAATGCAGCTGCCCACGCGAAATCCCTGCAGCGCGCCCCGGTGGTGCTCGATCCCAGTCTGGGGGACGTCATTGCTGCCCTCGATGCGGCCGAGAGAAATTCGTAGCAGTTCGCCGCGAATTCGTGTATAAAACACAGTTCAATGTCAGCGGCGATTGTAAGGGATTCTGCTTACGCCTGTCTGGCTAACGCCTTCCATTTCTATCGTTTCGGATCGGCCTTCGCTGCCGAGGAGTTTGCTTTCTAAACTATGCCGTCACGTCCCACATCCTCAGACCGCTCGTTGCGCCTGGTGCTACCGGCAACCTCCGCGAATCTGGGCCCAGCCTTTGACGCCGCTGCCCTCGCCCTGGATTTCCATCTGCGGGTGCGCGCCGAGCGCGCTCCCGACTTCTTCGTCACCGCCGAAGGCCGCGACGCAGCGATCTGCGCCCGCATGGAGAACCACCTGATCGTCACCACCTATTGCGAGGTTCTCGAATCGGAGAATCGCAAGATCGCGCCTTTGCGCATCCACATCGAAAACGAGATTCCCATTGGCCGAGGTTGCGGATCGTCGGCCGCCGCCCGACTGGCTGGCATCGCGCTGGCGGTGCATTTCGGACATCTGCGCTGGAAAAATGACCGCATCGTCGGCGAAGCTTCCATGCGTGAGCACCATCCCGACAACGCCTCCGCATGCTGGATGGGCGCGCTAACGGTGGCGCGCATGGCCAACCAGGTGCAGGCGCAGGTGGTCGAAGTGAAGCCGAAAGGGAAGTGGCCGCTGCTGCTGGCTGTCCCCGATGCTCTGCTCTCGACCGAGCAAGCCCGGCGCGTGCTGCCGTTCCAGTACTCGCGCGCCGACGCCGTCACCAACATTCAGAACTCGATGCTGCTCCTGGCCGCATTCACGCAGGACCGCGCTGATCTGCTCTCCTCCGCGCTCGAAGACCGCATCCACCAGCCTTATCGCGCGCCGCTCTGCCCGCTGCTTCCCGCGCTCAAGGAACTCCGGGGAGATTCGGGCATCCTCGGCGCCGCCCTCAGCGGAGCCGGTCCGTCTGTGCTGGTATTTCTCGATCCGAAGGTTCCGGCGAAGAAGGCGAAGCAGAGAATCGCCGCCCACCTCACCAAACGCCGGCTCACCGCCGAACTCATTCTTACCCAGATCGCCCAACACGGCGGACGCGATGGGGCCGACTGGCGCAAGCACCATCCCTCGGAAGAAAGTAGAAGAAAATAGGTTCCCTGCTACCGGCTCGCCGGAGGCACGATACCGTTCATGCGCAGATATTCCACCATCTGTCCGTAGTGATCGAAACCATGCCAGGGGAAGACCGAACCTAGGCTGAGTCGCGTGGTCTTTGCCTTGCCGAAAGGATTGGGGATCGGTTCCAGGGCATTGGCATCGGTAACGGTTGCGACGGCCTTGTGGGCATAGGCGAAGGAATCTTTCAGGAACTTGAGGATGTCGGCCTTCGACTTCACGCTATCCGGACCCTTTTCGCCGTTCGTGTCGACGGGCGGCTTTTCGCCGAGAATGCTGGCCGCAACAATGTAGTTGATGGCGGCAACGTGCTTGATCTGTTCAGCAAATGTTCGAACGCCTTTAAACTCACCATTCGTGGGCGCGAATCCATACTTTTCTTCGGGCATTGCTTCGGCTGCGGGAACAAAATCGCCTTCTATGATTTTGATCCCGCTATCGAGCACCTGGGCGACAGTTTTCTTTTCGTCTTTCGTTGGTGTTGGTGTTTGCGCTTGCGCCAGGCCCAAACTGCACAAGACTACCATCGCTCCCAAAGTCGCAGTGATCGTTCTCATCTTGCCTCCAAGTAAAGTTGAGTGTCCGATTAATCTCTCACCACTGCGGGGGTTAAGTCCAGTTCACTCGCCGTGATGCGGTGCCCGCGCAGTGCGAATACGCCCAGCGCCAGAGTTACCGCCGCCACGCCGAGCGCATCGGAGATGCCGACTCTCTTCGCCAGCGCGCCCCACAGCGTCGCTCCCACCGCCATGCCTCCCTGCAACACCAGCAGGTAAAACGACAGCGCCCGGGCACGAACGTACGCCGGACACATGGTCTGCGCCGCCACGTTCAAACAAGCCAGAATCCCGATCCAGGCCCCACCCGCCACCAGCATTACCGCACACAGCAGGGCAAAGGTCTCCGCCCGTCCCGCGGCAAAAGTCATCCCGGCAAAAATCAGGATGGCGGCGCCCACCACGCCATCCACGGAAAGCTTTTCCCGCAACCGCGGTAGCACCAGCGCTCCCAGCAGAGCGCCCAGTCCAAAGCAACCCAGCAGCACGCCATATCCGCGCGCACCATACGGACGCGCAATGATCGGCAGCAGCGCCAGCATGGCCACCGCCGCCACACTGAACGTTCCCGTACGCAGCAGGACGGATTTCGCCAGTCCGCTCTCGCGCACATAGGCGAAGCCGTCACCGATTGCCGACCACACGCGCTGAGTCTTCGGTTGAGGCGCCAGTGGCCGCTTCCAGCGGTAGAGAAACAAGATCACGCCCAGAAACGAACCCGCGTTCAGCAGGAATGTCGTGCCGCAACCGACCGCTGCCACTACGATGCCGCCCAACGCCGGTCCCACCGCTCGCGCGACATTAAACCCAGCTGAGTTCAGAGCCACTGCCGAAGCATGTTGCTCCGCCGGAACCAACTCCGGAGTAATCGCCTGCCACGCCGGATCATTCATCACCGCGCCCAGCCCGAGCAGAAACGTAAACAGCAGCAGCATCCAAGGTCCGACGCAACTGGTTAGCGTCAGAATGCCGAGCGTTCCAGAGGCGAGCACCATCCATCCCTGCGTCACCAACAAGAATCGCCGCCGATCCACCATGTCTGCCAGCGCGCCCGCCGGCAGGATGACCAAGAATACCGGCAGCGCCGCGGCCGCCTGCACCAATCCAACCATGAGCGGATTCATGGTCAGCTGCGTCATCAGCCAGCCCGCGCCCACGTTCTGCATCCAAGTGCCGGTGTAGGAAATGACCGATGCAATCCAAAGCGATCGAAACAGCGGCTCCCCGAGCGGAGCCCAAGCTGAAACCGGACGCCTCCCGGCGAGCGGCTCCGCTACCGGCATGTTGATAATTTCCGCCATGACAGTGCTCGTTGAGCGCCCGTCGCTCTATTAAGGACTAACGATTACTGACCCATCCCCAAACGGCCACTCCTGCCGCCGCCACGACCGCACCGTGTAAATCACAACCCCAACCACCAGAATCACTCCGGCGTAGCGAACCTCGCGGAGAAAATCTTTGCGCGAGATCAAGATAAAGAGAAAACTTGCCGCCGCCACCAGCGCCGGCACGGGATAAAGCCACATCCTGAACGGTCGCGGCATATCCGGCTGCCGCACTCGAAGCACAATGACTCCGATGGTCTGCATAAGAAATTGCAGCACAATGCGAATCACAATCAGCGCGGCAATCAAGTCCGCTAGCCGCAGGAAGCAAAACAGCGCCGCCACACCGGTCAAGGCCAGCAGCGAAACATAGGGAAACTTGTGTACCGGATGTATCTTCGCAAAGGCCCGAAAATAATTTCCGTCAAGGGCCGCTGCGTACGGCACACGCGAATACCCCAGCGTCAGCGAAAATACGGATGCGAATGCCGTCCACATGACCAGCACCGAAATCATCGAAGCGGCGCCGTGCCCATACACGCGCTGCATCAGAGTCGAGACGACATACAGCTTGCTGTTCGACGCCCCCGCCTGCGCCAGTTCGCGCCAGGGAATGACCCCAAGAATACTGACGTTCATTACTACATATAGACACGCGACCGCCAGAATGGATAGCAATAGCGCCCGCGGAATATTTTTCCCCGGCTCCTTGACTTCGTCGCCGAGGAAACAGACGTTGTAGTACCCCCCAATGTCATAAGCGGCAATCAGCATCGCCCCACCCAGTCCGTGAAAGAAGTCTCGCGAAAATGAAAACGCCCCCGGAGGCAAATCGAATGCCTGATGCGCATTGAAGTGCGTCAGCCCGGCGAAGATAATCCACCCGATGGTTCCCATCACCCCCACCCACAGCACCTTGGTAAGCCGCGCGATGGCGGTGATGCGCCGATACAGGAGAAACGCGGTCAACGCACAGACGCCAATCGCCAGAAACGTAGCCGGCATCGCTACCCAGGTCAGTTGCAGAGTTCCAACAAGAGGAAGATGCAGTGCCCAGGTGTGGGTCGACCACACCAGTTCCAGACGCGGCCAGAAGAAAGCTGCGTACTGCGAGAGCCCAATCGCGCCCGAAGCAATCGAGAGCGGCGCACTGAAGGAAAGTTGCCAGATAAACAGAAACGCAACCAGCCGTCCCAGTTTCTGCGGACCGTAAATCTGCAGCAAGTAGCGATACGACCCGCCCGACCCCGGCATGGCCGCGCCCAGTTCTGCCCAAACCAGCCCGTCGCAAATCGCCAGCCCCGCGCCCAGTATCCAGCCCAGCATCGCCTGCGGGCCTCCCATCGCCGACACGATCAGCGGGATAGTAATAAACGGTCCCACGCCGATCATGTCAATCATGTTCAGCGCGGTAGCCGAGCCCAGGCTTATGCCGCGGACAAGCTGCGGCTTGGTGTCGGATTGGCCTTCGCGTGGAGTTGTCATGAGATAAGTCGTTGGTCGATGGTCGTTAGTCGTTGGCGAACAAATCCGCACAGGGCGTCCGCAATTTCTCGTTCGCAAGTACTCCCCGAACGACCAACGACCAGCGACTAACGACTGCTAAGCAGATTCACAAACAGTCGCACTGCCCCCGGCACACCCGCCGGCAACTGCCGGAAGAACGCATATCCCGTATAGATATACGTCCCCTTGCCATAGGGCGCCACCAGCAGCCCGCCCTTTTGTTCGTGTTCGCCCGGATCATGCGATTCCAGCAGCGGCGTAAAGTTCGCGTCCCACTGCGACATGAAGTACAGACCACGCTCCTGCACCCAGCCCTCAAAATCTTTCTGCGTAATTTCGTTCGGAGAATGGAAGATCGGATTTGCCGGATCGAGGATCGTCACCGGAGCCTCTTCCACCGAAACCCGCGCCCGGCTGAGCGTTGCCGGATACGGCGTGTACTTGCCGGCATTGAAATCGATCGGGACCCCAAAGGATCCCAGCGTGTTGTATTGCACCACCAGACGCCCGCCCGCCTGTACGTAGTCGAGTAGCCGTTTATTGTTCGCAATCACATCTTTCTGGGTGTCGTAAGCGCGAATGCCCAGCACGATCGTTTGATAGCGGCTCAGGTCCTCGGTTGCCAACTTGTCAGCCGGAATCATTGTGACATCCATCCCGATCTGCTCGAGCACCGCCGGAATGTCATCGCCCGCGCCCATGATGTAGCCGACCTTCAGATCTTTGGGGACCTTCACGTCGACAATCGACACGCGCTGCAGGGCCGGCTGGTAGTAATAAAAGGTGCCGAGATCTTCGCGTGTGACGACCGTATATCCCTCGCCGTAGGCTTTTGCCCCGCTTGTGAGTTCCGCTCGGATATGAGTCTGGCTTTCCTTTAACTCGGAAGGGAAGACCTGGAATGAAGCGTCCTTCGACTCGTTTTTGGGAATCTCAACGGATTCACGCGCCGGCTCCGCGCGCCATCCGTTCGGCACATTCAAAGCAATCTTCGCCTCGGAGCCGCCACTCTGATCGCGCGCCGTGGTCTTTACGCTCGTGCTGCCGCGCTTGTCTGAGGGGATGACTGAATTCGACGGTGACAACGCAATCGAGAATTCTGGGCCAATTGCCAGCGGATGCTCGCCCTCACTCCCGTCCGGCCAGTTGAATTTCACCATGACCGGGACTTCGATTGTGCCGGTGAGTCCCTCGTACTGGTATTCCATTCGCACGTGAAATGGCGGAGGCGGGAAGGGAAGCGTCTGATATTGCGGTTCGTCAATCGTGTTCAGCGCCTCGCGCTCGGGATCGTGCCGGTGCCAGTACGGGCGGGTGTAACCGGCCTTGTCGCAGGGCGTGACGCGGAAGTCGAACCAAGCTGTCGAAAGCTTATCGGCCGACTTTGCTCCTTCAACGATTCGCTGACAGCCCGGTGCGTCTAAGATCAACTTTGCCGAGATCGGCATCCCCCCACTTGCAATTCCCAACGCCTTCACGGCGGTATTTTTCCCCGGAACGGCCATCGCTGCCGATTCGGGAGAAGACGCGAGTGGACCGTCATACGTTGCTGTCAATTTGACTCCCAGCACGACGTTCGCTGCCTGCTGCAACTGATTGCGCTTCGTCTCCAGTTCCATGGTCAGCCACTTTTTCGCATCATCCGACAGCGATGATTGTCGAACGCGTTGCAGCAGATCATCCGCCGCCACTCGTACGCTCAGGAGAGCCATGGCGCTCGTGGCCGAGTCGCTATCAGAGTTACGCTCGGCCTCGGCAATCCGTTGCTGGATCCGAGATAGTCCGTCACGCAGCCACGGCACCTTTTTCTCTTCGTCCCCCAGCCTCGACGCCAGCCCCGGCAGCGTGGTATCAATGCCGTCAAAGAAGTCCTGCTCGTGACCGTCTTTGTCCTTTGGAGATTCAACCACCGAATCCACCAGCTTGTAATGGGCAAATCGATCGCCCTTGGGAACCGAGACGCCGCCCAGCGCTTGCGATTGCTGATGCCGCAATCCCTCAATCGCAAACTGCACGTAGGACTCGCCCAGCAGCGGATCTTCTTTTCCGGTGTTCAGCCTGACCGTGTAATTTGCCGCATCGCAGGTAGAGGCCCCGAAACCGCATACGTTCCCGATGTACAACTTCTTCGGCTGCCAGGGCTGCAATCCTTCTTTGATCTGCTCGGGGAAACGGTTCGGGTCGGCAGCTGCGCGGAACGCTTCTTTCGTCAGGATCGCCGATGCCTGGTGGTGCCCGTGCCCATCTCGCTCCGTGCCTGAAAAGCGTGCGATCAGCACATCGGGGCGAAACGTGCGGACCACGCGCACGATGTCGGCGAGCGCAATGTCATGCCCCTGCCACTTCTGAAAAGTTTCTTCCGGAGTTTTCGAATACCCGAAATCCGCGACTCGTGAGAACCGTTGCTCAACACCGTAGTAGCGGTCGGCTGCTAATACCTCCAGAGTCCGCACCACACCCAGCACATCAAACAGATTGCTGCCCAGTTCGTTCTGCCCACCCTCGCCTCGCGTCAGCGTCATCAGCAGCGTCGAAACGCCTTTCCCGCGCGCTTCCAGCGTCAACATGCCGCCGTCTTCGTCATCGGGATGCGCATCCACCTGCATCAGCCGCCCAGTCGTTTGCAAACGCCGGAGCATCAGCTTCAGCCCCGGCGCGCCGGTTTCCTGCGGGAGCGGCTCATAATAGTGATCGGCTGCAGTTTTATCTGCCGTCTGCGCGGCGGCGAATATCGTGGTTGATGCCGCCAGCAGAATCAGCAGCATCGCCGTCGCGCGCCAGTTGCGCACCGACCCGCACTCGAGTTTCTTCAACATTCGAAACATGACCATCTGATAGACTTTCCCCATTGAAAGCGTCAAATATATTCGTGTAGCGCGGACTCCTGTCCGCGCACTGGTGCAATCTTCCGTCCGGACTTTACTTCCTGATCCCCTGCGCGACCGCGAATTTTTGCTGGCATTCCGCCGCCGCTTGCACAATCTGCCGGAACTCCGCATCTTGGCGCACACCCGCCAGCAGCGGATCCGATTGCAACGCCTGCTGCGCACAATAATTCTCGGCCACGGCCTTGCGTAGAAAAGTGAATGCAATCTGTTTTTCGCCACAAGCCGCCAGCACCGCACCCTGGTAGTACTTCAACTCCGAATCCTGCTCTGGCAATAGTTCATTCTGCGCCAGATCTGCCAGGCGATGGACCTCGTTCCCCGGAGCCTTATTCAGGCAAGCCAGCAGCAATCCCCGCATCCACATCGAATTGTCCGTCATCTGCTGTGCCGTCTGCCGGGCTTCGGTCATCTTCCCCTCGCGCATCAACACGGAGACTCGCACCGCGTTCGACCATTCCGAGCCCGCATCCACGTTCAAATATTCGATCGCCCGCGCCGACTTCCCCTGCTCAAAGAAAGCAAACGAGCACGAACGCCAGTTGTAATTCCTCGGGTCGATCGCCAACGCCTGGTCGCACTCGCTTTGCGCCTCGTCCAGAAGCCCCGCATAGCGCGATACATATGCCAGTGAATAATGCGCGAACGCATTATCGGGCCGCCTCTGGACCAGCGCCCGCGCATCCGTGTAGGCTTTGTCCAGGTTTCCGGCCTCGACTTCGTTCGTCGCCAGGAATCCGGCCGCATCTACCCGTCCCGGTTCCAGCGAAAGAGCCCGCTGGTACGCCGCGTTCGAGCGCTGATAGCCTGCCGCCCCGCCGCCCGAATAAATCGCGTCGAAGTAATAGCGCCGTCCCAGCGCTTCCCACGCGGGCGCATAATTGGGATCAAGAGCCACCGACCGCTCCAGCATCGCGATCGCTTGCTTGTTCGCTTCCCCATCGTGCGATAACGCCTTGCTATGCAGATATGCGTCATAGGCTTCGCGATTTGCCGGGGTGCTGCTGGTATCAACCGTTCCGCTCACAATGCCCAACTCGGGAACCAGTTCCTGCCGCACCTTTTTCGCCATCTGGGTTTGCAGTGCTATCAAGTTATCCGCCGGCGAACTGAGCGTGCCCGTCCAGATGAGACGGTTGTCCTTTACCTCCACGGCTTCCAGGGTTACCTGCACCGTGTTGTCCTGGCGCAGAAAGTGTCCCGAGACTACCGTGCCCACGCCCAACTCACGCCCGGCCTTCGCCGGATCCACTTCCCCATTGGCGTATTTCTGAGTCGCCGTCGAGGGCCGGACTTCCAGCGAATGCGCATACGTCAGCGCGTTCGAAATCTCGTCCGCCAGCGCAAACCGCAGAAACTCGCTCTCCGCATCGTTATTAATATTCTGCAGGGGGAGAACCGCGATGGTCCGGTGGCCCGCCTGCACGGTTGCCGTCCTATGCTTGAGGACCCAGGCTCCCACCGCCGTAACCACGGTCAGTAGCAAAGCCGCCAATGCAGCGACGATCCAGTTCAGCTTGGAGCTCGACTTCTGAAACGTGCGTGTCACCACATGCAGCCCAGTCGCCTGACGAAGTCCGCTCCGCAAGGTCGGTTCCGTCCCTGTCTTGGCCCTTAGCTTCGCCAGGTCGGCCTTCATTTCCGTCGCGTTTTTGTAGCGCTGGTTGCGGTCTTTCTCCATCGCTTTTCCAATGATGGCTTCGAGTTCCGTGGGCACCCCGGGATTGATCGACCGCGGCGATGCCGGCTTGGAATTCATCACCGCATGCAGCGTCATTACCACGTTGGTCCCGGTGAACGGCTTTTTGCCCGTGGCCATCTCGAACAGCACCACGCCAAAGGAAAATATGTCGCTGCGCACGTCCAGATCTTCCGATCGCGCCTGTTCCGGCGACATATACACGGCCGTCCCCGGAATCACTCCCACCTGGGTCAGTGATTGCTCTACCGACGAGTCCGTGGTTGTCCCCACACTTTGGTCCTTGGCCAGCTTTGCCAGGCCAAAGTCCAGAATCTTTACCTGCCCACTCGGAGTCAGAAAAATGTTCGCCGGCTTGATGTCGCGGTGCACAATCCCTTTGGCATGCGACGCCGCCAGCGCGTCCGCTACCTGGACCGCGATGTCCAGCAGGTCATCAAGGTCCAAAGCCTTGCCGTGGATTCGCTGCTTCAGGCTTTCGCCTTCCAGTTTCTCCATGACGATGAACGGATGCCCGGCGTTGTCGTCAATGTCGTGGATGGTGCAGATGTTGGGATGGTTGAGTTGCGATGCCGCTCGCGCCTCCCGCGTAAACCGCTCCAGCGAGCGTTGATCCTTGGCCAGATGTTCGGGGATGAATTTCAGCGCGACATGACGGCCCAGGCGGATGTCCTCCGCCTCGTAAACCACGCCCATTCCGCCGCCACCCAGCTTCGACAGCACGCGGTAATGGGACACCGTCTGCCCAACTATTTCCATAGCTCGTGTGGGGCGGACACCCCTGTCCGCCGCTGTTGCCCTTGATTCTACCTGCAGGGCTGACGGCTCTGCCCGCGAAGGCGTAATGGTAGGCTGTCATCGCGGTTGGGTCAACCAAGTTGGGGGCGATGTGGTCGGTAAACAGGAAATCCGCGGACGAGGGCCAACCATCCACTGACGAGTGTTCAGTGCCGCCGGCAGGAATTTCCTCCCTGACGCAATTTTGTTCTTGACACCCCCGATTTAGTGGAGGTAACTTTGCACAATTTTAGTAATGTTACGGCTTGTTAATCCCGATCCAAAAAGGTGACGCCATGACCGCAAGCCACTGGCATTGCTCTGTTCGTCCGCACCCGCATATATCCGCCACACCGTCAAGCTTGTGGCAGAGCCTGCTGGCGGCCGTGTTGGTTACAGGTATTGCTCTGTTAGCGAGCGTCGCTGCGTGGGGCCAAGCGAGCACATCGCTGCGCGGCACCATCACCGACCCGAGCGGCAGCGCGGTGGCCGGAGCCACCGTCGTTCTCGCCAACAGCGATTCCAAGACCGAAAGAACGGCAACCACGGGGGAACAAGGTGGGTACCAATTCCTGTTCGTGCCGCCTGGCACCTACTCGCTGAAGGTCACAGCGACTGGATTTCGGCTCTACCAGCAGAACGGGTTGCAGTTGCTGGTCAACACACCGGCCACCATCAATGCCCAGCTCAAGGTCGGCGCAACCAACGAGGTGGTCGAAGTCACCTCAGAAGCGCCGGCATTGAATCTGGTAGATTCTTCCCTCGGCAATTCCTTCAACGAACTCCAAGTTGAGGATATTCCTCTGGAGGGCCGGAATGTTCCCGACCTGCTGAGTCTGCAAGCCGGAGTTACGTACGCGGGCAACCGCATCGGGGACAAGGACCAGGACACGCGCAATGGCGCTGTGAACGGAGCCAGAAGCGACCAGAGCAATGTCACACTCGACAACGTTGACGTGAACGATCAGTCGAATGGATATGCCTTTACGTCGGTGCTCCCCGTGACCCAGGATTCGGTTCAGGAATTCCGCGTCACCACGACGAATTATGGGGCAGACCAGGGGCAAGGTTCTGGCGCACAAGTCGCGCTGGTGACCAAGAGCGGCACCAACTCCTTTCACGGCGCGTTGTATGAAGACATGCGGAACACGATTACCAGCGCCAATGATTACCTGGTCAAGCAGTCGGAGCAGAACATCGGGTTGCCGAACAAGCCTTTGCAGCTCAATCGCAATATTTTCGGCGCAGCGGTCGGGGGACCGATTCAAAAAGACCGGCTGTTTTTCTTCACCAATTATGAGGGAACGCGCGAGCGGGAGCAGCAACGCGCTGAGCGCGTGATTCCTACGCCCTCCATGTGCCAGGGCATCTTTCAATACGTGAACGGGGACGGCAGTGGAACCACAAGTTGGGGCATCCCGCAGCTTCAACTGCTTGACCCTAAGGGCATCGGGATCGATAACGCGATGCTCGACCCGGTCAATCACACCGGTTATCTCGACCGGACTTTCTGCACTGGTCAGACACCGACCAATGATATTTCGGCGGGAGACGGGCTGAATTATGCAGGGTACGTTTTCCGCGCCCCGACCAAACTCGACAACGATGTGTTCATTGCGCGCATTGACTACCACCTCACCGCGGACGGCAAGCACACCCTGTTTTGGCGCGGCAATGTGAATGACTCGCGCAATCCCGGAGATCCCTTTTTGCCGGGCACGTACCAGACCCTGCCAGGGGAGTTAAACCCGAGCGCTCCCATGCAAACAACTCTCGACCGCAGCAAAGGCTTTGCCTTCGGGTACACCGCTGTTCTCAACCCAACGATGGTGAATTCCTTCCATTGGGGATTCACGCGGCAAAGCTTTGGGGTTATCGGCAACACCGACCAGCAGTGGAACGAGTTCCTGGGCCTGGACCAAGGGATAAACTTCAGTCACAGTTTCGAGTTGCCGCTGCACAATTTTGTGGACGATTTCTCGTGGACCAAGGGCACTCACTCGTTGCAATTTGGAGCGTCGATCAAAATCGCGCGGAATCCGCGCACGAGCTACTTGCACTCGAACACAATTGCACTGGGTACAACCAATTGGACGTCCCCGATCGGCTTCGCGGGAACGGGCAGCACGCTGGACCCGGCCAACACCACGGCTCACCCGGGGATCAGCGGGCCGGAGCCGCAGACCGCAACCCAGTACGATCGCCCTCTGCTGTCCCTGTACGGGATGATTTCGGACGTGGTCGCCAACTACAACCTGGACAAGAGTGGCAACGTGGTGCTGGGATCTTCGTGTCCGGGAGGGACATGCGGCGCGCCGGTCAACCGACGGTATGGCCTGGATTCGTACGAGTTTTATGGCCAGGATACCTGGCGCATGAAACCGAATCTCACGGTGACTTACGGATTGCGCTGGTCCTTCTTTCCTGCGCCCTGGGAGACCAATGGGTTCCAATCATCGACCCCATTCGGCCTGGGAACTCAGTTCGCCCAGAACGTCAGGAACATGAACCAGGGCATTGGTTATGACGCAATGCCGTCGATCAGTTTCATCCCAAGTGGTCCGGCAAACAACGGCCCGGGGTTCTATCCCCTGGAAAAGACGGACTGGTCGCCGCGAATTTCGATTGCCTACTCGCCGCGATTTGATTCAGGCCCGTTGAAAACGCTCTTTGGCGACAACGACAAGACCGTGATCCGAGCGGGCTTCAGCCGCGTGTATGATCGCGCGGGATTCGCGCTCATCAACAGCTTCGATCAGATCGGCGCTGCCGGCTACTCCATCACGCTCCAGAATACTTGCTGTTACTCCGGTGTGACGAGTGCGGAAGACCTGCCTCGAATCACCGGCATCAACGCGATTCCGCAAAATAACATCAATGGTTATCCATTCCTGCAGCCGCCGCCCCCGACGAACCCTCCGTTCCCGCAAGTAGTTCCATATAACTCGGAGGCCAACCTGTGGGGCAACGACAACACGCTGAAGACGCCGCATGCCTATACTGCGGATTTTTCCATCGGACGCGAACTGCCCCACCGGTTCTCATTGCAGGTATCGTATGTAGGCCGTTTCGGACGCGACCTGCTCACGCAGCGCGATCTGACTCAGCCACTGAATATTAAGGATCCGATTTCGGGAATCGACTACTACACGGCGGCAGCAGCTTTGTCCCTCCAGGCAAGGGCCGGTGCAACGCCTGGGTCCATTACCGCCGCAAGTCTTGGAAAAACTGCGCAGTACTGGATCGACATGCTGCCTACACTGCCCGCGGGCGCAACGCATTATACGGACAACCTTGGGACCGGCTTCGTGCCCTCGAACAACGCCAAGGATAGCCTGATTCAGGAAGTATTTAATCTCTATTACAGCCCACTTCTGTCGGTAATCGGCGACGAGATCGTTGGACTGGCGGATGTTGACGTGTATGAGGGACTGGGAGATGACCAGGGCCATTACTACTCGTTTTGTGCCAAGCCGGGGTGCGCGGCCACCGGAGCCGGATCGTTAGCAGTACCCTTTGGAGGAGGGATCGGCGATTACCTGAACAACCAGGCTTTTTCCACGTACGGATGGAGTTCGATTGGGAGTTCCAGCTACCACGCGCTGCAAATGAACTTGAGGAAGCAGGTGAGCCACGGAGTTCAGTTTGACTTCAACTACACCTGGTCGAAGTCGATTGACGTCACATCGGCGGCGTCGCGTGTCGGATTCTCGGTATATGGCTACACGAACGTCGGCCTGGTTGGAACGCGCCTAGCCAATGCGTTTTCTCCGAATCTGGCACGCGCCGTCTCCGACTTTGATACGACCCACCAGTTCAACCTCAACTGGGTTGCGGAACTGCCTATTGGCAAAGGCCGGGTGCTGGCCGGCAGAGCCCATGGTGTGTTGGACGCCGTCATCGGAGGCTGGCAAACCTCAGGAGTGGCGAGATGGACCAGCGGATTCCCGTTCAGCGTTGACGGTGGCCAACGCTGGCCGACAGACTGGTTTCTGACGGCGATCGCTCAGATGACTACGAGGCCCCAGACGGGTACTTTCAAGAGACCAGGAAGAGTTGACCTGTTTGCGGATCCCTCCGCGGCGCAAGCGGACTTCACCGAGCCCCTTCCTGGCGGGGTCGGCTCGCGCAACGTGCTGCGTGGGAACGGTTACGCCGACTTGGACATGAGTCTCTACAAGAGATGGAAGATGCCCTATCGGGAAAGTCACAGCGTGCAATTCCGGTGGGATGTTTTTAACGTGCCGAACCTCACGCGCTTCAATGCTCAGTCGGTGGGATCGTCGGCGCTGCTGACGTCGCTGGCGCAGCAGTCGACAAATTTCGGAGCCTACACCAGCCTACTGACACAGCCGCGTGTGATGCAGTTTGAGTTGCGGTATGAGTTCTGAAGATAGGGTCGAAAACTCAACCAAGGCATGCGACGAAGGCACCACGTCTCGCGGGTTGCGAGACGTGGTCGTTGGGATACTTCTAGGCGGTGATCAGGTTTTCCAAGGCAATGCGGTTGGGGATGACTAGCGTAGAGCCGCTTTGCTGGATGAGACGTTGCTTCTTGAAGCCTGCGAAAAGCCGGCTGACGGTTTCCCGCGAGGTGCCGATCATCTGTCCGATCTCTTCGTGAGTCAACGCCAGTTTCATTTGGCTTGGATTTCTGGCTTCGGTGTTCTGGTCGAGCCAGCCCACCAGTAGCCGGGCAAGCTTTTCGCTGGCCGAATCAGATAGGATCAGGTCACGGATGTCGCGGCAAGTTGAGGCGTAATCCTGGGCGATGTGCTGGGTGACCCACAGGGCCAGTTCGCCGTGCAGGCGCATGAGGCGCAGTAAGTCGCTATGCCGCAGGAAGCTGATCTCGCACGGTTCCTGGGTCTCGGCCGTTGCTTCGTACTTGGATCCGGAAACTACAGCGGCGACTCCCAGGGGGCAACCGGACTCGGCAATTCGCAGAATCAAGGTGCGGCCATCGCTGCCACATACGGAAAGCTTTACCCGGCCTCGACGCACGATGAACACGCCTCGCGGAGTTTGCCCTTCCGCAAATAAAACCGCTCCCGTGGGATAGCTGGTGGTGAGTGCGTCCTGTTCCAATGCATCGACTACGGCTGCGGAAAGATCGCAAAAGGTTTTGTCTGCTGGGGCAGGTCGCTGGGTAGGATTTACGACGTGTGTGGCCATAAGTTGCCTCCGGTCACAGCTACAATGGCAAGCGCTTGGCCATTCTTTTCAGACTCTACGTGAGGTTCGACGGATGTCTCTAAGCTAAACAAAACATGTTATTTATATTGATATACTCAGATCCAGCGAAATCCGCTGCCTACCCCAGCTATACCCGGAAGTGAGGAGTTTCACACAGCGATGTGTGATCTCCATCACCAGTCCGTTGGTTATGTGACCAAAGAGTTTGGTTATATGACCAGCAGTTACCCCAACGTGGCATGGAGCGTATTGAGCAGAGCGGCTCGCGTAAACGGCTTTTCCAGCAAAGTGATACCGCGCTTCAACACTTCCCGTTCTGCGATCAGTTCACCGGTGTAGCCCGACATGTATACGACTTTCAGGTTCGGGTGAGAGGAGCTCAAGCGGTCAACCAATTCAGGACCGCTCATGCGGCGCATCACTACGTCGGTCAACAATAGATCAAGCGGCTCCGGATGAGATTGCGCCCATTCCAGCGCGGACTTACCGTCATCCGCCTCGACTACATTGTAGCCGTGCTCCTCGAGGGCTTGCCGGGTCAAGCTGCGCATGATTTCGTCGTCTTCCACGAGCAGGATTGACGCCCCTTGCCGTTTGGGACTGACGGTCTCCACTTCTGGTTTTGATTCGAGCCCGATTTTGTGTTCGGCGCTGGGCAGATAGATCTTAAACGTCGTTCCATGTCCCGGTTCGCTATAGACCAGAATGTGTCCCGCGCTCTGCTTGACGATGCCGTATACGGTGGCTAGGCCCAAGCCGGATCCTTTGCCTACTTCTTTGGTGGTGAAGAAGGGCTCAAAGATGCGCGACACGGTAGCCCCGTCCATTCCGTTGCCGGTATCACTGACTGCGAGCAGAACGTATTTTCCCGGCGTCATGGATTGATGCTGTTCCGCGAAGGCTTCGTCAAATCTCGCGGTGGCCAGTTTCCAGAATGAACTTGCCGCCTCGAGGCATCGCATCGCGCGCATTCACGGCGAGATTCACCACGATCTGGTCGAGTTGGCCAGGATCCGCCTCGACCACGGCCGCGGGTGATTTGGACACCACCAGAATTTCGACGTCGTCCCCCATCAGCGGACGCAGGAGTTTGCTCACATCCTTTAGCCGCTCGTTCAGATCGAGAACCCGAGGCTGGATCGCAGAGGACCGGCTGAAGGCCAGCAGTTGGCGCGTTAAAGAGGAGCCGCGCTCGATGGCCTTCTTGATATTCTCCACGTAGAGCGAGGATTCCGCGGCGGTATCAATCCGATCGCGCAGAAACTCGGTGCAAGCCCGGATGATGCCGAGAATGTTGTTAAAGTCGTGCGCCACTCCTCCCGCCAGCCGGCCGATCGCTTCCATCTTCTGCGATTGATGGAGTTGTCTCTCAGCGCGTTTCTGGGCGGTGATGTCGCGCGCAATCGCGGAGGCTCCGATGACGTCGCCTTTCGCATCGCGCAACGGAGACACGGAAATGGAGACATCCAGACGGCGTCCGTCTTTGGTCACCCGCACCGATTCACTGTGCTCGATGCTTTCGCCGCGCGCAATCTTCTCCAAAATCTCCGGGAATTTCGTCGGGACGATCACTGGGCGCGAGCAGAGATATGTGTTTTCCGATGGCTTCTTCCGGCGTGTAGCCATAGATGCGCTCGGCTCCCTTGTTCCAGCTGGTAATGATGCCATTCAAGTCTTTGCCAATGATGGCGTCTTCGGAGGAATCAATAATCAGGGCGAGCCTCGACCGGTATTCTCCAAGTTGTTCGGCCGTTCTGCGATGCAGTTCTTCATTCGCCCGGCGCAGTTCTTCCGCGATTCTCTTGCGGTCGCTGATGTCGCGGATCGCACTCAGCACGAACATTCCATCCTCGGTGGTGACTGGGCTGAGACTGATTTCCACCGGGAATTCGGAGCCGTTGCGACGCCTGCCCGGAGAGATCGAGATTCGCTCCCATCCGTCGCGTCTTCGGTGCTTCCGCAAAGTCCTTGCGATGATGGTGGTGTTGGCGGCGATAGCTCTCGGGTACTAGGATTTCGATCTTCTGGCCAATCAATTCGTCGCGCGTGTAGCCAAATAACGCTTGCGTCTGTGAATTGATCTGAACAATGGTTCCATCGCGATCGACGGCCACGATGGCATCTGGAAGCGTCTCCAGTAGATCACTGGAAAAGAGGACCTCAACCATGGTTTGCGTTGAAACGGAAGGCTCAGGCTGCGGGTGTTCCGACGACGGTCGCGGCATTTATCACTTCGTTTCCAACCTGGGAGTATTTCAACTTTATTCGGAAAGCCGGTCACCTGTAAAGACGAGGATTGCAAGCCGTTGAATTGAAAAGGAATATTCATTGCCTCCCAATCGAGTGTGATACCAATCACGAGACGATGTGACGTAAATCACAACCCTAAGAGTGCTTTGAGAGTGGAGATCCGGGAGAACCAAGTCTTGTCGCCGAACGAAATGTCGTCACTTCGAGGTGTGCGCTCGCGCACTGCGATAGCAGTCATCCATCACTGCACCGGTGAAGCAGTCATGATAACTTCGGCTCGGCCCGAGACTCCCGGCCTCCGGGAACAGAAAGTCTTCAAGACCGAGGGCCCCCGCCTGGAACCCGCTGTTATCTCACACGAAAAGGAGTACTACCATGATTGCCCGTATTCTAAATTTCGAGGTCAAACTGGAAAAGAAAGAAGAGTATGTCAAGGCGGTCAAGAACCAAGTCCTGCCCATCCTCAAGAAGCAGGTCGGATTCTTGGAGATTCTGCCCTTCTTTCCCGAGAAGATGAAAGAGGAGAAGGCGATCAACATCAGCCTGTGGACGACCAAGGCGGATGCCGAGCGCTATGAGAGAGAGGTCTATCCCAGGGTGTTTGACATCGTGAAACCATTCCTGACTACGCCGGTCGAGGTCCACTACTACGACCTCGAGACCACCCTCTGTGAGCACTTCGTCGAGGCGTTGGCCGCCTGAGCCGACGTACACTGCGCGACAAACGACGAAGCGAAACCCCGGGGCAAGTTGCTCCGGGGTTTTCTCTGTGCACTGAATCGAGCCGTCAGAATTCTCCGTGACAGCAGTCACTGACCAATACTGATCCCGCCCGTCAATATACAATGATGTGCGTATTCGGTCGCGGGAGTTTGCCCTCATGAAACACGCCGTCCAACGGCTGCGGTCGTCGATCTTGTTCGTCCCTCTGACGGCTGTTTTGTTCCTATCCGGATGCGGAGACAAGAATCAAGTTCAGGCAGGTGCTTCCGGCGGGCGTCCGCCTGCGCCGGTGGTTGTGGCCAGCGTCGAGCAGCGCGACATTCCGGTTCAGATCCAGGCCATCGGCAATGTTGAAGCGTACCAGACGGTGCAGATCCGGTCCCAGGTCAACGGTCAAATCCAGAAAATCTTCTTCAAGGAAGGAGAAGATGTACGCGAAGGCCAGCCGCTGTTTCAACTCGACAAACGGCCTTTCCAGGCAGACCTGGAAAAAGCCATTGGTCAGATGAAGCACGATCAGGCGCAGGCGGAGAATTCGCGCATCCAGGCCGAGCGCTACTCCGGCCTGGAGAAACAAGGGATTGTTTCCCATGAACAGGCCGAGCAGCTGCGTGCCCAGGCCAAGGCCGATTCGTCCGCCGTGGAGGCCGACAAGGCCACCGTCGACGCCGCTCGCGTGCAGTTGCAGTACACCGATATCGTTGCTCCCATCGACGCCCGCACTGGAGTCCTGATGATCAATCTGGGCAATCTGGTGAAGGCGAACGATACGCCGTATCTGCTGCAACTGAACCAGGTCACTCCCATCTACGTCACCTTTTCGGTGCCCGAAGCGAACCTGGATCGGGTGCGGCACCGCTTCTCCTCGGGGCAGCTCAAAGTCCTCGCTTTTCCCAAAGGACAATCGGACAATCCGGCAGAGGGCCGGTTGACCTTCATTGATAACGGAGTCGACACCACGACCGGCATGTTCAAGCTTAAAGCCACCTTCCAGAACAAGGACCGGCGTCTGTGGCCGGGAGAGTTTGTCGATGTTGCGCTGGTGCTCTCGACCCAGAAGAACGCGACAGTCGTCCCGACCAAGGCGGTTCAGACCGGACAGCAAGGCGAGTATGTATATGTAGTCCGAACCGACAGCACGGCGGAATCGCGTCCCGTGAAGACGGCGGGGGCATATCAGAATCTGACATTGATTTCGGATGGCCTGAAGCCCGGTGAGCAGGTGATCGTGAACGGCCAGTTGCGCGTGGCCCCGAACGCAAAAGTGATGGTGCAAAGCACCCTGCCCGGAACTGAGAAGAGTCCTGCCGGAGGAGGGCTGTGAGTCTTTCCGAACTCTTTATTCATCGGCCCATTATGACCACGCTGGTCATGGCCGCGATTCTCATTTTCGGCATTTTCGCGTATCAATTGCTGCCCGTCAGCGACCTGCCGAATGTGGACTTCCCCACGATTTTGGTGAGCGCTTCTCTACCCGGTGCCAGTCCGGACACGATGGCTTCTTCCGTGGCCACGCCGCTGGAGAAGCAATTCTCGACCATCGCCGGCATCGACTCGATGGTGTCCACGAACTCTCTAGGGCAAACCGGCATCACCATTCAGTTCAATCTCAGCCGGAGCCTCGATGGCGCAGCGTTAGACGTCCAAGCCGCCATCACCGCGGCTGGAGGCCAACTGCCTCCGCAGATGCCGACGCCTCCGACGTTCCAGAAGGTGAATCCCGCCGATTCGCCCATTCTTTATCTTGCGCTCAGTTCGCCGACCATGAAGTTATCCGACGTCGACGAGGCGGCGGAGACCACCATTGCCCAGAACGTCTCTATGGTCGGCGGTGTGGCGCAGGTGCAAGTGTACGGCGCGCAGAAATACGCCATGCGGGCGCAGCTCGATCCCAGTGCTATGGCTTCACGCCAGATAGGGATCGACGACGTCACGGCAGCGCTGCAATCGGGAAACACCAACCTTCCCACCGGCACGCTCTATGGACAGAATCACACCTTCACGATTCTCTCCAACGGCCAGCGGATGAATGCTGAGCAGTTCGGGCCCATGGCGATCGCCTATCGCAATGGTTCCCCGGTTCGCCTCAACGAACTTGGCCGCGTCACCGACAGCGTGTTGAACGACAAAACCGCCAGTTGGTTCAACGGAGTTCGGGCTATCGTGCTGGCCATTCAAAAGCAGCCGGGGACCAACACGGTTGCCGTCGTGGACAACATCAGGAAGCTGTTGCCCAGGCTGCAAGAGCATATTCCTGCCGCAGTCCGAATCGATACGCTTTACGACCGCTCGGTGTCCATTCGTGCCTCGGTGAACGACGTGAAGTTCACCCTGTTACTGACCATTGCCCTGGTCATCCTGGTGATCTTCCTCTTCCTGCGCAACGTTTCTGCCACCATCATTCCTTCTCTTGCTTTGCCCATGTCCATCATCGGAACTTTCTCGGTGATGTACCTTCTGAACTACAGCCTTGACAATCTTTCTCTGATGGCGCTGACGTTGTCGGTAGGATTCGTGGTGGACGACGCCATCGTGATGCTGGAGAACATCGTCCGCCACATGGAGATGGGCAAGAAACCGCTGCAGGCTGCTATGGATGGCGCCAGCCAGATTGGATTCACCATTCTCTCCATGACGCTGTCGCTGGCCGCCGTCTTCATTCCGCTCTTGTTCATGGGTGGGATCATCGGACGTTTGCTGCACGAATTCGCGGTCACCATCGGCGTCGCCATCCTGGTTTCGGGATTCGTATCCCTGACCCTGACTCCGATGCTGTGCAGCCGGTTTCTCCGTCACCAGGAGCGGTCGGGCCACGGACGCCTCTTCAATTTCGGCGAGCGCGTTTTCGATGGTTGGTTGCGTGGTTACGACCGCAGCCTGAAGGCAGTCCTGCGGCACAAGTTCGCAACCTTGATGGCTGTCTGTTCGTGATCATCGGGCTGACATTTTATCTGTACACGATCTCGAAGACCGGCTTCATTCCCGACGAAGATCAAGGTTTGGTCTTCGCCTTCACCGAAGCGCAACAGGGCATTGCCTTTCAGGACATGATGCAATTGCAGCAGAAAGTGGCCGATGTGGTGCGCTTCGATCCCAGCGTCATGAACACCATGTCGTCGATCGGCAGTCCCATCAATCAGGGTCGCATCTTCTTCCGTCTGAAGGACAAGAAAGATCGCGTCAACCAGATGAGCGCGATGGACGTGATTCAGGAACTTCGTCCCAAGGTTTCGCAGATTCCGGGACTGAATGTGTTCATGCAAATTCCCCCGACCATCCGCATCGGCGGAAACCTGACCAAGTCACAATATCAGTACACGCTGCAAACGCCCGACACCACGGAGCTTTACCAGGATGCACCGAAGCTGGAAAATGCTCTACGCGCTCTTCCGCAATTGCAGGATGTTACCAGCGACCTGCAGGTGAAGAACCCGCAGCTTACCGTGGAGGTCGACCACGATAAGGCTTACGCCCTCGGACTGACCCCGGCTCAGGTTTCCGATGCGCTTTATTCTGCTTACGGTACCCGCCAGATCAGCACGATCTACGCGCCTAACAATGAGTACTACGTGATCGTAGAGTTGCTGCCGGAATTCCAGGACAATCCTGACAAGCTCTCCTTTTTATACGTCCGCTCCAGCGCCGGGAAACTGGTCCCACTCGACACCGTGGCAAAATTGGTGCCTTCCGTGGGCCCCCTGATGGTGAATCACCTGGGCCAGTTGCCGGCCGCGACGATCAGCTTCAACCTGAAACCTGGAATCGCGCTGGGCGATGCGACAAAACTGGTTGAGCGCGAGGCACTTCGAGTTCTCCCCGGAGACATCCAAGGCACGTTCCAGGGAACTGCTCAAGCTTTCCAAAACTCATTCACCGGCATGGGCCTGTTGCTGCTAGGGGCGATTCTGGTGATCTACATCATTCTGGGAATTCTGTATGAAAGCTTCATCCATCCGCTTACCATTCTCTCCGGTTTACCTTCCGCCGGCGTCGGCGCGCTCCTGACTCTTTACCTCTTCCACCAGGAACTGAATCTTTACTCGTTCGTGGGGATCATCATGCTGATCGGTATCGTCAAGAAGAATGCCATCATGATGATTGACTTTGCCCTGGAAGCGGAGCGCACGGAAGGAAAGAGCCCGGAGGGAGCGATCTATGAAGGCGCGCTCGTCCGCTTCCGTCCCATCATGATGACCACGATGGCGGCCCTGATGGGAACGCTGCCCATCGCGATTGGCTTTGGCGCGGGCGCCGACTCGCGGCGAGGCTTGGGCTTGGCGGTCGTAGGCGGTCTCCTCTTTTCGCAGGTCATAACCCTCTACATCACGCCGGTTTACTACGTGTACCTGGACAAGGTACAGGCATGGTTCCGGAAGCGGCCTGGTGGACGAAAGTCCGAGGCCCCTCCGGAGGACAGGCTCAACGAGGTGACTTTGGTGGGACAAAACCACTAAGGGCTGGCGCTCATAACTCGCCAAATTTACTACACGACCGGATAACCGAAAACACGTCCGTCAGTCTCGTCATTCTGCGGCTCTGGATGCAGATGCACCCTGCACTGCTCCAACGCGTGTAGAGATTGGAGAGTGTCCTCAATGGCGCTTTCCTCTTGCAGATGATCCCCCGCAGTCTGGAAAAGCTCATGGGCGCGCACCGCCAATGCTTTCTTGGCTTCGTTAATCCGCTGCTCCCTGCGTCCCTCGTCGGTCTCAAAGAGTGCGGCCACGTAGAGTGTTCGCCAAGATGGCGACGCGTACAGAACCGGGCGGCAGTCGATGTCCGCGATTACCTCTGTCTTCAGCAATACGCGACTCCAGCTTGGCAAGAAGCGGCGAAATGATCGCATATTGAACCTCCAGAGAAACCGTCGATCCCCGGCGGAGTTCTAAGCCGCCGGACCCTCTTCCATGCGGGGCCGTGCTGCCGGCAATTCAGGCATTGCGACGCCCAGCCACTGGCCCAACCCACGAAAATGGTTGAGCCAGGCCTCATTCACGATTCCGGATCCGTTGCCTGCGACCGCCTGCGAAAGCTCGTAATACGCGTTCTGCGACTTCCAGAGATTCAGCTCGAAGGGGTGGACTCGCGACAGCGCAATCACGTTTTCCACCTCTTCGAGGGTTTCCAGATTGCCGGGGTTCCGCATCCAGCGGTCCATAAGCCCGTTCAATCGCTGTCGCAACGCAGGCTCCAGGTTGGAGGCGTCCAGGCTGAACCCACTTCGCTGGACCACATCCAGAAGCGATCGGACCGCCTCCAATTCCGTCCCTTGATCTGCCAAAGCGCGGCGCACGGCCGTGGCTAGGACAAACTCGGTGGTAAGCCGCAGAATTGGCGGGAGAGGAAACTGCAGCTCTGACAGGAAGCACATGAGCGGTGCGTGGTCTTCGTAGGCGCGGCGATACAGCGCCTCGGCATCGCTCAGCGTCGAATCAATGATCTGACTGACAATCCTTCTGCGTTCATCTTGAAACAGCGACTTCAGCGAATAGGTTGACCCGTAGAAGTAGCGGTCAATCAGCCGCAGGCACGCAGGGAGGTCGGCCCCGGAAAACGCTTTACCAGCTTGATCCACAAATTCTTCGAACCATGAATCGTCGCCGAGCGGACGCACGCCCGCGCTCAGGTTGTGATCGCCAAAATGAAGCACTCCGAAGCCCACTCGCAACGAAGTGTCCGTCGTATCCGAGGTGAGCAGAGCCACGCCCGCCGCAAACTTCGTCTTGCCCGACTGCAGAACCTGGGATTTTTCCAGCTCGACCTGATAGCAGAAGATGGAGTCGCGTCCGTGGTATTCGCCGAAGATCGAGCTGATGGCGTAATGCGCGCCCACCCCGACCAGATCCAGCATAGTGGGTTTGATGAACCGCTCGTAGGCGTGCCGGCCATTTCCGCAACCGGGCACGTTGCTCCAGGCTTCCTGCATGCGCTGCAGGAAAGCTTCTTCCCGATCTTCGTTTGTGACCTGCCGGCTTAACTGCAAAGCCCGCGCCGCGTACTGGAGGATTTGCAGCGTGGCTGGACCGGTGAGGTCATCGAAAAACCAGCCACAACTGGTGTACATCAACATGAGGTGGCGCTGCATTTCCAGCAGGCGCAGAGCCTCCACCTGCTCAGCCGGAGAGAGCGGCCGCAGAGTGTGCTGCGCGAAGAAGGCGTCTTTGGCTTGGGAAGAACGATCGAGTACCACCTGGATGTAGTCGTTGCGGGCGGCCCAGGGATCGATGAGCAGTTTGGCGCCCCTGGTCTCGTACACGGCGCTCAGGTCGTCGCGGAGCCAGTCCAGTGCACTCCGCAAAGGACGGCGCCATTGCTGATTCCAGGAATTGCCCCCGCCCGATCTGCAGCCGCAATCATTTACCCATCGTGCGACGCCGTGCAGGCAACTCCAGGAAGTCTTTTCGAGGATCTCGACCTCCTCTGCTGGTGGATGCATGGCCAGGTATTCGCCATAGTTGGTGATCCGGGCAAGTTGGTTGCGTTCCAGGTAATCGAGGGTATACGCCAAGGCCATCTCGCCATGCGGATGATGATGGCCGTAGGTTTCGCCATCGGTGGCAATGTGCACGATCTGCGGCCAGTGGCGTTCGGAGTTGAAACCGCCGAGCAGCCGGTGCGCAAATCGTTCCCCATCCGCCAGCAAGTTCTCAAAAGCGACGGCATGTGAAATAGGGCCATCGTAGAAGAACAGGCTGATCGTGCGCCCGGAAGGAAGGTAGCACTGGTAGGCGCGCGTGGGATCGATCCTGCCTCCTTCTACACTCTGCCATTGTTCCCAAAGCCGGTTGCGCATCCGTCGAGCCTGGTGAGGAGCAAGCACAGTGAACTTGATTCCGGCTTCGCTCAGCAACTCGAGGCTTTCCACATCAACGGCGGTCTCCGGCAGCCACATGCCCTCCGGATCGCGTCCGAAGCGGCACTGGAAGTCGCGTATTCCCCATATGATCTGGGTATGCTTATCGCGAGGGTTGGCCAACGGCAGGATTATGTGGTTATACGCTTGGGCTAGCGCCGATCCGTGACCGGAAAACAATTCCTGGCTCTGCCGGTCCGCCGCCAGGATCCGCTCATAAGCATGGGGCGCGTTCTGTTCCATCCAGGAAAGCAGCGTTGGGCCAAAGTTGAAGCTGATGCGGGCGTAGTTGTTGACGATTTTCGCGATTCTGGACTGTCCGTCTAGAATCCGCGCGGCCCCGTTCGGCAGGTAGCACTCCGCCGTGACCCGCTCGTTCCAATCATGGTAGGGAGAAGCGGAATCTTGCAGTTCGACTGCTTCGAGCCACGGATTTTCCCGCGGCGGCTGGTAGAAATGGCAATGGACACAAACATAACGCTGCATCGCGTCGAACTCCCGCGATCGGACCACGCAGCCTGGAGAATACGTTCTTGCCTGCGAGGCCGTCCTCGCGCAAGAAAAGGGGAAACAGGCGGATAATCTCCGCCGTTTCCCCCACACATAGGCAACAGTAGCGCCGCGTCGCTCCCAGGGGTAGAGACATCTCTGGTTCCCCCACAGTTGAGCCAGTCTAAGCACGAGGGCAAACGGTGCAGCGATTACCGTGACGATAGGGCACAAGCCCTGGCCGCATCGCGCCATCTCTAGCGAGCGCCGTAGCCTTCAGGGCTCGGTGAGTTTGGCCAAGCCGTTGTAGTCCATGGCTTCAAGAACCTTTCTTACCGCGGCCTCGTCGGCCTTAATCGTCTTGGGATGCGATTGAATCCAGGCCCAAACGACGATGCTCTTCACCGCAAATTCCCTGTGCCCGATTCTCACTTTCGGATTCTCATATCCCGGCGGGCCGAGAAAAACTGCCAAATACACCAGAGATGCGTCCCAATCGCCTGCTTTGCTGTTTCCCTCGTCCTGACGATAGAAAGGATGTCCAGCCAAAGTGCCTGCGGGCTTCATCGAGACGAACTTGGGGGCCGTGGTCACCGGTGTTCGGTTGGTATGGATCTGAAAACTGACCTGGCGTTTGCGGTTTGAAAGTTGTCGTTCGCGATCCGCAATGTCTTTCTGGTGCTTATCGTACGATTCGGTCAGGGCTTGCAAAGGCGGATAGACGAAGGGCCCCAGCTTCTCGAGTTTCTTAACCACAGCCTGGCTCTCGTCATACTTGCCCTGTCTGGCAAGATCGCCAATCTGTGTCGCCAGGGCGTTCATTTCTGCCAGGTGAGCCTTTTCCAAGGCTTTCATTTCCTCGCCATGAACCTTGTAGAACTCTTCTGACGCCTTTTCGAACTCTTGCTTCGCGGCTTCTTTTTCCTTCTCTAAGTCTGCAGTCTGGCGGGAGAGTTCCGCATCGTCAAACCACCAAGTCTGATGGACGATATAGCTGGGGTACTTGTGAACTATTGAATCGGCGCCCTTGTATGCATAGGTTTCAGTGGCGAAGGCGCTAAAAGGAGGATAGGGATCGACCGACATGCCCCACCTCGACGCATTCGGCAGGAAGCGAACCAGCGTATCGCCCATCGTCTTGCCCCAGCGGTTCCAGGCTTCCTCGTCCTGTGCCGCAGCGGAATGGACCAGGAGGAGCGCTCCAAACGCAAGTATTGAGAGCTGCCGTTGTCGTTGCATGAGTGTCTCCTTACCTTTTATTCGGGGGGGAATTATCCTACTTCTCGATTGCGGCGGCGTAGAAAAATGACGGAGACAGGCTGGCATGCCACCGAGGTTTTCCCGGAGTGAACGTTCGCCGTACAATACGAGTGCAGTTCCAGGTGAGTAAGTGAACCTTATGCACGTGCCTCAAACGCCACTGCGAATATTGTCGAGGTTCCCTTTCATTGTATTTGCGAGTCTGCGACTCCGGGGTCCGATGCCCCTAAGGGCGAAGACCGAAACGAAAATCTTTTGTGGCCGATGAAGCTCAAGATCGTTATAGAACTGATCAACGCAGCGCCAGCGATGTACGGGGCCGCGGCGAAATAGCTTGTCCAACGCCGAATTGCGAACACGAGCCCAGGCAACAACAGCGTATTCATGACGATGGCGCTGCTGTACACGGCGACGCAGCGTAGCCATTCCCGAATGTAGTTACCCTTCGTCTTGAAGACGAACCACTTATAGTTCAGGTATGACACCGTGATGCCCAGTACGCTGGAGATCACGCTGGCGAGAATGTAGCCATGTGGCATCACGCGGTCCAGGATTGCGACAAGGAGTGCGAAGGTGCCATAGCCGAAGAGTGTGTTACCAACGCCCACCAGCAGATACCGCCCAAATTGCCCGGGAGGAAAGTGTCTTGCGATCGCGGCTAGGCCGGCGCGCTGGCCCGGGGAAGCTTGCGGCGGATTTGCGGCCAGAGTCATAGTGCGGAACTCGGCTCCTTGGGGGCGGCCGATTCCCGCAGCGGCTCTCCTGGCTCGTACTCAAAGTTGATCCGGTCGCGCTCGAACACCAGCGGCCGGTTCTGCACCTGCGTCTGGATGTTGCCGATGTACTCGCCGATGATCCCCATGAACAACAGTTGCATTGACCCGAGAAAGAAGAAACCGATGACCAGCGGCGCAATGCCCGCCGTGAACCGCTGCCAGAACAGCAGTTTGTACCCCAGGTAGCCAATCCCGACCAGGACAGAGAGCAATGCGCCCGCGAATCCGCAAAACGTCACGGCGCGCAGCGGCACCTTGGAGAGGGTGGTGATGCCTAGCATGGCTAGGTCCCACAGGGTATAGAGATTGTTTTTGGTCTTGCCGCGTTTGCGTCGTTGCTGTTCGTAGGGTAGCTCTACGTGGGGCAGTCCGATTTCGGCAATCATGCCGCGAAAATACGGGTAGGGGTCGCGAAACTCCCGGATCATGTCCATGACCTTGCGGTCATAGAGACCGAAGCCGGTGAAGTGCTGGTAGGTCTCGATCTCCGAGAGCCGATTGATCACTTTGTAATACTGGGTGCGGATCCAGTACATCAGCCCGCTCTCCTGGCTGCTGGTCTTGACCGCGATCACGATGGGCGAGCCCTTCTCCCACTCGGCAATCATATCGGCCAGCATTTCCGGCGGGTCTTGCAGATCGGACATCAAACCGATCACAGCGTCGCCGCGAGCCTGGAGCAGGGCGTGAAACGGTGAGCGCAGGTGGCCGAAATTGCGCGTATTGCGGATCAGCTTGACATTCCGGTCGGCCGCAGCGATCTGTTCGAGGATGGCGAAGGTGTTGTCGCGGGACGCATTGTCAATGAAGATGTGTTCGTACCGGTATTTTCCCAGCCGCAACATGGTCGAGCGCACGCGCTCGTACACTTCGCGCACGTTCGGCTCTTCGTTGTAGCAGGGCGTTACTACACTGATCGTTTTCATCTCACTCAGATCAATCTCTCACTTGTGTCCGGCCTCCTGGCCCATGTCGTCATGGACCCAGAAGCCTTGGAAGACTCCGCTACGTAACCGCATTCTCTGAACAGGGCCTCAACTCTTGAGGTGGTAAGCGTGCCGCCAACCCAGTGGTTGGTATCGAGGACAAACTGAATGGAACACTGTTTGAGAAACGCGAGTGAAGAGGATAGCACTTCGATCTCCGACCCCTCGATATCAATTTTTGCGAACGCGGGAACCCCAAAACGCTCACAGGCCTCTTGTAACGTGATCGTTGGCACGTCTTCGATTCGTCCGGCGGTTGCTCTTGAGATATGGCGAGCCAGACAAGAGCCTAGAGCTCCTTCGCTGCAGAACTGAGCACTGCCCGCTGAGCCAGCGACGGCGACTTTTATGGGAACAACATTGAGCAGTTTATGGCGTTCAATGTTTCGCTGCAGCAGCAAATAGCTGGTCGGGTCGGGTTCCCAGGCGTACACTTTGCCGGTCGGCCCGACCTGCTTCGATAAGTGGTAAGCCGATACGCCGCAGTACGCCCCTATGTCGAAAACTGTGTCACCCGGCTTCGGGTGGTACCACTGAAAGTAGTCTTCGATGGTTTCCGCCTCCTCAGGAAAAGACGCGATTTCGAACTCGAGGTTTGAGCCCGCATACCGCTGCAGGTGAGGAAAGGAGTAGTCGACGCAAAGCTGTCCGTTACGATCGGCAGGGGCCACCTGTCCAAAATACTCATCAAACCTCCGAGCCATGTCTGGCGCATATACAAAATGCTTCGTCGAGATGCGGATTACGTGGCTTCCTTTACACACATCGATAGCGCTGTTGGAAAATCTGAGACGAGCACCGTGCCGCCGGCATGCTAGTCGCAAAAGGCACCGGGTTAGAGCGCTGCCCACGCCGAGAGAGACCGCCAGGCGTGTAAGCTGATAGTGTGGCTGTAAACGCATATAACCTTTGATCCCCCCTTTCAGCGTGTGATGGGTGTCACCACGCGGGCGTCCCGCGCGACCGCTACGCCGCTAGCGGGCTTGGCTGGCGCGCTTTCCGGTTCTTTGTTTTCCAGGCCGCGAGCGTAGATCGCCGCCCGGAGCGACGGAATGCTGGCATACGGGCTGTCGATGTCGTCGATCTTGATGGCCTGGTCCTGCGCTACCGGCTTCAGCAGCACCTCGCCGCGCATCAATTCGCGGCATGAGATCTGGCCTTTCAGCAGGGGAATAGCAAGGTACACATCTTCGTCACTCAGGATGTGCCCTTCCGGCAGATCGTACCTGGCATAGACGCCGCGCACCAGCCCGTCTAGGTATTCGAGCTCCTGGCGGGGTAGAAGGCGCCTCTGCGTTCCGGGCGCTCCGCACATGGCCTTGGCATGATGGAAGGTCTTAAACCACTGATCAATCTGGTCCGGCAATAAACAGTAGGGCGAGACCTTTACCCCATCGCTGTCGATATCGACGTGGCGCTCGAAGGTGCGTGCGCCTTTGGCGTAGGCGATCAGCATAGAGGAGGTCCCGTCGCTGTGCTCGTGCGTGGAGAATCCGATCACGTGATCGGGATAGCGGTTACGCAGGAAATCGATCTGGTTCATCTCCAGTTCGTGATCTTCCGAGGGGTAGAGCGAAACGCAATGATTGATCGCCAGCGGAATGTGCCGGTTATCGAAAAACCGCACGAGGTCGTCAATGTCCTTGAGGGAAGACCCACCGGTTGATACGATGACCGGCTTCTTGGCCTTGGCGATTTTTTCGATCAGCATCCAGTCGTTCAGGTCGGAGCTGGCGATCTTGAGGATCTGGATGCCGAGTTCGCAGCAGACGTCGACTGAGCGCTCGTCGAAGGGAGTGGCCATGGTGATGCAACTGGCCTCGCGGATGGCTTTCACCAGCGCGGCGTATTCGTCGAGATCGAGCTGAGTGTCGAGGGTCTTCTTGATGTAGCGGATGTCACTCCGCCCACGAAAGTCTTTGTGGATGAAGTTCCCAACGTCCCGGATCTGCAGCTTCATGGCTGCCCGGACGTTATTGAAGCGCACGACCTGGCCGTACGCGGTGACAATCTTCAGACCACGTTCTAGGCTGCCCAGATGGTTGTTCGCTATCTCCAGAACAAACAGTTCGTGGAAAATGTCTGCACCCGTCATAAGCGTTTCATCCTGTTCAGGATTCACCAGCAACTTTCTACTCAGAACATCTATCTTTTTACCTCAACCTCGTTGTCGCGTTGCTCAACCTCAATCGTGTTAGCCGCGAGTTCTTCCGCGCCCAGAAAGGGATACATGTCTTCCAGAGGCGGGGAAACAATCTTTCCATCCGGCAACTGCTTTGCGCGCGAGCGGGGCTCGAACTCCTGCTCCGGGTCGAGAACGACGTCCACCAGTGACGGCCCCGGCTGCGCCAGCACTTCGCGCACTCGTGGCAGGTCGGCGACGCGGTCCAGCCGCACGCCGGGAATTCCATAGGCGCACGCGACTTTCACGAAATCGGGGAACGTGACTCCGCTGGCAGCGCTCTCACCTGTCAGTCTGCCGAAGAAGTTCTTCTGCGTGCTGCGGATGGACAAATAGCCACCGTTATTCAAAACGAAAATCTTGATCGGGAGGCGGTGGTGCGCAACTGTTTGCAGCTCCTGTATGTTCATTTGCAGGCTGCCGTCGCCGGCAAGGCAGATCACGCGCTTTCCACCGCGCGCAATCGCCGCGCCGATCGCCGCCGGCAAGTCATATCCCATTGAGGCTGAACCGGAGTTCGAAATCAGGCGCTGGCCCTTCCGGATTTTCATTACCTGGAACGGTACGATGCAGGCGCTGGCGTTGCCGCAAATTACGGCATCGTCTTCGGCCAGCATGGCCGACAGTTCTTCCAGGAAGTGATAAGGGTTCAGCGGAGGCCCCGGCTGCCTCTGCCGGTCCTGCACAACTGGATAGCGCGCAACGCGCTCGCGGCACCAGGCCAGCCAAGACTCGTGATCAAGCGGGTTGGGCTTGGAGTCGAGTTGGGTGTGCAGTTCCGGAAGAAAGACCTTCAGGTCGCATACGATGCCCAAGTCCGGCCTGACCAGCGGCTTATCGAGTTCCGCGGCATCTACATCCACCTGGATCTTGAATGCCTTGGGCGCGAAGGATTTCCAGTTGTAGCTCACTTGGCGGACATTCAACCGGGAACCGAGGATCAGCACGAGGTCGGCGTTCTGCACGGCGAAGTTGCCGGCGCGATCGCCGATGGTGCCCGGGCGGCCACAGAACAGCTCGTCGTCGCTGGCGATCAGATCGTGTGTCCACGCAGTGGTGACGGGAATGCGCAGCTTGCGGATGAGCTGTTCAAATTCGTCGAGGCGCCCGGCCAGCCTCACACCGGTACCCGCCAGAATTACGGGTCGCTTTGCCCGAGCAATGCGCTCTCGGACCGTCGCAGGGACTGCTGCTGAAGCTGAGATGGGTCGCAGGCCAGTGCGTCTTCGGCGGGATCGTAGGCGCGCAGCTTTGATTCATCGATCATGGCCGACTGCACATCGACCGGAATGTCGAGCCAGCAGGGGCCCGGCCGCCCGGACTGCGCTAGGTGCCACGCCCGTTCCAGGTGATAGCGGATCGAGGCTGGATCATCCACCAGCACGGCGTATTTCGTGATCCCTTTGACCATGGCAAGAATGTCGGCTTCCTGGTCGCCTAACTGCCGCAACCCGCGCGCGCCCGCCGTGGCCATACAGGTCTCGCGCTTCACCTGGCCGGACAGCACGAGCATCGGGATGGAATCGGTCCAGGCGCCAAATACGCCGTTCAGCGCGTTGATGCCACCTGGTCCGGTGGTGACATTGACCACGCCCGGGACCTGTGCGATGCGCGCGTAGCACTCGGCAGCCATGGCCGCCGCCTGCTCGTGATGGTTGCAGATGTAGGTAATGCGCGCTTCTTTCCCGATACTGTCGTTCAGGTGCATCGCGCCGCCGCCAGACACCATGAAGATGTGGCGTACGCCCCAGCCGGCGAGGGTCTGAATGACGTAATCGGAGAGCTTGATCATCGGGTCGCCTCTTGAGCTGCGGCCATCTGCGTCTGCTGGAACCACATTTGAGTACGTTGGATCGCCTGCTGCAGCGAGACCTGTGACGTAAGTCCGAGTTCCTGCCGGGCTCTCGCGGTTGAAGGAACGTAGCGCTGCGCCGGAGCGCCGGGAGCTCGGCGTGCCGAGGATTTCCACCTTTACACGCGGAGAAAAGGCGTCGGCAACGGCATGTGCCAGTTCCCTGATGCTGATTGCTTCTTCTGAGCCGACGTTGTAGGCGCGTCCGGACTTCCCGCGGAACAGAATGGTCCACAGCCAGATCATCAGATCGCTTGCATACATATAGGAACGGTAAGGCGTGCCGTCGCCCCGGACGCGTATTGGTCCACCATGGAGCTGATCGCGGATGAAATTGCCGATGGCAAAGTGCGCATCGAGCTCCATATAGGGCCCGGCGAAGGCAAAGCCGCGCGCGATCTTTGTCTCCAAAGCTGTGCTTTGGGAGGCGAGGACACACAGCATCTCGGCGGCGCGTTTGCCCTCTCCGTAAGCGGAGTTCGGGTCGAGTGGATCAGGTCCGCCAGTGAAATTCTCGGTCAGGTGGGCCACCTGCGGCGGTTGCGTTCCGTAGACTGCACCGGAACTGGTCAGCAGAAACTTGCGTGCACCGCTGACGGCCGCGAATTCAAGACAGCGTCGCGTACCTTCGACGATGGTGTCAAACATCAGCGCCGGTTGTTCGCGGTTGAGCGCGGCGCTGGATTGGGTCGCGGCGTGAATCACATGCGAGAAGCTGCCCTCGGGGAAGCGAAAGCTGCGCACGTCTCCCGCCAGTATGCTGACGGCGGGATGCCGCGCCAAGTGCGGCGCCTTTTGCTCAAATGCCAGCGGGTTCCGGGTGAGAACTATCGCCCGCGCCTTTAGCCCGCACCGGTCATTCGCCCAAAGCAGCGTCTCCAGAAGCCAGCACCCAAAGAAGCCGGTTGCTCCTGTGATGAAGATCCGCTGCCCGCGCAGTTCATCCCACAGGTCACGCGTGCTGGTCAGCACGCGATCGAGATCGTCACTGAGAACATTCGGCATCGGCTCAGCAATGACTCGTGACGCCAGCCTTTCGCGTCTGCGCACGAGAGAACAAGTGGAACGTCTCCACCACGTAGTCGATCATCTCCGGCGTAAGACCCGGGTACACTCCAATCCAAAAGGCCCCGTTCATCACGCGGTCACTCGCTAGCAGATCGCCTACAACACGGTAGTTGAGATCCGCATAGGCGGGCTGACGGACCAGGTTGCCGCCGAACAACTGGCGGGTACCGATCTTTTTCCCATTCAAGAACTCAATGAGCGCGTTGCGCGAGAAGGGAGCTGTCTCCCTTACCAGAAGCGGAAATCCAAACCAGCTGGGATCGGAATTCGCAGTTGCTTCAGGCAGGACGAAATGCTCCTCGACGTTCTTGTCTTTGAGTCCCGCCTTCAAGTACGCAAAGTTTCGCTTTCGCGCCTCAATGAAAGCCGGCAGTTTCTTCAACTGCGCGACGCCCACGGCCGCTTGCATGTCAGTGGCTTTCAGATTGTAACCGACATGCGAATAGATGTACTTGTGGTCGTACCCGTGGGGCAGCTCACCCAACTGCCAGTCGAAGCGCTTGCCGCAGGTGTTGTCTTTGCCCGGAGCGCACCAGCAATCACGGCCCCAATCGCGAAACGATTCGACAAGCGTGCGCAGCAGGGGCTGGTTCGTCAAGACGCAGCCGCCTTCGCCCATCGTGATGTGGTGTGCCGGATAGAAGCTGAAGGTCGCTAGGTCGCCGAAGGTTCCAACTTTCTGGCCGCGATAAGTCGAGCCGAGCGCGTCACAACAGTCTTCGATCAGCCACAAGCCGTGCTTCTTCGCGAAAGCGGTTACGGCATCGAGATCGAACGGATTCCCCAGCGTGTGCGCAAAGATGACGGCACGCGTGCGCTCGGATAGCGCCGCTTCGAGGTAACTGACATCCACGTTGAACGTGGGAATCTGAACATCGACGAAGACAGGAACCAGCCGGTTCTGTACGATCGGATTGACCGTAGTCGGGAATCCCGCAGCCAGGGTGATGACCTCGTCTCCGGGTCGCAGCCGCCGGTCGCCCAATTTCGGTGAAGTCAGGGCTGCGATCGCTAGCAGGTTGGCCGACGAGCCCGAGTTCACCAGCACCGCCTCGCGCACACCGACGAATTTGGCGAACTGACGTTCGAACTGCTCGGCGAAGCGACCGGTGGTCAGCCAGAAATCGAGCGAGGACTCGACCAGCAGTTCAAGTTCTTGTTCGTCGAAGACGCGGCCGGAAATGGGGACAGGCGATGATCCCGGCACGAACGCACGGGCAGGGAAGGCTTCACGGTAGTATTCCGCCACCAGGGCACGGATGCGCTCGCGCAAGTCATTTGCTCGCAACTCGTCTGCTTGTGACACTACTTCAGCGCCTCCCGGTACCATGCGATGGTCTTTTCCAATCCTTCATCCAGCGTAAACATCGGCTTCCAGTTCAACTCCGTGCGTGCCCGCTCAGCACTCAGGAACTGATGGCGGATCTCATTCGAAGCCTGGTTCTGAATCTCGGGCTTCAACTTCGATCCCATTTTCCCGAGGATCACATTCACTAACTCCAGCACGCTGATCTGGGCTTCATTCGAAAAGTTATAGGCTGCGCCGCAAAGCTTCGAATTCTGCAGGAGCCTCTCCGCCAGCAGCATGTATGCTGCAGCGCCATCCTCCACATAGAAGTAGTCGCGCACGAATTTGCCGTCGGAGCGAATAATGGGTCGCTCGCCGCGAAGCACGGAGCGGATGGTGCCGGGCACCACGCGGTTCCAGTTCAGGTCTCCGCCGCCGTAGAAATTACCGCAGCGCGTGATCGCCAGCGGGACAGCAAACGTGTGCGCGTAGGACTGCGCTAGTAAGTCCGCGCACGACTTGCTTACGTCGTAGGGATGCTTCCCCTGCAATGGCATGTCTTCCTTATAGGGAAGGACTTTCTGATCGCCGTAAGCCTTGTCCGAAGAGGCGAGGATGACCGACTTCACCACGGGCGAACGCCGGCAAGCTTCCAGAAGATTCCATGTTCCGCGTATGTTGCTCTCGAAAGTTGAAAGCGGATTGCGGTTGGCGATCCCCACAATCGTCTGTGCGGCGAGATGAAAGACGACTTCGATTTCGTATTCGCCCAACACCCGTTCCAGCAAATATGGACTGCTCAGGCCGCCGCGCACTACGTTGACGCGGTCCGCAAATCCGTCGCACACAAATTGGCTGGCCGGAACCGAGTCGCGTACCAGCGCCGTCACTAATGCGCCCTGCTCCAGCAAATGTTTCGTCAGCCATCCGCCGACAAGTCCCGTCGCGCCAGTGATAAAGACGGCACGATCGCGCCAGAAGCCATTCTTCATTATTTCCAGACCTTCCAGGGCGCCTGGCCCTTGCTCCAAAGCTGGTTCAGGTACTCGTACTCGCGATACGTATCCATGGCGAAGAAGAACCCGTCGTGCTTGTAGGCCATGAGTTCTCCCTCTCGCGCTAATCGCTCCAGAGGTTCATGTTCGAGGGTACAGTCGTCACCGCTGAGATAGTCAAATACTTTCCGGTTGAACACGAAGAATCCCGCGCTGGCAATCCCTTCGGTACGCGGCTTCTCCAGGAAACTCATAACGCGGTTCTTATTCATCTCCAGGACGCCGAATCGGGAACTCGGGGTGACCGCAGTGACGGTAGCCAGTTTTCCGTGACTCTGGTGGAACTCCACCAGCCGGGCGATGTTCACGTCGGCAACGCCATCGCCGTAAGTCAAAAGGAACGTGTCGTCATCGATGTACTTCTGGATCCGTTTCACGCGCCCACCGGTCATGGTCGACAGCCCGGTGTCAGCCAAGGTGACTTGAAAGTCCTGTTCGCCGTGTACGTTGTTGAATTGGATCTGCGACTGGCGTCCGAGGCAGATGGTGAAGTCGTTGTTCATTGCCTCGTAGTTCAGGAAGTACTCTTTGATCATGTTGCCGCGATATCCCAGGCACAGGACAAACTGGCGGAAGCCACTGTGGGCATAGACCTTCATGATGTGCCACAAGATGGGTCGACCGCCAATTTCAACCATCGGTTTCGGCCGGAATTCAGTTTCCTCGCGCAAGCGGGTACCGAGTCCCCCGCACAGCATAACTACTTTCACGAGATTCTCCTGGCAGATGTTAGCGCTAGTTTCCCGGGGCAAGGCTCCGGGCAGACTGCACAAAGAATAATCCAGCTGGAGTGCATCAGAACTGCCAAAATTGCAACATGCCGGGATTTCGCCACTTGCAGCTTTGATTTCGTTCAGTTACGACGATAACCGGAAACGGTTTTCTTATGGATAGCGATTTCGATTCGGGGCTTTCTGGTCGCCAGGGGGCGCGTTTTAGCCCTTTGCCCGCTTGCTCTCACTGCCAACTTAATGGCGCAAGTCCTTGCCAATATTGCGCTTAGACCCTATGCTGGATTCACGCGCGTCGAACCCGGCGAACACATGGAACCAATGATTTTCAAGGTAGTGATTGTCGGCGCGGGACCGGCGGGTCTGACTGCGGCTTACGAGTTGTCGAAGCAGCGTGCCCCGGTTGTCGTCCTCGAGAGTGACCCGCAGTACGTTGGCGGAATCTCTCGAACCGTCAACTATAAGAACTTCCGGTTCGATATCGGTGGGCATCGGTTTTTTTCGAAGTCTCGCGAGGTCGAAGATCTTTGGACCGAGATTGCCGGCCGCGACATGCTCGATCGGCCCCGGTCGTCGCGCATTTACTACCGTGGACAGTTTTTCACCTATCCGCTGAAACCATTCGAGGCGTTGTCGAAGCTCGGACTCGTCGAATCGGTGCGCTGCATGCTCTCGTTTGCCGCCGCCCGCCTCCACCCGACACGCAACCCGAGAACTTTTGAGGATTGGGTTTCCAATCAGTTCGGCAAGCGCTTGTTCCGTATCTTTTTCAAGACCTACACCGAGAAGGTGTGGGGGATGAGCTGTAAAGAGATCTCCGCGGATTGGGCGGCGCAGCGGATTAAAGGGCTATCGCTCGGTTCGGCCATCAAACATGCGCTTTTTGCCAAGAGCAAGCCCAAAGACCGCAAGCAGGTTGTGAAAACCTTGATCGACACGTTCCGGTATCCGCGACTCGGTCCGGGAATGATGTGGGAGGCGTGTACAGAAAAAGTTCGCCAGCTCGGCGGCGAGGTGAAACTGGGTCGCCGAGTTGTTGGCAGCCGCTTCGATTCGACCAGCAGTCTCTGGATTGTGACCGCCCGCACCGCCAACGGCGATTTGGAAGAATATCGCGCCGAACACCTGGTTTCGTCCATGCCGATCCGGGAACTGGTGGCACAGATTGAACCGCAGCTTCCCGAACACGCCCTCCAGGCTGCGCGCTCCTTGCGATATCGCGATTTTCTGACGGTCGGACTGATCGTGCACGACCGCGGCCGTTTCTCCGACAATTGGATTTACATCCACGATCCCAGCGTGCAGGTAGGGCGCGTGCAAAATTACAAGTCGTGGTCGCCCGAGATGGTTCCCGAGGCCGGATATTGCTCCTATGGTCTCGAATATTTCTGCTTCGAGGGTGATGGATTGTGGACCTCGAGTGACCGTGATCTGATCGAACTGGCCAGACGCGAAATCCAACAGGTAAATCTCGCTGCCAGCGCGGATGTTGTCGATGGCTGCGTTATCCGCCAGCCGAAAGCGTATCCGGTTTATGACGACGCTTACCAACAGCATGTAAACACAATTCGACAAGCCCTCGACGAAAACTATCCCACCCTTCACCTGGTTGGCCGCAATGGCATGCATAAATACAACAATCAGGACCACGCCATGATGACCGCCATGCTTACCGCAAAGAATATTCTTGCGGGCGAGCGTAAGTATGACGTCTGGGCCGTGAACCAGGACGCCGAATACCACGAGGCGGGCGCAGCGGGAGAGAAAGCAACGAATGTAGAAACCCGCGTTCCAATCAGGACCGCCGCGTCGGCGACGGGGTTGTCGCACTTAAACGTACCTACCGGTATTGAGACCGGCGAAGCCGGCGCGGTAGCGGAAGATCGTTAGCCGGGAAGATCAAGCTCAGAACTTTTCCGAACTGCATGCAAAATTTCACGGTGGTGGACACGCTCGGGACCCTCAAGGCAAGCCTCGCTCTTCTCCCGTTCATGTTTGCCCCAGGGTACGTCTTGGGATGGACGCTCGACCTCTTTGAGTTCCGGCAACGGCGTCCGATTCTGCGGCTAATTCTCGCCGTCCCACTCACCGTTGCTTTCTGCCCAATGCTTTCGTATCTGCTGGCGCGGTTCCTGGAACCGGGGCTCTGGGCGTTCTATAGCGTTGTGTTCGCTGGCTCCGTGCTGCTTCTGGCAAAGGAGGCTCGACGAGCGCAGCTGCGGCTCAGTTTCACAACACACATCTTCAAAATACGTCTGGGTTGCTCTGGGCCTGATGGCGCTGTGGGAGCTAGCCGCTATTGGATCGATGGTAGATCTGCAAATCGGGGACAAGCTCTATCCGCCAATTGTCGCGTATGACCATTCCGTACGCACCGCCCTGACGGCCGCGATCGCCCGTCATGTTCCCCCGAACAATCCTTTCTTTGCCAATGCAGGCATGCCTTTGCGCTATCACTACTTGTGGTTGCTTTTTTGCAGCCTGCCCATGAAGGTGTTCGATTTGTCGCCACGATGCGTGGTGTTTTCCGGCGTAGTTTGGTGCGGGGTGGGCCTGATTTGCATGATCGCGCTTGGCCTCAAGTTCTTAGGGCGAGTCCAAACGGGCATCGAGCGAAAAACTTTGCTAGCAGTTGGCCTGCTCTGTGTCACCGGCCTGGACGTTTTACCGACCCTCTACATCTGGGCTGAAACTCACTCGTGGCTGAGTGATATGGAGTGGTGGAACGACGCGCAGATTACGTCTTGGGTCGCCTCCGTGCTGTGGGTGCCGCACCACGTCGCCGCGTTGATTGCATGTTTTGTTGCATTCTTGCTGTTACGTCACCAGGCCGACATCCATCGCAAATGGGCCACTGGGCCGGTAATCGTGGCGGGGATGGCCTTTGCCAGTGCGGCGGGCATGTCCGTTTACGTTACCTTCACTTTTGTGGTATTCGTCGCCCTTTGGCTGCTGACGTTGATCACGCGCAAGGACTGGCTGGAGGTAGCGATGTTCGTGGGCGCGGGCGCGGTGGCGCTGCTCTGGGCACTATCCTACCTTTTGGGCCTTCGCGGTCCCGGCGGCGGTGCTGCATTCGTGGAATTCGAGGTGCGTACCTTCAACTTGGGGATTGATATTGCCCAGCAAATCGGCTTCACCCTCCGGACGCAATCCGCGGTGACCGTTGCCAACTTGATTTTTCTGCCTATCAACTACGTGCTTGAACTCGGATTCTTTCTCGCCGTCGGCGCTCTGCGCCTGCAGCAGGTTGTGCGTGGCCGAGTCGAGGCCAGCGCCAACGAACTGGCTGCCTGGACTTTGGTCGCGACTAGTTTCCTGATCGGCACATTCCTGCGTTCGAGTACCATCGGCAGCAACGACCTGGGATGGAGATGCTTTCTTCCGGCGCAACTGATCCTGCTGCTATGGGGAGCAACGATGGTCCACGATTGGTGGTTTCACGGTGTCGCGCCACAACCCGTGCCGCGCCCGTGGATTCGCGGGGCGCTCGCGATACTGTTGATCCTAGGTATAGCAGGAACTGCCTACGAGGTGTTCATGCTGCGCATGTTCCCGATACTCTCTGATCGCGGGGCGATAAGGGGGGAAAGCTGGACAACTCAGGACCAGCAGTTCGGCAAACGGGCTTATGCGCTGCGGTCAGCCTACGAAGCCCTCGATGCGCAACTGCCTTCTTCGGCAGTCCTGCAGAACGACCCAGCTCAGGAGGATCAGATTCTGGACATGTTCTATTCCGGTCATGACACCGCTGCTGGCGGTTCCGAATGTGGGTCGGCCTTTGGCGGCGACCCTGACATTTGTGGTCTGCGGGTACAGGAGCTCGCTGGATTATTCGCCCTTCCAGATGGCAGCAATTTGGACGCCACGTGCCGCAAGTATGGCATCGATGCCGTTGTAGTGGAGAACTCAGATGACGTGTGGCGGGAGCCGTCATCCTGGATTTGGAGCCAGCACCCGATCGTCGCCAACGATTACGTCAGGGCATTTCGCTGTGGCACGGGTGCGGCTAGCATCCACCGCTAGCAGATGCCGGCGTACGGATGTCGGGAGGATAAGGCGAGGTGCCAGATTACACCCCGTGGTGGAGGTAATGAATGAAGGGGACGTCTTTCCCGCCCAGCTCATGAGTCGTTGCAACTTCAACGGTTCGGCTCGGCCCGGTCATCACGGCGAACAGTGATTAGGCTCACTGACCTGCATCAGGGTTGAGTGGATAATTAACGTGAATTAGTGTCCGCGTCGCCAGGAGCCCTTCCTGGCAGCGGCGCACTTGAGGAGGAGCAGCGGAGCGCGTCGGCACGGACAGTATGCGATAAGCGCGGTTCAATCGAGAGGAGGTTCTCGATGAACAAGAGAATATTTATTGCACTGACGTTAATTCTGGTTTTCTGCGGTTCAGCCCTATCCCAAACAGGTGTCAAGAAGAAAAGGCCACTTCCCTACGAGTACGGCCGGGTCATCATCGCCAACTACTCCGACAAGGCGAATCTTGCGCCCGTCGTCTTCGAGCACTGGATCCACCGTTCCATGTTCACTTGCAGAGTCTGTCACGTGGACGTCGGTTTTGCGATGAAGGCCGGAGCCACGGGCATCACAGCCGCGGACAACGCGCGAGGCTATTACTGCGGAACCTGTCATAACGGGAAGCGGGTGGTGAACGGAAAAACGGTCTTCCAAGCCTGCTCTAGGAACCTGAACTTGGACGACGAGAAAAGATGCGTGCGATGCCATTCCTACGGACAGAAGGTCGCATCGGATTTTGACTTCTTCAAATTCAGTGAACCGCTTCCCAAAGAGCGCTTCGGGAACGGGCTGGATTGGGAAAAATCGGAGGAGTTGGGACTCATCAAGCCGGCAAGTTTTCTCGAGGGCGTCTCCAGTGCGAAAGGAAATGCCTTCGTCGTACAGAAAGACTTCGCGCTCGACCCGAAGGTTGAGGGGATGCCTGACATCATCTTCTCCCATAAGAAACATACGGTCTGGAACGGATGCGAGCTTTGCCACCCAGATATATTCATGGGCGTGAAACGGGGCACCGTAAAGTACTCCATGGTGGACATATCGGAAGGAAAGTCCTGCGGCGCGTGCCATACCACGGTGGCATTTCCTTTGACGGATTGCCAGCGCTGCCATTCCAAGCCGGTAATCCTGAGCTGGGGCGACCATGTTCAAGGCGAAGATCAAGACGAAGATCATCACGGTACTGCTACTCATGGGGTTCGTCGGCCTGTGCGACATGCGTGCTATGCGGTGGGCCGCAGATCGTCGGCTGCGCAAGCGGATCATCCGGCGCAGGAGACTTGGCGGAAGGAATTCGATGACGTTTGCTCAAAGACTCAGGACGACATGACCTTCTCGCAAGAAGAGCTCGCCAATCTTATTCGGAGGTGCGACGCTCTGCTGCCGCAGATTGAAAAGCTCGACGAAACGCGGAAAAAGGTTTACTTGGGACGACTGCGAATGTGCCGAGGCCTTTATGCCTATGTGCTCGATTCGAAAAGGAACGAGAAGAAATGAGCGCGGGCTTCTCCTGCTCGTGCTGGCTTGCGGAGTTTTACTCCTGGGGAATATCGCGCCGGCCCAAATCTACTTGCCAAAACCTCCACCGGAACCGTCAGAGTATGGCAAGGTGATTCTTGACAATCACTCCACGGCTGGGCCCGGTCCTGTCGTATTTGATCATTGGCTTCACCGCTCCAAGTTCACCTGCCGGCTTTGCCATGTGGATGTCGGTTTTGCCATGGAGGCCAAGGCCACCGGCATCAGCGCGAGCACGAACCGCGGAGGTTTCCATTGCGGCGCCTGCCATGATGGGAAGAAGGTGTTCGACGGAAGAACCGTCTTCGCGGCGTGCTCCGATGCCGCCAATGACAAGCGGTGCGACCGGTGCCATTCGCTGGGCAAGAAGGACGTACGGCAATATGAGTACAAGAAGTTCACTGCGAAATTCCCAAAAGGCATTTACGGCGTGAATTGGGAAGCAGCGGAGAGATCTAGAGTCATCAAACCGGTCGATTTTGTTGAAGGTCTATCCGTCAAAAAGGCACCAATGCGGAGCAGGGAAGATTTTGCCCTCAAAGCAGGTTACTCGTGGGTTCACCCCATTGGCTTCTCTCACGAGAAGCATTCGATCTGGAACGGCTGTGAACTCTGCCATCCCGAAATATTCCCTAGTGCCCCGAAAAGCACGATCCACTTCTCGATGTTTTGGAATATCGAAGGCCGGTACTGCGGTGCCTGCCATGGCAAGGTCGCATTCCCGCTCAACAACTGCCAAGGGTGTCACCCAAGCGGGCCGCGCTGGGCTCATGGGGCAATACCAATCGGGTAATCTCGCAAGGTCCGTTGACTTATGTTAAGTATCCATTGCAGGACGAACTGGTAACCAAGGGTGCGCTGATTCGGACCGGAGAGCACAAGCACACTCGCCATCACCTCAGCATTCGGCTGCGCTCCGTGACTTCCGTCGTGGTGAACGAAGAAGGAGAAGTTGTTTCAAAAGGGGCGGAGAGCAGTTAACAAGACTAGGTGCAGGCCGCGGTTAGATCATAAGTCTTTGACCCTGGCCTTCTGCTTGGCAACCAGGCGCTGCATGAACTTGGGTCCTTCCTTCTTGGAGGCCTCCACGCCCCGCGGTGCAGCAGTTCGCCTATCCGCGATCTTGTCGGAGCGGCTTATATGTCGACTGAAAACAAAGCACTTCTTGGCTTTGTTTGGTAAAAAGGTTATCTCCGGTCCCGAGAAGGATCCGCCCCAAAACTGCTCCCGCGCAACTGGACCCCTTGTCGTACGAAAGTCTGCGCCAACAAATCCTGTGTCGCGACGGTTGGCGGTGTCAATCCGGTGGCACGATGTCGAATCTTGAGGTTCACCACAGGGAATTCCGCAGCCATTCTGGGCGCGATTCAGAGGAGAACTTGATAACGCTGTGCACGGCATGTCACGCTAGAGTGCATCGCCGCTGAGATCACGAACGCGGAGTGGCCAACAGCAGAACGAAAGGGGCAAAGTCCACCGCAATAATGCGTATCGATTCTGCACTATCGCTCATGTTTCTCGTGGTCGGCCTGGCTGCGCCCCTCGGCATTTCCCAGGACACCGCTGGTCCCGGATCACGCAATACGCCTTCCGTAATCACTGCCATATCTGTTGCTGAACACACTGACAGTGTTGATGTGGAAGTGACGTTTACTACACCGGTGCAAGCGAAGGTGAGGGCATTCGAGCATCCAGACCGCTTGGTATTCGATTTTCCCGGGTGTGACCTGGCTCGTGCGGAGCGACTAGTGGTGAATCGCGGATCCGTCCTTGCAGTGCGGGCTTCCGAATTCAGCCTTGCGCCCCCCATCGCGAGAGTGGTCATCGATCTTAGGTCACCTCAGGATCACGAGGAGACGTATGTCGGAAACAAACTCGTCATCAAGCTTGACTCAACCGGAGACGTACGGCGTCTCGGTCCGGTAAGCAGAGCAATCAACCCCGCGGCGAATGTCCAGCCACTCGCCCCCGAATCAAGCAGAGGATCAGACCGTGCGGCGCCCAAGTCCTCGGATGACGCGTCGCCGATGCCCAGTGCGCAACCGTCATCGCGGGAAGCGCACATCGCAACTGCTTATGCGCTTCTCGACAAAGCCCAAGGTTTGACGGTTTCCGATCTGGAGCCGCTGGAAGCTAAGGCGCAAGCTGGCGACCCCGAGTCTGAGACCACACTGGGGCTTGCCTACCATGCCGGCACATTGCTCAAGGCGAATGATGCGGAAGCGCTTCGCTTGCTGCAGCACGCCGCGAATCGTGGCTTTGTCGCGGCAGAAGAGGCCATGGGAATTTTCTGTCAATCGGGTTTCGGAATGCCGCCGGATAGAGCACAAGCCGTTTTCTGGTACACCCAGGCGGCGCAACATGGATCGATGGACGCGGCGACCAACCTTGCGCTGATGTACTCCACCGGCGATGGAATCCCAAAGGACTCCGCTAAGGCGGCGACTTGGTTTCGCAGCGCCGCCGAGGCGGGCGACGCAACCGCCCAGTTGAATCTCGCCGCCTTGTACCACCGCGGCGAAGGACTGCCGCAAGATGATACCCAAGCCACCCTCTGGCTCACCAAGGCCGCTGACCAGGGCTCGCTTCCGGCGATGCTCGAACTGGCCAAGTGGGACTTACGCCCGGAGCATGGTAGCAATGTCGATGCTGCGATCGTCTGGTTAAGAAAAGCCGCCGAACTGGGCGATGCGACAGCACAAGCCGAACTGGGCGATATCTTCGCCGATCAAAAACTCGGCCACGTCGACTATTCACAAGCCGTCATCTGGTACAGAAAGGCCGCCGACCAGGGACAGCGCGAGGGCGAATTTGGCTTGGGAGCGCGATACCTCCTCGGGCAGGGCGTCCCGCAGGATATGCACGAAGCTCGGCGTTGGCTGACCCCGGCGGCCGACCGGGGCCACCACTATGCCCAAGTTTCTGCTGGCAATGTTGCTCGAGGCCGGAGAAGGCGGCCCAGTCGATGCCGCTTCCGCCGCAAAATACTATGAGCCTGCCGCGAATTATGGCATCGCCGAGGCGCAATATCGCCTTGGACTCTTGCTCGCCTCCGACCGCAGCAATGGACCGAGTCTCGTATCCGCCTACAAGTGGTTAGTTCTGGCACAGGACGCGGTGAAGGAGAGCACCACGACCGCACAAGAGCTTCGAAAATTGCTTACACCCCCGCAACTCGCTCAGGCCGAACATGAGATTGACGAATGGCGCATTGCACACCTTCCGCGCCATTCGGGTCGCTAGTTTGCAACGCTGATCTGGCCGCAGCAAGCTACGCGTCCAATCCGCGTCCTCGCCGACCTCCGATCCAACGCCTTCAAGACCTTACTCCGCTGCGTAAGACGACTGACCGTCGATTGAGCGGTTGAGACTCTTTACAGGTACGAGCGTCCGCTGTCGCGAGGCGTTCACGCGTAGTTCGTTCGATCCCTCCCCTCCGTACTACAGCCATCCAAGGGCCGCGCCGATGGAGGAGTTATGAACAAAGGGCTAATGCTTTTGCTGGCGATGCTCTTGGTTGCATCCGTCGCCTTCGCACAAAGAGGGAATTTCCAGGGCCAGGGAGCCACAGTTTTGAACGGCGGAATCTTGTCGACTCCCGGTGGGTTTACTGGTTCCGGGCCGAATGATCAAGGTAGCCCGGGCTTGGGCAGGCACGACCTACAGGACGCGAATACTCGCCTACCATTAGGGTGCGAATCCTGTCACCTGCCCCACACTGCATCGACCTACGGTAAGTCGTTCTTTTGGGCGTGGAAGGCCGTTCCGACTTACGTTACCACCTACGTTACCGCAACCAACCCTGCGGGCGCGCTGGTCACGCCGAATGGCACTACCGGCAACTCCCGTTCGATGCTCTGCCTCACCTGTCACGACAGCACGTCGGCGAGCGCGAACGGCATCACTGCATCCGTAACTTCTAATGGAGTGCCTTATCCACTATTAACCACAGTCGGTGGCACTGGGAGCTTGGGTACCGAGCATCCGGTGGACGCGATCGTTCCCAGCACTCGCGACTACGTGCAGCCTGCCGTTCTTGGCTCGCTCGGGATATACTCGGCTACCGCCACCATTGGCATCGATGCTTTGCCGCTTTGGGACGCTCAGTATCACGTCGAGTGCGGCACCTGCCACGATGTGCACAATGACTACACAGCCAATAGCGGCAGATTCGGTGGCATCCCGTTCCTGCGGGTAGCCAACACGAATGGCACTTATCTCTGCCGCGAGTGCCACGCCGCGCAGTAATTGACGGGCATCACTTATCTGCGCATGCCGGACCGGGGGGAACCCGGCTTTTCGTCAAAGTCTACCCTTAGACTTAGTCGACTCGGGACAGCCACGGGACACCGGTATTTTGTTCGTTGATGGCGAGCATCCCAGCGCCGCCCCAAAAAGGTGACGTCATTGTTCGTAGGAGCAGGGCGCGACGCCTTGCCAAGTTGCTTCCAAAGTCGGGCGGAACGATCCGTGCCGGAGCGGCTCGGGGAAGAGGTAGAAGAAATGCTGCGGTAGCGCGATCATAGCTATTCTGTGCCATTGATGTTTCTACTTCTCTTCACTCCCCCCTTCACATTTGTCATCTGTTTCGAGGACTGTTTTATCTGAAATTAGTATCGCATTGGTGATTCCTTTCTTCATATCTTCCCGCGCGTGTCTCTGACAGTTTAGATAACCTGCTAGATGAATATTTAAATCCTCCTTGCCAAGAATGACAGTCCCGGTGAAATATATCTGCTCTTCAGTTCTTGTCCTAACAAGCAAGTTGAAGAACGCAGCATCCCCAGCAGGTCGATGTGCTTCATCCAATGCAAGATGAACGCTCTTCTCGATCGCGTCCATCCTCTTCTTCCAGTCATCAATCACAGCGCTGCACTTACTTGTCGGATCTTCGCATTTGTCAGCCAAATCCTGTACTTCCTCAAGATACGTTGATCCAAACTCTCGCATATGGTCTGAGATTGGAAGGTGTTTAGGTCTTGGTTGGCTTACTGCGCTCACCGTCAGCATTGCTGCCAAAACTGCTGTCGCCAGTGTGGTCATCATGGTGAACTGCCTGCTGACGGAGGGTACGGCTTCGGCGGGGGGATTTGGGACTTCTTGCGGCATTTGGTTCGCTTCAGTTTGCAGAATATATGTATTGCACCCACGTTGTGGCAGAAACTCACGTCAGATCAACGATCCTGGCGTGTGCCTCCCCTGTGGCCCATACCCTGCGCGGAATCAGGCCCCAAAAAGTGACGCACGTCACTCAACAGGCTCTCCTATTGCACAGCCCCGTGCCGTTTAGAATCCGTGTAGGATGTTCCCAGTGTAACAAGCTGGCGGGAGGAACAATAGCCTCCCGTTTGGAGAGGTTGTTGTGGTACGGTTCGTCCGTTTTATTCCTGTTGTTCTCCTTCTCGCCTTCCAGCCAATGGGCCCTGCCCTAGCGCAGAGTCGGAGCGCGGCGGGGACTCGGGAGGCCCGTGATTTGCTGGTCACCGATCTTGGCAACCTTTACTACCTGGGAAGCTTCTCCTCGGTACTGGATCTGGAGAAACCCAGCGGGATTTGCGGCGCGTTCGGCCTGGCGGGAGGGAAGCCGATCCTGCTTTCCGAATTCAGCCGGAAATCATCTCCCTCTCGTTGCGAGGCTGTCGTTGATACGGTTCTTGGCACTCGCGAATTTGGCCCCGACGAAAGCCTCTTAGGGCCCATTAAGATAACCTCCGATTCCAAAGACCGCGTTATCGTCGCCGCCGATCATGGCAGTATACACATTTTCGATTTCCCCAGGCGCAGACACTCGCTTATTGTGGGTGGCCCCGGCGAGCGTCTGCAATCTCCTGCCGGCCTCGCCGTCGATGGGCACGACCAGTTGTACGTCACCGACGCGCAACTCGGGGCGATCCTGGTTTACCGTTCGAACGGCCAGTTCCGCCGTTATATCGGCAGTCGGAAAGGGGAGCGGCTGTTCGAGCGACCTGCTGGAATCGCCGTGGACCAAGCGTCCGGACACATCTACGTTGCCGACCCTCCGCGAAATGTAGTGGTCATGCTCGATGCCGACGGCAACATCCTGGCGAAGATTGGTACTGGAGCCAGTGGCAGCGGCTCAGGGGAGTTTGCGGCACCAACCGATGTGGTGGTTCGGAACCAGGAACTGTTTGTCCTGGACGCGCAGAACCATCGTATTCAGGTGTTCGATCTGGCAGGGCATTTCCATGCCAGCATTCACCCGGAATCTATGGGACCTTCGATTGCCTTCTCTGTAGACAGCCGAGGCCGGATTTATCTCGATGGACCGCTGGACATCGTGCTGGTCTTCCAACGCGATGGACGGTTACTTTATCGCTTTGGTTACACGGGCACTGGTTCACGGGCAAGGTCAGTGCTGAGTGATATCTGGATCGACTCGACGGATCGCATCTACGTCGCGGATATGCGGGAATAATCGCGTCCAGACGTTTCAGTGGGGAGTTAAACACACGACCAAACTGCCGCGTCCTTAGAGCCAGCAGTTTTACGCGCCAGTTTTCGCTGTTACCGCTTTAGGAATGGGTTTTCGGGCAGTTGAGTCTAACGCCTCGTCGATGTGATCTCCATCACATGATCGAGTGACGCAGAATGCTGCTCGCCTTCTGCTCCGCCTTTAAGGTGAGTAAGCAAGATTAACGGGTCGTAAAGCACCTTCATGCTGCAGGAAAACGTTCGTACCGTCTTGATACCCAGCGCAAGGCGAGCTTCAAGCGCAATATAGACTAAGGGAGAGTAGCGCAATGCCGAATGAACCAACCACGCGACCAACTGTAGGATCAGTCTGGCAGGCTAAACAGGTCTACACGATGGCGGTAATCTGCCTCGTGGTTGGGCTGGCGATTGGATACCTGTTCCGCGGATCGCAATCGCCCGCGGCGCCAGCGCCACCCGCGGCCAATTCCCAGGCCAACGCCCAGCCCTCCGCCCCTCCCGGCGGCATGGCCGGACAGATGCCCACCCTCGAGCAGATGAAAGAGATGGCTGAAAAGAAGGCAGCACCGCTGCTCGAAAAGCTGAAGGGCGACCCGAACAACACTGATCTGCTCATCCAGGTCGGAAACATCTACCTGTCTACCCACCAGTTCAAGGAAGCGGCCGGCTACTTCGACAGGGTATTGCAAGTCGATCCAAAGAACGTTAACGTTCGCACCCAGATGGCTTCGTGCATGTACTACAACGGCGATGTGGAAGGAGCGATCAGCCAACTCCAGCGGTCTCTGCGCTACGATCCCAAGGATGCCAACTCGCTGTTCGACCTCGGCATGATCAAGTGGCAGGCAAAACATGACAGCAAGGGAGCGGTTGCGGCTTGGCAGCAGCTGTTGAAGTCGAATCCGCAATTGAGCGCAGACCGCAAGGCCAGCCTGCAGAAGCTGATGGCCCAGGTCCAGACGCAGGGCAAGGGCTAGCGCCCTGGCGTGGAGAGGGCGCGGCTGGCGGCGGCTTCTGCCGGCAACCGAAAACGGGATCTGAAGGAGCACCGAGCAAATGACGGATAGAAATCGAGCATCCTCTATCGAGCAATGGACAAGCGTGCAAGCTTATGTATTGGCGGTCATCTGCCTGCTGGTGGGAATCGCCGCCGGCTGGTTCATCCGCGGATCCCAGAGTCCGGTGACGGCCGCGGGTGAGTCGGCGAGCCTACCTGCACCGGCTGTCGGCAGCGCAAACTCCGGCGCCCAAACTCCGACACCGGCTCAGATGCAAAAAATGGCCGACACGCAGGCTGGACCGTTGATCGAACAGCTCAAGGCAGACCCGGCCAACACCGGACTTCTGGCCAACATCGGCAACATCTATTACGACGCACATCAGTTCTCCACAGCCATTGATTACTACCAGCGCGCGCTGCAGGTAGAGCCAGCCAACACGAATCTTCGAACCGACATGGCGACCGCCTATTGGTACGCCGGCGACGCCGACGCCGCCATCGCGGAATTCCAGAAATCGCTTTCCTACGAGCCCAACAAGGCCACCACGTTGTTCAATCTGGGCATCGTCGAGTGGCAGGGCAAGATGGATATCGACAAAGCGGTTGCCGCGTGGCAGAAGTTGCTGGACACGAATCCGAACTATGAAGGCAAGGACAAGGTTCTGGAATTGATGGCGCAGGCGAAAAAGCACTCGGGCGTCAAACCGGGGACGCCGGCAAAGTCGTTGCCGTAGGGTGCTATGGCGGAGTTGTTGCGCAAATCAACAGCGACCGCGCGCGAGCCCTATACAAAGGTTGCATTAACCACAAGGGAGCGTTCAGGTCGCTAGGCATGGTCGCTGGCGCTCGGCACACGCGCTCATCGTCTCACTGCGTCGCCGGCTTGTCGGTCTGAGTCCCCGGCTGCATGCCCATGTGTTGCCTGGCCTGCGCCATCATCTGAAGAACCTTGTCTCTTCCCGGGAAGGCGGGGTTGGTGTCGAGCAGCTTTTGCCAGGTAGCCAGCGCCGTCTTGGCGTCCATCTTGCCCCGCCATTGCACCAGACCGAGATTGAATAACGCGTTCGCCTGGTTCGGGTTGGTTTTTAGCACCGTCTGGAACTCGGCAATCGCCTGGTCGGCTTTACCCAAAAACCCGTAGCAGTTGCCCAGGTCGAGGTGCACCGAGTTGTTGAGCGGCTGGATCTGCAGGGCGCGGCTGTAATACGTGGTTGCCTCGTTGTACTGGTGCGCGTCGAAATACATGTTGCCGATATTGATCAGGAGCTCGGCGTTTTTGGGATCCTTCTTCAGCCGTTCCAACAAGGGCGGAGCCTGCTGCGCGACGGCCTGCTGCAACTCTTGCTGTGTTATTGGGCTGGGGGCCTGCTGCAACCCTTGCGGCGGCATTTGGCTGGGGCTGGTACCCGCGTTTGCCGACGGCTGCGGGTTCGTGCCGGGGTTCGTGGCCATTCGGCCCGATGAGCCATATATTAGATAGCCCCCCGCGATACCAATCAGCAGACACACCGCAGCCAGGACGTAGGCCTGCATGGACGTCCATCCGGCCATGATGCTTTTCGTTGGATTATCTTCACTCATTACGCTAGTTGCTCCTTCGCGCCCCCAAGCCGCAGCCGGTGAAAATACAGAAACTCCAGAGCTGATCTGTTCGTGGATGCTGTCTGCGGATGCTTTCCAGGGACTGTTATACTCCGCAGCAGGTTCCATGCCAAATCCGCGCCCGCCTTTGGCGCGTGGTGGGAAAGCGGGCTTCGTCGTTACCATGCTTTAGCCGACCCCTTCAGAGAGGCAGCCTAGGGGGATTTCGCAAAGCTGCTGGGTGAAATTCCCCAACTGCGGCTGCGGAGAATACCCCACGAAATTCTTCCTCGAACTGTATTTTCGATACAAGCCTATATTCTTCAATATTTTACCAGGAGATCAATTGCCGCTGTCCAAGGTTCTATGGACGGCCAATCGAGTGCGAAACAGTTCCTGAATGGTCCGGAGTTTGCCAATTTGGTCTACCCAGGCGGAGCAGAGAAGCTGCGGCCGCCTTTTTTGCAGTCGAAAGTGGGACCGGGGGCAACGTCCGGCAGGGCGAAGCAGTAGAAGCCGAACTTTTTTGAAGAATTCTGGAGGCCTTATTATATGAAGCAAAAGGGAACAAGCTACAGATTTCCCATCCTTCTCCTTTTCCTCGCATTCACACTGATATGTTCTGGCAGCATCTATGCCCAGGACTTATTTAATTACAACCTGAATGGAAACAATGGCCCAGGGACGGTTTGGAATGCCACCTCCATCTCCGGCGGCCAGATTTACAGAGGTGAAGGCGCCGCCTACAACCCCAGCGGCTTCGTCGCACCCTGCTCGGCAGGCAACTACTCCAGCGTCCCCAGTTGCCAGGGGTCGCCCTCGACGACCAACGTGGCGCAGTGCAGCTGGATCCTTTCACAGCTCTCGGGCGCCAGCGTTACCGCCACCGCAGCGGCCAACAACGGCGCTTCTCTCGTTTGCACCGCCGTCGTGCCGCCGTTACCGGCTGGCACTTATGCCGATTGGGCCTTTGCCGGTGATTGGACCAACTACTACGATTACCTGAACGTCTCAGAAAAGGCTGAGTCTGAGATGGCTAAGAACCCGACTGGCGCCGCCCTGACCGCTTATGTGGCAACCGAGCAGTGCATGAGCTGCCACAACCAAACGGCCACTGGCGCCGGACACGGCACTGGAGATCAAGGCAATTATCTGCTGACCGGACACAAGAACGGCTTCCGCAAGGTTGTCACAAACCAACCCTTGCACTCATCCGACGGCAGCCAATATACGGGCATCACCTGGGGGTTAAACACGCCGCCTGTGAACTCTACCGGCGCCCAGGTCTACTACAACATAGCCGGCTGGATGTCTCCCGGCGCAGCCCCTGACATTAACTACGTCCAAGGCGGCAGCGCAGGTTGCGCATATTGCCATGTCTCCGGATATAACCCCGTGGCTCAGAGCACTGCTCTTGCTTGGAGCGGTACTCCTGGCGCAGACGGGTTCTTCAACTGGTCCAGCGGCACGGCCACTTGCACAGCCACGGGGGGCGTAACTCCCTGCTCTAACACCATCCCTGGCCCAGAGCCCACCCAAGTCATTCCGGCCACTGGAGTCACAATCACGGGAATCGCGATCGCCACGGCTGGCACTCAAGCTTCGACGGTGTTTACCTTCACTGGGACGCTCCCCAGCCAGCTTGCTACCAACTCTTATGTACAAGTGAACGGGTTTAGCCAGTCAGCCAACGATGAACTGCTGAACGGCACCATCTTTCTAGTAAGCGCCGTGAGCGGAAGCACGATCACCGCCACGTCAACGATTCCCGACTCTTATTACCCAGTCATTTCTGGCTCCACTGAGACGGGAACGATGAACGTCTTGTCGCCGATTCCGGCAAATTCAACCGGCGTCCTCCGTCTTCCCGAAAACTCTTCGTCGGGCGACTCCTCGTGGTATCTGACTGGAGTTACCTGCGAGCGCTGCCACCTCGCCGAGGTTGGCACATCGACCCTAGGCTCTACTCAAAGCGGTCATAGCGGGTGCACCCCCCTCCAGGTGACTGACCAGTTCATCGCGGGGCACGAATTCACCTGCGTTGCCGGGGCAGTAGCCACGCCGGTTTATCCCACAGGCACGGGTTCCACCGAGCTATGCATGGAGTGCCACCGCTTGCAACTCGCAAGCACCAAAGGCGCGCAAGCCATCACGCCACTCTCTCCTCCGGTGGTCAAGTACTCGGCCAGCACCGGCGCCTATTCCGACGGCGACTACCAGGGTTCGGAATTCCTGAACAGTCCGCACTCCCAGTACCTAGGAACCTTGAAACAGAACGCGCAGGGCACCACGGATCTCTCGCTTGACTTTACCGGCGCGGGATGGGCAGGCAGCGGCACCTTCTATTCCATTTTTAAGGGTGCCAACGACAACACCAGCGGTGTCCCCAATACCCCCAACAGCGGTTGCACGGGTTGCCACGATCCGCACCAGACCATCGTGGGCCTCGAGTATACCGGCGGCCCACTCTCCAGCGCCCCAGCCGCCATTCAAAACGCAAACCTGTTGCAGCCGACCACTTACAGTGCCACGGCCACAACCGGGGTTGGCACCAGCGTTACCTACACCAACCAAAACTTCGGCATGCTCATGGGTAGCGGCACGTTCCAGGCGAATAACTGCGATAACTGCCATGGAACAAATGGGCCGGGCGAATCGATCATGAACGCGACGACTGGTAACTGGACCATCAACCACTCGGTCGGGCCTGGAACCATGTTCCCGAACAGCTCGAGCAGCATCAGCCCGCTCGATGTCCCCGGTGCCTGCATGGTATGCCATATGCAGGGTGCCAGCGGTCAGCCGCAGAAGCACTTCTTCAGAATCAACGCCAGCGCAACTTACTACACTTACAATGCTGGCGCGTATAGCGGCCAAACCTCCAACTACAACGCTACCGCCGCCATCTCGAATTACGCGATCGGTACTGGCCCGGCTAGCGTGACGTTTACGGTCGCCGCCTTCACCGGTGCCACCACCGCCGCGGTTGGCGACGAGATCACGGTGTCGGCCATTACGGGCTCCAACTCCGTTCTCAATAACAGCTATATCGTAACCGCAGCGACACCAACCACGTTCACTGCTTCGCTCGTGCCGCTCGGCTCCCCCGCATCCATTACGGGTCTTCCGGGTGGCGCCGTTACCGGAACGGCGACGATATCGGCACTTCCGTACAACACGTATCAACCTGGGGACGGCGAATATGCGCAGGCGGTCGCTGGCAATGTCTTTATTAATGGCGGCACCGACGGTAACGGCACTGTTTGGGGCAACAGCAATGCGATCGGTCTCGATGTCGACATCGCTTGCGGCCAATGCCACGGAGGCGGCACCGGGAATGGCGTAAATCCCTACGGCATAGCAACAACCGGCGCACCCAACTTCAGCAGAGCCTATCTGGCGAGTGTAGCCGTCGGCATCCACGGAACAGCTATCGGACCGACACTGACAGCGCCCACGTTCACGCCACCCGCTGGGCCGTACACCGTAGCCCAGAGTGTGATTTTGGGCGATACAACCACCACCGCGACCATCTGCTACACCACGAATGGCTACACTCCCACGGCAAGCGCTGCGGGAACTTGCGATAAGACGCCGTCGGGCGGGCCGCCTAACAGCGAGTTCAGTGTGGTCGAGGGCACTGCGATTACGGTTGCCAGCACCGAAACCGTGGCGGCGCTCGCTACGGAGGTCGGCGACACGAACAGCCCTGTAGCCTACGGGGCGTACACCATCTCACCCTCAGCGAAGACGGTGGCATTGCCTGTGTTCTCGTTGAAGGCAGGGACGTACACGCTCAAACCACCTACCACCTTAGTGCCTAATCCCTCAGTGTCTAGCACACTAACGGATGCGACGAGCGGCGCGACCATCTGCTACACCACGGATGGCGTAGCTCCCAAGGCAACCGTGGCGGGAACCTGCGATACGACGGATACTACCGAGGTCGGTGTGGCCTCCGGCACTGTGATCACGATTGCCCAAGCCGAAACGGTGATGGCGATCGGAACGCTCTCCGGCTACACTAACAGCGGGGTATTCAGCGCGGCCTACGCCCTGATTCCAGCGGCTCCGGCCTTCGCACCTGGGTCACAGACGTTCTACCAAAGCGGAGTCGGCACGAGTTCCCTACCCGTGACGCTTACGGCCGACCCCAACGCGAACATTTCCTACTGCGCAGTGGCCTCAGGCACAGGGGCGTGCACCCCGGGAACCACGTTCACCAGCGGGACTCCGATTCAGGTGTCGTGCGCACTTATCTCAGGGACCGCTCCGTGCGGCGTAGCCGTCTATGCTAACGCCGTGTTCACGGGCGGCACTGCCGGCAGTCTGTCCCACGCGGTATACTTCGTCAAACCGGGAGACCCCCCGGGGACTCCCAAGGCTGCCACCCCGACTTTCTCTTCATCACTTCCAGGGGTGACCACAGGGACAGAGACGGTGACCCTAGCGGACACCACTGCGCCTGTGATTTGCTACACCGTGAACGGTGGGACTCCGGTCGTGACTTTGACGGGGACCTGCACGACCGGTTCGCTGTATGTCAGTGGTGGTCCCAATACCCCGCCGCTCTTGACCAATACCGGGGCTCCCTCCGTCGCGACCTTTACCAGTGGGTCGGCGTCGATCTCTGCGACGAACACCTTCTCTGCTGGAGAACAAATACAATTCCTCACAACTGGGGGATTGCCGACGGGCTTCAGCACGGGGACAACCTACTACGTGCTTTCGACTGGGTTGTCAACGAGTGCATTTGAGGTTTCTGCAACATCTGGCGGTACTGCTATAACCGCAGGCAGCGCAGGCAGCGGTACGCAAACCGTCTTTGAAGTTAACGTCCACGGGACAATCACCACGATCCGAGCCATTGCCGGCGGTACGGGGTATTTGCCCAGCGCGGTTCTTCACGGGGAATTCATTCTCCGCTGAGCAGTCAGATGAATTCGGAGGAAAACAAACCGGTAGTGGGCTACCAAAGTAGCCCACTACCAAACAAACCGGAGGAAATTATGGCTGCTATAGCTCCTATCACGAATGCGAACCTCTTGCTAGGGCGCAAGATCCAAAGCGGAGAGATTCCTTGGCAAATAACAAAGCGGTCGGGAAACCGCACTGCTGGGAGTCACCCTACGGGTGTACCAAATACAGCTTTAGTTGTACTAAATACATCTTTCTTGGAGAGAAATTTTATGAAGAAGATAATGCTAACGCTGGCGATACTGCTGGTCGCATGCTTCGCCTTTGCACAACAAAGTCCCCAAGGTCAGGGACCAACCAATCTCAACGGGGGAATCCCCGAGAGCTGGATTAATATTGCTCCGGGCGCCGGGCCGAGTGTTCTGGGCCCGGGCCTGGGCCGTCACGACCTGTACGACGGGGTCACGAGCATGCCCTTGGGATGTGAAAGCTGCCACCTGCCCCACACGGCGCCAACCTATGGTTCGTCCTTCTTGTGGGCGTGGAAAGTCGTTCCAACGAACGTTACCACCTACACGACCGACACTAACCCCAGCGGCGCGCTGGTCACCCCGGTGGGCCGCACCGCCAACACCCGTTCGATGCTCTGCTTGACCTGCCACGACGGCACGTCGGCATCGGCGAACTTCATCACCGGAAACGTGGTTCCGCAAGGAGCGCCGTACGCACTCATATTCACCACGAGCGGCACCGGCAGCATTAGCAGCCAGCATCCGGTGGATGCGTTGGTTCCCATCAATGCCGACTACCAGGCTGTCGTCCCTGTTACCACCAGCCTGTCGGCCTCGGCGGACTCGGTTAGCGGCACCATTGGCACCGACAATTTGCCGCTTTGGGGCACCGACTATCGGGTCGAGTGCACCAGTTGCCATGACCAGCACAACGACTACACGTCCAATATGGGCACCGCCGGTGGCGTCCCGTTCCTGCGCGTAGCCAACACCAATGGCGTTGCGCTCTGCCGTGAGTGCCACAACCAATAATCGCTTGTTTTTTCTTGCCGGAGAGGGAGCAATCCCTCTCCGGATTTGAACAGGTTGACGATTGGTATGTCCGCAACCAACAGAAGGCGTCATCCGGGGCGAAGCGAAGGATCTGCTTTCGATAGCGAAGCGAAAGAACCGCTTTAGCGCCGCGTGATCCACCACGCCGTGGGGCGCAAGCACGCGTTTAACGGTTTTCGCTGCTCTTTTGATCGAACGCCCGTTGGCGTAGCACTAACGCAGTGCTGTTGTTGGGATCGATCTGCAACGCCGCCGCGAATTTCATCTCCGCAGTTTCGTAATCACCGAGATCCAACAGTATTTCGCCAGAATTGATCAAGCACGAGAGTGCGATGTCCTGGTTGACGGCAAGACTCCCCGCGAGTTGATACTGTTCCAGGGCATCTTGGAGTTGATTTCGATAAAACAGGATTTCTGCCATATTGTAATGACAACGTAGGTCGGTCGACTTCAATACGCAGGCTTCTCTGTAGTGCAGAAAGGCCTCATCAAACCGGCCAGCCGAGAACATGGCATCCGCAAGGAGATCTTCGAGCACATAGTCCGGTCGGCCTGCAACGATACGCGCCTGCGTGAACAACTTCACGCCGTTCTGCCAGTACTGCAGGTAGCGGCTAGTGGCAGCCGCAAATGCCAAAATCAGGCACAGTGCAGCCACCGCCGGTACGACGCGAGGCATCGCGGTCGCACGGACTAAGCCGCTTAAGCCCCAGGCGATGATGATAAAAAGACCGATGCAAGGAACGTAAGCGTAACGGTCGGCCATGGCTTGGCCGCCGACCTGAATAATTCCGATGACTGGAATCAGCGTTACAACAAAGAGAAACCAGCCCGTCGCCAGGTAGCGAGCGCGGTGAAAGTACAACACCGCCATCGTGATCGCTACCAGGATAACTGCCGCTGCGATGACGTCAGACCGGGGCAAGGAGTGCCACGGGTGGGGGTAATAGGCGGCCAGCTTGGCGGGCCAAAACGTCTTCCCCATGTATGCAACGTAGGACACGATGGCGTTTCCCAGGCGCAGGGAGAGCGGCTTATCTGCCACAGCACCGCCAGAACGCTGCGCGACTATCGTTACCGAGGAACTCGCTGCGCTCAGCAATAACAGGGGCAGCTTCTCCAGCGATAACCGCACCCACTTACGTCGAAATGGGAGATCCTCGTACCGTTCCAAGGGCCAGTAGTCGAGAAGGAGCAAGACCAGCGGGAGGCTCACTGCCATGGGCTTGGACATCAGCGCCAGCGAAAAGGCGGCGGCGACGACCAGGTATTTCTTCCAGTCGGGCCGCCGAGCGTACCAGCCATAAGCGGCAACCGTGAGCAAGGAAAAAAGGGTGCAGAGCAGACTTTTTCTTTGCGCCACCCAGGCAACCGTTTCCACGTTCAGCGGGTGCACGGCGAAGAGTGCGGCCACGAGAAAACTGCTCCACACCGCAGCGGTGGCCCTTTGCAGCAGCCAGAACAACAGTAGAACGTTGACTGCATGCAGTATGACGTTGACGAAGTGAGGAGGTCCGGAATTGAGGCCAAACAGTTGACAATCCGCCATGTGGGAGATCCACGTGAGCGGATGCCAGTTGCCCTGGTGAAAACTGGTAAAAGCCCAAACCACATTGCCGAGATTCAAACCTGTGCTTACATGAATGTTCTTGGTGACATACGCGCTGTCATCCCACACGAACTCATGATGCGTGACCGGGCCATACAAGAGCAGAGTGGCGAGTACAAGTAGTGCGCACAGCAAGATCGGTTTCTGGCGCAAATCGCCAACCAATCGCTCAAATAAGGATGCACTATGGGAAAACATTGCGAGCCCAGTATCAGAATTCCACGATCGAGAATCCGGTCGTGAAAGCATGGAAATTCCTGGCTGCGACGAAAGGCCGCGGCCAGGAATCGCTCTCACGCTCCGGGCCCCAGGTTTAACATTGATCCTACAGGTGACCCCCGCAGTCGTTCTTGCCGGTTCTCCTAATTGCTAAAATTTGGCGGCGGGCGTAGGTCCTCCCGATTAGTAGCTACGGCCGTTGTGCGCCACACCGTGGCAAGTCAGAAAGCACTGCCTCCGCGAGACATCGATATAGGGTCGGGGGTTCCTGCCGTAGGGAGCCACTATCTGCGTATCGAAATTCACAAGATGTCGGTTGTTTGTGACTGTACCGCCTTGGACGCCATGCGCGGCATGACACACTGAACACGACGCCCCATCGCTCACGACATGGTTCTGGTGCTTTCCAAATACCGTATCTTGGCCAGCGCCGCTCAGATTGAGCTTATGATCTAAATCGTGGCACTTATCGCAAAGCGCGTACGGGCTGTTGACTCCTGGCGTGTATGCGATGCTAGCGAAGTTACCGCCTGATCCTTGTGGTGGAAGTGAATTCTCCTGGTATTGGCGCTCCAGCACATGCGCCCATTTCGAGCCGTGCGGTCCATTCGGAGCCGTGCCTCCCGAAGCCCGCGCAGCGTCATTGTTGTGGCAATCGGTGCAATAGAGATACGCGCTGGCTACTAGGGATCGGCCTGTCGGATTGCCATTCAGATCGAGCATAGTTGCGCGCAGGCTCGGCGAGACCCCAGGTCTGGCCGGTTGGGACACATTGTGCCGCGTCACCGGCGAGTTAAGGTCCAGCCGGATATTGTAAGGATCAGGCGACCACGTCGCCCGTACAGGCTCGCGTCCATATACACCATAGGCTGCGGATTGAGGCTTGTCGGGGCTGTCCGCGTGGCATTTGAAACAGATCTCGTATTCGTTGTTAGCGGGATCAACAACGCTCCCAGAGGAATTTATCCCCGAGACTCTGGCCAGGCTTGGTTGGACACGCGGCGGAGAAAGGGTGGTCGTTGCCTGTGCGGCATGCGGGTTGTGACAGTCAGCGCATGCTGAATGGCGCGAATTCCGAACCGGCAGCGGCTCGGCAGGATCATGCGGCGTGGTAGCGGGAACTCCAATTGGATGTGTATAGGCGAGGCTGAGTTCGGCGACGATGTTGAGCAACACGGGACTCACATTCGCGTTGCCGCCATGACACACGGCGCACGTATTCTCCTCACCGCCGCGCAGCAGCCGCGCACCCGTTCCTGAACTATTGTGTTCGGTATGACAACTTACGCAAGCGTTGACCGCCACGGTTGGGTACGGCAGTTGGGCGCCTCCAGTGACGATGTTCGTCGCAATCGCGTGTTGGCCGGCAGGCCAGCCGGCAAGTGCACCGCGCGACGTATCATGGCAGGCCTTGCACAGAGTGCTGTTGTTGTTGCTGCGTACCATGAACTGCACTGTGGTATCAAGGTTGGGCGTGTGCGGATTGTGACAGGTAACGCACTCGATCTTGTTGTCGAAGAGTTTTACCGCGGGATCGGAACTGAGCGGTGGCGAGGCCGTCAACGACAAGTTAATTTCGCCATCGTCCACCGCGGGCATCGTGAACCCAAACGGATGATTGTTTCTCAAATCAGCGCCAAAGTTATCGGCCGAGGGGACGGCGCCCTGCACGGCGATTTTGCCGCTGGTATAGGTTTGGCCGATTGCGACAGTACCGTCGTGGCAGCTCAGGCAAAGCTTGCTGCGGGTTGATATCTGGTTGTTCGTCTGCTTGTAAGTGCTGCTGGTATACGAAGTGAAGGAGGGTGCCGTCGAGATCTTCTGGTTCCACAGGGGATGGGGGGAGTTTGAATCCTTAATGTGCAATGCGTGGCAGAAAAGACACACCTCTTTCTCGTTGGTCGCCTTGACCGGCCCAGGGCCGCTGACGGACAAATCATGGCGCGATCCCACAACCGTATTTGCCTGCGGATATGCGGCCAGCGGCGTCAGCACCAACACCATTACCACCGCCCATCGCTTCTCCCATACCAGCCACATCAATGCCGGTCTCCCGCCGCACGCTTCGCACTTATAAACTGGAACATTTGTATACGTTGGTTGTAGGAATCGGCAACGTAGACCCGATCGCTCGAGTCAATCCACAGTCCCGAGGGAAGCTGCAATTCCCCCGGCCCGCCGCCGGTTCGGCCGAACGTGTATAACAGGGTTCCGTCGCGGCCAAACACCTGCACAGCTTCCAGCAGAGCATCCACCAAGTAGATGTTTCCTTCGCTGTCCACCGACATCCCCTTCGGGCGAAACAGCCTGCCGATACTGTCGCCAGGCTCGCCGAACTGGGTCAGGAAGTGGCCTTGCCGGTCCAGTATCTGCACCCGGAAGTTCATCGCATCGACCACCAATAGGTCGTTGCCGCGCAGCACGAGCTCGGTGGGGAAATTGAACTGGCCCGGTCCACTGCCGCGGCCGCCAAATTCGCGCAGCATATGCCCCTGGAGATCCATGACGAAGATCTTGTCGCGCAGCGTGTCGGTGACAAACAGCTCGCCTTGCTGCTGGTCAATGGCAATTCCGGTCGCGCGCTTAAAGAAGCCCTCGTTCTTAGCCACAGATCCGACAAACCTTTGGAACTTGCCGTCCGCATCAAAGACGAAAACTTTCCCGCTGAGCGAATCGGTCACATAGATATTGTCCTGGGCATCCACGGCAACACCGATCGGGGATAGAAAGATCTTGGCCTTTGCCACCTTCCAAACGATGGTATTTTTTCTTATCAAAATCGAAGATGTGGACAGCCATCGCCCCTGGGTCGGCGACGATGATGCGCCCACGGGAGTCGGTCGTGATGCCATACGGGCGAATCAGCCGGCGGTAATCCGGCGGGCCAGCCACGAAATCCAGGGCCCGTTTCCAGGAGCGGTTAGGATTCGATTCCTTTTCCGAGGAGAAGGCGCGCAGGAATTCCAGGCGCCGCCCGCCGTCCATCGTGATCTCACCGGCACCGTCAGCGCGGGGTTCGAGGGTTGCCGAGTTCCGGATCCCGACCGCGAAGCGGACAGCACGAGCGCACACCCTAGCAGCACGCGCGCTGGCTCTTTTGACAGCGCGAGCTCATCCTGAAGGCGCCCACTTCCTAATATAACCAGTTAGTATAATCGGAAAACGCGCTCAATCTGAAAGTACATCAGCCTGGTCTCATAAGTACCCAATGGGCCAACTCTAAACAGTTGCGATTGCCTCGTGTATCCCCCAATCAGGCGGAGGCGCCGAAGCTTGTAAGAGACGTGCAGGTTGATCAAGCTGAATTCGGTGGCCGGCAGGTGGTCGGTCGTGTAGCTGAAACGCTCCGCATAGCCCATCACTTCTAACCGGCCGCGCCGTGATCGATAAGATCCCGTCACGGTGGTGCCGCTGCTGCTGCTCAGGGTGGGAATTCCCAGCAGAGGGCTAACCACCACGGGGCCGGGAACAAAGAGCAAGCTGTTGCCCATCTGGATCGCCAAGCCACTGCCGTACTGGTAGCCCGCTGACAAGTTCAGGCCGCGATATCCGGCGCCGAGGGAAATCCCCTTTCCCGTGCTCTGGTTGTATAGCAGTTCGTGATTGGCTGCGTTGTTCTCCAGGTTGAAACTGGCGGTCAGGGTCCATCCTCCGACGGGCCGGACCAGGGAAGCGTACCCGCCGTAGTCATGATAAGGGTATGGGACTCCGTTGTCTTTTTCCGTGCCTTCGGACACGTGCGCCGAAGTCGCGAGGTTGAATTGCCAGGGCAGGTTTTGGCCCAGGTTCATTGAGCCCGTATTCGCGTCTATGACCTCGGAAAAGGGGCTGTAAGAAGCCGTACCGGAGCCCATGTTCACCACTCCGGCGGTAGCGCTCGCGCCCACCACCTCCAACTGCGTCGCCAGATGGCTATACGAATAGTTGGCGGAGATCCATCCCGAGCGCCACTTGCGCTGATAGTTGGGGCCGCCCCCCCACCGCGTCAATGTGCCCGAGTTCTCCGAATGGCTCTGCCCGGCGTTACCGGTGAGAGAGAACCCATAGCCCAGCCGAAGTCCCGCCCCCTCACTAAGGGTCATTATTTTGAATGGCGCCGCTAAGTAGGTGAGCGGCGCCGTACTCGCAGGTGCCGGACTGGGCGAGGTGCCGGGAAGGCCCGCTCCAGCGAGGGCTTGTTGCACTTCGGAAGCTTGCAAGTTGCTGTCGTATTGCACTTGCAGCGTCGTGCTGAGTCTTTCCACGGGTCGGGAGGAGAGGAGATGGCATTGGTGGTGGCTTGTGCCACCTGAGCGGTGTCCGACTCCAGGCCGACGAAGTTAAAGTTCGATTTTGACTGGTCGGCACTCACGCCCAGGGTGGAATGAAGCGGCAGGAGTCTTGAAACGTCAAAGCCCAGATTGGTTGTGTCGTTGTAGGTGTGTTGCACGCCCTGCGTCAGGATGTCGGGGGATGTTTCTGTGGACTGAGAACGTTGATACCAGCTACCCGCTTGCCACCCTCCCATGCTGTAGTTCATGTGGGCGGAGAAGTTGCGTAAGTCGATCCTGCCATCTCCCCCACCAAACGCCTTGGGGCAGGTCTGCACTGTAATCGCTGTCGCTGTAATTGAGGTTGACTATGGGAAAGTGTTTAAATCGCCAATTCAGTTGGCGTTGAACACGCTATACGTTAAGTTGGTTTCCGCGCCGCTCAGCACATCCTGGTTCGGGTTGGCAAAGGCGCCGCTCCTGGATTCGTCGAAGGAACTGCCGGATCTGGAATAAGAGATGGTCAAGGGAGCCGGACTGCCCTGCAGGATTATCCCCACGCCGGAAAAACCTGTCAGTGCGTTGCCCATTTCCGTTCCGGGCACGGCTTCACCGATGGTGACCATGGGCTTGACCGAGAACTGCAAAATCTTGGGGTCACGCCAATAACCGCTTAAGTTAGTCTCCAGCGTGGCGGACGGGCCGCTGACGCTATAAGGACTTTCCGAAAGGTCGGCATAGCCAAAGAGGATGCGTCCAGTGAGGCTGAGCGGAGGCTGCTCGGGCTCCTGTGCCCCGGAGCTCTTCCTCCCATGGCTGCCAGTACAAACCCCAAAATGGCCGCCAATTTCCTGCTGCAACTGCGGCTCATACCATCTCAACCCTTCCGACTCATAACATCTCGATCTTGGCCTTGTTGCGCAGCAACTGCTCAAATTCCTTGGAGCGCTTCTCGCGCGTTTCCGTCTCCAAGCGCTGACGGATCGAGGCGGCCATTTCGGCAAACGACATTTGCCGCTTCTGCTGGTGCTCGTTGGCGCGCAGGATCACATATCCGCTGGAGGATTCCACCACGCCGCTGGTCTCCCCCGCTTTCATGCTGAACACGGCCGGCTCGAGGTCCGGAGTTACCGTACCGCGGTGAACCCAGCGGTGATCGCCCATCATCACCCGCCAGTCGTCCTGCGAGAGCTGCTGGGCCAGCATGCCAAACTCTTCGTAATCTTTCGCCGCTTTAGCCTTCACCAGGATCTGCTCGGCAATCCGGTGCGCTTCCTGTTTTTCCTCGGCGGTGGCGTTGCCGAAGAACTTGATGGTGATGGTTTGTAACCGGACGGCCTCGGGACGAACATACTGGGCCTTATGGCTCTGGTAGTAGGCGCGCTCCGCTTGCTCGGTGACCACCGACTTGCGCGTAACTTCGGCGTCCCAGAGCTGTTCCACCAGCATGACACGGCGCAGGCTGCGTTCGTAGGCCGCGACCGCGAACCATACTGTTTGGTGGCTGCTGCTTCATACGCTCGGCGCGAGGGGAAACCTTGCCGGAT
>CAWITH010000037.1:0-45020 GCA_963838935.1 uncultured Acidobacteriaceae bacterium
CGATGTCCTAGGCCAGGCTAGACGACGGGGACGTTTCTGGTGAGATGTTTTCTTGCCGCCGGATTTCATACTAACAGGGCGCTTTTCGCGCGTCAAAACCACACGCGGAGAAACTCAGCCACCATCGCGCCCTGCGGCTTGCGATTTAGAATACATCCATGGCCGATTCCCTCTACTTGAGCCTGTGGTTTCCCAGCTTTGACGAACCCGAGATTCTGCCGCGAACGGCCAGCGTGCTGCGCCAAATTCCGTTTTCTCCGGCGCGGGAGGGCGTAACCTACCTGGCGGTCCAGCCCGTCTCCTGGAGCGAGCCGACCCTTCTCGAGCGCCGCTTCCGTCCTGGCATTTCTCCGGAAGAGGCCGCGGCGGTGGTCGCCGAATTTATTCACGACGACTATGCCTACACTTTTGAGGCCTATTGGGATTTGTGGACTCCTCCTGAAGGCGCGGAGAAGTGGGTGTTGGAGCCGTCCCTGGTGCGTGTGGTCGCACACGGAATGGAATTTGAAGAGCATGCGGCCGAAGAAGCCGGGCACATTCAAATTGATTTTGGTTTGGACATACCTTTCCTTCACGAAGAAATTGAATTGACCTCCGAGGCGGAGCAGAACGTGCGCAGCAACGTACACAAATTGGTGGAGCTTACTGCCCGGATGGAAAAGAATGCGGGAGCAACCGGACGCCTATTGTGGTCCGAGTCAGAGGAGAATCTCGCGCAGAAGCTCATCGCCCGTCTGCAAAGAGTGCAGTGATGCTGGTCCAAACAAAAGGGCATCGAAACCAGGATGAGCTGGTCTCGATGCCCTTCGACATTTATTTCGTTCGTCCAGAATCGATCTGCAGTTTTTCACCGGCTGCAGCCTGAGCCGCCGCTAGTCGCGCCGTGAGTACGCGGAACGGCGAACAGGAAACATAGTTGAGCCCGGTCTGATAGCAGAACTCGACCGACGATGGCTCGCCACCGTGTTCGCCGCAGATTCCAACTTTCAACGTCGGACGTGTCTTCCGTCCACGTTCAGTCGCCATCTTGACCAACTGCCCAACGCCTTCGCGGTCAAGAACGGCAAACGGGTCCTGCTTGATGATTCCGTCCGCCAAGTAAGTGGGCAGGATCTTGTTGACGTCATCGCGCGAGAAGCCCCAGGTGGTCTGCGTGAGATCGTTGGTGCCAAAGGAGAAGAACTGCGCTTCCTTGGCAATCTCATCGGCGATCAGAGCGGCACGCGGCAGCTCGATCATCGTGCCCACGAGGTACTCCACGGTGCGTCCTTTTTCTTTGAAAACGTCTTTCGCCACACGGTTCACGATCGCTGCCTGGTTCGCCATTTCGTTCACCGTCGCGATGAGCGGGATCATTACTTCGGGATAGACCTTGACCCCTTCTTCTGCGACGGCAACCGCCGCTTCGAAGATGGCGCGCGCCTGCATTTCGGTAATCTCCGGATAGGTGATGCCGAGACGGCAACCGCGATGTCCGAGCATGGGGTTGTACTTCGTGAAGTTGATCCACACGGCTCAGAAGCTCGGGTAAAATCTTCTTCAAATCGCCCGCCGTTTTGACTCCGTAGTCCTTATATTGTTTGACCAGCGATTTCTTCCGCTTGGCATCCGCATACGGCAGAGTTGCGATATTCACCATCAGCTCTTCACGACTCGGAAGGAACTCGTGCAACGGTGGGTCCAGGGTGCGGATGGTGACCGGCAATCCGTCCATTGCTCGGAATACGCCGATGAAATCTTCCCGTTGCAACGGAAGCAGCTGTTTTAGCGCAGCAAGACGGCAAGCTTCTGGGCTCGCTTCATAACCTCGGACTGGTCGGCCGATTCCAGTTCTTTGAAGGTCAGCCGTGTACCTAGTTTCCGATTGTGCTCAGCAAGGGCCTTTGGGATGTACTGATCCTCGCGAGCGAGGATCATATCCCGCATATGCTTGATTTTCTTTTCGCCGAAGAACATGTGCTCGGTGCGGCAGAGGCCGATGCCTTCAGCGCCTAATTCGCGTGCCTTAATGGCATCGCGGGGAACGTCGGCGTTGGCACGAACTTTCATCGTGCGGTAGGGCTCCGCCCAACTCATAAACTTATCCAACAACTTCAAGTCGTTCGGGTCGGGTGGAACCGTTTTGACCTTGCCTTTGATCACGCGCCCGGTGGATCCATCGAGCGCAATCCAATCTCCCTCCTTGAACACCTGCCCTTTCACGAGCATCTCGCGCTTCTTCTCGTCCACATCAATTTCCTGCGCGCCCGCAACGCAGGACTTCCCCATGCCACGCGTAACCACTGCAGCGTGGCTCGTCATACCGCCGCGGGAAGTGAGAATGCCGGCAGCCGATACCATACCTTCAATATCTTCAGGCGAGGTCTCGGCCCGTACTAGAATCACGGGATTTTTCTCGTTGCCGTGGCCTGCCATCTTCACCGCATCCGCGGCAGTGAAGGCGATTTGCCCGACAGCGCCGCCGGGAGAGGCCGGCAAACCCTTCGCCAACACGTTCTCAAGCTTCACATCTTTTTCGTCCAGCCGTGGCACCACAAAGTAAACAAGCTGGTCAGGCTCCGGGCGGAAAATCGCCTGTTCTTTCGCAATGAGCCCCTCTGCCACCATCTCCAGGGCGATCCGCACCGCAGCCAGGCCCGCCCGTTTGCCGTTGCGAGTTTGCAACATGTAGAGTTTTCCGTCCTGAATCGTGAACTCAAAATCCTGCATGTCCCGGTAATGATTTTCCATCTTGGTCGTGATTTCGCGGAGTTGCTTGAAAACATCGGGCATGATCTTTTCCAGTTCGAGGATTGGAACCGGTGTACGGACGCCCGAAACCACGTCCTCGCCCTGCGCATTCAGCAGAAATTCTCCGTAGAATTCTTTGGCGCCAGTGGACGGGTTGCGCGTGAAACCGACGCCTGTTCCGCTGGTGTCGCCCATGTTGCCGAAGACCATGGCCTGCACGTTAACCGCCGTGCCGAGCATGTCGTCGATATCGTTGATGCGGCGGTAGGTCTTGGCGCGATCGTTCTGCCAGGACCGGAACACGGCATCTCGCGCCATGACCAGTTGCTCGTTCGCGTCCTGTGGGAAGTCGCGTTTGGCATGCTTCTTGACCGCTCTCTTGTACTCGACGATGACTTCTTGCAGCGCCTTGGCGTCGAGGCTAGTGTCGAACTTGGCCTTCTTCTGCCTCTTCTTGGCGTCGAAGATTTTCTCAAATACCGACTTCTCGAGGTCGAGCACGACGTTGCCGAACATCTGAATCAGGCGGCGATAGGAGTCATAGGCGAATCGTGGGTTGCCGGTGCGCTTCGCGAGGGCTTCAACGCTCTGATCGTTCAGGCCCAGGTTCAGGATCGTGTCCATCATGCCCGGCATCGAAAACTTCGCGCCTGAACGCACGCTCACCAGCAGCGGGTTCTCGCCTTTGCCGAGTTTCTGGCCCTGCAAACTTTCAAGCTTGACCAGCGCTTCTTCCGTCTGCCGGTCTACATCTTTCGACACCGCGTTATGGCGCATGTATTCGCGGCAGGCTTCGGTCTGGATGGTGAAGCCCGGAGGCACGGGGAGGCCGAGGTTGGTCATCTCAGCCAGTCCTGCACCCTTGCCGCCGAGAACGTCCTTCATCTTGCCGTTGCCATCGGCCTTGCCACCACCGAAGAAGTACACATATTTTGTTGTCGTCGCTCTAGTTTCCATGATTGCGGGATCAGGGAGAGTTGTTGTTGCCATGTCAGTCCTCTTTTCTATTCTTTCGTAGATTCCTTGCCTTCAGTCACAATCTCGGAGAAGTCTGCGATCGTGGAGAATTCCTTGACCAAGGTCTGCAACAGAGCCAGACGATTGGCGCGAAGATTATCGTCGTCCACCATAACCATGACCTTGTCGAAAAACTTGTCGATTGCCGCACGCAGCTTCGCGATCTCCAGCAGCGCCCCTTCATAGTCGCGCACCGCCCGCAGTTTCTCGACCGTTGCCACCGTCTGTGGGATCAACGCCGCCAGTTCTTTCTCGGCGTCTTCGCAGAGTCCGGAAGGATTCACCCGTAGCGCAATAACCTTAGTTTTTTCAGACGCTTGGCGAAGAATATTCTTCATCCGCTTGAAGGCAATCGAGATCGATTCGAAATCCGCCGAGCCGCGCACTTTGCTTACCGCTTCGGCGCGGGCGACGGCGTCCACTACATCGTCGGAATCAACCGTAAGCACGGCGCTGACGACGTCATACGCGTATCGAGGTTCGTGCGCATCCTTCATGTAGAACTCGAGCCGCTCGCGAAAGAAACTGCGCACCGACTCGGCGTAGGCGGCATTGGAAAACTTCTTCTCCGCCTCCGAACCTTTATAGCGAACGCGAGCATCGGCCATGATCTCCATGAGACGGAGCGGCAGCTTATGCTCGGCGATCGTCTTCACGATTCCGTTCGCTTGCCGGCGCAGCGCGAACGGGTCTTTCGATCCGCTGGGGATAAGCCCGAGCGCAAACATGCCAGCGATCGAGTCGGCCTTATCGGCGATCGAGAGAATCGCTCCCTCCACCGTCGCCGGGGCGTTGTCCTCCATCGACTCGGGCTTGTAATGATCGTAGATGGCCCGCGAAATTTCCAACTGCACGTCGGGCTTCATCCCCTCATCGAGTTCTTGCACGCGCGCATAAAGGCCGCCGACAATCCCCTGCAGTTCCGTGAACTCCTTGACCAGTTCAGTGGTCAGATCGGTTTTTGCGAGGAGCGCAGCTTTGTGGACTACGCCAGGTCTAACCGCGATGCCGTTCTGTTTCACGGTCTCGGAAAGTGAACTGGCCAAGTGCTGCACCCGCATCGTCTTGTCGTAGTAGCTGCCAAGATCTTTCTGGAAGGTGACGTGGCGCAGTAAATCGACGCGCTGGCGGAGGGTCTGCTTCTGGTCCGTCTGCCAGAAAAATCGCGCATCGTTGAAGCGCGCCCGTAAAACCCGTTCGTTGCCGTGCTGGATTAAGCCCAAGCCGTCGGAATCCGCCGCCGTGTTGAGCACCGCCAGGAAGTGGGGCAGCAATTTCGCGTTCGCATCTTCGATGGCGAAATATTTCTGGTGATCTCGCATCACCGTGACCAGCACCTCTTCAGGCAGAGCGAGAAACTCGGGATCGAAGCTGCCGAGAATGACGGAAGGAAATTCCGTCAGATTGACCACGGTCGCAACCAGCGGCTTGTCTTCGCGCCAGCGCGCTCCGGGGATGGTGCGCGTCGCAGTATCCAGCGCCTTGCGGATCACCTGCTCCCGCTCGACGGCGCCAAGCACCTTCGCGCCGCGCAGGGCTTCCACATAGGCTCCGGGCTTGGACACTGTGACCGGTCCGCTGCTGATGACGCGATGTCCGCGAGAAGTCTTGCCTGCCGCGATGCCAAACAATTCCAGCGGAACCACCTGCTCATCCAGCATCGCCACCAGCCAGCGTACCGGACGAACAAAAACTTCTCCGCGCTTCCGCCAGTACATGCTCTTAGGCCAGTAGAGCCCAGAGATTTCTTTGGGCAGCATCTCAGCAAGAATCTCGGCGGCGGTGCGGCCCTTTCGCGTCACCGTAGCCGACAGATATTCACCTTTCGGCATACTGACTTTTTGCAGCTTGCCGACGTCCACGCCAACCTTCTTGGCGAATGCGTGTGCGGCCGGTGTCGGTTGCCCATCTTTATAGGCAACCTGCACTGACGGTCCATTCACCTGCTCGGTAATATCCGGCTGCGAGACGGGAATGCCGGAAGCCACAATGGCCAGCCGGCGCGGCGTATCGAGATGCGAAATGCCTTCTGCGGGTTCAAGCCGTTCCCGCCGCAACAGTGCGTTCATCCGCTCGCGCAACTCAAACGAAGCGGCGTCAATCATCCGCGCCGGAATTTCTTCGCATCCGATTTCGAGTAAAAAGTCAGGCATATTTCATTCGTTATTCTTTGTCATCCTGAGCGAAGTCGAAGGGCCCCTACAACGTGACAGAACTTAGACTCTTATGTGACAACCGTCGCCAGCTTCCCCTTCTTTCCCTTCGCTCCCGCCTGTGTCGCGTGGTCATTGCCCTCTGTTTTTTTTTCTTGCGCCGGGTACTGCTGGTCCATCCAGGCCTTAGCGATGCCCACCGCCAGCGCCCGCACCCGCGCGATCACGCCGACCCGCTCCGTCACCGAAATCGCGCCCCGCGCATCCAGAATATTGAAGTAGTGCGAGCACTTCAGGCATAGATCGTAGGCGCCCAGCAATGGGAAACGCGATTTTTCGCGCGCAACACTATTGCCATCGCCTTCGCTCTTATCGTTTCTCAAAGCAGCGTAGCCATCGATCAGCCGCTTGCACTCGCTTTCGCAGAGTTCAAAGTGCTTCCACGTACTCTGCACATCCGCCGCTTCGAAGTTGTACACCGAGAACTGCCGCTCGTCGGCCAGCCGCACTTCTCCATACTTCACTTCCCTGCCCGTGTCCGGATCGCGCGCCCACACAATCTCGTAAATCGAATCCACGTCTTGCAGGAAGGCACACAGCCTCTCCAGACCGTAAGTGAGTTCAACGGAGATGGGGTCGAGATCCACGCCGCCGCATTGCTGGAAATAGGTGAACTGCGTGACTTCGAGGCCGTCGAGCATCACCTGCCACCCGATGCCCCACGCGCCGAGCGTAGGAGACTCCCAGTTATCCTCTTCAAACTTGATGTCATGCTGCCGCAGATCAATGCCGATCGCGCCCAGCGATTCCAGGTAAAGTTCCTGAATGTTTTCTGGCGGCGGCTTCAGAATTACCTGTAACTGCAAATGCTTGAACAACCGGTTGGGATTCTCCCCGTAACGCCCATCGGCAGGACGCCGCGAAGGCTGCACATAAGCAACCTTATAAGGGTCAGGCCCCAGCACGCGCAGAAAAGTCTCTGGCGCCATCGTCCCAGCGCCCACCTCAACGTCGTAGGGTTGCTGAATAACCGCTCCGCGCGCGGCAAAGAAAGCCTGCAGCTTGAGCATAAGTTCCTGGAACGTCAGCGAATTGGATTTGGATGAGTTCACGTGATGAATCCGGCTGTCAGCTCTTAGGCTTTAGCCCTTAGCTCAAACCCTTACGTCCCAAGCTAACAGCTAAGCGCTAACCGCTGATCTTGTCCAGCATTCCCGCCGTCACCAGCTTCTTCTCGATGTGGCGCTCCAGAATCTGGAGAAGAAACTTGCGCAGGTCCGCACACACCGCCTTCGGCCAGTCGATCCCGGAAAACTCCGAAACTCGCGACCGCAGCATCTGCGCCGCAATCTTTCTCGATTCCGGCGACAGTTCTGACGACGCGACGCGCTTATCGTCGGCGCATACCAAGCCGTCGGCCAAAGCGTGATAGAACGCCCGGCTGCCGTCAAGTGCCCGTCCGCAAACCGCGCACTCCGACAAACTCGGGCAGAAATCCCATGAGCCGCGTCATCCACAGCTCAAAGTACGTAAGCGGCATCCACACTGCCGGGCCGCGCAGCTCCTGCAAAACCGCCAGGCTCAACCGAAACACCGCATCGCTCGCTTCGCGGTCCGGCATCAACTCGTCGAGCAATTCGGCAACGTGTGCCAACGCCGACGCCCGCGTATAACTGACCTCGCTGGCCAGCGGTGACTCAATCACTTCACAGGAGTCAAGCCGCGCCAGTTCCTGCCCTTCGCGGTCGTCGTAAAACACCATCACATAGGTGAGCGGCTCAAGCGCGCCTCCAAAGCGGCGTCTCGACTTCATGGCCGAGCGCGCCACGCCTTTCACCTTGCCCTCCATGCGGGTAAACAGCGTGACCAGCAGATCCGACTCACGCAACGGATACGTGCGCAGAACGATCGCTTCCGACTCCTTCAGCGCCATGGAAGGTCAACAGGTTAAGCAATGATTGTAACGGAAGAAGTCGTCGGTCGTCAGTTCTCATCGGCCAATAGAATCAAGTTCTCCCGATGCCCAAACTGGTTTTACTGACGACTGAAAACTGAGAACTGGCAACTGCCCTACCGCCCGAAGTACTTCGCATTCCGCTCGGTATACTCTTTCCACTTTTCCGGCAGGTCGTCGAGCGCGAAGATGGCCGACACCGGGCACACCGGCACGCAGGCGCCGCAGTCGATGCATTCTACGGGATCGATATACAGCATCTCCTCGGTCGCGTACTTGTCGGAGTCCTTCTTGGGGTGAATGCAATCCACTGGACAGGCGTCAACACAGGCGGTGTCTTTGGTTCCGATGCAGGGCTCGGCAATTATGTACGCCATAGAATCTCATGCTCCTCAGGTGCAGGGAGTGCGATTGAACTCATGAATATTACATGGATTTTACCAAGAACGCAGCTATCGGTACAGGCAGCGGGCAATCAGGTGTCAGGTCTCAGGTGTCAGGTCTCAGGAAGAGCCTAAGGAGCAATGCCGTTTGATTTTCCTGATACCTGAAACCTGAGACCTTTTCCCCCCTTACCCCTCTGCCCCTTGTGTGGCCGCTTCTCCAGCCTCCACCCGCGGCACCGGGCTGGCGGGAATCCGCGCCGGCGCGCCGCGCCAGGCGCCCGGCTTGAACCCTTCTCTTACCAGTTTGAAGATGGTTCGGCGATTCTGTGCAATCACCTTCACCCACGCCATTTTCCCCAACATGGGGAAGTAGATGCCCCGGAAACACAGCCGCGCCAGGAAGATGTTGACGCGATAACCCAGCGGCTGATCGTTCAGCGATTCGACCGCAGCCGCCAGCGCTTCCGGACTGTAAGCCTCAGCCCACCCCCGATTCACTTCGGCGTGAGCTTCTTCAATGGTCATCTTCAACGGCGTGTGCGCCATCGCAAAGGGGATGAATTCCTGCCAATGTTTCGGCCGCGTCAAGCGTCCGGCCTTCTCCAATCGCTTGTAGAGCGGAGTTGCAGGCAACGGCGTGAGCAGGCCAAAGATCGGCAGACCCGGAGGCCAGGTCCGAACCTGTCCAAGAGTCCGCTCCGCAACTCCCACAGTGTCATTGTCCATGCCAAAAATAAACGAGGTGATGGCGTACACATTGCGCGCTGCGAGCCGCTCCAGCACCGCCGCGTACTCACCCGGCTTGTTGAATCCCTTGTTTACGTCTTTCAGATTCGTCGGGTCGATGGACTCCATGCCGATAAAAATCCACTTGCCTCCAGAATCCGCGATCAGATCGACCAATTCTTCGTCGCGCAATAAGTTGGCGGAGATCTGTGCCACCCAATGCACCTGCGCTTTGGCGGCAATGATGTCGCGCAGCAGCGATTTCGTGCGCTTGATGTTGATGGCAAAATTATCGTCGATGAAGAAAACCGCCATCTGGCCCTTCTCTTTGCGGGCGCGGGCCTTCAGCAACAGCAGTTCATTCACCACGCTCTCGTTGGTGCGGAAACGAATCGAGTCTCCGAAAAATCCTGTCACCGTGCAGAACTCGCAGCCGTAGGGGCAGCCTCGTCCGGATTCGACCGGAATAATGCGAAACGATCCCCAGCCTTCTCCAATCTTCTGCAGCATTCCGGTTGCCGCCTTCGGCACCAGATTGAACTGCTTCAGATCAATCGACTGCCAAGGGATCACCGGGTATTCCTTCAGCGACGGCTTGCTCTCCTGGCCAAAGGCGTCGACCGGCGCATAAATGTCCTTAAGCTGATGACAGACGGCGTCATGAACAATTTGCGGCCAAGTCGCGTCAGCCTCTCCCAGCGCAACCGCGTCGGCGTGGCGCGGCCCGCCATCTCGACCAAGCGCCTCGTCAGCCATCTCCGTCACGTGCGGCCCGCCCATTACCACCGGAACTCCCGTGGCCCGCACCGCATCCGCCATGCGATACGCTTTGGCGATCATTCGAGTCATGGCGCCGATGCCTACCAACTCGATATTGTTGTCGCGCACAAACTGCGCGATTCCCGCTTCATCCATGGGTTGTGCGTTGCCATCAACCAGCAACACCTCGTGGCCCGGTGGCGTGAGCGCCTGCAGCAGAAACATCCATAGATGCGGCATGAAATTGCGCGTGACACCGTTGTCGGGGTTATACAGCAGAATTTTCATAGGGTTTTAGCGATTCTGCAAAGCGAGGCTTTGCGTGATTGGCTGAGGGCAATCGATGGCGCCAGGGCAGATTCTTCCCCCGGTGCTTATTGAGTCGGATGTGTCCGTTAAAACGACCCCAATCTACAGTGTACACTGCGATCGCTCGCAGACCCTGCGTCATCGTCAAAACGATGTCTCGATTTGAATCTCACGCTGTCGGCCAAGATGCAGTGGTACTGGAACAAACGGGAAGATTTTATGAACAAAGGGCGGAACGGCGCTGTTCAAAATTGAACACTAGGACACAATCCTCGCGTTCGAAGGGTCGTACTCGACAATGTACCCCGCTACCGCGCTCGCGGCCACGGTCAGCGGCGATGCCAGGTACATTTGCCCCGGCCCGCTGCGTCCAGGAAAATTCCGGTTCTGCGCGCTGATCACCACCTGATCGGGACGAGTCGATACTCCCGGCCCCGCATTGATGCACGCGCCACAACTAGGCTCGATCACATGTGCACCGGCCCGCTCGAAGATTTCCAGATAGCCCCGCCGCTTCGAGTACTCGCGCGTTTCCTGGGAGCCGAATTGAATCCAGAACTGAACATTCTTTGAAACTCGCCTGCCTTGCTTCAGCGCATCGGCGAGAACCGCAGCATACATATCCATGTCTTCGTTCTTCCCCGCCGTGCAGGTTCCACCATAGGCGATTTCAACCGGCACGCGAGCGCTGAGTTCGCGAATGTACTTGCCGTTGCCCGGATCGCCCGGAGTCGCAACCATGGGTGTGATCTCCGCCGCATCTAGTTCGATCACCTGCGCGTATTCGGCATCGGAATCGCTCTCAAGTCCTTCGATCATTTTCTCGATTTCAGCGCGCTTCATCCCCCGGCGCTCCATCAGAAACTCGACTACCTTTTCATCCGGAGCAACGATACCCGTAAAACCCCCGATTTCGGCCGCCATGTTCGTCATGGTCGCGCGTTCGTCCACCGACAGCGCTTCCACCGCTTCGCCCGCATACTCCATCACCTTCGCCAATGCCCTGCCGCTGCGCACGTAATCGAGGGAAAGAATCTTCAAAATGAAATCTTTCGCAGTGACATTCGCATGACGCTTGCCGTGAATCACGATCTTGACCGACTCCGGCACCTTGACGCGGACATCTTTCGTAATCCAGGAATTGAATACGTCGGTCGTGCCGATGCCGAAAGCGATGCATCCGATGGCGCCGACGTGCGGCGTGTGCGAATCCGACCCAACATTCACCTGCCCCGGCAGCGCATAGGTCTCCAGCATCACCGAGTGGCAGATGCCCTCCGAGCCTTTGCGGTCGGCCAGTTCACCGTGCAGCTTGATTCCCTGCTGCCTGGCAAACTCCTCCTGCTTCAGCTTGAGCTGCGTGGCCAAGTCCAGCAGCCCGAGTTTCTTCTTTTCTTCGGAGATCACTTCGTCAAGAAACGTAAGATGATCGCGGAAAAAGCGGATGCTGGATGCGTCATTCACGGGAACATCTTTGCCGACGTATTGTTCATAGAAAGATCGACGCCATCGGCGTGACGTACTCATGGCTAAACCGTAGATCGACGGAAGTGAACCCAGTGTCGCCGGGTCGGACGTAACGCACAGGCAGGGACCGTGTGGGGACGGGCGCCCCCGCCCGTCCAGCCGAGCGAACCGGGGCCCCCGCCAAGCCCGGTTTTGGCTTGGTGGGGTAAAGAAGCTCGGCAGTCTCCGATGCCGACGAGATCATGTGCGCCGCAAGAATCTTCTCCGCCAGCGTCATTGCCCGTTTCCCAGTCTTGATCGGCAGCAGAAAGACTCTCCCCTGCATCCGAGCCACATTGAACGGAAACAACCCGCCGTATTCAATCACCTGTTTAGTGATCTCATCTTCTCCAGCGGTAAATTCACTGAGCGCAATTTCTTCCCCGGCGCGAATCCGGTCAATCAAGGAAAAATTGGTGGAAGTCAGCAGCCCGAGGTTCTGGCAATTCTGCTTGTAGATGCGTTCAATATTCTCCCCAATCGCAACCTGAATCCCGGCGCACATCTCGGCGTAAGGAGACTGCTCGCGACTCGACCCTTTGCCGCGACGTTTGCCGCTTACTGAGCACACGAAGCCGCCTTTCTTCACATCGCCGCGCCCAATTGGCAGCGTGCCGCCGCACCGCAAGCCAACATAGGGGATCTCGCCCAGTGTCCGATCAAAGTAGAAACAGTAGTGCGCGGGAGTGATCTCGTCGGTAGAAATATCGTCGCGGAGTTTGGAATTGTTGGCCGGGTTCTCGGTATCCCACGGTAAGTCCCAACCCGCGAGTTGCTTCCTGATCAACTCCGGGTCTTCGGTGAGAAAAAGAATGCGCCCGTACAGGCGCACTTTGTCCGGGCGTTTTTCGACCTTGCGTTCCAAAAGAGACGAACCCACGCGAACAATTGTACCGCTAGAACTTTCGATCGTTCGCGTAGGCCATCGGACTAGGCAGCTCTTCCAATCCCCGGCCCGCGAAGATCTCTTCAAATTCGTGCAGGAGCGCATTGTGTATCAGCCCATTCGACGCCAGCGTTTCGCGACTCGCGATCTGGAATGCGCCGCCTGAAAAGTCCGTGACTTTCCCGCCAGCCTCCTCCACCATCAGCGCGCCCGCCGCTGTATCCCATGGATTGAGATTAAATTCCCAGAAGCCGTCAAACCGCCCAGACGCGACATTGCAAAGGTCCAGCGCAGCTGACCCCGCCCGCCTCACGCCATGCGTGTGCAACGTGAGTTGGTGATAGAAATAGATGTTAGGGTTCTTATGCCGCTTGTGGCTGGGGAACCCAGTGGCGATCAGGCACTCCCCCAGTTTCGCCGTGGCCGACACGTGGATCGCGGTGCCGTTCAGCCGTGCCCCGCTACCCAGTTCCGCGGCGAACATCTCGTCGCGGGTGGGATCATAAATCACTCCCGCTACCCGTTTTCCAAGCCGCTCCACCGCCAGCGAGACACAAAAGACCGGAAAGCCGTGGGCAAAATTCGTGGTGCCATCGAGCGGATCGACGTACCACTTGTACTCTCCGCCAGTTTCAATGCGCGCTCCCTCTTCCCCCATCACGTCATGATTCGGAAATTGCTGGCGAATCCGCTCCAGAATCAAAGCTTCCGACTTGCGATCGGCCACCGTGACCAGGTCGACGTCGCCCTTATATTCAATCTTTACGTGCTGCCGAAAGTAGTCCATGAGCAAGCTGCCCGCCTCGCGAGCTATAGCCTGCATCGGAGAAATTAAATCCAAAGATTGCGGGGATGTCATGCGACGTCCAGATTTTCAATTCGTGATTAAGTGCCAGACACTGAGAGCTGAGAACCGGGAACTGAGATCTGCTCCACCCTACTACTTCTTCTTCCCATCATCCGCGATATACACGATCTCATGCTTGAAGATGAACAGATTCGGGCCATCTTCGCGCGTCACGCGCACCATATTCTTGTCGTAGTACTCAATCCAGCCGCGCACCATTTCGCCGTCGGCCAGTTTCAAGCTCACGACTTTCTGTTTTTCCCCCAGCGCTTTCAGATAGGCCGCTTCTTCAAAAGTCTCGTCTGGAGGCGGAGTGCGCTTCTTGCCAAAATTGGGACTTCCTGGCGGTAACGGCATCTTGTCATTCTACAACGTCAAGCCACACGCTCAGGTCTTCTTGGTAAAGATAAAGGAAACCGCTGAGATAACAAAACGATTAGGGTTCTAGATCTGGTAATCGATATCCTCGATGATCCGCTGCAGCGATTCAGAAAGCGGCTCGCTTCCGCCCGTGCCCTCGAGTTGGCGCACTCGTTCCGCCAACCGGTTCACCTCAGACGCGACTGCGGACAAGGCCTCGGAAAGTGGGTCGTTGATCTGCTTGGGGTCGGTGATCACCACGCGCTTGCCTTCCCGAAAGACGATATGTCCCGGCACGCCCACCACGGTGGAATCGTCAGGCACGTTGCGCAGCACCACCGATCCCGCGCCAATCCGGCAATTGCTCCCCACCGTGATGTTGCCGAGAATCTTCGCACCGCCGCCGACCACCACGTTGTCGAGCAGCGTCGGATGCCGCTTACCGTGCTCCTTGCCAGTTCCGCCGAGCGTCACTCCCTGATAGAGCGTGACATCCTCACCGACAATGGCAGTCTCGCCGATCACGACGCCCATACCATGATCGATGAACAAACGACGGCCAATCTGCGCTGCGGGATGAATTTCGATCCCGGTGAGCCAGCGCGCCACCTGCGACAGCCAGCGTGCCAGCAGAAAAAACTTGTGGTTCCACAACCAGTGATTCATGCGATAGAACCACACCGCGTGCAGGCCGGAGTAGCAGAGATAAACTTCCAGGCGTGACTTCGCCGCCGGATCGCGCTCCAGCACGGTCGGCGACGTCTTCGCGGATTAACGACAACAGATGCGGCATGGGCCAACTTTGAAGATCAGGCCGGAACCTGCGCCGTTGGAATCTGCAACGCCTGGTTCCGCAGTCCTTCGAAAAGGATACTACTCAGGTAGCGCTCGCCAAACGACGGCAGAACCACAACAATCAATTTCCCCTTGTTTTCCGGACGCCGTGCCACCTGCAAAGCCGCCACCACGGCCGCCCCCGAAGAGATGCCGACCAGCAGGCCTTCTTCCAGCGGAAGCCTCCGCGCCATGTTGATGGCCTCGTCGTTGGTCACGGTGATGACCTCGTCAATGTAATCCCTGCGCAGGATGCTCGGCACAAAGCCGGCACCGATCCCCTGAATTTTGTGCGGCGCGGGCGCCCCGCCGGAAAGGACCGCGCTATCTGCCGGCTCCACAGCCACGGCCTTGAACGACGGCTTCTTCGGTTTGATGTATTCGCAGACCCCGGTGATGGTTCCACCGGTGCCAACGCCGGAGACCAGAAAATCGACGCGTCCATCGGTGTCTTCCCAAATCTCGGGGCCAGTGGTTTCGAAGTGAATCTTCGGATTTGCCGGGTTGTCGAATTGCTGCAGCATGTATGCGTCCGGAGTCGCGGCAAGCAATTCCTCAGCCTTTAGAATTGCGCCCTTCATCCCTCGCGGACCGGGCGTAAGAACGATCTCGGCTCCTAAAGCCAGCAGCAGCACGCGCCGCTCCAGGCTCATGGTCTCGGGCATGGTCAGGATCAACTTGTAGCCTTTCACGGCCGCTACAAACGCCAGAGCGATTCCGGTGTTGCCGCTGGTCGGCTCGATCAGAACGGTCTTGCCGGGATGAATTCGGCCGGCGCGCTCGGCATCGGCAATCATGCTGACCCCAATGCGATCTTTGACGCTGGCCAGAGGGTTCTGGCTTTCCAGTTTCGCCACGACTTCGGCAACCGCGCCCTCCGTAACCCGGTTCAGCCGCACCAGCGGCGTGTGGCCGATCAGTTCCGTCACGTCTTTTGCAATTTTCATAGAGTTTCGATTCTGGAAACTGCCGTTTCGATTCAGTATCAGGTGTTAAGTCTTAGATGTTGGGTCTTAGGTCTTAGGAAACTCGACACCTTCCTGAGACCTGAGACCTGATCCTCCTAGCGCGGCTTTCGCCGTCCCACTCGCGCCAGAATGCGCCGCACCTTCTTGGGAGAAATCGATAGCCGGGCCGCCACCCGCGACACTTTGCGGCCTTCGCGCTCCCAGACCCGCGCGATCACAATCTCCGCAAATTCGTCGCTGATTTGCCGGAACGTCTTCTCGCCCACCGCCCCCTGCGACCAGGCCTTCAGCGCCGGATGCACACTTCCCTTGCGAAGAATCTTCGCGCCCAACGTCTGCAAGTCCTGCCACATGTTGTTGTCGGGTTGATTCGTCCCGCAGGAGGCCCGCGCCAGGTCATAAGACTCGCGCGCCGCTTCCGGATTGTCGAAAAACGAATTGCACTGCGTCAATCCCTGCCACAGATACGCATTCGCGAGCAACAGATGATGCTGGGTATGCTTCGCCAGTTCAATCGCCTCTTGACTGAACTCGAGTGCGCGGCGCGCATGACTTCCCGGATCAGCGCCCTCGCCGATCTCTTCTTCCACCTTCGCATTTTCGATCATGCACTCCAGAATGCGCGCCCGGCCCATCAGAATGTAGTCATGCTTCTCTCCGCCTAACTCGTACGCCGAGGCCGCTTCTTCTTCGGCGCGCTGAAAATCTCCGCCGTCAAGGTGGATGTACGCCGCGTTCAGGTAAACTGTGCCCGCTCCGTGATGGTTCGGACGCTGCTGGTAGATGGCCTGAGCGGCCTTCAGATGCTCCAGCGCTTCGCGGCGTAGCTGAATCAAACGGCTGCGATAGTCAGGACTGGTTCCACTTGCCTTGCCTTCGCGGCTTGCCGCCGTCTTCCGGCGCCGCTGGGCGTCGCGGTCGATTCTTTTCTGCAATTGCAGAGCGATGCCGCGCTTGGCGAGCGCCATGTTGGCCAGCGATCGCGCCAGATTCAGATGCCGCGGATCTCGCTGATCATAATGCCGAATGGCGCTCTCGAAAAACTCGATTGCTTGATCGAAACGGCCCTCCCGGCGCGCCATGCGCCCGTAAAAGGACTGAATGTTGCCCAGCGTCACGTAGTCATCGGTCTCGCGCAACGCGTTTTCCGCTGCCTGCGAGATGCGCACCGCTTCTTTCCATTTGCCCTGCTGAAACAAAAGCCAGCTCTCGAGCACTTGCATCACCGCCGCCATGCGCAGATGGCCCAACGCCAGCGCCAAATCTCTTCCCTTGGCGGTGTAGATCAGGGCTTCATCGTAGTCGCCCTTCCTCCGCAAGCAGCGCCCCTCCCAGTAGTAAACAATGGCCAGCAGAAACCGGTCGTCCAGTTCTTCTCCCAGGCTCAGGACGAAGTCGAAATGACCAATCGCCGTTTCCACCGCCTCTTCCGCCATTGCTGCCATGCCCTCGGCCATGCGCAGGCAGATGTAGTCGGCGATCGAAAGTTTCGACCGCAATCCTGGTTCTAAGTGTTCAAAGCGTTGCAGAAGTTCGCGAAGTGGCGGACCGCTGAATCCGATATCCGTCCATATAGCAAGTTGCGCCAGCAGGCGAGCGGAATTTTCCTGGGAAGGATCGAGCCCGGCAATCAGGTCCTGGTGAGATTGAAGACACGTAATCCCGAGCTCGATTTCACGCGCGACAACATGCTCTTGTAACTGCGCCAGGAAACCTGCGTCAATCGGAAGGCTGGCGGGAGTTCTGCGTACGCCCATGCCTTCACGTTCTAATCCAATAATTCGTAACTGGCAAGCGTCAGAAACTCCGCAAATCCCCGGCTCGTCGTCAACTCTTCGAGGACTCTTGCTGCCTGCCGCAGCTTTTCGTCGTTTTCCAACTCGGCACTCAACTCCCCTGCCCGGTGCTGGATGATCTCCTTAACCATGTCTTCCGTGACCACCCTGCTGTCCGTAAGATGCGCGCCGTACTTCACCCATTGCCAAACTTGTGCGCGACAGATTTCCGCGGTCGCCGCATCCTCCATCAGGTTGTAAATCGGAACACAGCCCGACCCCTGCAGCCACGAATGCAGATACTGTAATCCCACGTCGATGTTCCAGCGCAATCCTCCCTCAGTGATATCGCCCGTGGGAACCGCGAGTAGGTCTTTCGCTTGCACCGTCCGCCCGGCGCGCTTCAAAGAAATCTGGTTGTGTTCCGGCATGTACTTATCGAAAATTTCCTTTGCCACCGGAACCAGCCCCGGGTGCGCCACCCAAGTGCCGTCATGCCCAGCATGCACTTCGCGAAGTTTGTCGCGCCGCACTTTCTCCAGCGCCTGTTCGTTGGCCGCCGCATCGTTGCGGATCGGAATCTGTGCCGCCATCCCACCCATGGCATGAATCCCGCGCCGGTGGCAGGTCTGAATCAGCAATTCCACATAGGAGCTCAGGAAGTGCACTTCCATCGTGACCAGGGAACGGTCCGGCATCACGAATTCCGGATGCGCGCGAAACTTCTTGATGAAACTGAAAATGTAGTCCCAGCGCCCGCAGTTCAGCCCCGCCGAATGTTCGCGCAATTCGTAAAGGATCTCGTCCATCTCGAAGGCCGCCAGAATGGTTTCGATCAAAACAGTCGCCCGAATCGATCCGCGGGGAATCCGCAACTCGTCCTGGGCAAAACAGAACACGTCGTTCCACAGCCGCGCCTCCAGATGGCTCTCCAGCTTCGGCAAGTAGAAATAAGGGCCAGTGCCCTTGCTCAGCAAGGCGGCAGCGTTATGAAAAAAGAATAGACCAAAATCAAACAGCGACGCCGAGATCGGCTTCCCCTCCACCAAAAAGTGCCGCTCGTCCAGATGCCAGCCTCGCGGCCGCACCACCAGCGTGGCCAAATTGGATCCAAGCCGGTACTGCTTCCCCTCCGGACTCTCGTAGCGAATCGTCCCTCGAATCGCGTCCTGCAGATTCTGCTGGCCCTCAATATTGTTGCTCCAGGTCGGCGAATTCGAGTCCTCAAAGTCGGCCATGAAAACATTGGCCCCCGAGTTCAGGGCGTTGATGATCATCTTGCGATCGACCGGCCCGGTAATTTCCACGCGCCGATCAAGCAAATCTTTCGGGATTGGGGCAACCTTCCAATCGCCTTGCCGAATTTCAGCCGTCTCCGGCAGAAAGTCCGGAAACTTACCGTGATCGATTTCCTGCTGCACGGCTCGCCGCCGCGCCAGAAGTTCCTGCCGCCGGGGCTCGAACCGAGTCACCAGTTTCAACAGGAAGGCGCGCGCTTCCGAAGTCAGAATGATGGCTTCTGGCTGGGTTGGGGTCTGGGTCTCAAGAGCATCGTTTTGAAGAAAGGTAATGGCGTTCATAAGTAAACATCATAGCCATCTCGCGGCGAAAGTCCTCCCTACTAGGTCATTTTGTCCCAGTAGGCCTGGGCGGACAGCGCGATTTGTCTGAAATCGCAATCCGAGGTCTACTGCCTCTGGACGTAAGATCCAAACGCGGATCCTATGGAGGCGGAAAGTGCGGATGAGCGCGGAGAGCCAGGAAAGCACAATGACAATGATGAATACCGGCCAACAAGTTGCGGCTGCCGAGGAATGGTTCGCGACCCCAAGATTCGACGGCATCGTCCGTCTCTACTCCCCGCGCCAGGTGGCCGAGCAGCAGGGCACGCTTCCCGGCGACTATACCGTCGCCCGGCAGGCCGCTGAGGGGTTCTACACGCGGCTGCGCCAGCTTTTCGAACAGCGCCAGCAGATCACTACCTTTGGCCCCTATTCGCCGGGCCAGGCGGTAATGATGAAGCGGATTGGGATGGAAGGCATTTACCTGGGCGGCTGGGCGACGTCCGCCAAAGGTTCGGTGGCGGAGGATCCGGGCCCCGACCTCGCCAGCTATCCGCTCAGTCAGGTGCCGGACGAGGCCGCCGGACTGGTGCGGGCACTCCTCACCGCCGACAAGAACCAACACTTCACGCGCATGCGCATGACCGAAGAACAGCGCGAGGCCACGCCGGTCGTTGACTTCCGGCCTTTCATCATCGCCGACGCCGACACCGGTCATGGCGGAGACGCCCACGTACGCAATCTGATCCGCCGCTTTGTCGAAATCGGAGTTCCCGGCTACCACATCGAAGATCAGAAGCCAGGAGCGAAGAAGTGCGGCCACCAGGGCGGTAAGGTGCTGGTGTCCGGGGACGAGCAGATCAAGCGCCTCAACGCTGCCCGCCTGCAACTTGATATCATGCGCGTCCCAGGCATCATTGTGGCTCGAACCGATGCCGAGTCCGCAACCTTCCTCGAGAATCGGACTGACGAGCGCGACCAGCCCTTCATCCTCGGCGCCACCAACGTCGACTTGCCCAGCTACAAGGCCGGCTATCTGGCCATCTTGCGGAAGCTCTACGAACTGGGCGTCGAAGAGGTCCGCGGACACCTGCTTTTCGCCATGTCCGAACCCGAGTACGCCGCCGCCTTCGATTGGCTGGAGCGGGCTGGGCTCATGTCGATGATCGCGAAGAGCGCTCCGGCTCTCCGGGAGATGCCGGCCAGCGAGTTCGACGCTGCCCTCGACAAGATCGACACGCACTATGTGGAAGCCTGGCAGTCGCAGGCGGGGATGAAGACGTATGGTCTGGCGGTCGCCGAGGTGCTGGAGTTCCGCATCGCCGAGGGTGAGCGTTTCGACATGACGGTAGAGGAATGGCTCGCGTTCTCCAAGCAGGCTTCTTTCTACGAGGCCCGCGAGCGCGCCAAGTCGATGGGCGTCCACGTGATCTGGGATTGCGAGTTGCCCAAGACTCCCGAAGGCCTCTATCAGATCCAGGGTGGAATCGATTACGCCATCGCCAAGTCGTTGGCGGTCGCGCCTTTCGCCGACATCCTGTGGATGGAGACCAAGACCGCCGATCTCCATGACGCCAAGAAATTCGCCGAGGCCATCCACGCCCAGTATCCCGACAAGATGCTAGCCTACAACCTCTCACCGTCGTTCAGTTGGGACACCACGGGAATGAACGACGAGCAGATGAAGCGCTTCCCCGAGGAACTCGGCAAACTCGGCTTCGTCTTCAACTTCATCACCTACGGTGGCCACCAGATCGACGGCTTGGCCGCCGAGGAGTTCGCGACTGCGCTCAAGCAGGACGGAATGCTGGCCCTGGCTCGCTTGCAGCGCAAGTTCAGACTGCTGGAGTCGCCGTATCGCACGCCCCAGACCCTGGTCGGAGGGCCCCGCCTCGACGCCGCCTTGATGGCTTCGTCCGGACGCACCGCAGCCACCAAAGCAATGGGCAAGGGGTCAACCCAGTTCCAGCACCTGGTTCAGACCGAGGTCCCCACCAAGCTGTTGGAGGAGTGGCTGGCCGAGTGGAGCATGCAAAACGACCATGCCGCAAAGATCCGGGTCCGCCTGCGCCCACACACGGCGGGCTCGGATCTGTTGGAACTCAGTGTGCTCAGCGAACCCACCGGGGAAAAACTCGCCAACGTGGTGTTCGCCTATATCCAGGATCGGCACGGACGCGGCATCCTCTCGATTCGCGACCAGAACACACTCGTGCCCGTGCGCAAGAAACGCCTGATGACGATCACCCAACTGTTCATGATCCACCGCTACAATGCCAGCTCGGTACACTACGTCACCCCGACCGAGGATAACGAGTTACAGACGCAAAGGATGAAGAGCGCAGGGATTTTCTCGGAGGTGCACACCGAAATTGGCCAAATCATCGTCGCGCAAGTCAGCAAGGAACGCGTCGCCGAACTGCTTCAGCCTGACCGGGTACTTCTCTTGGAGATGATTCGCAAGACAACGCCGGCGTTACAAAGCCAGATAGCCGGCGTCGAGGCACCCGACGAGCTGATGCCCTCGGGAGACTAGGAATTTTTGATGGAGAGCCGGGCGGCCGCGCCCGGCTGGACTTCAAGCCCTCAGGCGGGTTGGGCTGTCTTCGACCGTTCGCGCTTGCCTTCGCGAAGTTGCGCGGCGGTAAAGGAGCAGCCGCAAGTGCTGCATCTCCAGCTCGTGAATGCGCTGCTCACCAGGCTGGGTCCATCAGTGCTCGTCTGGGGCTGGTTCACACGCACTGCCAGAACCAACTCACCGCCGCACTCCGAACATTCACGTTTTTGCATATCGAGACCTAATGCCGAGAACCTTAGGCGCTAACTCGTACCGACACTAACTCTGGATTGCAGTGCGAATTCTGCATCGACTTAACCGCATCTTCCGCTGTAAATCTCCCCATGATCAGGGCCAGCTTGCGGTTGGTTGTCGTCTGGATGGGAAGCCGGTCAATCCGCAGCACGTATTGAGGAGCGTGAGTGCCGCGGTTCACTTTCACAACAAACTTGATGTTTTTCATGGTTCCTTTCTGTTCTATCGATCTGACAAGAAAGATCTGACCAAAAACAAGGCGACGAACAGAAAAAGAGGCGACCTGGAATCCGGCTCTCTGTTCTCTCACTTACATTCGTAATCGAAAACCAGGCAACACGTCGCTGCCCGCGTAAACCCCGATCGGCTTGGGTTTGGCGTCGAAAAGACTCCCAGCGGATCAACGATCGTTATAAGTCGGACTTAGCCTCAGAGCATCGAAGAAGAGGCAATTTTCAGATAGGCTTACTGGCTTCAGAGGACCTGAAACAGTAAGTGAAGGTTGCTTGCTCACTATTGATGTTAGGCTTATGCGCTGCCATTGTCAAGGTTGGCAGCCCGGCAGGGATTCGAACCCCGATACGCAGCTCCAGAGGCTGCAGTCCTACCGTTGAACGACCGGGCTGTACCAAGAATTCTAAATCATTTTCCAGGGACTGCAAAACGACGCGCTCTCCGCCCGCGCGAATCTACGGCACTCGCGCTAGAATCAGTGCCAGATGTAGAGACGGGGCTTGCCCGTCTCCGCGGAGAGTGTTCAAGGAGTCGCCATGACCAGCAGCGGAACTTTCCCAGGAACGTTTTCAGAAACGATGCCGGTTGAGACCGGTTACGCCGAGGTGGCACGCCGCCCCCTCGAGGCCGAACAGTGCGCTCTCATCGTCGTCGATATCCAAGAGAAATTGCTGCCGCCCATCTGGGAAAAAGAGCGGTTCGTCCGCAACGCGCAGCTGCTGATTCGCCTCGCCGGGATCCTGAAGATCCCGGCGCTGGTAACGGTTCAATACGCCAAGGGCTTGGGCAACACCGTACCTGAGGTCGCGTCCCTGCTGCCCGACACTCCGCCCATCGACAAGCTGACGTTCTCCTGTTTCGGCAGCGACGTGTTCTGCTCCCTGCTGAAGCGCTTACCCGGCCAGCGTACGACCGTGCTGCTGTGCGGTATGGAAACCCATATCTGCGTGATGCAGACTGCGCTGGGAGCGCTGCGGGAGGGTTATCTGGTGCACGTGGCTTCGGACGCCGTCAGCTCGCGCACGGAATTGAACTGGAGGATCGGCCTGGACCGCATGCGCGCCGCCGGAGCCATTCTCTCCTCGACCGAAATGATCATCTACGAACTCCTGCGCTCGTCGGGCGCACCCGCGTTTCGAGAACTACTGCCTTATCTGAAGGGTTAAGAATCAGTTTTGATCATTAGTCATGGTCGAAACGCAAGGTTGCCTTCCTTGATTTAGATGTTCACCGGCCAGCGACTCCTGGGATTGACCCTGATTTACGACCCGGCGGCTCTTCTTTCTGCTTCACCCGCACCACCGTGATCTTCGAAAATCCCTCCTCAAACGTCGGAGGCTTCAATTTGCCCGCCATCTTGCGCATGATATCTTCCGGAACCACCCGCCCACGCCGTTGGTGGCGTTCCAGGCAAACTTCCAGCGGAACGTCGAAGAACACTCCCTGCACATCGTAACCGTAATCTTTGGCCAACTTGATCCAGCTATTGCGGTCGTGCGGCGTAAGGTTGGTCGCATCCACGTAATTCATCGGACGCCGCGCAATCAGCCTGGCCTTCAGCATTGATCGCAGGTTCGAGAACACCAGATCCTGAAAGCGCTGTTCCTGCGCGTCATCGAAAAGCAGTTCACGAAGCAGATCGCTCGAAAGCGGATGAATGTTGTGCCGCTTGAACCACGAACTCTTGCCTGATCCCGGCAACCCGATCGCCAACACCACCGTTCCCTTGCTGGCGCGCGCGGGAGCAGGCGTAATTGCAGCCGGCGGCTTCGCGGCAAGCGCTGGTTCCGGGGCGGATGCTTCCGCGACAGAAGCTTCCGTGCGCGGGTGTTTCCGCTGCAACTGAGGACGGGCGTAGCCGCCCCGGCTGCGAACGCGATCCACCGCGACCTCCACGACCCCGACGACGACGCGAGGTTCGCGGTCTCGCTTCACCCGCCGCAGGCCCCGCTTCGGCTGCTGCGACCGGCTCAGGCGCGGGTTCTGCTATCGGTTCCGGTCTCGACGGGCGCGACTCGACTGCGGCCGCCTCGGCTGGAGCTTCAATCGGTGCGGCCGGCTCATTATCATAGAACCTCGGCTGCAGGGGCTCGGGTGCCTTGGTTGCTTCCTTGCTGGGGCTGTCTCCCGGCTTCTTGCGACGCTTTAACCGCTGGCTCATCCATTTACGCATATAGCAGCTTGTAGCACACCCGTGCATGTCGGAGCAATCATTGAGATCGGGCCATCTGACCGATCACCCGATTGATTACAATAGCCTCCAGGGCCAATCCATGAATCCAACCGATACCGCAGCTCCGGTGCCGCCGAACTTCCCGCCGTGCCGCTGACGCTCGAAGGCTACGCCACGCTGCACCAGATGATGCGCTTCCGTTGGACCGCATGGCGCTCCCTCGCCGAGAACACCCGTCGCGAGATCGCCGCCGAGGCCGCCAGCCTGCTGGCCGGGATGGAAGCAAAAGCCGATGGCCAGTCTGCGCTGTTCTCGCTTGCTCGGCCACAAAGGCGACCTCATGCTCGTCCACTTCCGCGAGACCTTCGACCAGCTTAATCAGGCGGAACTCGACCTGGCGCGGCTCCGGCTCAACGACTTCCTGGAGCCTGCAACTTCCTACCTGTCGGTGATTGAGCTGGGGCTGTATGAATCGTCGCTGAAGACCTACAAAGCGCTCGCCGATCGCGGCGTGGAACCCCACTCCGAGGAATGGAAAAAGTCGATCCAGGAAACCATCGCCCGCCAGAAAGAAGCCATGAAGCCCCGCCTCTTTCCCTCGATGCCGCCGAATCGCTACATCTGTTTTTATCCCATGGATCGTCTCCGCGGCGAAGACAAGAACTGGTACATGCTGCCCATGGAAGAGCGCCAGCGCCAGATGAATGAACACGGCCTGGTCGGCCGCCGCTATGCCGGAGAAGTAAAACAGATCATCACCGGCTCCATTGGGTTTGACGATTGGGAATGGGGCGTCGACCTCTTCGCCGACGATCCCCTGGTCTTCAAGAAGCTGATCTACGAGATGCGCTTCGACCACGTCAGCGCCGTCTACGCGCTGTTTGGAACTTTCTACGTCGGATTGCGCTGTCCGGCCAACCGCCTGCAAGATTTGCTGGAAGGAACCTTGCCCGAGCACGTGTAGAGCAGGCTCGTGTTGGGGACGGGCGCCCTCGCCCGTCCAAGCCGAGCGAAGCTCGGCAACTGCCGACAGCCACATCAACTCTGGATGTCCTAGCTGTGAGCTCGCTTAGGCTTCGGTGGGTTCTTTTTCTGCGGCTTCCTCTGCGGAAAGCGGAACTCATGTTTTGTCATATCCACCCGCATCCCGCGGAAAGTTACATCTTCCATGCGCAGACGGAGTCGTTGCTCCGCGCCGTTTTCCCCCGTCAACTTGATGGCCCCGCCCGAGCCGACCACGCGATGCCACGGCAATCCCGGAACCTGCCGCAAGATGCGCACTACTTGACGCGCGGCTCCGGACCAGCCCGCAGCCTTGGCAATCGCTCCGTAACTCGACACCGTGCCCGCCGGCAAGGCGCGAATGCAACGCACCACGCGCACAGGCCTGTCGTCCACTATGCCCACGCCGCGCTCCTTCCTTGCCTTGGATTGCGTTTTCCGATTCACAGATCGACCATCAGCAAACAGCGTTCTTCGCCAACGACTAACGAACACCGGCGAACGACCACCACCCGCTACTCATGCTAAAGTAGATGCAACAATACAAAAATTTACATGCACCCGTAAAACCTGGGATTACGATAAACGCATCCCATGTCATTGCTCACCACCAGAACTGCCTTTTGGAGAAAAACATGTTTCGCTTGTTGAAAGCCCTGCCCCTGACGTTGGCCATCGCGGCCTTGAGCCTCTTTACCAGTTGCGGTTCAGGCAACAATGCGCAGATTCGCATAATCAATGCCATCCCCGATGCTCAGGGGGTCTTGGATGTCTATGTCAACGGAACCGGAAACAAGATCACCGGCTCCACCCCCATCGCCTTTGGCTCTATTTTCCCGGCGACCAATCCCCCCGCCACCTACGCCAGCGAACCATCCGGTAGCGACACCATCACCGCTTATGTGAGCGGCACCACCGTGAATCCCGTCAACAACGGCAGCGCCACCTTCAATGCTTCGACGGAGTACACGGTGGTATTGCAGGGTAATGCGGCCGCCGTTAACACCCCATCGGTTCTGACCGACAACAACACCGCCCCGACGACGAACACTTTGGAATACCGTGTCATCTATTCATCACCCTGGTTGTCCCGTAATGTCGGCTCGGTGGATGTCTATATCTTCCCGACTGGTAACAACCTGCCTACCAGCCCTAATATTCCTGGCCTAGTCTTCGGGCAGGCCGTCTACGTGCAGTCTCTTCCGTATACGGCGGGAAATACTTATACCGTGGTCGTCACGCCGCACCTAAGCACCAACGCCACATATGTTGACCAGACCTACCCTTCGGCAAACGGGTCGATCACTACACTGGTGCTTGTCGACGAGCCGGGCGGCGGTTCATTTGATACGGTTCCGCTGGCGTTTAGTGACCTCGATTAATCGCTGGCAAATTGCGCCAACCGGCAGTTGACAAAGCCTCCCGCTCGCCGCCAAACTGCCTTGGGAGAAAAATAATAAGAAGATGTCTCGCTGGTTGAAACCCCTGTACCTTCCGTTGGCGCTCGCCGCTCTGATCCTTTTGACCGCGGGTTGTGGCACCAGCGGCCAATCGCAGGTTCGCTTGATCAATGCCATCCCCGACGGTCAGCCGGCGGACATCTATATCAACGGGACCAGGGTCATTGAGAACTTTTCCTTCGGCCAGGTTTACCCGCGTCCCGCCACTCCGGCAGCGTACCTGCCGGTTGCAACGGGCACGGCCTCGATCCAGGCGTTCCCGCCCGCCCAAACCACCAACCCTGTCTCCCCAACCGGCCCACTAAACTTTGTTGGTGCGACCGAGTACACGGTGCTTGCGGCCGGACTGGAACTGAGTGACTACCCACCCGTGCTGATCACCGACGACAACACGCCCCCGTCGGCGGGCGCCGTGGAAATCCGCGTCATTAACGCCTCGGTCAACTCACCCCCCCAGGGCGTCGATGTTTATATCGTTCCCCCCGGCGCGGACATCACAAATTACGAGGCGCAGATTTTCGCCCTCAACTACACCCAGGCAAGCACCTACCAACCCATCACCTTTGCCGCCGGAGGTTATGCGGTGATCTTTACTGCCAACAAAAGCAAGCAGGTGATCTTCAGCTGGCCCTTCACCCCCAACGCCGGCTCGATTACCACCATGGTGCTGATGGACAACCCGGGCGGCACCAGTGGAATGTCGGACACTCCCCTGGTGTTGAACGACCTCAATTAATCGCGGCCCGTTAAGCCGCATCCCTCTTGAACGACCGCGCCGCCGCTTCTTCATCGTCAAACACTTCAAAAACGGTAAGCAGCTTCGTGATCCGGAGCAGGTCGCCCACATGCTGGCTTAGACTCGCCAGTTTCATTGCGCCACCCGCGCTGCGCGCCGTCGTGTAAACCCACATTTCCTTTTTGAACTCCGACTAAGGTGGTTGTATGATCGGCTCAACGCCAGTATTCATGCGGCTTTGAGAGCAAAACGAACTCTACGGGAGGCTCGACCCAGTGGGTGAGAAACAAAATCAGCCCTTTCAGCTCTCGTTTAATCCGTCTTTGAAAGTTGATTTCCAAGGTTCTCGCGTCACTTCCGATAGTGGTCTGCTTTTGGTGCGCGAGTTGGATGAACGTTTGGGATTGAGTGCGCTCATCACCGAAAACATCATGGAGGACCGGCGCGGCAAGAACACTCAGTTGCCGCTCCCCGATCTGCTGCGACAGTCCATCTACAGTCGCTTGGCGGGGTACGAAGATCTGAACGATGCGGAGCGGCTGTCGCAAGACCCGACCTTTCGCTTGATCGGCTCGGAGAAGATCTGGGAGCGCGGGGCAGCGTTGCCTTCGCGGCTGCATTGGTTCGAGACCGAGGTGCTGAGCCAAGAGAAGAACCTGGACGGTCTGAGCCGAATCAATCGAGAACTGCTGGCGAAGGCAGAGGCCATGGATTCACCCCAGCGGGTGGTGCTGGACATGGACAGCACGGAAATCCCGGTCTACGGAGAACAGGAACAGAGCGCCTACAACGGGCATTTTGAGTCCACCTGCTATCACCCGCTGTTGCTGTTCAATGGGGAGGGCGACTGTCTCGCTGCGAAGCTGCGACCGGGCAACGTGCATAGCGCCGAGAACTGGGAGGAAGTGCTTCTGCCGGAAATCGAGCGCCAGCAGGAACGGGGCAAGGAAGTGGTGTTTCGGGCCGATGCCGCATTCGCCAAACCCGAGATCTACGAAGCGATGGAAGAGCGGGGAGTGAAATATGCGATTCGCCTTCCGGCGAACGACAACCTGCTGCGCGACATTGCAGAACTGCTGACGCGCCCGATAGGACGGCCCAGTTACAAGCCCATCGTGTGGTACAAGGGCTTTCTCTATCAGGCTGCCAGTTGGAAGACCGCAAGACGAGTGGTGGCGAAGGTAGAGTTTCATGCCGGGGAATTATTCCCGCGTGTGGGGTTCATCGCGACCAATCTGGAAACGCCGAGCCGGACAGTGGTGCGCTTCTACAACAAGCGGGGAACGGCGGAGCAGTGGATAAAAGAAGGCAAGCAGGCGGTGAAGATGACGCGGCTCTCTTGCCATCGGTTCCGCTCGAACCAAGTGCGGCTGGCGCTGAGCCTGCTGGCCTACAACTTGGGGAATTTGTGGCGGCGTTTGGGTTTGCCGAGAGGGATTGAGAACTGGTCCCTGACCAGCTTGCAGCAACGGCTAGTGAAGACGGGAGGACGGCTGGTCAAACATGCACGTTACTACTGGCTATTGCTGGCAGAAGGGCATCTGAACCGGCGGCGCTTCGGGGCGATGCTAGGCCGGATCGCTCTGCTCCCGGCACCGACGGGATAGACAAGGGTGGTCAGGTTAGCAGCGAAATCCGTTTTACAGTGGGTTGGGGTAAGGAGAGGTGTCGCAAAAGTGGCGGAATGTCGGGCAATTTTCGGTGGGCTTGGTGCGGATCTCGGACTGTTGGGGGCGATCCGGATGAAAATTGTTTCACACTGGCGGCGAACAGGGGGACGGGTGTATGATCAGTGCCGTTTTTGAACCAAAAAGGAGATTCCGGCTAAAGCGAAACCAGGGTTCCCAGCCCGCCGCTATCCATGTAACTTACCTCGCGCAGATTCAGCACCACCTTCGGACTCTGGGCCACCAGTTCCTTTACCTTGCTGCGCAGGCTGGCTGATTCCTCGCCAAACACAAGCCGGCCGCTGCAATCCACCACCAGCACGCCCTGCGTCGATCGTGTGCTCATCTTCAGTTGCATAGGCGCTTCCTTTCCCACCACAAGTTGGAACTTATCGCATGAGCCTACCCCGCTTGCCCGGGGCCATGCAAGCGTCGCGCAAACTGCTCCCGCGCCAGCCTGTATAATCGAACATTCCGATGAGCTATCAGGTCCTGGCGCGCAAATACCGGCCGCAGAAATTTTCCGACGTCATCGGCCAGGAACATGTCACCCGTACCCTGCAAAACGCCATCGCGCAGGAGCGCATCGCCCACGGCTATATCTTCAGCGGACATCGCGGCATCGGCAAAACGACCGTCGCCCGCATCCTGGCCATGGCGCTGAACTGCCGTTCGTCAGAAAAGCCGGTGGCCGAGCCCTGCGGCGTTTGCGATTCCTGCACCGAGATTCGCAACGGCAACGCGGTCGACGTCATCGAAATTGACGCCGCCACGAATCGCGGCATTGACGAGATCCGCGAATTGCGCGAGGCCGCGCGCTACCGTCCGGCGCGTGATCGCTTCAAAATCTATATTCTCGACGAGGCCCACCAGATCACCGACGCCGCCTTCAATGCCCTGCTCAAGACGCTGGAAGAGCCCCCCAGCCACGTCATCTTCATGATGGCCACCACCCAGCCCGAGGATATTCCCCAGACCATTCGCTCGCGCTGCCAGCACTTCAGTTATCGCGACATGAAGTTCGACGACATCATGGGTCAACTCCGCGACATCGTGGCGAAAGAAAAGATCCCCGCCGACGAGGACGCCCTGGCCCTACTGGCCGAAGCGGGCGACGGATCGATGCGCGATGCGCTTTCCATCCTCGACCAGGCCATCGCCTCCACCGCCGACCACCTGACCGCCGATTCCGTTCGCAGCCTCATCGGCTCCGCCCCGGCAGCCGCGCTCGAAACCGTAATGCAAGCCGTCGCGGAAAGTTCGACCGAGAAAATCCTGGTGCTGGTTGACGAACTGATTGGCGAAGGCCACAGTCCCACCCATTTCGCGCGCCAACTGGTGCGCTTCCTGCGCAACGTCACCGTGGCCAGGATCGCCGGCAAAGATTCGCCCCTGCTGCAGATTTCCTCCGATGAGCGTGCCCGCGTCAGCCGTATCGCCGATCTGTTCACCGAAGAGGACCTGGCCCGCCATCTGCAGATCATGCTGCGCACCCATGGAGAACTAGGCTACCGCCAGGAACAGCGCTTCCATCTCGAACTGGGATTGCTGAAAATGGCGCACGCCCAGCGTCTGCTGCCCATCGAGCAGCTGTTGAGCGATGCCGCGACTGTGCCTACGACTGCAGCGCGGCCAGCCACCATTTCGCGCTTGCCGGCTGCTGTGGAAGCCCGCCGCACCGAACCTTTTACCCCGGCCCGATCCAGTTCGGTGTCGCCGTTCGCAGCTGACTCCGCGCGCAAAGGTACGCCCAAAGCGGAATCCGCAGCAGGAATCAGCGGCTCAACCGCCAACGTAGTAATCATGGGATCGGCCGCACCCGCCGTCGAAGAGATCTCTCCGGACCCGCGTCCTGAAACGCCTATCACAGTAGAGACGGGGCTTGCCCCGTCTCAAGCCACCACCGAGTCTCTGCGCGATGCTGTTCTCAACGCGTTAAGCAATCAGCCCATGCTCGTTTCCATCTTGGAAAACGCGGAGTGGACACTGGCAGGAAGTTCGCTGACCGCAAAGGTTACGGCTTCGGCCACGATGATCGAAATGTCATTCACCGCCGAAGCGCGCCGCGTAGCCAGCGCCGCCGCCAGCGGTCTGGCCGGAAGGCCGATCAAAATGCAAGTCGAGCCCGGCCGCGCAACGCAGGGCGCTCCCACGGAGCGCAAGTCTTCACCCAACGGAAGTGCCCGCAGCCGCGCAGAGAAGGATCCAATCGTGCAGCGAATGCAGGAGAGATTCGGAGCGGCAATCCGCACCGTGATCGATTATCGGGAGAAAGGGTGAGACCAATTTGTAATTTGGCAATTTGTAATTTGTAATTGAAAAACCCACTGCGCGTGGTTTGGTTTGAAATTACCAATTACAAATCGCCAATTACCAATTCTTATGTCTGGATTCAATTTGCAGGAACTGATGTCGCAAGCCAAGCAGCAGTACGAAACGCTGCAAAAGAAGATGGAGCAGACCGTGGTCGAAGCTTCGGCCGGCGGCGGCACCGTCACCGTCAAAATGGATGGCCGCAAGCAGGTGCTGGCCATCGCGATTGATCCCGAAGCAGTCAAAGCTGGTGACGTAGAAATGTTGCAGGATCTGGTGATGGCCGCACTCAACGAAGCCGGACGCAAAGTGGATCAGGCAATGCAATCCAGCCTGGGTGGAATGCTCGGCGGACTGGGAGGTTTGGCCGGACTCTAAGCCGCGGTCGATCATTGCGGGCCGCCGGTTCTTAACTGAGAACTGACAACTGAGAACTGTTTCCCTATGTCCAAATTTGCCGAACCGATGACCCGCCTCATCGACGAACTCAAGAAGTTGCCGGGAATCGGCAGCAAGAACGCACAGCGGCTGGCCTTTCATATTCTGCGTTCGAGCGAGGATGACGCCGAAGCTCTCGCCTCCGCCGTTCGGGACGTGAAAGCCAAGCTGCGGCTGTGCTCCGTCTGCAACAACATTACCGACGTCGATCCCTGCGTCTACTGCGCCAGTCCGACGCGCAATCAGAAGCTCGTCTGCGTGGTCGAGGAACCGACCAACATTGCCGCCGTCGAGAAGACGCGGCATTTTAACGGCGTTTACCACGTGCTCCACGGTTCGATTTCGCCATTGCACGGTGTCGGTCCCGAACAGTTGCGCATTGCCAACTTAATGACTCGCGTCGGCCGCGGCGAAATCGAAGAAGTCATCCTCGCCACCAATCCCACCGTCGAGGGAGAAGCCACCGCCACCTATCTCGCACAGCAACTGAAGCGGCAAGGACAAAGCCTGCGCATAACCCGTATCGCCATGGGCATTCCGGTAGGCAGCGACATCGAATACACCGACGAAGTCACCATGCTGAAGGCCATGGAAGGCCGGCGGGAAATGTAGAGTGTGCCCCCGGCCCTGGCAAACGAGGTTCCATACTCTGGCCGTACCCTTCCAAGCGGTTACCAAAGGGCACTACCTGAAGGACGTGCCTCCTCGTTATAATGGTCGCAACTCCAACATTTCCTTCGAGGGATCGACCTATGGGCCGTGTCTTCGGGTTTGCGCAACGAGTCGTTTTCTGTGCCGCCACGGTGCTGATGGTGACGGGCACGTGTGTGCGCGATATGTCCGCGCAAGATACGCTCCCAATTCCCGCTTCGTCCACGCCGCGTTTTGGCGGCCCGCAGGATTGGAGCAACCGGCACGTCATCTACACCCGCAACGGCTCGTTTGAGGACATGCTGAAACTCCGCGACGATCCTCGCTTCATGCATAGCATTTTTCTCCATTACATGAGGGAGCACGGCAACGGCAGCGGACTGTCCGCCAATTCCGGGTTGAACGAAGCTGGGTTGGACGAAAATAGTTTGGGTGCAGACACTTACGGTGCCGACACGCAAGCGTTGGAGAGACTGGATCCGTGGAAACCGATCAGATTCCGCCCCATTCGACCCTCCAGAAACAAAAACTCGAAGGTCGACTGGTCCGTCTCCCTCGGACCAACCGCTGGCATGGCGATTGGCGAAAGCCCGGCAGTCTACACCTATAACTATGCGACGCCCAGTTGCAGTACCCTCGCCGCCGCGCCCCCCGTCGTTGGCGACTTTATCGTGTACACGATTAACGCGGCTCCGTCGACGGTCGCGCCGGGGCAGGCCAATCTGGTCGGCTTGACGAATCTCTACACCGCCGGCGACGGTACCGGATATTGCTCTGGCACCGGTCCCTCGTTTTTATTTTCTTACGCGATCGGGTCGGGCGCGCTCGCCACTGTCGCCCGTGCTTTCGCTCGATGGGACCAGGATTGCCTGGATCGAAAACCGGACTGCCACCGCACTCTTACTTGCACATTACGATATGGGTCGCCAACGATGGCACCAGTGCCACGGACCCAATTGCCCCGACCGGTACGTTCTCCAATGGAGCGTGCGCTACTGCCGGCACTTCCTGCGACTATGCCATCGAATACACCAACGCGACGTATCCCGGGTGCCCCACCACATATACCGCCGGAAACGGCCATTCCGACCTTTACGTTGACTATTCCAGCGATACCGGCTTCATCAGCGCCAACAACGGACTTCTTTACCACATTAAGAACATCTTCAGCACTACAACCACCCCCAGCATCGATTTCTGCATCCCCGTAAACGCGACTTTCGAAACTGCACCCAGTACGGCCATGAGTGGCCCGGTCTATGATCCTCTGCTCAAAGAGGTCTTCATCACCGACTCCGAAAATATCTATGGCTATACCGTGAATGCGGCATCCTTCTCGACTCCTCCCGGCGTCCTACACCTACGGAAATGCCGCGAGCAACCACAATTACCAGACCGGTCCGGGACCGCTGCTGGACGCGTTTAACAATTATCTCTACGTGTTCTCCACCTACGACGCGGCTAGCGGGACTTCCGTGACGCAGGTGCCCACCAGTCTGGCTTCCGGTGTTCGGGTTCCACTCGGAAACAAAAGTACCAATACCAATCAAATTCTGTTCTACGGGGCCTTCGATAACAACTATTACAACAACGGGCCGAAAAGCGCTGCGTCCACCCTGTACAGTTGCGGCACCGACTCAACGAACGCAGCCGCGCAGGACCTCTTCGCAATTAGTTTCAACGCCACCACCGGGTTGGCGAACACGACGCCCGCCATGTCCAATAACAGACACGTTAATCTAAATGGGACGACCACCGGTCTCTGCTCACCGATCACCGAGTTTTTCGATGGGACCACGGACCGAATCTTCGTCGGCATGGGAATGCCAACCGCTACGACCGGAACCAACATCGTCACAATGTGGAACGTCACCACCCAACTCACCAGCGCCAGCGACACGCCCACGGCTACTACCACCGGGACCTATCTTGGCGGCACTAGTGGTATCTCCGCAGACAACAACGCCAGCGGAACAGCCCAGGCGCAGAGCATCTACTTCTCGACCGAGGCTGCCGGTTCCACTTCTACTGCCGTTCCAGCCACGACAGCTTACAACGTAAACGGCATCTACACGGACGGGCGGACATTCTCGCAGACCGGCGGGCTTGGATGGCGATGGCTATGCGTATTCGTCCACCCTGCTTGGCACTTCGGTGACCTGGAACGGTACCACGTTTACGCTCGGACCGGCGAACAATGCGGACGCCTGGGCGAATACCACGATTACACTTCCCGCGGGCCAGTTCAGCACGCTGGTAATTCTGGCAGCGGCCGTCAATGTCACCGCGACGGGCACTACGCAGACGTTCACGGTAAATTACACTACCGGTTCACCCACCACGCTCACCCAGAATTTCAGCGACTGGTACAATCCGCTGGGCTTCAACGGAGAATCGATCGCCAAGAGCATGGCCTACCGCAACTACTACAACGGTACGAAGGACGACCGGACATTCGACCTCTATGGGTACTCGTTTGCCATTGACCCAAACAGGACCGTGAGCAGCATCACCTTGCCCGCCACCCGAAATGTAGTTGTTCTTGCCGCCGCTTTGTCCTCCAACTGCGGGGGCGCAGACTATTGCGCCGTAAAGCTGACGCAGACCGGGCTGAAGTAGCAAGCAGCGCGGCCGCATTGGATTTGGAACGGATTCAGCGTTGCAGTGACTGCGGGCTGGCTAGGAATTCTTAGGGTTAATTTTGCAGGGTGTTCCGTGGCTATGAGCTTTTCCGCAGTTCAGCGCCTGTGTCTCAAACACTCGCTCGAACCGGAATGCGGGTTTTGTGTAGGGTTTCTTGGACTGTTTTTTCTGAATCGATCGCTCGTCTTCAGGCTCCGGGTTCCCATTCGCCATTAAACATTCACCTCGAAAAAGCAGACTCTTCCCGAGCGGCTGGAGCCCTGTACCGCTTATTATACACAGCTGTGGCGCTGGCGAAAAATCAGAACCAGGCCCTCGCCATCCCACTTGCAGAACTGTGCAACACTTTGAAGCACTCCAGCGTCAGCAACCATGAAACGGCTAGGCTCCAACCGAGCGAACCCATCAGCCAACCAGCTTTATTTTCTCTGATTTGCAAGAAACAATTCAAACCATCGTGCGAGATCCGACACTGGCCCATCACTTGCTCCTTCCATGACGTCTGTATCCTCGCTCCGTTTGAAGCCTTTGCTGGCGCGAGATGCACATGCGGACGAGAACCGCGCCCGCACAGATCTCTGAGCCAGCCCGCGCCAGGCTGTGATGTAACCGCATCTCAACCGACGCTTCCGAAACCGGGCCCAACCGCCCGGTTTCATTTTTTCCTGTAGAGACGGGGCTTGCCCCGTCTCAGTCGCCACTGGCTCCGAGCAGAAATCCGTTGGCTTCCTCTTCCCGAGTCACCAGTCCTTCCGGCAGCCTGCCCCGGTTGTACTCTGCCATGCGGTTCTTCCACTTGAGGAAGTCGGTGATGCTCTCCGGTTCAATGCGGATCTCCACCCGCCGCAGACTCGCCAGCAGAAGATTCATCTCGTTCTGGAACCCAATCTCGGAACGCAGGTTCTTAGCCGACGCCTTCACCCGCTCAATCTCGCGCCCGCACACCTCCAGCAGTCCCCATCCCGGAGGAAGTTCCTCGATCCGAATCAAGCCCCGAGGCGCCAGATAATACCGCTCACAGCCGACTCCGGTCTCCGGCTTTTGCCGAAAGGGCTTGTCGCGATCAGCCAGGAAGTCCGCGCGCGACACCTTGCTCTCGATCAGCACCGAATGGCACGCCTTCTTCCAGCCAATCGCATCCGGCATCTCGCCGCTCGCGCAGGCCTGCTCGCTGAGCACCACTCCGCAGCGATAACGCCGCAGCCATCCCACCGCCATGGCAACTAATTTTGCATGAGTCACAGATAGAGCTTGGAAGCAGAACGCAGTCTTGAGAAGTGTCAGAGTAGCTTCTAGCTCCCTAATCTTGGTTTTGCTTTTGGGTGGCGCAGCGCTTCAGCGCTGCGATTGCCGCCCTGTTCCGAGCGCCGGCTTTAGCCGCTGAGGGCGACGGCTGCCTCCGGCAGAACGCCGCAATGTCCGCACCAGTACCGGCCGGCGCAGCACCGTCTCCAGCAAGTGCCGCGCCGAGGCGACCTCCTCCGCTGAACGATCCAGCGCCGAGTATCCCGCCACGCGCACCACTACGAAGCGGTCCTGCGAATTAACCTCAAGCCGCGGAGGATTCGCACTCTCTCTGCCGTTGCGCTTGTCGAGTGCGTTGGCCAGACGCAAAATGCCGGACAGTTGCATCGCCAATGGCCGGTCCGCAAATTCAAGCAGCTGCACGGTCTTTCCCTGCGGACGCGGCAAGGGCCCACGGTGATAGCGCGCCACCACCGCCGCCATTTCCATCTCGCGCGCGCTCCAACCCAGAGGACGCGCCATCCCGCGAATCATCCGGTACGAAGCCTTCTGATGATTCTCCGCGCCCTTGGCTTTGCCGACGTCATGCATCAGCGCCGCAGCCTGCAGCACCGCTCGCCAGTCGTGATCGAGATCCGGGGCCGAGCCAGTTCCAGCGACCGCGGAGCCGGTCGTCGTCACCAGTCCCGCATCCTTCAACCCGTCGTATAAAAGCAGCGCCAGCTGAGTTACGCGCTCGGAATGCGCAAAGTCAGGATCCAGATATCCAGCCCAAGTGCGGAGCCGGCTCATCGCCGCCGCGCGCAACTGCGGGCCTGACGGCAACTCTGCGCGCCAGACACGCCATAGCGACTCGCGTCCCACCATCTTCTCGCGATAGCGCTCGATTCGCTTAGAGCGTTCCGCGTTCAACTTCTCCCGCCAGCGGTTGCGGCTTTCCACGTCAGGAAATGCGGCGATCTCGACCGCCATCGCCCACAGCACATCCAGATCGTGGACCTCTCCCAACAGATCCTGCAGTTCTTTCAGATCGTCGCCCCACAACGCGTGCTGGCGCGGCAGAAAATTTTCCACCGTGTAACGGAAGCGTTTGAGGCCGATGCGCAGCGCGTGCCAGCTAACCTGCGAGCGCGTCCGCAGAGCGCGTTTGTGCAGATCGTGAGCGGCGGTCCACTTTTCAAGCGCCAGATGCAGATAGACCGCGCTCCCCGGACGCACCCGCGACCCGCGCTGCGGCAGACTTCGCGCCCACTGCCGCCATTGCTTGCGGTCAAACTGATTCAGGTCCTTGAACGCCAGCTGCTTGCATGCGGACTCGCGCCCATGCACGTAATCGAGCAGCTTGGCGCGCCGACCAACAGATCTTCCGCGGGTGCCGCATCCTTGCGCGTTCTTTGCGCTAGGGTGGGTGCGTCTCCCGCCGCAGCATCGCTCAGCTTTCTCGATCCACTCCAGCATCACCTGCATGTCGCGCAGGTCGCCGAGCGCCTGGAAGAGCTTCTTTCCCTGCCTTCTTCATGTCCTTCCATGAAGAATCAGGATCGATCGCCATCAATCCATCGGCGAGGGACCGGCAGCGCCGCAGAGCCACGCGAAGATCGTGCACCGGGTCGGCCTCGAAACCCACGGCCGCGCGGTCGCACTCCATCAGCACGCGCTCCATCCAGGCGCGCAGCCCAAGCTTAGGCTTGGGACTCGCAGGCTTTGGATCAGGTTTCAGAATCGGGCTGGCTCCCAACGTAGCTCCTTAGTTCTTACGGGAACCATTGTCGCCTCTTTGCGCGGAATCTTCTAGAGCAGCTCTCAGCTTTTAGTTGTCAGTTCTCAGTGACCCTATTCAAACGCTGTCATCTTGAGCGGAGCTGGGGTTTCACGAAGTGAAGTTCCTGCTCCGCTCAGAATGACAATCTGGATAGGGTGGCTGAAAACTGACAACTGAAAGCTGAAGACTTTCTTAGTTGCTGAGCACTTTCTCGCGCTCCTCGGCATCCTGGAGTTGCTGGAGAGGCGACTTGGGCAGCGCGAACTCGAGCACCTCGTCGATGGTCTTCACGTAGTGAGGAGTCAATCCCAGCAACTGCTCGGGAGTCAGATCCTCCTCGACATTGGTCTTGTTGTCGGCGGGCAGAATCACGTCATGCACACCGGCACGTTTCGCGGCCAGCACTTTTTCCTTGATGCCGCCCACCGGCAGCACGTTTCCACTCAGCGTGATTTCGCCGGTCATCGCGGTCAGCGGACGCACTTGCTTGCCGGACAGCAACGACACCAGCGCAGTCACAATCGTGACACCGGCCGAAGGACCGTCTTTCGGGATCGCTCCCGCAGGCACGTGAATGTGGATGTCATGGTTGGCGAAGAATTCCTCGTCAATGCCCAACTGCTTGGCGTTCGAACGCACCCAGCTCAAGCCAGCCTGCATGGACTCGCGCATCACGTCCTGAATCTGGCCGGTAATAGTCAGACCGCCTTTGCCTTTCATCTGGTTGGCTTCGACGAACAGCACGTCGCCGCCGGAAGGCGTCCACGCAAGTCCGACGACCACGCCGGCGCGTTTCGTGCGCTCGGCAATCTCGCCCTCGCTGCGCACCTTGATGCCACCCAGAAATTCCTGCACGACCTCTTTGGTGATGACCAGTTTCTCGCTCTTCCCTTCCGCGATGCGACGCGCCTGCTTGCGGCAGATGGTGCCGATGGTGCGTTCCAGGTTCCGGACCCCGGCCTCGCGCGTGTAGTGCCGGATGACGTAGCTGACTGTCTCTTCCGGAAATTCGATTTGCTCTTTGGTGATTCCATTTTCCTCAATCTGCCGCGGAATCAGGTACTGGAAAGCAATGCGAATTTTCTCTTCCTCGGTATAGCCCTGAAGTTCAATGATCTCCATGCGGTCGCGCAAGGGCTCGGCGATGGGATCGAGCATGTTCGCAGTGGTGATGAACAACACCTTGGAAAGATCGAAAGTCACGTCCAGATAGTTGTCGCGGAAAGTGGAGTTCTGCTCGGGATCGAGCGCTTCCAGCAAGGCCGACGCGGGATCGCCGCGGAAATCACGCCCCACCTTGTCAATTTCGTCGAGCATGAAGACTGGGTCTTTGGTCTCGGCGCGGCGTATGCCTTGAATGATCTGTCCCGGCAAGGCTCCGATGTAGGTACGCCGGTGGCCGCGAATTTCGGCTTCGTCGTGCACACCGCCGAGTGACAGACGCGTGAACTTGCGTCCCAGCGCGCGCGCGATGGATTTGCCCAGCGAGGTTTTGCCCACGCCCGGAGGTCCGACGAAGCAGAGAATCGGTCCTTTCATGCTGGGCTTCAACCGCCGCACCGACAGGTAGTCCAGGATGCGGTCTTTCACTTTCTGCAAGTCGTAGTGGTCGGTGTCGAGAATCTCTTTCGCTTTCAGAATTTCAATTTCTCCGCCCGAAGTCTTCGCCCAAGGCAGCACAGCCAGCCACTCGATGTAATTCCTGGTGACCGAATAATCCGCCGCCATCGGCGACATGCGCGCCAGGCGACCCAGTTCCTTCAGCGCTTCTTTCTTCACATCGTCGGGCATGCCCGCGGATTCGATCTTCTGTTTCAGTTCCTCGGTGTCGCGCTGGCCTTCGTCCTGCTCACCCAGTTCTTTCTGGATCGCCTTCATCTGCTCGCGCAGGTAGTACTCGCGCTGCGTCTGCTGCACCCGATCCTGCACTTCCGACTGGATCTTGTTGCGCAGTTGCTGCACTTCCAGTTCCTTGGCGAGGTGTTGATTGATTTTTTCGAGGCGCACGCGGACGTCGGTAGTTTCCAGCGTCTCCTGCTTGTCGGCCGTCGACAGCGAGGGCAGCGACGAGGCGATAAAATCCACCAGCCGTCCCGGCTCTTCAATGTTCATGGCGACCGTCGAAAGCTCGTCGGAGAGCGTCGGCGAACCGGCCACGATCTGCTGGAACAAGGTCAGCACGTTGCGCTGTAGCGCTTCCACCTCAGAATCCTTGGGCGGAATGGTTTCTGGAATTGTGCTCACCTGGGCGCGCATGAACGGCGAGAGCTGCGCGAAATCGGCCAGCCGCACCCGCTCCAGACCTTCGGCAAAAACAAACAGGCTCTGGTTGGGCATTTTTACGACTTTGTGCACCACCGCCAGGGTTCCGATGGAATACAGATCGGTAGGCTGCGGCGCGTCCACACGCGCCTCGCGCTGCGCAACGACGACTATGGTCTTGTCTTCGCCCAACGAGTTGATCAGTTGCACCGAGCTTTCCCGCCCCACGGTGAGGGGCAACACCGCATGGGGAAACAGGACCGTATCTCGCACCGGCAAAATCGGCAGCGAGCGCTCGGTGGTTTCGTAAGCGGGACGCTCGTTGGAATTAGAAATCAAATCGTTCATGCGTGTCCTTGAGTGACTTTCACTCAACCTTTGGATGAATTTAACCGCCAAAAAGATGCAAGCCCCTTGCTAGGTTGTTGGATTCTAGACCTTTTTTAGTCTTTTGCAAGACTCAGAAGGGACTTGCCCCCACTCCGGTAACCCCGCGTTGGGGACATGCCCCTCCTCCCGCACGCCCCCCTCTGCGAACATCGTCAAATCAGCTTCGCGATCCAAGCCTGCAACTAGAACACATGCTTGGCACGGTCGCCTTTGAAGACCAGTTCCTGTAGAACCCGCTCGTTCGCCGCGTTCAGGATGTAGGTCTTCTCATTCTTATCGGCCTTCACAGTCAATGGAACCAGGGTGCACTTGGCGCGCACTTCAACCGGCTTCTTCGTGCCGAGTTGCGTGAACACCATAATGTGGTTCGAGCCCTCCATTACGTGACGGACCTCGTAGTCCCCCTTGGGCAACAGTGTGTCCGCGACCCGCACCTGCTCAGAAAAGTTCACCTTATAGTTCTCTTGGATTCCCATCTGATTCTCGGCAGCCGAAAACGCGCCCAGCATGAAGACACAGATCAAGATAAGAATCCCTGCAAAGCTCTTACGCATATATAAAGCCTCCTTGGCTCCGGGCCAGAACGGCCCACCTTCAGGCTAGAACGAGGCCGCGGTTCCTGCTGTGCAGTGCCTCACAGCAGGTTGTGACGAAAGAACACAGCGGAGAAGTTACCCCAGAGTCCTAGCCTTAAGACCTGCTTTCCGGATAAATCCCCAGCACCTTCACCAGTTCCGCCACCTCGCTCAAATGCCGCAGAGCGTTGCGCGAAGCTTCATCGTCACCGCGCAGCAGATCCACAAAAAACACGTATTCCCACGGACGCCCGCGCAGGGGCCGCGACTCGATCTTGCTCAGGCTGATATCGCGCAGCGCGAACACGCTCAGCGCTTTGAACAACGCCCCCGGAATATTTTTCACGCTGAAAGCCAGCGAAGTCTTGCCTGAAGCATTATTGTGCGCCGCCCGCGGCTTGCCGCGCTTGATCTTTCCTGGTTCGATCCTTCCTCGTTTGATCAGAAAAAAGCGCGTGAAGTTCTTCTTGTCGTCTTCAATCCCGGCCTTCAGAATCTTCCCCGCATACACTTCGGAAGCCCGGCGGCTGGCAATGCCCGCGGCATCGCGCAAGCCCTCGGCGACAACATGCTTCACGCTTCCCGCCGTGTCGTAGAACGGCACCGGCTCCAGCTTGGGATTTTTGGCAAACAAGTCGCGGCACTGGTCGAGCGCGACCGGATGCGAGAAAACGCGCCGGACGTCTCGGAGCTTGGTGCCGGGCAGCGCGATCAAGTTGTGCACGATGCGCAGGCGAAACTCGCGCACGATGTGCACGTCGCGGCCGAGCAACAAATCGAAATGTTCTGCAACCGAACCCGCCAGCGAGTTCTCGATCGGGATCACCGCGCCGTCCACCGTTCCCCGCTTGACCCGGTCAAAAACCTCGAGCGAACGCGCACAAGGCATCACGGACGCCCGCGGCAACATCGCCTCGGCCGCTTCGTGGCTGAAGGAGCCAAGTTCTCCCTGGATCGCAATCTTCATCAAGTCATCTTCCTCATTCATTGTAGAGACGGGGCAAGCCGCGTCTCTACGGGGGATTCACGTGTCCTGCGAACTCACCGTCCGCTCCAGCTCTTTCATCATAACCAGCGCGTCGATGTGGTTCGAATAGTACCCGGCGACCGTCTTTTCAACGAAATACCCTTCTCGCTTGTAGAAGCGAATCGCGGCTTCATTATTCACCGGCGTCTCCAGCGCCACGGCGACCGCACCTGCCCGCGCCAACCGCTCTTCCGCCGCTCGCATCAAAGCTGAGCCGACGCCCTTCCGCCGCGCCTTCGCAACCACATCGATGGTGATGATATGCCCGCTCTTGCGGCCAGTCTCGGCCACGATGAAGCCGAGAATCGGAGCACCTCCGCTTTCGCCTTCGGCCACCAGAGTAAAAGACCCTGGCCGGCTCATGTAGAAGACCATTTCCGGTCGTGAGTACGCCAAATGCGGATCGAAGCAGGCTTGGTCAATCCGCCAAAGCGTGTCAAAATCGGCTGGCTTGAATTCCCGGATGCGAAACCGCACGCCGCCATTGTAGCGGGTGAGTGGAAAGCCGCCCACTCTTTCGCAGCGAACGCGAATGAGTGGAGCACCCGCCATTTTTTCCGTTTCTCCCCCTTGCGCAGTTGCATCCATTAGAAGTAGGATTTCTGCCAAGAGGCACCGTGGGGCGTTTCATTCTCATTGACGTCGTGGTGGCGCTCACCGTGTCTTTCCTCTGGTATGCCTGGTTTGTGCGTTACAACCGCCGTCGGGCAACCGGCGTGCTGCAGTGGGTGCAAGGGGCATGCCTGGGAAAAGGCCGCATCATGGATCTGCGCTGGCAGGCCAGCAGTTCGCGGCTGAAAGCCACCCTGAATCTCTCCTCACGCTGGTTTGAGGACGCCCGTCTGACGATCCGCCTGTTGCCCCGTCCGCTCCCGCTGCAGTGGGCCCTGAGCCGCTTGCGACAGCAGCAGGAAACGCTCACTTTCGAAGCCGACATGGGGTTTCCCCCGGGCTTCCATCTCGACGTCATCCGTCATCGCTGGGCGGGCCACACCGGAGGGAAAAGCTCGAGGTCGAAGACGCCGGCTGGCGTTCGCCCCTGGACCATCCATCGCCCCGACCCCGTCATTCTGACCACCAAGGAAGAGTGGCCGGCCGAACTCAGCCCGGTGGTCAATGCGCTCGCTTCCTGGCGCGAGAAGGATTTCGTCGGCATCCGATTTAATTCCACCTCGCCGCACTTTACGGCCACGGTGGCGCTGGAAAACCTCTCCGACCAGCAGTCGGCGGCTGCGCTGCTCGGCCTCTTCCGAGAACTGGCCGCCAGTTCTTCCGCCAGGCAGCACTAAAAGCGGCAACCTCCCAATTGGACATGCGTGAAGATTCAGCGTAGGGTTGAAGACGAGCGAGCAGTTCCTCTCCTCTTTCAGGTCCCCTGAACTAAGTCAGTTCATCTGAAGTACCTTCCTCTTAGTTGGCAGCACCCAGAAGGTTCCCTAATGAACGATCCTAAGACTCCCAAACAACCGAAGGCGAAGATTGCCGTTGGCCCGAAATCCTCTACCGGCATGGTGGCGATGATGCCAGACACGGCCCCCTCGCAAGAGAGGATAAGAGTGCGGGCCTACGAGCTGTACCAAAACCGAGGCGGTGAACCCGGCCAAGACGAACAGGACTGGCTCTGCGCCGAGCAGGAGATCCTCAAACGGACGCGGTAAAGGAACCACATCCACCGCCGACCGTATGTCTGCTGGAAGGCTGGAGGGTAGCCATGAATTGCTCGATCTGCAACGATCTGGAACGAACTCTTGAATTCAGGCGCAGCCAGTACCTCGAAGCCCGTTCTGCTCCATTTTATCGGGTCAGTACGGAGCTTGCCGCCTACAAGAACGTCGATATGGAGCGCGCCAAGAGCGACTTCGAAGAACACCAATTGGTATGCATTTTCGCCGCTGAAGCGAGACAGTCTGGACCACAGGCCCGCGGAGTCGAAGAGCCTGCCCGGAGTCTGAGCTATTATCCCCTACTTCTGCTGCCACGCTCTTCCGGGTCGCCTACAATCACCCACCGCGGCACTCCACCCACGATCGCGCCGATGAGCAGGGCTCCCAGGAAGGTATATCCTCCCTCGATCCGCAGCAGATCCGGCGCTGCATGCGACGTCACCACCATCAGTGCGGCGAAGATCGCCAGCCAAAGCGCGGCCGACACTTCGATGCCGTGCGTCAACGTACGCGAACCCAGCCAGCGCAGCAGTCCCGCCACGCCGTAGGCGAATAGGACGCATGCACCCACGCTCAGCAGATGCGGAGCCAACATTCGCGCCAACGCTCGCGTCTGCGGATCGCTCAATCCGAGCGCCATCGCCCAGCGTGGCCGGAACAAGTACTGGGAGTGCCAAGCCATACCCAGCACCCACGCCGCCGCGCCCGCCAACAGCACGGGCAAATGCACGACTCTTCGCGTTCGCCACGGAACCTGATTCACGGCGGGGGCGGGCTTAACCTGGACCGCATCCGGAATGCACTCCTGCCCGCACTGGGCGCGCTCCGGCCAGCGTGTGCAATCGGCCAGGCGCAGTTTTGGAGGGCCAGCCAGGCCGGTCCACGCCGCCCGCAAGGCATTGAACCGCACCGATACCGGCGCATGCGTCTCCGGACAGTTCACCGTCCGCCCCTCACGATATGCGTGGAAAATTTGTTCGCCCCAAAGCGCCGGCAGCAACAGGATCAGACAAGCTCCAACCAGGAAGAGGAACAACCCGAACAGCAGCACCATGACGTGCCTCCTTTCCTCGCACGAAGGATTCGTGCCAGGCGGAAGGCATCCGACCAGCATCGGATGCTGCCATCAACTTAGTCGCGACGCGACCGGCGCGCCGTGATGATAATCACAGCAGCGCGTGACGCGCACCCAGA
>CAWITH010000038.1:0-60000 GCA_963838935.1 uncultured Acidobacteriaceae bacterium
GTCTTGCTCCGTGTGGGGTTTGCCTTGCCCGGCGCATTACTGCGCCGGCGGTGCGCTCTTACCGCACCTTTTCACCCTTACCCGAGCCTTGCGGTCCGGGCGGTATGTTTTCTGTGGCACTTTCCGTCGAGTGGACTTGACCCCACCCTCCCGGACGTTATCCGGCACACTGCTCTGCGGAGTTCGGACTTTCCTCCCGTCTTAGCCACCCCAGCACGCCAAAAGCGGGCGCGCCGGGGACCCCGGTGCGACGAGCGACCGTCCGGTCCGGCTGCCAACAGTTTCATTATAGTGCAGGGAGAAAGCGCAGGCAGAGAGTGCCGGCCGGATTGCGCTTTCTCACTCTTGCGGTTTGGGTGCGAGGAAGAATCCATACACCATCAAGACAACGCCGACCAGAAATGGAATCAGTCCGGCGAGATAGACCGGCTCGCTCTGCACCAACCCGCGCAGAAGCGCCATGACACCGATCCCGACGACGGCCGTGATCAAGCCGCCCAGCTTCATGCCTTCGAAGCGGCGTTTTACAGCGTTCTTCTCCTGCTCGCGTATCAGTTCTATAGCGGCCCTGGCTCCCTCGCCTGAGCTCTCCGCGATTTTTTTCAGGGTTTCGCTCTTGTAGTATGTTTCTCTTTCTTTGCGGCGCGCATCGGACCATGTCGCCACAGCCAGGAATGAGAACAGGGCAATACTCCCCACGACGGGTATAGCGACGGCGACCATCCCGACAGCGTTTCCGTCCACATCGAATGCCATAATCAGCTCCTTTGGGTTCTTCTGCTTTCGTCCGGTAAGACCGGGCTGCTGCTGCTGCGGTTGCATTTTCTTCGGTGGGGGTCCATTTTTGAAATAATGCAACCGGGCGCAGATTCGCCGTGTCCTACCGTTTGAGGCAGTAGAGTGAGCGCGAGCGACGATCAGAGGGATGTCGAAAGAGTTCTGGATGGCGATATACCCGCCTTTGAAGGGATTGTCCGGCGCTGGCAAGGGCCGCTGATCAACCTGGCTTATCGCTTTTGCCGCGATCGTGGCCGGGCCGAGGAAATGGCGCAGGAAGCGTTTCTGCGCGCTTACCGGGGGCTCGGCCAGTGGCGCAAGGACGCTGTCTTTTCCACCTGGCTGTTCGCGCTGGCGACGAACCTCTATCGCTCGGAACTGCGGCGCATTCCGGCGCGAACGGTGTCGCTCGACGACATTGCCGAACCCGTGGACGCGCGCGCTTCTGACGGTGGCCTCGAAGACCGGGACCGGGACTTGGCGGTGCGGCGCGCGGTTGGAGCTTTGCCGGCGAAGTATCGCGAGGCATTGATTCTTTTTTATTTTCACGACATGGACGTGACCACGGCGGCGCGGAGCCTGGGCCTGCCCGAGGGCACGGTCAAGGCGAGATTGTTTCGCGGCCGGGAAATTTTGCGCGGCAAACTTCCGCAAGGGTTGGCCGTGCCGTGTTTGAAGGAGGCATAATGAGCCGCTTGATTCGACATGACGAGGACGAGATCGATCGCATTCTTTCCCGTGAGGATGAAATCCTCCCATCGTCGGGCTTCGCCGTTTCCGTTATGGACGCGGTTCGGCGCGAGGCTGCCGCGCCGCCGCCGATTCCGTTCCCGTGGAAGCGCGCTCTGCCCGGGCTGGTGGCTGGGGGTCTTGCACTGGCAGTGGTTCTGGTGGCGGCGATTTTGGCCATGGTGCAGTCGGGGAGAACGTCAACGGCACAGTTTCCTATGTCCTTGCCGTCCGGGATGCCACCCATCTTCCATGGGGGTGTAGAGTCTGCGGTGATCTGGACTGGGATGGCGCTACTGGCTACGTTGGTGTCGGTGAAACTGTCGATGCGGCTTACCTTCGGCAGGGAATGAGGCTACGCCGGGGGCAGACCAGTTGTCGCAGGCAGGTCGGAATTGAACATATCGACCAACACCTTCCAGGTGCCGTCCGCCTGTTTCTTCCACACGGTCAGATATTTACCCTTGTCGGACTTGGTATTGCCGGATGCGTCCTTAAAAGTCATTTCGGTTGTGCCGCTGGTGTAGCCCAAATCGCCGGATTTGGCGACGCCGACTTTCTTCACATGCCATGCGATGTCGTCGTTCTTAAAATCACTTTCGATCGCCTTCGCAATGGCATCCTTCCCAGTCGCAATGGGAGCGTTGGGTACTAACATGGAGGCGAGTTCGTCGCAGAACGCGACCGATTTGGCGAGATCTTTCGCGTGGTAAACCTTCATCCAAGCCGCGTCCGTCGCCGCAAGGGCATACTCCGCTTTTCCGCGTTCTTGGCCAAACGCTGTGCCTGCGCTTACGACCAGGGAAAGCAAACCCGCAATCATCCAGTGTCCCAATCTCATGTGGAGTCCTCCCTCGCAACGGCATTTTTCTTTCGCAAACGGAGGAGTCTACCACTTTTTCCAGCCGAGGCTTCTCGTTCCAAGAAACAACGGCTGGTAGACTTCTACGGTGAGGGTCGCTGAGACCTGAAACCAGATCTCATGAATATTTCCGAGGCTATCAAGATCGCGTTCCTGTCGTTGTGGGCGAACAAACTGCGCTCGGCACTTACCTTGCTCGGCGTGGTCATCGGAGTGGCCGCGGTGATTGCGGTGGTCACGTTCGTCAACGGCATCAATGGCTACGTAGCGACGAAGATCTTCAATCTCGGGGCCGACGTTTTCATCGTTTTCAAAGTTTCACCTGCCGTTACCAACATCGATAAGTTTCTGGAGGGCGAAAAACGCAAGGACCTCACCATGGAGGACTACGAAGCGGTCCTCGAAGCCTGCAAGCATTGCGAATGGGTGGGAGCGCAACTGCGCAACGACAGTGGGCACGTGAAGTACGGCGAGCAGTCCATCACCGATACCATCGTCCGGGGCATGACGCCCTCGATGGTGCCGATTCTCGATATTGATCTCACGGCCGGGCGCATGATCAACGATATCGATGTGAGAAGCAATTCGCCTGTCGTGGTCATCGGCCCGGACATCACGGATAAGCTGATGCCGGGCGTGGATCCGATCAGCAAAGAGATTCGCATCGACGGCTGGGTGTACCGGGTGATTGGCGTTGGCAAACGCAAGGGCAAGACGCTTGGGCAGAGCCTGGATAACTACGCCGTCATGCCGATCAGCTCATTTCAGAAGCAGAATGGTTCGCATAGCAGTGTCCGTATCTCGGGCAAAGCCGCGGCCAGCGGCGCGGGTTTCGACGAGGCAATCGACGAAACGCGCGCCATTCTGCGCGCCCGCCGCCACGTCCGGCCGGGCGACGAGGACAACTTCGACATCGAGACCAATGACAGCTTGCTGAGTATCTGGTCGAACTTCAGCGCCACGTTTTTTTACGCCATGATCGGAATCGCCGCCATCTCGCTGGTGGTGGGCGGCATCGTGATCATGAACATCATGCTGGTATCGGTGACGGAACGGACCCGGGAAATCGGCATTCGCAAGGCCATGGGCGCGCGCCGGGAGGACATCCTGCTGCAGTTTCTGATTGAGTCGGTCGCTCTGGCCCTGCTCGGCGGAGCGATCGGCGTGGCATTTGGCATTCTTATCGCCAAGGGCGTCACGCTGGCCATCGGCATGCCGTCAGCGATCAAACTCTGGGCGGTCGCGGCGGGACTGTTTGTGGCGGCGAGCGTGGGCATTTTTTTTGGCGTGTATCCGGCACGGCGGGCAGCTGTGTTGGATCCTATCGCGGCGCTGCGATTTGAAACGTAAGAGTAAGAGTGTGGGCGCGGGCGACGCCGCCCGCGCAGGACGGGCGAGTCGCCCGTCCCCACACAAATACAGAGATTGAGCCAAAGGGGGTTACAGGGAAAAGGGTTCTGAAGCGATGCTGGTCAAAGGTGAATTCGGCGAAGGGCTGAAAATGGCGGTGGACACGATCCGCAGCAACAAAATGCGGTCGTCGTTGACCGTGCTGGGCATCGTGATTGGAGTTGCCGTCGTCATCGGGATTTCATCGATTGTGCGCGGCTTGAATGACAACGTGAGCCAGGTCATCACCAGCCTGGGTTCGAACATCATTTTCGCGTTCCACATGGAGCCCTTCACCTTTGGACGTCCGACAGAAGAGATGCGCACGCGCAAAGAACTGACCTACGAAGACGCCATGGCAATGCGGGATCTGCCTCACGTGAAAGCGGTCGGCGTAGGCGTGCGCTATTTCCGGCAGGAACTTGGCACCGGAACCTACTCGGTCAAATACAAAGACCGTAAGGCCAAGCAGACCATGCTCGAAGGCGATACCAGTTCCTACAAAGATGTTTACGACCTGGCCATCGACTCGGGCCGCTGGTTCAGCGATATCGATGAGGAACGCCGCAGCCCCGTCATCATCCTCGGCCACGATACGGCGGAAGAACTTTTCCCTAGTGAGCAGGCGCTGGGCAAAGAGTTGAACATCGAAGGCCAGTTATTTACCGTGATCGGTGTGGCGAAACTCCGCCCGAGCGTGTTCGGTGGCGGGAAGAATCCAGATGACAATATTGTTTTCTTTCCGCTGAGCACATTCCGGACGCTGCATCCCGAATTGAAGCAGTACTGGATCAGCGTCAAGGCCACTTCGCACGATGATATGCCCAAGGCGATGGATGAAATGCGCGAACTGCTGCGGCGGCGCCGGAAGGTTCCACCGGAGAAGCCGGACAACTTTGCCATCTTCACGCAAGACTCGATCTCCGACGTGTGGAATCAGATCACGAGTATGATCTTCATCTTCATGTTTGCGGTTTCGAGTGTGGGCTTGATTGTGGGCGGCGTGGGTGTGATGAACATCATGCTGGTTTCGGTGACCGAGCGCACGCGCGAAATTGGAGTGCGTAAAGCCATGGGAGCACGCAAGCGCGACATTCTGGTGCAGTTCACGCTGGAAGCGGTCATGCTGACGGCGGTGGGCGGAGTAATCGGGCTATTGCTCGGTGCTCTTATCACTGCGATTGTCCCGGTGGCATTCCCGTCGCTTCCCGCCACCATGTCGGTAGACTGGTCGATCTTCGCCTTCGCCGCTTCGGCCGCGGTGGGACTGGTTTTTGGAATTTATCCGGCGTGGAAGGCTGCCAACCTCGATCCCATCGAGTCGCTGCGCTACGAGTAAACTCTACTCATGCCGCCGTTGACAGCGAGATCCCTGCTCGAAGCCGTGGCTGCGCTTGGAACGGTCGGCAGTCTGTTCTTTTACTTTCTGTCCGCACTCGGGCTGGCTAGTTTTCTTCGCGACAGGCGCAAGAAGCTTAAGCAGACACCGCTGCCGGAAAGCCAACTTCCTTCAGTTTCCATCCTCAAGCCCTTGAAGGGCGTTGATCCTGAGATCTGGGAGAGTTTTTGCAGCCACTGCGAGCAGGAGTATCCGCAATCTCAAATTCAAATGATCTTCGGGGTCAGCGATCCTACGGATCCTGCCATCGAGGTGGTGCGGAAGCTCCAGGCAAAGTATCCCAAGCTTGCGATTGAGCTGATCGTGTGCGATCGCGTTCTGGGAACGAATATCAAAGTCAGCAATCTGGTGCAGATGTTGCCGGCGGCACGCCATGAAATGCTGCTGGTGAATGACAGCGACATCCGCGTCCCTGCAAATTACTTGCGGCAGGCGGTAACGCCGCTCTGCGACGATTCGGTGGGACTTGTGACTTGCCTTTACCGCGGCGTCGCCGGCCCGACGCTTGGTTCGCGCCTCGAAGCCTTGGGCATCAGCACTGATTTTGCGGCGGGCGTGCTGAGCGCGAGGTTTCTTGAAAAAGGAATGCGCTTCGGATTGGGGTCAACGCTGGCTTTTCGCCGCCGCGATCTCGAAGCCGTCGGTGGCTTCGAAATCCTGCTGGACTATCTGGCCGACGACTATGAACTCGGCCGGCGCATCGCAGGGACGGGAAAGAAAGTTGAACTGAGCACTGTCACCGTCAACACATTTCTGCCGGCCTACACGTTGCGGCAGTTTTTCCAGCATCAACTGCGTTGGTCGCGAACTATTCGAGATGCGCGCCGCTGGGGATACGCTGGACTGCTGTTTACCTTCGGCCTACCTTGGGCATTACTGACGCTGCTGGCGGCTTGGGGCGCTGCTTGGGCGTGGGGACTTTTCACGCTGACGTTGGCTTTACGGCTGTCCGTTGGGTTGGTCGCTGGGGAGGCCGTACTTCACGATCGTCAAGTGCCCGGCAACATTCTCCTGCTGCCGCTGCGGGACCTGATTGCGCCGCTGGTGTGGGCGGCAGGTTCCATGGGCAACCGCATCCACTGGCGCGGCGATGTCTTCGATTTGAAAGACGGACGGCTGACTCGCGCTAAGCTGCCGGCTGATTAGAAAAAATGATCTTGCCACCACGGCGAGCGACTTCATATCTGGTCAATCCGCGCAACGCCGGCGGATCATCTTCTTCGGCCCACAAGAAAATGCGGTGCGGACCATTCCACATCTCTACAAACGAAGCCTGCGTCTCGAAAACCCGTGGCGCCCCTGGAAATTGAGTGCCGTACCACATGTTTCCGCCGGGCGATCGCAAACTGTGCAACGGGATTCCGGTGTAGAAATTCAGCGAGGATGCATTTTCATACAGCCCTATTACCACGATCTGGTCGCCCGGCCGGTACTGCTCGCGAATGGCCAGCGCCAGGTCTTTCGAGGAAAGAATGGGCGAGAAAATGCCGAAGGCAATGCGCACGCACGCCAGCAAGACCACCATCATTGCCACCAGCGCGACGTTCCCCGCCCCGGCGCGGCCACGGCGGCGCAGAATCCAGTTGGCGAACGTTCCCAACAGAAAGGCGAGCGAGAAGCCGAAGAGCGGCACGCGGAATGCCCCCATCGCTTGCGGGGTTAAATCCAGAAAATGCCCGAAGGAGAGCGCGTAGTCCTGGGGATGTTTCCGTAGCAGGTCTGAGAGGTCGGCGCCGGGAGCGGGCGGCTTGGAGAAAACGAGCAAGGCAAAGCCAACCGCCGCGATGAGGACGCCGGTAACCAGCAAGATGGCCGACGAAATTCGTCCGTCGCTTCGTTCGCGGCTGTCAGCCGGAGAAGTTCTCTCCCGTTGCAGCCATCCGCCTACCAGCAGTGCCATCCCGGGGATGGCGGGAATCGTGTAGTATTCCTGCCTTGTGGAGAGGCTGAAGAAGCCCACGATTACGACGTTCCACAAGAAGAACATCAAGTAGGCACGCTGGCGCCGGGACATCTGCGAGCGGAACTCGCGCCAGCGCCGCGGCACTTCCTGGAGCGACTGGGGAAGAAAAACGGTCCAGGGAATCAGCCACAAAACCAGCAACACCCAGAACAGCAGCAGCGGAACCGTGTCGTAGTCGCGCGGCATGCGACGGTTGAGGAAACGCAGAATGTGCTCGTTGACGAAGTAAAACCAGAGGAACCCGCGCACCTGCCCCTGCGCCGGATTTCGCAGCGCCGCCAGAATGTGCCAGGGCGCGGCGATGGCGAAGAATACCAGCGCGCTCGAAATCAGACGCAGTTTGAAGAAGTGGCGCAAATTTCCCGTCAGCAACAGATAAAGCCCGATGGCTCCCGCCGGAAACACGAGTCCGATCAATCCTTTGGTAAGGACGTTGAGCGCGCACACGGCAGCGAGGCCCCAGCAGGTCCAGCGTTCCGCGCTTGGCCGAGTTTGTTGCCCGAGTGATACTAAAAAAAGCCAGAATGTCAGCGTCAACCAAAGGCCCACGGCCACGTCCGGAATCAGGAAGCGGGTAAAGAGAAACGGTCCAAGGGCGGTCGCCAGCACCAGCGCGGAATCGAATCCGCCTTCGCCGCCCAAGGCCCAGCGTCCCAGACCGTAGGTGGAAAGAATCATCGCCAGCACGCCCAGCACGAGGGGAAGGCGGGTGCTCCACTCGGTGACGCCGAAGAGCGTGTAACTGGTAGCTACGCCCCAATACATGAGCGGAGCTTTTTCCAGATAGCGGATGCCGTTGACGTAGAGCGTCACCCAGTCGTGGCGCTGCACCATTTCCTTCGCCGCCTCGGCATGCACCGTGTCAGCATCGTCGAGCAAGGCGGGGCGGGAGAGTCCGGCCATATAAATGACCGCCCACAAGGCAATCAACGCCAGCACGCAAATCTGCCAATCGGAGAAAAATTCATTTGGGCGAGTTATTGTCGGGGGGATCGCGCTCTCAATTGCCTGCTTTTCGATATTGGTTGCGGCGCCAGAATTCATCGCGGAATTCTTCATTATACGAGAGTCAGAATGTCTTCAGTCCGCGGCAACCCCGCGAGCGACGCGGGCGCCGGCTACTTCGCGGTAAATCTCGAGAATTCGCGACACGGAAGCAGTCCAGGAGAAGCGCTGCGCTTGTTCATAGCCACGCTGCTTCATCTGCGCGCGCATTACCGGATCGAGCAGCGCGCGTTGCATGCCGCGCTGGATCTCAAACACGTTCTCCGGATTCACCAGCATGGCCGCGTTCCCGGTAACTTCGGGCAGGCTCGAAGTGTTCGAAGCGACTACCGGAGTGCCGTGGGCCATGGCTTCGAGCGGAGGCAATCCAAATCCTTCGTAGAGCGATGGAAACACGAAAATCTTTGCTACGTCATAAAAAATGCGCAGCACCTCGATGGGCACGAATCCGAGGAAACGCACGTCGTTCTGCACTCCGCTGCTCACCACGGTGCGCCGCAGCCGGGGATGGCTGGAAAGATCGTCGCCGATAATGATGAGCTTCAGATCCGGGAACTGCTGCTCTTTCTGAAGCTCGCTCTTCAACGCCGAAAACGCTTCGATGATACGCACCACATTCTTGTGCGGACGGATCGCACCCGCATACAGGATGAACGGATAGTTCACCAGGTAGCGCTGGGCAATGAGTTCGCGATCTGCTTGAGTGGCATGGCCGCGCAGAAAGCGCTCGTCAATCGCGTTGTATACGACTTCGATGCGGGCATCGGGGACGGCCAGCAGCTTTTCGATTTCGTTCTTGGTAAACTGCGATACCGCGATCACGCGCGCGGCACGGCGCAGCACGCGCCGCGTCAAGTAAAAATGAAGGCTGCGGCGCAAACTGGAAGAGTCGCGCGTTCCATACATGTGCTCCAGCAGGTCATGCACGGTCAGAACATAGGGACAACTCAATCCGCGGGGAATCCAGTAGAGGTGGGGAACGTGAACCACGTCGCAGTCGAGGCGCCGCACAATCGCGCGAAAATCGAGATTCCCTTTCAGGGCGTCATCGCGGCCGGAAAGAGGGACAGCGTGGAAATTGGGCGGCAGCGGCCCGCATTCCGCCACCTTGTCCGGCGATCCGATAAGGAAGTACTTGCTGTCGCGGTCGAGGCGCGCAAGGGTGCGGACTACGTTGCGGATGTAGGTGCCAACTCCGAATTCCGTCATGCGACGGATGTCGATGGCTACTTTCACAAATGGAATTTAACCACAGAGGGCACGGGGAGCACAGGGAATTCCCTTAATTGGCGAGTGCGCTTGTCGCATAGGGGTCCTTCGACTCCGCAATTCCGTTCGCTTCGCGAACGGAATTGCTGCGCTCAGGATGACAACTTGTTAGGGATTAAGCCCTGACTTCGGCTCGCGCGCGCCGCTCGGCGTACAGCGGGAACGCCTCGGCTAGGCCCAGCACTTGCTTGCGGATTTTCGCCAGGACGGCGGAGTCGGTCCGATGATCGAGGGCTTCCGAGATCCAGTGCGAGATCTGGCGCATCTCCGCTTCTTTCATGCCGCGCGTGGTCATGGCGGGACTACCAACGCGAATGCCACTTGGCTTCATTGGCGGATTCGTATCGAACGGAATGGCATTCTTGTTAACCGTGATGCCGGCCTCGCCGAGAGCTTTCTCCGCGTCGCTGCCCAACATGCCCTTCGCGAACACGTCCACCAGCATAACGTGTGTGTCCGTCCCACCGGAGACGATGCGATAGCCGTCGGCGGCCAGCGTGTCGGCCATCACTTTGGCATTGGCCACGATCTGGCGAGCGTAGTCGCGGAAATTTGGCTGCGATGCTTCGAGGAAGCACACCGCCTTGGCGGCGATGATGTGCACCAGCGGGCCTCCCTGCATTCCGGGGAAGACGGTCTTATCGATGGGCGCGGCAAATTCCTGCTTGCTCAGGATCATGCCCGCGCGCGGCCCGCGCAGCGTCTTGTGCGTGGTGGAAGTGACGATGTGCGCGTGCGGTACCGGCGAGGGGTGCGCGCCGCCGGCTACCAGTCCGGCGAAGTGCGCCATATCGACTAGATAGAGGGCACCGACTTTGTCCGCAATCTGGCGCATGCGGGCGAAATCGATGATGCGCGGATACGCGCTGCCGCCGCCGATGATCAGCTTCGGATGCTCGGCGGTGGCGAGCTTTTCCAGTTCGTCGTAATCAATCGTCTCGGTCTCTTTGGTCACGCCGTAGGGAACAATCTTGTAGGTTTTGCCCGAGAAATTCAGGGGATGCCCGTGGGTGAGGTGCCCGCCATGGGCCAGATTCAAACCGAGAATTGTGTCGCCGGGTTGGAGGACAGCCGCGTAGGCAGATTGATTGGCCTGCGATCCCGAATGCGGCTGCACGTTGGCATGTTCCGCGCCAAAAAGTTGCTTGGCGCGATCCCGCGCCAGATTTTCGACGACGTCGGTAAACTCGCATCCGCCGTAATAGCGTTTGCCGGGGTAGCCTTCCGCATACTTGTTGGTGAATACGGACCCGGCGGCTTCGAGTACAGCCTCGCTGACAAAGTTTTCAGAAGCGATCAACTCCAGCCCTTCATGCTGGCGGCGAACTTCGTTGTCGATGGCGTTTGAAATCTCGGGATCAACTTCATGGAGCGGGCGGGACATCGCGGAATTTTTCATGGTTGGATACCGAAGGCTATTTTACTGCGGCACGGACACTCCTGTCCGCGCGGGGACGTGAACAGAGCAAAACGAGGCGCTACACTACAACTCCCGCAGGTACATAAAATCCGCCAGGTCATTGGAGTTGGATGCTTCCACGGATTCCCGGTCGACATTTTCAGGTTGAGGTCCGCTTGTCGGGCTGGCAGCCAGAGCGCTGTCATTCTCCGGGAGAAACCGCTTGAGCCTCTCTAAGGCGTCGAGGTCCTTACGGTGCTCCTCGCGCATATAGTGTTCGATTTTCGCAAGCTCTTGAGCACTTAGCATGGCCATCCTTCTGGCTGGGGGAGCCGGTCAACAAGAAATGCTAGCACCAAGATCACCGGCGAGGAGGTGCAGCGGTCACACAAGGATGTGATGGCAACCACAACTAAAGGTGAGAAGTCTTTGATCTAATACACGGACGGAAGGAAATAAACGTCATGAGTCTTAGTCAGCTTGCCCGCTCGATCCGGGAATCGGCAACTCTCAAGCTGAATGAAACTGCGGCTCTGCTGCGCGATAAAGGAGAGCCCATCATTCACCTGGGAGGAGGCGAACCCAAGAGCAAGGCCCCCATGGATGCCGTGATCAACTGCGCGGCGCTGCTGAACACCGGAGAAATCCGCTACACGGCACCCGACGGGATTCCTGCACTGAAGAAAGCCATCATTCGCTATACGGAAGAGCACTACAAGAAGATTGTATCGGCGCACAACGTGATTGCTTCGGGGGGCGCCAAGCAGTCGCTGATGGTGCTGCTGCACGCCATCCTGGATCCGAAGGAAGAAGTGATTTTTCCGGCTCCCTACTGGGTGAGCTATCCGGAGATGGTGAAGCTCGCGGGCGGTGTTCCGGTGGCGGTCACGGCCGAGGACGGGACTTTTTTCCCAACCGTCAAGGAAATGGCGGACGCGTGCGGCTCCTACACCAAGGCCATCATTCTGAACAGCCCAAATAACCCTTCGGGCGCCATGTACTCGAAGGATTTTGTGCAGGGAGATGGTCGAGTTTTGCGAGAAGCGGAGCCTTTATCTGATTCTGGACGACATTTACAACCGGCTGGTGTTCGACGGCAAGAGCGCGCCCATCGGCTACGACTTTATGAAAGCGCCGCTCGAGCAATCGAAGGTGGTGGTGATCAACGGGGTATCGAAGATGTATGCCATGACCGGTTTCCGCATCGGTTGGGCGATCGCGAATCAGCCGCTGATCGAGGCCATGGCGACCATCCAGTCGCAACAGACTTCCGGGCCATCTTCTCCCGGGCAGTGGGCAGCCGTGGGGGCGCTGAACGGCGTGCAATCGTCGATCGACAGCCTGCGGGTCACACTGGAGAACAACCGGAACGTGATGATGGAGCGCTTGCACGCTTTCGACGGCGTCAAAGTTCACAAACCGGAAGGCACGTTTTATTGCTTCCCGGACTTCAGCGCATATATGAAGGATTCGCAGAAGCTCTCCAACTTCCTGCTGGAGAAAGTGCGGGTGGTGACGGTGCCGGGCAAGGAATTCGGCTTCGAGGGGCATCTGAGGCTGAGTTACTGCGGCACGATTCGCGATGTCACCGAGGGACTGGATCGCATCAAGTGGGCGCTGGATCCGAATTCCTCCAACGAACTCTACCTCGGCGACCGCAAGCTGGTGAGGGATTGGCAATGAATATCTACCTCGACGTGCAATCTCCCGCGGTAAAAGAGGCAGGGAAGCTGGCCAGCGCCTACGGCCTCGCCAACCATGGACTGGTGAATCTGCGGCGGGCCTACTGGAATTTGCCGACGCCGGCGCTCTATGAGGAGAGCATTTTCCGTTCCGAGGGCAGTCTTTCGCACCTGGGACCGCTGGTGGTGGACACCGGCAAACACACGGCGCGCGCCGCGGCCGACAAATTCGTGGTGCGCGAGCAATCCACGGAGGAGAAAATCTGGTGGGGCCAGTACAACCGGCCCGTCACCAGCGAGAATTTCAGCGCGCTGCTGGCGCGCCTGCAGGGCTACCTGCAGGGGCGCGATGTCTTCGTGCAGGACTGCTTCGCGGGCGCCGACCCGGAGTACAGCTTGCCCATCCGCATCATCACGCAAAAGGCGTGGCACAGTCTGTTTGCGCGCACCATGTTCCTGAAGATTCGGGGTGAGGATGCACTGCGACATCACATGCCGGAATTTACCGTGATCGCGGCGCCGGGGTTTCAAGCCTCGCCCATGGTGGATGGCACACGTACGGAAACATTTATCCTTATCAATTTCCGGGAACGGTTGGCCATTATCGGCGGCACAAGCTATGCCGGGGAAATCAAGAAGACGATCTTTACGGTGCTGAATTTCCTGTTGCCGCTGCAGGGTGTGCTTTCGATGCACTGCTCGGCGAACGTCGGCGCCAGCGGCGATGTTGCAATTTTCTTCGGGCTTTCTGGGACTGGCAAGACGACGCTTTCCGCCGACCCCAAACGGCACCTGATCGGCGACGACGAGCATGGCTGGAGCGACAACGGAGTGTTCAACTTCGAAGACGGCTGCTATGCCAAGGTGATCCGCCTGTCGGCCGACGCCGAACCGCAGATTTATGCTTGCACGCGGCAGTTTGGGACCGTGCTGGAAAACGTCACTTTCGATAACGTCTCGCGGCACTCTGGATTTGAACGACGACACGGTGACGGAGAATACGCGGGCTGCTTATCCGCTTTCTTATATCGCCAATCACCTGCCGGAGAAGCGCGCCGGGCATCCGCAGAACGTCATCTTTCTTACCTGCGATGCCTCGGGCGTGATGCCGCCCATTTCCAGGCTCAGCCCGGATCAGGCGATCTACCATTTCATTTCCGGCTACACCAGCAAGATTGCCGGCACCGAGATCGGGCTTGGGGTGGAACCCGAGATGACGTTCAGCACGTGCTTCGGTGGTCCGTTCATGGTGCATCATCCGCTGGCTTACGCGGAACTGCTGAAGCAGAAGATTCAAAAGCACGGCGCCCACGTGTGGCTGGTGAACACGGGCTGGACGGGCGGACCGTTTGGCGTGGGCAAGCGCATCAGCATCCGCTACACGCGCGCGCTGCTGAATGCGGCGCTCAGCGGATCACTGCTCAAGGTGGAGTACAAGAAAGATCCGGTCTTTGGCTTCGATGTGCCGGTCGAATGCGAAGGAGTGCCGTCGCAGATCCTGGATCCAGCGAACACGTGGCCCAGCCGGGAGGAGTATTTCCACAAGTACGACGCGCTGGCGGCTCGCTTTATTGAGAACTTCAAGCTGATGATGGCGGAGTGCCCGGCGCACCTGCTGGAGGCGGGGCCGAAGCGTCTCGCGACAGCCTCGGTGCGCTGAGAGCAGCAGGGCCCGCACTCATTTAGTTAGTCGAACGAGTTAGTCGAACGCCGTCCGCAGAAAACTGGCCAGCTGCCATCCGTCCATATACTTGTACGGAGTCTCGCCCATGGTGTAATGGCCGCAGGGCAGCACGACGACTTTGTGATCCAGCCTGTGCTTCTGGAATTCCTCGACCACCTGCTCGGAAAATTCCGGCAGGAAGGTCATGTCGTACTTGGCATAAATAATGAGCGAGCGGCGCGGCCAGCGCGAGAATTTATCGAAGTACACCATGGGACTGACGGCGCGCCACACGTGCCGCAGATTCTCCAGATCGATGGCCTGTTTCCAATCCCTCGCGGATGTGGCGCGTGGACTGGCCGTGCCATACCACGTCGGCAAAGTAAGTCGAGGCATGATTGAAGGCCGCCACCTTGATGCGCGGATCGTGCGCGGTGGCGATGAAGGCATAGCACGATCCGAGGCTGGTGCCGACGATGCCGAGCCGGTTGTAACCCTGCGCTTCCAGCCAGTCTAGACAGCAGCGCACGTCGATCACGCCTTGGCGCACCGAATCTAGCGTGCGGCCGATGTTGGCGGAGACGGCATAGTCGGCGCGGTAGACCTCGGCCGGACGGCGAATGTCGTGATACGGCATGCTCAACCGCAGCACCGCGATGCCCATCCAGTTCATCACGCGGCAGAGGGCGTTGTAGGAAATGGCATCGGAATTCCAGTGCGGGAGCAGAACCACGGCGCGGCGTCCGTGGGCCGGAAACCAGCGCGCGTTCACCAGATTGTTCTCGGGAAAAGGAGTGACCACCGGCGAAGTAAAACGCAGAAACTCGGCATAGGTACCGCGGACTTTTTCTTCCAGCCTTGGGTCGGGCACTTCGCGCGTGCTGAAGACCTGAACTTCGCGGCGCTCCAGGCGGAAATCCGTGGGCTTCTGGTAGGCGTAAAAGTCGTCGCTCGCACGAATGATGCGATCGTTGAAGCGGCAAAAATATTCCAGCAGATCGCGGGAGCCTTGCCCAGCGGGACCACCGTTGCGGCCGGGCCAGTTCTGGGTCCAATCCAGTCCCCAGTCCAGCGGACGCACCACGCGGTTATTATCCACCGAGGTGAGCCGGGTCTCCCAGTCGTACATCCATTGAGCGTAGCGCGTGGGCATGTCTCTTCTAGAAATACAGCAACGGAGCGCGATTGGCGACCAGGGTCAGTTCAACGGCGGAATTCGGCACTCAGCGGTCGGCGCTCAGCATTCAGTAGTTCTTGCGATGCCAGCCCCTGAAGGGCATCAGATTTTGAGAGCACTTCTGGTATCGCTGAAGCGATACCCTGATACGAATCGTGTTCGCAGGGTGGTGATGCCGACCCTGAATGCGCGTGCTGAATGCCGACTGCTTAGCGATACACTCTCGGCACTCGCTGCGAGATGCCGCACAGGATTTCATAGGGAACGCTCTCGCACAGGCGAGCCAGTTCGACGGCATCGACGCTCTTGCCCTTGTGGGCGCCGATCAGGATCACTTCATCTCCTACAGCAATGCCGGGAATATGGCCGACGTCCACCGTCGTGAGGTCCATCGAAATACGGCCTACGACGGGCGCGTACTCGCCGCGGACGATTACGCGGGCGCGATCGGAGAGCAGGCGGGGATAGCCGTCAGCATAACCAACCGGCAGCACGGCGATGCGCGTACTTTTGCTCGTGATGTAGCTGCCCATGTAGCCGACCGCTTCTCCGGCCGGAACATCCTTTACGGTGAGAACACGCGTTTTCCACGTGAGTACGGGAACGAGGGGGAGCGAAGGCTGATCGACAATTTCGCCGCCGCGCAAAATAGGAAGCGAATACCCATAGAGAAGAATGCCCGGACGCACCATGGTCTTCCAGGTTTCGGGACGAGCGCTCACGGCGGCGGAATTGCCCATGTGCACAAGCGGAGGGTGCAACCCATGGCAGCAAGCACGGCGAGCGCTTCTTCAAATAGTTTCATCTGGCGTGGAGCGTCTTCTGCATCCAGCACTTCGGCCGAGGCGAAGTGCGTGCTCACGCCCTCGAGGTGCAGGTGTCCGCAAGCCGCGAGTTTTTCGCAGAGTTGCGGCAGGCTCTCGATCCTGGCGCCAAGGCGGTTCATGCCGGTGTCGACTTTCAAGTGCACGGGCAGGTTGATCTGCTGCTTCTTCGCTGCCTTTTCCAGGCGCTCGACGTGCCATGTTTCCCAAATCGTGGGCGTGAGATTGTGGGAGACAATGCCGTCCTCTTCGCCCTTCCAGATGCCGGTCATGAGGAGGATGCGAGTCCAGATGCCGGCGCTGCGCAGGGCGCGACCTTCGGCGGCGTCGGTGACACCGAACCAGGGCGCGCCTTCGGCTTCGAGCGCGAGGGCGCATTCGATGGCTCCGTGGCCGTAACCATCGGCCTTGACCACGGCACAAATGGTGACGCCAGCGCCGACGTGCTTCTGGATGGCATGAAAATTTTCGCCCAGCGCAGCCAGAGAAACTTCTGCCCAGGTCCGGCCGTCGAGAATCAACGAGCGGCGATCGGGTAGGTGCGACAAATCGGGACGCGGCGGGTTCACGTAGCCGATTATAGCTAGCGTGGTGCGTCGCGCTGTTAACTGCTGATGGTAAGGGCTGTCGTGAAGTCGACTTTTCGCCGCCAGCCCCTAAAGGGGCAACTGATTTCGAGCAGAATACGGCATCGCTGAAGCGATGCCCTGATACGAATCTGATTCCGGCACTAGCTGTTAATTGCCCGACAACACAAAGTTCACCGTGATTTCCGTCTCTACCTCGATGGGCTCGCTGTTGAGCAGATACGGACGGTAACGCCATTGCCGAACCGCTTCCAGCGCCGACTTGACCAGCATGGGGTGTCCGCTGACTATGGCCAGATTCTCGATTGTCCCCGCCTTGCTGACAATCGCCCGCAATTCGACCGTGCCCTGAATGCGTGCCTGGCGCGCCAGTGGGGGATAGACGGGCTGTACGCGATAGATGATGTTGCCCTCTGCCCAGTGCGAGACCCTCAAGAGATGCGTGGGCGCAGGCGCAGGCGGTGGAGCAACCTCGACCGAAGGGCCGACCGAGCGCCACACTCCCTGTCTGCCCGTGCCGGTGCCTCCATCCACGCCGAGGCCGCTTACATCCGGCGAAGACGCAACCGGTTGTTCATTCAGAATCGCGATGGTTGGCGGAACCGTTGGAGGCGCCAGCAGTTGTCCGCCTTGGTTGAGGTTCGAAGGATGAATTGGCCGCGGTCCTCTGGCTGGCGGCGCAGGGGCTGACGGTGGCGTGAGAATCGGCGACTCGTCAAACCAGTGCAGCTTGGGTGGTCCCTGAATTGTGAGCAACGGAATGGCGAGCAGCAAGCTCAATGCAAGAGCTTGCATGGCGAAGGAAACGAGGGTGGCTCGTCCCCGCCGGGCAGACTGGTCCCAGGTGCTTTCAAGGGTGTTGAACATATAGTGTTCCTCCGCTAGCGGGGCCCGTTACCACTACAGACACCTGGGGCTTGCGATTTGATCCTGAGCGGCAAGGAAGGCAAATAAAAAAGACCGCGTTGGCACGCGGTCTTCAGGGAATAATCTGGAACTAAAACTCCCGGAACGGTGTCGCTACTGTTTCGGCGGAGTGGTCGCAGCCGGCTTGGTGGCCGGTTTTGCCGCGGGCTTGGGCGCTGTGCTTCCCGCGGCGGGAGCCGGGACGCCGGATTGAGCGTTGTAGGCTTCCACGATCGGGGCCGTGATGTCAACGGCTGGCCCATACCAGATCACCGGACCACGCGGCCACTGTTGTGAGGTATCGAGGATCATGCCGTAGCCGCTGTCGCTGGCGTACTTCACGATTAGTGGAGCCATCTTGGTGAGGATCTTGTTTCCGATTTCGCCCTGCTGGCCCTGGAAATCTTCTTGTGCGTCCTGAGTGGCGCGATCGAAACTCTTCTGCTTCGACTCGATCTGCTTGACCAACTTGTCGCGCGACTCGTCATTCAGCTTGTCCTGCTGGGCATTCAGCTGCTTTTTGAGGCTGTCGATTTCGTCGGCCAGACCCTTCAGTTCGTTCTGCTTGGGTTCAAATTTCTTGCTGAGCGCCTCGAAATCGCGCCGTCCTTCGTTAGAGGCGAAGATCGCCTGTTCGATGTTAATGGTGCCGACTTTGGTTCCCGTAGCCTTGGCCGCGGCCACAGCAGCAGCCGAGGGCGAGTCAGGTGGTGTGGCCGCCGCGGGAGCGCCGGCAGCCGGGGTGGTTTGGGCCAGAGCCAAGAGGGAAAGGCCGAACATTACGAGCAAGAGTGACGCGCGCAAACTTCTTAATCATTTGGATCCTTTTGAACTCCTTCGGATTTTAGGAATGCTGGAAGCTTCCAGCTCGCTGGGCTCAACGAGACGGATCGCAACCCGAGCTTATCAGTCGTAGAACCGAAACACAGACCTGAAACTTGAAACCGGCGCCGCGAGCGCACAAGACGCCTACGCCGCCCGGTTCTGTTCACGCAGCAACCGCCAGCGTGGTAATCAGGGTGTGGACGCCCTAGATTATACGGAGCGTAGCGGAACAGCGTCAAACCCGAAGAGCAGGTCTCAGGTGTCAGGTGTCAGGTCTCAGGTCTCAGGAAAAACCGGGCTGCTCGCGCATCCCAACCGACTCACCGCTCAATAATGGAACCGGTAGCGCAGTTGAACGTAGATTTCACGCGGCAGGTTCCAGTGATATCCGCCGAAGGTCAGGCTGTTGTCGTACTCGACTCGATGGTTGGTTACGTTTAACGCGGTAAGGGACGCAGTGAAACGTTCTCCGAAGTCCTTGCCTAGCGATAGATCAAAGGTGGTGTGTTGCGGCAGATAATTTCCCGGATAGGGCGCGCCGGGAAAGGCGTTGCTGAAGCCGGAGCCGTAGTAAACATTGGTGGAGGCATAGGAGCGCCAGGGGAGGCTGACATCGCCGCCTAGGTTGAGGGTGTTGCGCTGGTCGTGGTCGAGCGGACTGAGCCCGGGAGCGAGCGTGAAATCGGTGAGGCCGCCGGTGATGGTGCCGCTGCCCTCGGCAATCTGGTTGGAGTAGGCAAGATGAACCTGGGCGCGGTGGGCGAAGCGGGGAGAGCGCAGGGTGAGCTCCCATCCGCGAATTAAGGCTTGGGAAACGGTGATGGGGAAAAAGATGTTGGAGGCTCCGATGTTGTTGTGGTCGAGGAAATTGGCGACGTTGGTTTGGAAGTTATCGGCGTCGAGGACCCATCCGCGGTAAGGGATGGTGACGCCGAACTGGTGCTCTTCATCGCGCTCACCGGGGAGCGGTACAAAGCCCAGACCTTGCCCTTGCGTGTAGCTGATCAGGGCCGGACCAGAAACGGTCTCGATGGGCGGAGCCTGATAGTAGTGTCCGTAGAAAGCGCGGAATGTCCAACGCAGGCGAGGGATGGTGACGGTGGCGCCGAAGCGCGGGCTGATCGCGGACTCGTCAACGGGCTGCGCGGTCGAAGTGGCTGCAAAGCTTCCTTCGGAAAAACGCGTCGGGCGCATGCCGGCGGAGAGCGTCAGCCAGGAAAAGGGTTTGAATTTGTCGTCGATGTAGAAGGCTTCGAGGTTGGCGGTGGGGTGTTCGGGATCGGCGATGGGCGAGTTTCCGCTGCCGTCATTGAAGATGGCGCCGAAGAACTGGTTATCGCTCTGGTAGAAGCTGACGAATCCCACCTGCAGGTCGTTCTTCTTGTAGTTGGCGGCTAAGGTAGCCTGACCTCCGACATAGGTGGAGGCGCGGTCTTCCGTGGTGGCAATGGGAGTGTCGTTGGGCTTACTGGCGTAGTCGCCGCTGTTGTAGTGGTAGAAGGGTGAAACCGTGGTCATGAGATGTGAGTTGAAAGTGTGGACCCAGGTGAAGAGGACTCCGGCATCGGCCTCGTGTTGCCCATCGCGCAGGCCGATGCTGGGGGAGTACTGACCGCTGGCAGGATTGTTCTCGATGTCATTGGGGAAGGGATCGTAGGGAATCTGGAAGTAGTCTCGGCGGAGGGAGGTCATCAGGCGAAGCTGGTTGGCGGGATTGAGGTTGTAGATGAAGGATCCAAAGCCGCCGACGCCGTTGACCGCATCGTGCACGACCTGGGGAACAGGCGGCTGCAGGCCGAGATTGCTGCGGTTGGCGTTGACGCTGGCGTAATAGGCGAAGCGTTCGGTGTGGCTGCCGAAGCTGAGCGCGTCGTCGGTCTGGTAGAAGTTGCCGGCGGTGACGGTAAGTTCGGCCTGGTTGTTGCGCTCGAAACCGGTGCGGGGCACGACGTTGAAGACGCCATAGGTGCGGTCGCCGAACTCGGCGCCATAGCTGCCGCGATCGACCTCCACGTAATCCATATCTTTGGGATCGAACTGAGTGCCAAGATTCTGCGCAATGGCGGTGTTGATGATGGGGATACCGTCCAGGAGCCATGTGGTCTGGTGGCCGCCGCGCATGTGGAGCATATCGTGCGTGACGTAAGCGGCGGGGACGTAGTCGGTAATCATGGCCATGCTGTTGGTGGCGTCGGCTCCGGGAGTGCGCTCGATGTCGAGGCGGCTGACCAGGGTGGTGGGGGTGGCGCTGTCGGTGGCGACCACCGCAGGCGCAGCGGAGACGGTGACTTTTTCATTGGCGACGGCCAACTGCAACTGAAAATGAACGACCGGCACCGTTCCCGAGATGACCGTGACATCCTGCGTCGTTTGCGCGAAACCCTTACTGGCGACGCTGACGGAATAATCGCCGAGCGGGACGACGTTGAGTTGGAATTCTCCATTGGCGTCGGTGGTGACGCTTTTTGCCCATTCCGATGATTTCGCTTTGAGCATCACCATGGCGTCTTGAATGGGGCGATGCTGCGGGTCGTGCACGACGCCGCGGACGGCGCCGTAAACGTTGGCGAAGGCGGCGGGTGTCATCAACAGCAGAGCGGCGAATGCGAACAGCTTGAGGCGAGTCATGTTTGGTCCTTAATGTGTTTGCCGTGTTAAGAGCTTCGAAGCGACGAACTGCAAGCAAACGGTAAGGTTCGCTCGAAGCTCGAGCCTCGTAGCAGAGTTGCTATTTTCAGGGTTCGGAATGAGGGACTAGCTGCGGGGTGGGGCGCGGGCGGAATCTTGACGCGGGATATCGCTGGAGGGAAGGACCGCGTTTGGTGATGAACGCGCAGGTTCGGTTGCGAGGCTTATGAAGGACGGCAGACTGGAAGCGGGTCGTGCCCACTCGGAGGTGGCGGCGCCGCAGCAGCAATGGTGCTGGCAGCAGTCCTCGTTACTGGTGGCTTGAAACGAGGCTTCGGAGGGTTCGGACCGGAACGGCTGTGCCATCGCATGATGGCAGTGCATCGCAGGCTGCGCCGGATGCCCAGACAGCGGCTGGCGCATGTAGTGCATGGCTTGCGGCAAGGCAGCACAGGGCATCGCCAGCGGCCCGACGACCGGGACCAGCATAGCCAACAGCAGGAATCTGGCAGTCCAGCGAGAAGCCCCCCACATTTGCGGGACAGCATATCAGAAAACGAGTTTTCAGTTCTCAGCAAACCGCTGCCGTTCAGAACTGAGACCTGGGAACTGGTTTCCGGTACCATTTCTTCGTGCATCCACTGGCTGAGCAACTGTTAAAGACAATTCGGAAGCAGGAGTCGGTGCGGGCGGGAGACCGGGTGGCGGTGGCGGTCTCCGGCGGAGCGGATTCTGTGGCTTTGCTTTGGCTGCTGCTGGAGTTGCGGGCCGAACTGGGAATCGTGCTGTCAGTCGCGCACGTCAATCACAAACTGAGAGGAGCCGAGTCGGACGATGACGAGCGCTTTGTCGCAAAGCTGGCGCGGGAGCGCGGGCTCGATTTTCATGTTCGGGAAGCGCGGCTTGAGGGCGGCGACAGTTCCGGCATCGAGGCGGCGGCACGCGAACTGCGCTACGGGTTTTTCCTCCAGTTGGCTCGGGACGGGTGCATTTCGAAGATTGCGACGGCGCACACGCTCGACGATCAGGCGGAGACAGTGTTGCTCCGTATTTTTCGCGGTACCGGGATTCGTGGACTTGCGGGTATTTATCCGCGGATTGTTTTCGAGGAGGACGGACGCGTGTTGGGAGAAGTGGTGCGGCCACTGCTCGGCTTTCGGCGTGCTCGGTTGCCGGAATTTCTGCGCGAGCGTGGGCAAAGCTGGCGCGAGGATTCGTCGAATCAGGATATTGCATTCCTTCGGAATCGCGTGCGTTATCGGCTCCTACCTTTGATCGGGGAAGAGTTTGGGGAAGCTGCGATCGAACACATGGGTGAGCTGGCGGAAATTGCGCGGGCCGAAGAGGAACATTGGCAGCGCGGGCATCCTGAGATCGCACTACAGTCGCCCTCAGCGGCTAAAGCGGCTGTCGAATCTGCAGCTCTTACGGCGCGGCTGAAGCCGCGCCCCTTCAAAGCAAAATCAAGAACTAACAAAGCCAAGTCGAAAGCTGAACTTGTTCCGCTGCCTGAGACGCGGCGAGCCGCGTCTCTACAGGTGGGGCCGCTGCTGGCACTTCCTTTGGCGGCGCAGCGGCGGGTGGTGCGCGCTTGGCTGAAAGCGAATGGTCGCGACTTGAGTATCTCGTTCCGGCTGATTGAGGAGGCCCTGGAGTTGGCGCGCGGACCGGCGGGCAAGAAGATGGAATTGCCCAATCGGCGGAATCTTCGACGTGGGCGGAAGGAACTTCTCTGGGAATCGGAACCTGGACTCAGGGGCAGCGAAACGGCAGATTATCAGTATGCGTTAGCCGTTCCGGGCGCGGTGAAGGTCCCCGAGCTTGGCGCTTCGATTGAAGCCCGGGTCGTTGATGCGGGCAGGGTTCCGGAGGATGCGCGCGGGCAGTTGCTGGATGTCGGGAGTTTGCCCAAGCAGTTGCTGATCCGCAACTGGCGGGCGGGCGATCGTTATTGGCCGTCGCACACCTCAGCGGCGAAGAAGGTGAAGGAGTTGTTGAGCGGGCGGCATGCGACCGGAGCGCAGAAGAAGCTCTGGCCGGTTGTCGTCGCCGAAGGCTGCGGGCTCGTCTGGATGCGGGGGTTCGCGGTTCCGGCCGCTTATCGTGCGCGGGCGGGAGCTGCGCAAGCGATTTGGATTCGGGAGATTGCGGGCATGATGTAACATGCCATTGGTCAGATGCTCAGCCCCTAAAGGGGCATCTGGTGAAACCTACGGCATCGCTAGAGCGATGCCCTGATACGAAACCGGAGGCGCCACTTTCGCTATGACTGTTTCAACGCACGCCGGGTTGCGCCAGGTGATCTCGGCCGACCAGATTCAGAAAAGAGTTCGCGAACTGGGACGGCAGATCTCCGACGACTATCGCGGCGAGACCGTGATCGCACTGGGAATTCTGGAAAACAGCTTCCTGTTCATGGCCGACCTGGTGCGGGCGATCGATGTACCGATTATCTGCACCTTTATCAAGCCGACCTACAAACAGACCAAGCAGGGTGAATCCGCGGTGTTGGAGATTTTTTTCAGCCACGAATTGGCGATTACGGGGAAGCATGTGCTGCTCATCGAGGGGTTGGTGCACTCGGGGGTGACCACTGAATTCCTGATGGGCGACCTGCGCGGGCGGGGCGCGGCTTCGGTGAAACTGGTTACGCTGCTGGATCGGCAGGCGGCGCGCCGGGTGCCGCTGCAGCCGGACTATTTCGGGTTTCTGGTGGATGACGCGTTTCTTTGCGGCTATGGGTTGGGGAGTCCGGAACAGACGGGACGGAACTTGCCGTATGTGGCGGCGAGTACGTAATCAGCGCTAATCCTGCTCGTGTGGGGACGGGGCTTTGCCCCGGCCATGCGGGGCAAAGCCCCGCCACACACAAGCTCATTCCCGTGACTTCTGTTACTTCCTTTGGGTTTCCCGTTTTCCTTGGAAAAGGTCTAAAATACGGCAGGGGTAGTCTTTTCTCAGTCAAATCTCCGCCTCCGGCATCTAATATGGTCAATAGAGGCGGTTTCTTCCTTTTGGCGGAGATGGGGCTGCACTTCGAGGAGTTTTAGGTGAATTCGACGATCAAAACGGTACTTTTCTGGGCGGTTATTGTGGTTTCGGCCTTCCTGCTCTGGCAGGTGGTGAAAACCGGGAGCAATGCCCAGAAGGAAAAAGAAATCGGCTTTTCTGAATTCATGTCTGACGTGGATCAGGGCAATATCCACGACGTGATGTTCATTGGCCAGGAAGCGAAGGGGAAGTTCAAGAACCCGGACGCGCCGTTTCATACCACCGTGCCGCCGGGAAGCTATCCGGAGATGTACAAGAAGCTGACGGACAAGGGCGTCCCGTACGGCTTCAAAGACATCAGCAACGGTACTTGGCCGAGCTGGATTCTGAATCTGCTGCCGCTGGTGCTGCTGGGCGCGCTCTGGTTCTTCATGATCCGGCAGATGCAGACGGGTGGCAACAAGGCGCTGTCGTTCGGCAAGAGCCGGGCGCGGCTGCTCTCCATGCAGCAGAAAAAGATCACGTTTAAAGACGTGGCGGGCGTGGATGAGGCGAAGGAAGAACTTCGCGAAATTATCGAGTTCCTGCGCGAGGCGCAAAAATTCCAAAAGCTGGGCGGACGCATCCCCAAGGGTGTGCTGCTGGTTGGACCTCCGGGAACGGGCAAGACCTTGCTGGCGCGCGCGGTTGCGGGCGAAGCGAATGTTCCGTTCTTCTCTATCTCGGGTTCGGACTTTGTGGAAATGTTCGTGGGCGTGGGCGCAAGCCGGGTGCGCGACCTGTTTGAACAGGGCAAGAAGAATGCTCCCTGCATCATCTTCATCGACGAAATTGATGCGGTTGGACGTCACCGCGGAGCTGGGCTAGGCGGCGGACACGACGAGCGCGAGCAGACTTTGAATCAACTGCTGGTCGAAATGGACGGCTTCGAATCGAACGATGGGGTCATCCTGATGGCCGCGACCAACCGTCCGGACGTGCTCGATCCGGCGTTGCTCCGGCCGGGACGTTTCGACCGGCGGGTGGTGGTGAATCGTCCGGATGTTCGCGGACGCGAAGAAATTCTGCGCGTACACACCCGCAAGATTCCTCTTGCCGACGACGTTGATTTGTCGGTGCTGGCGCGCGGCACACCGGGATTTTCCGGCGCTGATCTGGCCAATATGGTCAATGAAGCGGCGCTGGCGGCGGCGCGTCCCAATCGCAAGGCTGTGCTGATGTATGACTTTGAGCTGGCCAAGGACAAAGTTCTGATGGGCGTGGAACGCAAGTCGCTTCTGCTCTCCGATGAAGAGAAGAAAAACACGGCGTACCACGAGGCTGGACACGCGTTGGTGGCGGCCATGCTGCCGCACTCCGATCCGGTGCACAAGGTGACGATCATTCCGCGCGGCATGGCGCTGGGCCTGACCATGCAGTTGCCGGTGGACGATCGCCACAACTACTACAAGAACTATCTCGACACACAGATCGCCATCCTGATGGGCGGGCGCATTGCGGAAGAGATTTTCCTGAACCAGATGTCGACCGGTGCGGGCAACGACATTGAGCGAGCCACGGAACTGGCGCGCAAAATGGTCTGCGAGTGGGGCATGAGCGACCTGGGGCCGCTGACTTTCGGCAAGAAAGAAGAGCAGATTTTCCTGGGACGCGAGATCGCGCAACACCGCGACTATAGCGAAGCTACCGCTATCCAGATCGACGAAGAAGTCCGGAAGATGGTGAGCAAGGGCTACACGACGGCGAAGGGCATTCTCACGGAGAAGCGTGAAACGCTGATCCTGATTGCGCAGGCGCTGATTGAGCGCGAAGTGCTGGACGCCTCCGAGATCAAGCTGCTGGTCGATGGACAACAATTGCCGCCGATCAAACCGCTCCCGGCCAAGACCGACGACAACGTGCAGCAAGTGCTCAAGCCGGAACGCACTCCTGCGAAGACGGGGGAGCGGCCGGCTACTGCTTAGAGCAGTGGTCGGTGGATAGTGTTAGTGGATGGTCTTTCAAGTGGGCGGCCATACGGCCGCCTTTCTTTTTTGGTTCAATCCTAATCTTGGCGCAATACTGGTTCTCCGCTACACTGGCCGGTTCGCGGAAAATCTTATGAATATCTTGCGCCGCTCTTCTGCCGCTGCTTTGACTTTTGGCTGCATTGTTATTCTTCTTTCCACTTGTGTTTTCGCGGACGAGAAAAAAGCTGAACCCGCCAAGCCTTTTGACCTGACCTGGGGAGTCAAAATTCCCATGCGGGATGGAGTGCGGTTGAATGCTACGGTCTATCGTCCGCACGAACAAAAAGACCCGTTGCCGGTGATTTTCGAGCTGACTCCCTACATCAGCGACAGCTACCACGAGCGCGGATCCTACTTCGCGCAGCACGGCTACGTATTTGCCATTGTGGATGTGCGCGGCCGGGGAAACTCGGAAGGCAAGTTCGATCCTTTCTTTCAGGAGCCGCGAGACGGCTTTGATGTCGTGGAATGGCTGGCCAAGCAGCCTTGGTCGAATGGCAAGATCACGATGTGGGGCGGCTCTTATGCCGGCTTCGATCAGTGGATGACGCTGCGTGAGGCCCCACCGCATCTGGCAACCATTGTTCCCGCAGCGGCGGCTCACGTTGGCGTGGATTTCCCCGCATTTCACAACGTCTTTACGTCCTACATCGTGCAATGGCTGACTTTCACCAGCGGAGCCACCAGCAACGCTAATCTGTTTGGCGACTCTTCGTTCTGGACCGAGAAATTTGGCGAAATGTACCTTGGGCATCGTCCCTTCCGCGATCTGGACAAGATTGCCGGCAACCTGACCACGGTCTTCCAGCAGTGGGTGCAGCATCCAGAATTCGACGCTTACTACCAGCGGCTGGAGATCACGGCGGCGCAGTATCAGCAGATTCACGTTCCCATCCTGACTATCACTGGCAGTTACGACGGTGACCAGCCCGGCGCATTGACGTATTACCGCGATCACATGAAATACGGGAATGAAGACGCGAAGCAACGCCACTACCTGATCATCGGTCCCTGGGACCATGCGGGTACGCGCACGCCCAAGAAGGACGTAGGCGGGCTGACCTTCGGCGAAGGCAGCCTGCTGGATCTGGGCAAGCTGCACACCGAGTGGTATGACTGGACCCTCAAAGGTGGCAGCAAGCCGGAGTTCCTGAAGAAGCGAGTCGCATATTACGTGATGGGACCGGGCGCGGAAGTGTGGAAGTATGCCGACTCCATCGAGTCCGTTGCCACCTCCAAGCGCGTTTTTTATCTCGACTCGCCAGACGGGCACGCCAACGATGTTTTCCATTCCGGGGTGCTCTCAGAGAGCAAGCCGCATTCTTCGACGCCGGATCAGTACGTCTATGACCCGTTGGATACACGGCTCAGCGAGCTCGATGCGGCGGAGAATCCCAACTACCTCGTCGATCAGCGCCCGGCTCTTGCGCTCTATGGCAATGGAGTGATTTATCAGAGCGAGCCGTTCGCCAAAGACACCGAGATCAGCGGATGGCCAAAGCTGGTGGCGTGGATTGCCATGGATGTCCCGGATACAGATTTCGAAGTTTCGATCTCGGAGATCAAGGCGGACGGCAGCTCGGTGCAACTCTCCGGCGATTTGATGAGGGCTCGTTACCGCGAGTCTAAAAGCGAAGCGAAGCTGGTGAAGGCGAGGGACCATCGAACGCTACGAATTCTCTGGATTCACGTGGTTCTCGCGGCGCATTGCCAAGGGGAGCCGGATTCGACTGGTGCTGGATTCGCCCAACTCCCGGAATTTGGAGAAGAACTACAACAGCGGCGGAGTGGTTGCCGATGAAACTGCAAAAGACGCGCGCACCGCCCACATCAGCGTGTATCACGATGCGGAACACCCGAGCTTCCTGGAATTGCCGGTGACGGAATGATGGGGGATGATTAGGGGATTGCGACCCGCCATTTGCCTGACGATACACGCCCATTTACCGCGTTCGGCGTGCGATACTTATGGCCATTGTGAATCTGACTCTCAATTCTAAAGTGGCTCTTATTACCGGCGGCTCGCGCGGAATTGGCGCGGCGACGGTGCGGATGTTTGTGGCAGCGGGCGCGAAGGTCGTCTTCAACTATCAAGTAGCGAAGGCGAAAGCCAACGATCTGGTGCGCGAATGTGGCGCGGAAAACTGTCGCGCGGTGCAAAGCGATCTTTCGACCACGGACGCGGCTCGGCAACTGGTATCGTCCGCGATCTCGGCCTTCGGGCGTCTCGACATTCTGGTCGCGAATCACGGCATCTGGCCGCCGGAGGATGTGCCGATTGACCGCATGTCTGATGAGCAATGGCATCGCACGATTGCCGTGAATCTGGACAGCGTGTTTGCGCTGGTCAAGCATTCGGTCGGGCAAATGAAGAAGCAGGGCGGCGGGCATATCGTGCTGGTCAGTTCCACCGCAGGCCAGCGCGGCGAAGCGTTCCATTGCGACTACGCGGCTTCCAAGGGCGCGCTGGTCAGCATGGTGAAAGGGCTTTCGACGGAACTGGCGGGCGACGGTATCCGGGTTAATTGCGTGGCTCCGGGATGGGTGGCTACGGATATGTCAGCGGAGGCGCTGAGTGATCCGCCAACCCGCGAGAAGGTTTTTCGAGCCATTCCGATGGGGCGCGTGGGCACGCCGGACGAAATTGCCGGGCCGATTTTGTTTCTGTGCACGCCTTATGCCGGATTTATTACGGGCGAGGTTTTCAACGTGAACGGCGGGGCGGTGCTGGTGGGGTAGGTCAGGGCATTAGTCGTTCGATGAGGGATCTTGACGGACGGACGAATGCGTCCGTCCCTACGTGGTCCGTGGTACAGCTAAAATCGCTTCAAATGCTTCTAACAAATAGACTGATGAACCGTTTCGCTCTTTTACTGCTGCTATCGGGACTGGCGTTTGGCCAGGGTGAGCTAGCGCCGCCCCCGCGGGCTCCGCTGACGGGCCAGCCCGCCACGCCCGTCAATCTGAACGATTCCGATAATGCCCGCAAGGCGCGAGCGCTTATCGATGAGACCGTCCAGGCGCTGGGCGGACAGCCCTACCTGACTTATGAAAACAGGGAAGAGACTGGCCGCTACTATCCGCTTCATCACGGGCACACCGAGAGCACTGGAATTCCTTACAACTACTATGTCCAGTATCCGGACAAGGACCGGTTCGAAGTCCTCCGCTTGAAAGACATTCACATCATACCCGGGGCAATTGACGTCGGCGGCGTCAAGTCCAAGAAGGTCGATGTTGCACTAATTCACAACGGCGACAAAGGATACGAGGAGACGTACAAGGGAACGGCGGCGCAGGACAAGCTGGAGTTGGAGAACTATCTCCGCCGCCGCCGGCACTCGCTGGAATGGGTGTTCCGCAAGTGGATCCGCGATCCAAATGTGGCTTGGTTCTACGAGGGGCAATCGGTCGTCAGTGGCAAGATATGCGAAGGGGTCACGCTGCTCAACAGCCAGAATGATTCGGTGAGCATTTACCTTGACATGAATACGTATTATCCGGTCAAGATGAGCTATTCGTGGCGCGATCCGAAGGACAAACAAAGGAATGTCGAAGACGAGGTTTACGACAGTTACAAACTGGTGCAGGGAATCTGGACGCCGCACTCCATTACCCGTTATTTCAACGGAGAGACTTCGCAACAGCGCTTCATCAACACCGCCAGCTACAACTTGAAGCTGAATGATTCGATGTTCGAAGCGGCGGTGACCTACGATCCGGAGAAAGCCGCTGAAGAAAAAATAGGGCCGCCTCCCTAAGTGGCGCCGTGCTTCACAGAGAAGCATCGGCCAGATGGACAATTCGTCGAACGTGGATTTTCTTTTCACGCTTGCGGGTCTGCGCGATGTCGTAGGCCGCTTGCATTCGCATGAGCGTGTCCATATTCACTCCAAAGGCTTTCTCAATGCGAAGCGCCATGTCGCCGGAGAGATCGGCCTTGCTGTTGAGCAGGCTGGACAGCGCGGGCCGGGAAACCCGAAGCGCGATAGCGGCCGCGGTTACCGATAGTCCCGCAGGCTGAACGATTTCCGTCCGGATGAAATCTCCGGGATGGGGCGGGTTCTTCATAGGCATGGCATTACTCCTTATAGTTGTCCTAGTGGTAGTGTTCCAAGTTCACTGCGTAGATTTCGCGCTCGCCGATGTCGATGCTGAACGTTAAACGCCGGTTGCGAGTGACGCTGAGGCTCCATGTCCCCTTGCGGTCGCCGGTTAATGTGTGCACCTTCCATGCCGGGAGCGAACGTAATTCCTCAGGGTTTTGCATGTTATCGAGAAACACGAGCATCTTTCGGAGCTTGTCTGCTGAATCCGGCGGAACGCCTTTTGCGACGTCGTCCGCGTAGAGCGCCTTCAGCCCTTCGTGGACGAAGCTGCGGATCTTCATTTTCCAAACTGTAGCCTGTAGCTTAACACTTGTCAATACGGAAGGCCAACGTGTCCCTCGCCCATCGAGACATGGCATGGGGACTACGAAACGCGGCTAGGTCGCAAAACACAACCAAGTTCCCCTCTCGACACCCCAAACATCTATAACTGCTTAAGCAACTTAGCCCCTGTCAGGGTACCAGAACCACGGAGTGTGGCTCTTTTGCCACATACGGAAATTTGCCGGTCACGGTAAGCTGATACACAGCAAAAGACTTACATCATCTTTCCTTTGACGCACGAGCAAACAATTCGTGCCGCAGTGACCTGCACCGGAGTGGGTCTGCACAGCGGCGCCCCGGTTAGCTTGCGGATTCTGCCCGCTAGTGCCGGAACGGGAATCGTGTTCCGCCGCACTGATCTCGACGGCTTCGCGATCGAAGCCAGTGGGCGCAATGTGGCCCGCGTCAGTTACGCCACCAGTTTGATGAAAAAAGGCGTGCTCATCTCCACCACCGAGCACCTGCTCTCGGCGTTTACCGGCGTCGGCATCGACAATGCCATCGTCGAACTGGACAACCTCGAATTACCCATTCTGGATGGCAGCGCCCTTCCGTTTGTCGAAATGATTCAAAAGGCAGGGATTCGACGGCTGCGCAAGGCGCGTACGTATCTTCGGATCGTGCGCGAGATCGAGCTGCGCGAGGGCGATAAATTTATTGCTGTGTATCCGGCGGATACGTATTCGGTGGCATATTCGATCAACTTTCCGCATCCACTGATTGGCAAGCAGAGCTTCGGCGTGCGGTTGACGAATGGCAGCTATTTGAAGGAAATTGCGCCGGCGCGCACATTCGGATTTCTGCATGAAGCCGATGCCATGCGGCAGCAAGGACTGATTCGCGGCGCCTCTACCGAGAATGCCATCGTGCTGAACCGCGAGGAAGTGCTGAACCCGCCGCTGCGTTTTGCCGACGAGTTCGTCCGCCACAAAGTTCTCGACCTGATCGGCGACCTGGCGCTGATTGGAAAACAGATTTTGGGTTCGGTCGTGGCTGACCGCGCTGGCCACGCCATGCATACGGCGCTGGTATCGCGCATCTTGCGCGACCAGTCGTACTGGGAAGAGACAGCGCTGGACGAGGAACCTGCTGCGCCCGTGTTCGCGTCCGCAGCCAGCCTCAGCCTCTAAGCGCAAATCAAGGGTCAGGTGAGGCCTCTGTTCAGTCAGCGGGCTGAGGCACGTTCGACTTGGAGGGTACGACGCGTTCTGCCAGCAGTCTCTGCAGTTCGGCTTCGGCTTCTGCGCGGACGCGGTCGGCGAAAGCATTGGCGCTCTGCCGGTGCTCGGCCCCGAGCACGGATAAACGTTGATACAGGTAGGGCTGGTCCTCTTCCAGGCGGCGCAGCAAGCGCTGGGTTCTGGCGATTCTTTCTTCCAGTGTGATCATGAGATCTACGGAGACGCGGCAAGCCGCGTCTCTACAGTGCCACAGTGGGAGTGGGGCGCAAGTTACAAGCTGGATGCCGGGTGCGCTCAACTTCTCTGAAAACGTTATCAGGAAGTGAAGTAAAGTGGCGAGAGGCCAAGCGATCGATTAGCGAAGGGCCGCGTAGCCTTGCAGGCGTTTGGGTATTTCGTTTTGCAAGCGGTCGGTCAGCCATTTTTCAATCTGATATTGCGAGCTCTGCGGAATCTCGAGGAAGCGGATGCCAGCGTGGCCGGTTCCGTCGGCCCAGGCAATTTGGCCTTTCAGTTCGAGCGAAATGTTGACGCCGGGAAGGGTGAAGCGAAGCTGTACCAGCGCACCCTGGAGCAACTTGCCGATGACGCGAACGGCCATGCCTCCCTCGCTCAGGTTGGTTGTGGTGGCCGGCAGTTCCTGGTCGTGCGCCAGGGCGATTCGCAGGGGAATCTCCACCGGATGCCGGTAGTAGCGGCGCTGCTCCCGCAACATAAAATTGAGAGCGGCATTCAGACAGCGCGTGGCGTGCAGCGGCGTGAGCGGTTTCTGCAGAACGAAGTTGGCGCCGGACTGAAAGGCCTTCTGGGTAGTCGTCTTTCCATTCACCACCGCAAAGGCCACAGTTTTAGCATTGCTCTGGCTCTGGCGCAGGCCTTGCAGAAGACCGACGCCGTCTTCCAGATCGTCGCAGTCAATAATGACGGCATCGTACTTGCGCTTCGCCAGCAGATCGTTTCCGGGCTTGGATCCGGCGCAAACCTGGACATGGACCGAGACGTTCTCCAGCGCGGGACGCAGCACGCCGAGCAAGTCGGCGTCTCCGCTGATAAGAAGAGAGTCCAGATTCATGACTTTTTCGATACTAGCGTTACCCGAGAGGCTAGGAAAGTGACCTTGGTACTGGGGCTGGGACGGTCCTACGGCATAGCGAAAATCCGCGGCGTTGGTTGTAATCCAGGCTAGAAAATTAACCAGGGCTCCGCTGCCGTCAGTTTTGGCTGGATTCCAGTGTCTTTTGCCGCGAAACTATTGGGGTGGCCGAAACTGCTTATCTGTCGCTGGGCTCGAACCTGGGAGATCGCGCGGCCAACCTGCGTGCGGCGGTCACACAGTTAGGCGTTGCGGGCCGCTTGCTGGCGGTTTCCGCGATATATGAGACCGAACCGGTGGACGTCCCGGACCAGCCCTGGTTTCTGAACTGCGTGGCGGCCATCGAAACGGATAAGACGCCACGAGAATTGCTCAACCTTGCATTGCGGGTCGAAGCCGCGAGGGGGCGCCTCCGTATGCGCGAAAAAGGTGCGCGCAACATTGATATCGACGTCCTGTTGTTTGGGGATTGCGTGGTGGATGAGCCGGGCTTGAAGATTCCGCATCCTGCAATGCACCAGCGGCGTTTTGTTCTGGAACCGTTGGTCGAGATTGCTCCCGAGGCGCGGCATCCCGGACTTGGGAAAACCGCACGGGAGCTGTTGGCGGAGCTGGGCGCCGGGCAGACGGTTCGGCGGCTCTGACCCAGAACCTCATTCTTCAATTGTCATCCTGAGCGCAGCGGACTCTTACGGAATCACGATCCGGCTGCCGGCCTCTTCTGGTCCGGCGATGGCCGACTGTTTTTCTGGAAACTGCGCTAACAGGAAATCGATGAACGCGCGCGACTTTGGCCGTCCGGATGTGCGTCCGAAGCCCAGGCGCAAGAGGAAGACTAGCGCCTTCAGCACATCAGAATCCCGCAGCCGCATGTGGCTTGGTATTTCTCCGAGGTGTTGCTGCTCGGCCTCGCGAAATTCCCGAACCATGGTTTCGACCTCGCGGGCGATTGTCTGGTGCGCCACGTTCGCGGAGGGCGGCTCGTAGATGAGGCTGGAGTTCACCAGCGTCTGATAGCTCTTGGCCAGCGAACCGACAGCCGTGATCAGGTCGCGGTCTAGCAGCGAGCGATCGGCGCGGGCACTTTTGCCTAGAGCGAAGCTTAGTCCCAGAATCAAGTGCTCGCGGTCGTGGAGGAACTGCTCGGTGATCTCCACCTCGGGAAACAGGGCTTCGCGCTCGCTTTCAGTCGGCGGTTCGTTATGCGCTTTTGCGTGCTCGCGCGCCTGCTGTAGATACGGACAGTCGCTGGCGCAGTCAAGCGTCACCTCGCGCTGCTCGCCGCAACATTGCGGGCAGATTTTCCCGTGTACAGCCGGGCAAAAGCGCTTTTCTTTTCGTTCGTTACAGATCGCGCAAGTCAATTGCAGTTCCTCGGATTGATTATTTCACGGAAGGAGCCAGGTTCTACCGCCGAGACGCCGAGGTCGCAGAAGCTAGTGGCCAGTAGCCAGAAGCTAGTTTCTGCACCGTTCCTGATGCAAATTGGAAAGCTAATCGTTGCTATAACCGATTTCTATTTGTCTGGTTACGCCCGAAGGATTAGCCTATCTAGTCATCCCCGGACAAACTTAATCTGATTCCTGTAGAGCGGATGAACAAGGAGAGCCATGTCAACTGAACTGCGGAATTTTCTAGCGATCCCCTACGACGAACTGGAAGAGATGAATCTGAAGGCGAAGAAGCAGCGCCTGGACCGCGTGTCTCCTCAAAAAATTCAGGAAGAGCGGCTGAAGTATCTGGCGGACGAGGCACGCATCAAGGCCGTGACGGTGATGTTCAGCGACCTGGAAGGCCGTCTGCACATGCTCGACTATGACAAGAAATTCCTGCTGAAGAGCTACGACAACCTGACGTTTGACGGTTCGTCGATTCGCGGCTTTACGGCACAGCGCGAAAGCGATCTGCGTTTAGGAATTGACTGGGCCGCCTTCTACTGGGCGCCGGCGGATGTGTTCGGGCCGGGCAAGGTGCTTGTCTTTGGCGAGGTCATTGACAAAAATGGCGAGCCCTACACGGCGGACATCCGCAGCATGCTGAAGCTGTTTGCCAATGGATTGCACAAGAAGCACGGCTACACCTGCAATGCCGCCAATGAGATCGAGGGCTTCCTGTTCCAGGGGCCTGAGGCTGAGCGGATTTACCACCAGACGGGCAAGTTCGAGTACGTCAACACGGGCGGCTATTACCACTCGTTGCCGGGCGATCCGCTGCGCACGTTTATCGATACCGTCGCCGAAGTGCAGCGCTCCATGGGCTTCCAAAACGAGAAGGATCATCCGGAGGTCGCGCCTTCGCAGTTTGAGATCAACTACGGGTACGCGGAAGCAGTGGCGGCCGCCGACCACATCCAACTCTACAAACTGGTCTGCCGCCAGGTCGCGCGCAATATGGGATTGACTGCGTCTTTCCTGCCGAAGCCGGTGGTGGGCGTCAACGGCAGCGGCATGCACACCAATGTTTCCGTCAGCCAGAACGGCAAGAACCTGTTCTGGGATCCGAAGGGCGAGGAGAAGCTCAGCAAGTTCGGCTATGAGTTCATGGACCGCATTCTTACCCACGGAAACGACCTCTGCCTGGTGTTCAATTCCAGCGTCAACGCCTATCGCCGCCTCGATCCGCACTTCGAGGCGCCGAACCAGCTCAAAGCGTCGGCGGTGGACCGTGGCGCCATGATCCGCATCCCGATTGGCAACGAGCGCAGCATGCGCACCGAGGTGCGCGCCGTGGCTCCCGACGCCAATCCCTACATGGTGATGTACTCCATTTTCAAGACCGGATTGGAAGGCGAGACAGCCAAGATCAAGAATCTGCGTACAGCAGAGCGCTACCTGCCCGATAACATCTATACGGCGATCGACGACTTCCGCAAAGCCGAATGGACAACCAAGCTCCTCGGCGGAGACGTGAAGAGCCGCTACGCCGACCTGAAGCAGGCATCGGCCGACCGCTGCCCGCGCCTGCTCGGTACCATTGTCAAGGCTGCCGAGGTGCAGTTTCATCACGAGGTGTACAACCAGTTCCTGTGGAATCTGTTCTAGAAAGCGGGCGGATGCTCGTGTGGTGAATAAGGGAAGCCGAGCTGCGCTCGGCCTGGACGGGCGAGACGCCCGTCTCCACACGAACTTCTCCGAGGCTTAGCCCCGACATTGCCCTTTCGGAACTACGGCTCCCGAATTCTACCTGCGATAATTGTTGTATCCGATGGAACTCACACTTTTTGACGAACGGTGGCTGCCCAAATCAGTTCTTTGCCTGCGTCATTACAGCCTGAATAAATTCCTGCACGATTTGGTTGCCGGAATCACGGTAGGACTGGTAGCGCTGCCGCTGGCGATGGCGTTTGCCATCGCTTCGGGGCTCACGCCGCAAGCCGGGATCTACTGCGCCATGGTCACGGGCTTTCTGATCTCCGCGCTCGGGGGATCGTCGACCCAGATCGGTGGGCCGACCGGAGCCTTTGTGGTCGTCATCTCCGGGATTGTCGCCCTGCACGGCGTTGACGGCCTGTTTATGTGCACAGTGATGGCGGGAGTCATTCTCGTCATCATGGGGCTCACCGGCATGGGCGCTGCGGTGAAGTACATTCCGCGACCCATCGTCATTGGCTTTACCAACGGCATTGCCATCCTGATCGCCAGCACGCAGGTGAAAGATTTCTTTGGCCTCAAGCTGGAAAAGGTTCCCGGCGTGTTCTGGTCGCGCATCGAGGCGCTGTTACAGAATCTTCATACCTTCTCGCTGGAAGCTACCGGGCTGGCCGCCGGCACCATCGTCATCATCCTGGTCTGCCGCGGCGCTTTCCAACCGGATCCCCGGCGCGATTGTGGCCCTGGTGCTGGGCACGCTGGCGGTATGGATTTTCAAACTGCCGGTTGAGACCATTGGCACGCGCTTCAATGGAATTCCGAGCGGCCTGCCGCACTTGCACATTCCTGTGTTTCGCACCGACTTGATTCACGGACTCCTGGGCCCGGCCATGACGGTTGCCATGCTGGGTGCCATCGAGTCGCTGATGTCGGCGGTGGTGTCGGATCGTATGAGTAATGACCGGCACAATCCGAATGTTGAACTGGTGGCGCAGGGAGTCGCCAACGTGGTTTCGCCGATGTTTGGCGGCCTGCCGGCAACTGGCGCCATCGCGCGCACGGCGACCAACATTCGAGCGGGAGCAAAAACGCCGGTAGCGGGCATGATCCACGCCCTGACGCTGCTGGCGATTCTGCTGTTTGCTTCGAAGCTGGTGAGTTTCGTGCCCATGGCGGTGCTGGCGGGCATCCTGATGGTGGTGAGCTACAACATGGGCGAGTGGCTCGAGATTCCGTCGCTGCTCAAGCTCACAAAGACGGACGTCAGCGTGTGGCTGGTCACCTTTGCGCTGACCGTGTTCGCCGATCTGACGGTTGCCGTGCAGGCGGGTATGATTCTGGCGGCGCTGCTGTTCATCAGCCGCGTGGCCGCCACCACCACCGTTTCGCAGGTCACCGACGACTACGTCGAAGATGGACGCGTCCACATTTTGCAGGATAAGGACATTCCGTATTACGCGACCATCTTTCGCATTCACGGGCGGTTTCTGTTCGGCGCGACCGACAAGATCGACGTGGTGACGGAGAATTTACACAAGCTGCCACCGGTGGTGATTCTGCGCCTGCGAAATATGACTGCGCTCGACGCCACCGGGCTTTTTGCTCTGGAAGAGAGTCGCGCGCACTCTGAAGAAGAGCGGCCGCGCGCTGATTCTTTGCGGCGCCAGGGAGCAGCCGTTGCGGCTGATCCAGCAGACGGAGTTTGAAGAATTGGTTGGTCCAGAGAATATCTGCGACAACGTGCAGGATGCCCTGAACCGCGCTGAAGAGGCCTTTGAAAGGCTGCAACCGGCGGGGAAAGGCTACGACGGCTAGGTAAGCACGTCACCGATTCAATAAAAGGGGTCAGCGAGTCGCTAGTGCATCGCCGCCGCATTCGCGAGGTTGGCATTCAGATAACGGCTCATCGCCAAGTCGATAATGGTGCCGATCATCTCCGTGTAGGAAAGGCCTGAGGCCTTGGCGGCCATGGCAAATTCCTGGCGGCTCGCCAACCACGGATTCGGATTCGCTTCGATCACATAGACATCGCCGTTCGGAGCCAGCCGCATGTCGATGCGTCCGTAGTCGCGCAGCTTCAGTGCGCGATACGCGGCCAGCGCCGTATCCTCAAGCCGCTTTCTGGTCGCTTCGTCGAGATTTTCCGCGATCTGCGACTTGGTCAGCTTGTAGGCTTCGGTATTTTTCTCGAACTTCACGTCGTAGCTGGCAATCTTCGGCGTGCCCTCAGGCAAGCGGGACAAATCAAGCTCAACCAGCGGCAACACCTGCGCCCGCTCGTAGTTGCCCAGAATTCCAGCGTAAATTTCGCGCCCCTCGATGTACTCCTCAATCAGGGCGGGCGAGTCGAATTCATCCTGGATGTACTCGACGCGCTCCATCATCTCTTTAATATTCCTGACGACCGATCCGGCATCGATGCCGATCGATCCATCCTCCCACGCCGGTTTCACGATGAGCGGAAAAGAAATGTCGTGGGCATGTTCGATGCGTCCGCGATAGGAAGTTGCGAAGAACGGAGTCTTGATGGCGTGAAACGCGAAGATTTTCTTGGCAACCGCTTTGTCCTGCGACATGAAGAGGGCGTGCGGGCCGGCGCCGGTGTAGCGCAATCCCAGCAAGTCGACATAGGCGACCACGTTCATTTCCTTGGTGTCGTCGCCGTCGAACGATTCGGTCAGGTTGAAGAGGAGATCGGCATCGCAGCGCGAAAGCGCATGCAAGGATTGCGGGCGCCCGTCGAGTTCGAAGTAGGAGGGTTCGTGCCCCAGCTTCTGGATCGCTTCGAAAATTTCCTCGCGATCGGTCTTTTCTTTCTTGACCTTCTTTACTTTCTTGCGCGGCTTAGGCGTTGGGGTCGCCTCTTCTTTCGCGGCCGCCGCGTCCGGATCTTCATTCCAGAGGTCGTACAGCAGCGCGATTTTCAGTTTTGCTCCGATCATGAAGTCTCCTCGGAAACCATCGCTAGTACCCCAAGGTCTCAGGTGTCAGGTCTCAGGAAAATCTTTAACCTAAGGCGCGCGCCCAGTTTTCCTGAGACCTGACACCTAAGACCTGACACCTGCTCTTCTACGGCTGAATAAATTTTCCTTTCGCTACGTAGGTCATCACCAGCGCGGTGGCATAGGCCGTGACTTCGGCCAGATGCTCCGGGCTGCGGGTTTTGTCGGCGCGCAAGTCGAGTTCAGCGGCGCGCTTTTCGATCGTGTCCATCAACGTTTTGACCAGTGGACGCTGCGCACCCGTCCACTGCGCCACTTTGTCAATCACCGCTTTGCGATGCTGATGCAGAAATTCGTGCGCCGGCAGCGCCGTCTTCTTTCGCTTGGATACGGGAAAGATGTCGCGCAAATCCGTATCCGGCGTAAGCTCGGTGACCGCAACTTCTTCCCGGCCGTTCTGGTGATAGAACTCAGCCACTGTGGTTTCCATGTCATCGACCGTGATGTCGGCCTGTCCACGCCGCCGCGGAGGATCGCTCTTGCCCAGCTTCCGCGCCAGCCGGTTCAGGTAGCGCAACTTCTCCATCGCGCCCCAGCCACGATAGCGCTTGCGCCAGTTCGAGCGCGGCGTCAGCCACACGGCAAAGGTTTCGGCAAAATCTTCATCGGGATGCTTCTGCGCATACCATCCCGGCAAGTGCCGCACGTAGTCGCGCGAAAACGGCGCAGGCCGGTAGTTGTCGTGATACGGACGGCGAAACGGCCCGAAAGTCTCTTTCCACTCCGGCCGGTTGTGTAGCTTGTAGGCATAGGTAAACGCGTGTCCCGCTTCATGCCGCAGGTACATCATGATTTCTCTCGCGTCTTCGAGGTCGTGCGTTTCTTTTTCCAGCTGCGCCAGCGCCGCGTGCGCCAGGTAAAACGGAATCCCAATAATCGGTTCGCCTGATGGGCATCCCCATTCGTCGGTCAAGTAACAGGCCGGACGAAATTTGGCCAGCCCCTTGGCGTCCAGCTCGCGATAGAGCTGTTCGACAAAGCGTTCCACTGGCGATCCGGCGAGCGTAAGCCCCAGCTCACGAATCGGCCGGCTCAGCAGTTCCTGGTACGCGGCGGGTTCAGTTTTTGCAATTGCGATGTTATGCACAAACGCTCGCTCACAAACAGTCTGCATCCGCGCGGGCACAGGCGGGGAGGAGTGTCACTACAGTTAACGGTAACGGAAAGCATGGTTAGTTAGAAGTTACTGCGGTAATGGGGAGTGGCGGAAGCGGCGATTTCCGCTGCAATTGTCAGTTAGTGCTGCCGCTGATAGCATCAAGTGACTCGTCTATACTTGCCTCTCTGCTTGGGATGTCATCGTTTCGATATTATTTATCCCAGGAATGAAGCGTGGATCGGCAGAGACTCAGATCAGTGCTGAACGAATGGACGACGTCTTAGTTTTCACACCGCAGAAACGAGAACAGATTCGTGGGGAACTAGTTGCGGCTGCAAAGGCAGACTCACGTATCGGTGGTGCCGCACATTTGGGTTCAGCGGCGCTTGAGCAGCTGGACCGCTGGTCTGACATCGATCTCGCACTATGTTTGGCTCCCGGTGCCGATCTGAACGAGGTATTAGTTGATTGGACCACACGTTTGTATCGTGACCATGCGGCGGTTGCGAACTATGACGTTAGGCGTGGCGACATTTTGTACCGTGTATTCCTGCTCGACAACACTCTGCAAGTTGACCTCTCATTCTGGCCCACCAACGAATTGCGTGCGGTTGGCCCAAAATTCCGTCTGATTTTTGGTGCTGCTGGAGAGCCGATTGCAGCGCCAGTTCCCGATTCAAAGGACCTGATTGGAATGGCGTGGCTGTATGCGCTGCACGTGCGCTCGAGTATCGCTCGCTCTCGACTGTTGCAGGCAGAATTCATGTTGAGCGGAATGCGAGATAACGTGCTTGCGCTGATGTGCAAGCACCACGGTGTAGCTGCTATGCAGGGCAGAGGCCTTGACGACCTTACCGAAGAGCAAAAGGCGCGAGCTGTAGAATGTCTGGCTCGCTCCTTGGAACCGGTTGAACTCAAACGCGCTTTTCGGTTCACGGTGGGCGCTCTGCTCGAAGAAGTACGGTGCGCTGACCCAGGCCTCGCGACGAAGTTAGAGGGCACCTTGAACAGTATCGTGAATTGTTTGGCTTTGACTGGGTAGACAAGACTGTATGGCAGTATCGGTCAACTGTTGCAAAATCGCGATTTCACCCAACGATGGGGTCATTGGTGCAACATCTCTTATCAGCAATTACTGTGAATTCGTTTCGGTCAGCCGAGGCCAGGTAATCTGAATCACGATGGTCGTAACCAGGGTGAGCAGAAAGCTGGCCATTTGAGGATGAGCGGGCCACATGAGTCGCCCGAGGCCGAAAATCCATGCCCCCAACCCAACCGCAGTTCCAATCAAAGAAGCTATCAAAGAGACTTTCAGAGTTTTCATGGCCCGTCCTCGATTGGTACATACGACAAAGAGCCTCGTTTCGTTCCATCCGGGGTTCTGCTAGCTAGTACACCTGAGAGTCGCACCGAGCTTTACTGCAGCAGCATCCCATTCCCGTTCGGCTCTTCCGGCGGGATGACCACTGCGGCCGCGACGCGGTCGCCGGGTTCGACGTTCAGCAACCGCACACCCTGCGCCGAACGTCCCGATTCGCGGATGAACTTTGATTCGATGCGAATGATCTTGCCGTACTGGCTGATCAGCATCACTTCGGACTTCTCGCTCACCTGCGAGATGCCGACGACTTTGCCGTTGCGCGCTGTGGTCTTGACGTTGATCACGCCCTTGCCGCCGCGATTGGTAAGACGATACTCGTCGGCGGGAGTGCGTTTGCCATAGCCGTTCTCGGTGACAGAAAGAATGAGCGAGCCTTTTTCCGGTACCAGGTCAGCGACGTCGGGAGCGACCTCACCCTCTTTTGCGACCGCCTGCGCTTCCGGCTTGGTGGTGGTGGCCATGCCGACGATGTAATCTTTTTCGGCCAGGTTCATGCCACGCACGCCGGTGGCGTTGCGTCCCATGGAGCGGACGTCGTTTTCGTCGAAGCGAATCGCCTGCCCGTCATGCGAGGCGAGAAAAACGATCTGGTTGCCGTCGGTGAGCGAGGCCGCTACCAGCTCGTCTCCAGGCTCGATGTTGATGGCGATGATGCCGCGCTGCATCACGTGCGAGAAATCTTTCACTTCGGTCTTCTTGACCGTGCCATTGTGCGTGACAAAGAAGACGTAGCGGTTTTCTTCTTCCAGGTCGCGCACGGCGAGCATGGTGCGGACGGTTTCTCCGGGCTGCAGGCCTACCAGGTTGCCGACGTGCTTGCCTTTACCGGCAGCGGCGATGTCGGGAATCTCATACACTTTCAGCCAGTACACGCGTCCGGTGTTGGTGAAGATCAGAATGTAAGCGTGGGTGGAGGCGATGAACAAATGCTCGACGAAATCCTCGTCGCGCGTCTTCATGCCGGTGCGTCCGGTGCCGCCACGGCGCTGCATGCGGTAGGTCGAGATCGGAGTGCGCTTCATGTAGCCGGAATGGCTGACCGTGACCGCAACCTGCTCGTCGGCGATCAGGTCTTCCAGCATGATTTCCGCGGCTTCGTCCTCGATCACGGTGCGGCGTTCGTCGCCGTAAAGTTTTTTGACCTCTTCCAGTTCCTTGATGATGACTTTGCGCAGCTTTGCCTCGGAGGCGAGAATTGATTCGTACTCTTCGATCGCTTCCCGCACCTGCTTCAACTCGTTGGCAATTTCGTCGATCGAAAGCTTGGTCAAGCGATGCAGTTGCAGTTCGAGGATGGCGTCGGCCTGCTTCGCGGTGAACGGCTTGTCGGCAGGAAGCTTCGGAGCGCGTCCGGTGGTGTTGATGTCGATCTTCTTGCCGGCAAAGTACGCGACCAAATTCTCGCGTGCATCGGCTCGGTTGGCGCTGCCTCGGATGATGGCGATCACGTTGTCGAGGTGATCGAGCGCGGTCAGGTAGCCTTCCAGAATGTGCTCGCGATCGCGGGCTTTATTAAGCAGATACGAAGTGCGGCGTCGCACTACATCGACGCGATGGTCGATGAAGTGTTTGATCGCCTGGATCAGCCCCATTTCCTTGGGCTGGCCGTTGACCACGGCCAGCAGAATCATGCTGAAGCCTTCCTGCATCGAGGTGTGCTTGAAAAGCTGGTTCAATACGATTTGGGGTTCGGCTCCGCGCTTGAGCTCGATCACGATGCGCATGCCGTCGCGATCGCTTTCGTCGCGAATGTCGGAAATGTCGTCGATGGTTTTCTGGTTGACCAGGTCGGCGATGCGCTCGATCAGGCGCGCCTTGTTTACCTGATACGGAATCTCGGTGACGATGATCGCCTGCTTTTCCTTGGTGATGTTCTCGATGGCGGCGCGGGCGCGCATCATGAAACGGCCGCGGCCGGTGCGGTACGCCTCAAAGATTCCGGCGCGCCCGTGAATAATGGCCGCCGTCGGAAAGTCTGGTCCCTGCACGAACTTCAGAATTTCCGGCAATTGCGCGGCGGGATTATTCACCAGCGTGATGGTGGCATCGACAATCTCGGTCAGATTGTGCGGCGGAATTTTCGTGGCCATGCCAACGGCGATGCCGTCGGAGCCGTTAACCAGCAAGTTGGGAAAACGCGCGGGCAGAACCGCGGGCTGCGTTTCGGTGCCGTCGTAGTTCGGGTAAAAGTCGACTGCTTCCTTGTCGAGATCTTCGAGCAGCGCGGTAGAGACGCGCGTTAAACGAGCTTCGGTGTAACGATCGGCGGCGGGCGGGTCGCCATCGACCGAGCCGAAGTTTCCTTGACCATCGACCAGCGGCGCGCGCATGGCGAACGGTTGCGCCAGCCGCACCAACGCATCATACACGGCGAGATTCCCGTGCGGATGGTACTTGCCCATCACCTCGCCGACGATGCGGGCGCACTTGCGCGTGGCCCGTCCCGGAGCGAGGCCCATCTGCTGCATGGTGTACAGAATGCGGCGATGCACCGGCTTCAGTCCGTCGCGAACATCGGGCAGCGCGCGGCCAATAATCACCGACAAGGAATAGTCGAGATACGACCGCTTCATCTCCTCTTCAATGTTGACGGGCTGCATGTTGAGGGCGCCCGGACCCGGTGGGACCGTCGCCGCCAGGAGGAGGAGTTAAGGGAAGTTCAGGATTTTGGGGATCGTCAGCCATGGAAGTCAGTTCTCAGTCTCGGTTGTCAGTTCTCAGTAAGAGCTCGCATGAGCTTGTGTGGGGACGGGCGCCTCACCCGTCCGAGCGGAGCGAAGGTGCAGCCGCTCCGCATCACCACAGAAATGTCGCTAAGTTCTTGCATCTACAGGTGCTTATCTGGCTGGAATTACTTGAGAATTATACCACGTTCCAGGCCGTTTGGGGGCGCGTGCCGGTTGGCTTTTGAGGCTCTTCTCTCAGGCTCTCCGCAGCGTCAGCAGCGTGATCTCTGGCGGGACACCAATCCGAACCGGGAAACCGAGGGTTCCGAGTCCACGGTTCACATAGAGCGCAGCTTTCTGCACGCTGCCGCCGTTCATTTTCATTGGCAAGTGATAAAGTCCGGCAACGAATGGCGAGATCAGGCGTGCCGGGCTGATGCTGTGATCCACGATCTCAAACTTCACCTGGCCGCCATGAGTATGTCCGGCGAGGCTGAGCTCGATGCCCAGGTCGGCGGCGCGGTGAAATGAATTGGGATTGTGCGAAAGCAGAACGTTCGGCATATCGCGGCGAATCAGGTGCTCGATCTCGTGCAACATGGGCCCAGCCGGTTCGCCGCTGGTCATGTGGTCGCGCTGGTAGTCAACTCCAATAAGATTGAAGCGCCCCCCATTGTGTTCAACCACCGCGGAGTTGGCGCGCAGCAGCCGCATTCCCTTTTCGCGGAAGAGGCGTTCTGCGTCGTCCTCGACGCCGGCGTAAATCTCGTGGTTGCCATTGCATCCCCAGACGCCCAGCGGAGCGCGCAACCGGCTCAACTCGGTGATGCAGGCGTCCAGCGGATCGCCTTCGCCGCTGATGAAGTCTCCTGTAACAAAAGAAATATCAGGGTGCAGGCCGTTCGCCATGTCAACGGCTCGCGCAATTTCGCGCGGCGGCATGTAGTCGCCAATGTGGATGTCGCTAAGCTGAGCGATGCGCAGCCCATCCAGCTGCGGAGGAAGATTGGCTACGGGCACATCGACGTGTTCGACCGTAAAACGCAAGCGCCCGGCGGCAAATCCATAGGTGGCGGCAAGAAATGGAAAGCCGCCAGCGAGCGCGGCGGCGTATTGAAAGAAAGTCCGGCGCGAGGGACTGAACCCACCCGCGACTGCTCCAGGATGATGCAGAAGCCGAGCGGCGATGTTCGTGACGCACTCGAGCGCTCCCACCGATTCGACGGCCAGGAAGCCAAAGAAGGAAGCGAACAGCCACAGGCGGGAGAATGTAGCGAGCGTCTTGCCGAGGTTCAAGCTGCCCACGCTGAGGCGCGAAATCCCGTGGCCAAACAGCGGATAGAGGACTGTCGCAAGAAGTGCGCCGGCGAGAGCGATCAGCACGGCATGGAATCCGAGGCGCCAGTTGGCATTCGAGAATGTGCCGACCCACGACCACGCACGCAGGAACCAGAATCGCTGGACGGCATAGACAGCCAAGAGAAACAGCCCAAGGAAAAGAACTCGGCTAAGGATCAGGGTGAACACTCCAATGAGAATGAGAAGCTCAGGGAATTAGATGCATTCAGGCAGAGGGAAGGCTCGGCGATACCCGGCGGCGTTTACTGTCTCTTCGCTTTGCGAATCCGGCCGCGACCGATCGCGCTGCGGCCCACGCTTGACGGAGGCTTCGGCATTCCTTCCAGCAATTCCTTCAGCACGGTCGCGTTGTTACGTTCGACCATGCGCGACGCATACAGCAGCGTCACCTGCCGCTTGCCTTCCGCGAGGTGATGCAGCTTCTCCACCGCCGCGGAAGCTTCTTCGCTCACCAACTCTTTGAGATAGCGCTTGCGGAACATGCGCCACGCCTCGGGATTCGCATGGAACCACTGCCTCAGCTCATTCGAGGGCGCGAGGTCGCGCAGCCAGAACTTGACTGCTGCATCTTGTTTCGTCAGACCGCGCGGCCACAAACGATCCACCAGCACGCGAATTCCATCCGACGGAGAAACAGGCTCGTAAACGCGTTTGACGACGACAGCCATCGCTTTCGTATTATCCTACCTCTGCGCGCGGTATTGCAGGTGACGCCGCAATCTTTATGAACTTTCCTGGTTGGACTTCTCTGTGCCTCCGTGTCTCGGTGGTGTTTCTTACGTTTCTGGCGCTCGCCGGATGCGATGTCGAGCGCCGCAAATCCGACGCTGAACTCGGCCTCAACCCGCAACAAGCCGAGGGGCGGAGACTCTACGACAACTATTGCGACCGGTGCCATGAGCCCTACTCGTCCCGAGGCAAGAAGGGTCCGAGCCTGAAAGGCGTCTTCAAGCACCAGTACCTGTCCCTCAGCGGACTGCCCGCCAACGACGACCGCATGATCGACATCATCAAGTATGGCCGCGCCAAAATGGACGGCTTTGGCCAAGTTATGACCGACCAGCAGATCAAAGATCTGCTCGCGTATTTGCACACGTTGTAGGAACTGGTCCTGTGGCATAATCGGCCTCGGTGTCCACCGCCCACAAATCGGCGTTGTATCAGAAGCTGCCTTCGACCGATGAACTTCTTCGCCAGCCTGAGATGCAGGCGCTGATCGAACGCGAGGGCCATTCCGTCGTCGCTGACAGTGTCCGCGTTGTGCTCGAGCGTCTTCGCCAGGAAATTGCTGGTGCGGAATTCGACGAGAAATCACTGGACCTCGGACTGGGCGGCCTGTCCGAAGCGGTCGAACGACAACTTCGGCAGGCGCTTGATTACTCGTTGCTCGCGCTGGTTAACGCCACTGGCGTAATCCTGCACACCAATCTGGGACGTGCGCCGCTGGCTGCCGCTGCGCTCGATCACATCCGCGCCACCGCCAGCGCTTATTCCAATCTCGAATTCGATTTGAAAACGGGCGAACGCGGAAAGCGCGACGTTCATGTTGACCGGCTGTTCCGCAAACTGCTCGACGATGCGGTGGAGGGAAGCAGCTCGGCCGCGTCCACGACGACCGTCTCGACCATTGTGGTCAACAACAATGCTGCCGCGGTTCTGCTTGCCTTGAACTCGCTGGCTGAGGGCGGCGAAGTTATCGTCTCGCGCGGAGAGTTGGTCGAAATCGGGGGCTCCTTCCGCATTCCCGATGTGATGTCGAAGTCGAGTGCCACGCTGCGCGAAGTTGGCACCACGAACCGCACCCGCATCGCCGATTACGAACGCGCCATCAACGACCGCACCCGCCTCCTGCTCCGCGTGCATCGTTCCAACTTCGAGATCACCGGCTTCACCGAGCAGCCCGGGCTCGACGATCTGGTCGCTCTGGCGCACCGCCGGAATCTGCCGGTCATGGAAGACCTGGGCAGTGGCGCGTTGTTCGATTTGCGCTCGGTCGGAATCAACGGCGAACCGGGAGTGCTCGACAGCTTGCGCTCTGGCGTTGATATCGTCACCTACAGCGGTGACAAGCTGCTCGGCGGCCCGCAAGCGGGATTGATCAGCGGGCGCGCCGATCTGGTCGCGCGCATGCGTTCGAACTCGCTGTTCCGCGCGCTGCGCGTCGACAAGCTCACCTACGCCGCGCTCGAAGCTACGCTGCTCGCCTACGTCAAACGCGACCACGACGCCGTGCCCGTGCTGCGCATGATGCGCCTGTCGAAAGACGAGATCGCGCGCCGCGCTGAAGGAGTCATTTCCGGGGTTGAATCTTCTCCGGCAAAATCGGCGCGCCTAAAGCTGGAACTGCTCGACGGTGAATCCGTCATCGGCGGAGGCGCGGCGCCATCGGCGGTTTTGCCCACGCGCCTGATCGCGCTGACCCATGCCGATCACAGCGCCGACGAACTCAGCGTCCGTCTTCGCGCCAACGCTCCGGCCATAATCGCGCGAGTCGAAGAAGGGCGAGTGCTGATCGACTTGCGCACGGTGTTTCTCGAGCAGGATGCCGTGTTAGTGGAGACGCTGAGTTCCCTGTAGCGACTCCCAGAGTTGCTGTGAGCACAGGCAACTGCGGAGCTTCGCTCGGCCTGGACGGGCGAGGGCGCCCGTCCCCACACGAGCATGGAGTTTGCGAAATCGAAATTACCAATTAACAATGTCTCTATGATTCTCGGCAGCGGAGTGGACATCGCCGAAGTTCCGCGCATCCGCGAAAGCATCGAGCGCTTCGGCGACCGCTTTCTTCACCGCATTTTCACCGACGGCGAAATCCGTTACTGCGAGCAGAAAGCCACCCGCTTTGAAAGCTATGCCGCGCGCTTCGCTGCCAAGGAAGCCGGAATGAAGGCTTTGGGTACGGGATGGAGTCACGGCGTGCGCTGGCGCGATATCGAAGTGGTGCGCCCGAAAGGGCAGCGTCCGACTATTCAGTTTCATGGCGAGGCAGCGGCTCTTGCGGCCAAGCTCGGCACGAAAAATGTCGCTCTCTCGCTCACCCACACCTCCGAGCAAGCCCTGGCCCACGTGATTCTGGAGAATTAGCCCGTAATTCTTGAGGCCGCCCGTAACCTACTGATTCAGTGTAACTTTGTCTACCCTCGCAACATGCGCAATGGTTCAGTGTTTACATGTGCGGAACGTAATGAGGCTGGGTTCCTGATTTTGAGCCAAAATGGTGAGGCTAGGCTTAGGAGAAAGGCAACGATGATGACACGCTCCGTTCGCTGGGTGGTATTCGGAATTTTGATGTTGACGATTTCGGTGTTGTCGCTTTCGACGACATCGTCGGCGCAGATCGGGATTGGGATCTCGGTGCGGATCGGTCCTCCGGCGCTGCCGGTGTATCCGCAGCCAATATGCCCCGGTCCGGGATATCTGTGGACCCCGGGTTATTGGGCATGGAATGACGCCGGCGGCTACTATTGGGTCCCCGGCACATGGGTAGTTGCGCCGGTCGGCATGCTCTGGACCCCGGGCTACTGGGGTTTCGCGGGCGGCTTCTATGGCTGGCACGCGGGCTATTGGGGACCGCATGTTGGCTTCTACGGCGGGATTAACTACGGCTTCGGATACGGCGGCGTAGGCTTCGGTGGCGGCGAGTGGAGAGGTGGCGCCTTCTTCTACAACCGCTCGGTGGTCAACGTGAACGTGACCAATGTGACGAACGTCTACAACCGTACCGTCATTGTGAATAACGTGCACACTAGCTTCAACGGGCCCGGCGGCATCGAAGCGCGGCCGACTCCGCAAGAGCAAGCGTATGGGCGCGAGCCGCACACCGCGCCCATGGCAGCGCAGATGGAACACGAACATGCCGCCAGCCAGAACCGGCAGCTGTTCGCCTCCGAGAATCATGGACGTCCGGCGATTGCGGCCACGGCCAGGCCGGGTGAGTTCAACGGACCTCATGTGCAGAGAGCCAGCGCGGCCGGAGAACCCTATCACGCTCCGACGATGTCTCCGCAGCAAGCGCGTGTGCAGTCGTCCAGAAATGGCGGCTTCAACAATAGCGCGGTACCACGTCCGGGCAACAATGGAGCGGGAAATCAGGGACAGATGTCATCTCGCGGCAACCCGAAGCCGGACAAGGCGGCTCAGAAGAAAGTGGAGAAACAAAATCGGGCGCAGGAAAAGGCTGAACACAACTCCCGCGAACATCGTTAGAACAGGTTATAGACAAGAAAAGGCTCCCACTCTGCACGCCGAACGCGGCAGAGTGGGAGCCTTCGTTTTGGCGCAAGTCCGCTCTCCCCACCTCAAGAGAATCTTGAACCCTGAAATCGTGTCCCGTTTGCTATGATGCTCCTGTCGTTTACTAACCAACTTGCCTAGCCAGAAGCAGCTGAAATGGTCGCAACTGCGCGTGGGACTCACCGTCCTGATAGCGAGCGTCACGCTCGCCGTCCTGATTTTCTTGATGAGCGGTACGGCCGGGTGGTTCACCACCAAGATCACGCTGCGATCGTACTTCGATAATGCAGGCGGCCTGCGAGAGGGCGCGCCGGTACGTTTGGCGGGAGTGGACATCGGTAACGTGGAGAGCGTCCGGATCGTGGACGGCAAGCCCGCCACGCCGGTCGAAGTCACGATGAAGGTCACCACCAAGTACCGTCGCAATCTGCTTAAAGACTCCGTAACTTTGTTGAGTACGGCCGGCGTTCTTGGCGAAACCTACGTGGACATTGACAGTTCGGCGGCGAAGGGTCCGGTGGCAACCGACGGAGACACGCTGGCGGCCCGTGACCAACCCCAGATCGAGGACGTGGTACGCGCCAGCCAGGGCACGCTGCAGAACATGGACGCGCTGCTCAAGCGCCTGGACCGCATCGTGGCCTTTGTCGAAAGCGGCCAGGGTTCGATCGGTAAGGTCATTTACAGTCCGGCCTTGTACGACCAACTCAACGCGACGGTGATTGAGTTCAAGGGATTGATGGATGACATCCAGAAAGGAAAGGGCTCGCTCGGGCCACTGCTCACGAGCGACGAGGCCTACAAGAAGGCGATAGCCGCCCTCGACAAGCTGAACGTGGTGGTGGACGACTTGCAGCAAGGGAAGGGCACGGCGGGCAAACTGCTCAAAGATCAGGAGCTGTATAACAACCTGAACAAGACGGTTGCCAACGTCCGCCAGTTGACCGACGACATCAATGCCGGCAAGGGCGCCGTGGGCAAGATGACGCACGATCAGGAATTCGCCGCCAAGCTGCAGACGCTGGTGGACAATCTGTCGGCACTCTCCGATCGCCTGGAGAAAGGCGAGGGCACGGCGGGGATGTTCTTTAAGGATCCCACGCTTTACAACAACAGCAACCAGGTGCTGGTGGAGACGCGGGATCTGGTGAAGGCAATCCGGGAGAACCCCAAGAAGTATCTGACGATCCACATGAAAATCTTCTGATTGGGTCAAATCCGTGGTTGGTCGCTAGTGGTTGGTCGATGGCAAGAGCAAATCGGGACGCCAATTAGAAGTTGTGGTTGCTAAGGACCAACGACGAACGACCAATGACTGCCGTCTAACGTTTGCGGGCGACATCCGTCCATGTAGTAAGGCCGATTCCGGCCTCCAAATCTCGATTCGAGGTTCTCATGCGCAATTTCTTGAAGCTGTTGATCGTTTTCATCCTGTTCGTGCCCGCATTGTTCTCGCAGGATAAGCCGCCCGCCGATGTGCGTTTCTCCGCCGACATGCTGGATAAGAGCATCGACCCCTGCAACGATTTCTACGCCTACGCATGCAGCAAGTGGACGGCGCAGAACCCGATTCCCGCCGACCGCTCGTCCTGGGGACGGTTCAACGAATTACAGCAGCGCGGCGAATACATTGTGCGCGACATCCTTGAAAAAGCGGCGGCCGACCGGCCGGGCCGCAGCGCCAGCGAACAGAAGATCGGCGATTACTACGCCAGTTGCATGGACGAAGCAGCGGTCGAAAAGGCGGGCATCAGGCCCTTGGAGGCCGACTTCCACAGCATAACTGCCATCAAATCCAAAGACGAGCTTTCGCAAGAGATCGTGAGGCTGCACCGCGAAGGCACCGAGGTGCTGTTCGGCTTCGATTCCGGATCCGACTTCAAGAACGCGAGCCAGATGATTGCCCAGCTGGACCAAGGCGGACTGGGCCTGCCCGACCGTGATTACTATTTCAAAGACGATCCGAAGTCGGTCGAACTGCGCAAGAAATACGTTGCGCATGTGGCCAAGATGTTTGCGCTCCTGGGCGACGATGAGGCCAAAGCCGCGGCCGAAGCCAAAGTCGTCATGGAGATTGAAACCGGTCTCGCCAAGGGCGCGCTCGACCAAACCAGCCGCCGCGATCCGCAGAAGATCTACCACAAACTGTCCAATCAGGAACTCGCCGCTCTGAATTCTTCATTCAACTGGAACGCCTACTTTGAAGGCGTGGGTGCGCCTCGGTTCGACTCGCTCAACGTGGTGGAACCGGAGTTCGTTAAGAACATGCAGGAGGTGATCCGAGCGCACTCGCTCGACGATTGGAAAACGTATTTGCGCTGGCACACGGTGCACAGCAACGCGGAGACGCTGCCGGCGGCGTTTGTCAATGAAGATTTCGATTTCTTCGGCAGGACGATGACGGGCGCCAAGGAGTTGCGTCCGCGCTGGAAGCGCTGCGTAAGCTATACGAACGCTGATCTTGGCGAACTGGTCGGCCAGCTTTATGTCCAGCAGACGTTCGGCGCTGAGGGCAAGGAGCGCACACTGGCGATGGTCGGTGCTCTCGAAAAGGCCCTGGGCGAAGACATCAAGAACTCGCCTTGGATGGGTGCGGATACGAAAACTCAAGCGCTGGCGAAACTGCAAGCCATCACCAACCGCATCGGCTATCCCGATAAGTGGCGCGACTACTCGGCGCTGCAGATCGTACGGGGCGACGCTTTGGGCAACTCGCAACGCGCTAATCAAAACGACTTTCAGCGCAAGTTGGATAAGATTGGCAAGCCGCTCGATAAGAGAGATTGGCCATATCCGCCGATGACGGTGAACGCGAGCTACAATCCGCTCGAGAATAACATCACATTTCCCGCCGGAATTCTACAGCCGCCCTTTTATGACAACCGCGCCGATGACGCGATGAACTTCGGTGGGATCGGCGCCGGGATCGGTCACGAACTGACGCACGGGTTCGACGACGAAGGCAGCCAGTTCGATGCCGAGGGTAATCTCCGCGACTGGTGGACCGCGAACGACAAGAAGCAATTCGAAGAGCGCACCGGCTGCATCAAGGACCAGTACGCGAACTTCGTCGCGGTCGACGACCTGAAGCTCAACGGGAAACTGACCTTGGGCGAGAATACGGCCGATAATGGCGGCCTGCGCATTGCCTACATGGCGATGTTGAACACGTTCGCCGGCAAGGAACCGGCGCCGGTCGACGGTCTCTCCGCCGAACAGCGCTTTTTCCTGGGATTTGCCAACGTGTGGTGCCAGAACCGGACCGCTGCCGAATCGCGCATGCGGGTCACCATCGATTCGCATTCCCCGGGAAAATACCGCGTGAACGGAACCGTTTCCAATATGCCGGAATTTCGGGAAGCCTACCACTGCTCAGCAACCGCACCGATGGTGAATCAGAACGCGTGCAGGGTCTGGTGAGAAAGCAGTCGATGGTCGTTGGTCGTTAGCGATCAGCGCTGCATACGAACGGCGAGGCCCAGCACGCTTCCATTGAATCATCACAATTTTCATGTTCGGCGGTCATAGGCACACCTCGGTGCTGCGAGTTATCTTCTGCGCGGAGGTGGCGCGATGACCACCAATTCGTCATTTCAAGACTTGCGGATCTGGCAGGAATCCATGGACCTGGCAGTTGCGATCTATCGGGCCACAAGTGGCTTTCCAAGACAGGAGACTTATGGCCTGACATCGCAGATGCGGCGGGCTGCGATTTCAGTCCCGAGCAATATCGCCGAAGGAAAGGGACATCGATCGGATCCTGAATTCGTGCGTTTTCTGTTTCATGCACGAGGATCTCTGCTCGAACTCCAGACCCAGCTCTTGATAGCCCGACGTCTAGAGTATCTTTCGGAGGAGAAGGCGGACGAGCTTGTTGGTAGCGGTGACGGCATTGCCCGCGGATTGAACGCCCTCATCAACAAATTCCGCGAAAGAGCGGCCTAACGACTAACGACCATCGACCAACGACTATTTACCCCGCCGCCACGTCCGCCTGCTCGTGCGCGTGATAGCTTGACCGCACCAGCGGCCCCGACTCGACGTGCTTGAATCCGAATTTCAGCGCTTCTTCTTTCAGCGAGACAAACTCGGCAGGCGTGTAGTAACGCGTCATCGGCAGATGGTCTTTTGAGGGACGCAGATACTGCCCAATCGTCAGAATATCGACGCCGCGCTCGCCCAGGTCGCGGAAGACCTCGATCAATTCATCCGTCTCTTCGCCGATGCCGACCATCACACCGCTCTTGGTCACTGTCGAGGGGTCCCACTTCTTGGCATTCGAAAGCAGATCGAGCGTCCGCTTGTAGCGCGCACCCGAGCGCACCGCGCGGTAGAGCCGCGGAACGGTTTCAGTATTGTGGTTGAGCACGTTGGGCTTGGCTTCGAGCACGATGCGCAGCGGTGCTTCCAGACCCTGGAAGTCGGGAATCAGCACCTCGACGCGGCACTCCGGCACCAGTTCGCGGATCTGCCGGATGGTCTCGGCAAAAATCTTAGCGCCGCCTACGTTGTCGTCGTCTCGATTCACGCTGGTCACGACCGCATGACGCAGGCCAAGCGTAGCTACGGCTTCGGCCACGCGTCGCGGCTCATCCCAGTCAATCGCTTCCGGACGCCCCTTGGGCACTGCGCAAAATCCGCAACGCCGGGTGCAGATATCGCCCAGCAGCATGAAGGTCGCGGTCTTGTGGTGCCAACATTCTCCAATGTTCGGACACTGCGCCGACTCGCACACCGTATGCAGACCTAGGCCGCGCGCCAGCTTCTTCAGGCTGTGAAAATTGTCGCCCACCGGAGCCTTGGCCTTGAGCCACGAGGGCTTGGGGCTGCGGACGACGGGGCCAAGGTCAATCTGAATGAGCTGGGAAGATGCGGACATGGCGAAGGTTAATTTTATCAGTTTGGCAGATTCGTCGCGGCGATAGTCGCTCCTCACTGCGGATCCAAGAGCTGGCGCAGTTTCTGCTTCACGTCCGGCCACTCCGCCGCCACGATTGAAAAGCGCGCTGAGTCGCGAGCGATGAAGTCGGCGGCCATGCGATGGGCGCGGAGAATCCCTTCGAACTTTCCGCCGATCCGTTCGATGGCGGCGCGCGAACGCTGGTTACGCACGTCCGTATGAAAACACACTCGGAGCATCTCCCACACTTCGAAAGCGTGCGTCAGCATGAGCAGCTTGGCCTCGGTGTTGGCTGCGGTGCGGATTGCCGAGCGGGTCAGCCACGTGTAGCCAATCTCACAGGCGTCGGCGACATCCCGGCCGTGCCGCGGATGGCCCTGCGGCCACGCCCAGCGCTCCAGGTTAAAGAAGCGCGTAGAACCGATGACGACGCCGTCCGCCACACGGACAGTCGCGAACGGCACCGCGGTTCCGGCGTCTCTCCAAGCTAGAGCTGTGTCAACGTAGCTGATGGCCTCGGCCTTGCCCTGCGGGATGGGGCTCCACTGGTAGAGCGAGGTGTCACCTGCCGAAGCAGTCGCCAGGCCATCAACGTGGCGGTGGTCAAGCGGTTCGAGACGAACGTGCTTGGCTGACAACACCAGGCTCCCTGTTCTCATGCTCCAGTATGCAATGAGGCTCCGTGCGGCCGCAACGGGACTCGTCGCCTCGCCAACTCGAAGCGTGACCTAATTCCAAGTAGAGCGAAGTTGCAGCGGCCGCGACTTGCTGCAACCATTTACTGGCCGATGGATTCTGATTAGTGATACCCTGCGGGAAGAAGTTCTACAGACAGAAGAGAAGCCCTATGATGACGAGGCCCTTCCCCCCAACGGCTTTGTTCCTCCTGCTTTTCTGCGTGCCATGGCTCGCCCTGGCGCAAACCGCCTCCATTAGTGGTACGGTCACGGACGCTACGGCTGCGGTTGTTCCGCAGGTGAAAGTCACTGCCCGCAACCTAGCCACCAACGCCTCGCGCGACACGGCAACCGACGGATCGGGAACCTACCGGATCCCGAGCCTGGTTCCGGGAATGTACGACGTGCTGGTTGAACGGCAGGGCTTCAAGACGGTGGAGTATTCCCAGGTGGAGCTTACGGTCGGCCAGGTGCTGAACCTCAGCCCGACGCTGGTGCCGAGCGCGACTCCGGAAACGGTCACGGTCCACGGTGAACAGGTTGCGCCGCTCGATTTGGACGATGCCCAGGTCGGAAACCTAGTGAAGAGCCAGCAGATCGAGAATCTGCCCATGATTCTGCGCGATCCCTATCAACTGATTTTGCTTTCTCCGGGAACGATTCAGGGCAACTCCATTTTGCAGGGCCTCTCGGTCAACGGATCGCGTGAGCGCAACAACAACTTCTTGCTCGACGGCACCGATAATAACGACTCCGACATCCCCGGCTTGACGCTGCCGCAGCCAGGACTGACTTCCCTGAACCCCGATTCGGTTCAGGAATTTCGCGTCATCACCAGCAATTTTCTTCCCGAGTTTGGCCGCAACACGGGCGCGGTGATAGACGTGGTAAGCAAGCGCGGCACCAACGATTTTCACTCCGACGTTTACTGGTTCGGGCGTTTCGATGCCTTGGGCGCGCGCGACTATTTCAACCATGAGACCGATGCGGCGGGCCAGGTCGTGCCCAAGGATTCCTACTCCCGCAACACGTTTGGCATCTCCGCGGGAGGGCCGCTGCTGCACAATAAGACTTTCTGGTTCGCGAACTACGACGGCGACCGGTTTTCCACCACCCTTACCAATACGAGTTCCGTGCCCTCCCACGACTTTAAGACCGGCAGTTTTACCTTCGCCGGCACGGGCGGGAATCCAGTTCCGATCGACGTCAGCACTCCCACTTCGCCGAACAACATCTTTGGCTTGTCCCAAGATCCGACAATTCAGAAGATTTTGTCGCTCTACCCGGATCCGAACGGACCCGCCGTGGATGGCGCGCGCGGCCTGCTTTTCTATCCCAGCGCATCGCAATCGACCAGCGACAACGTAAGCGTCCGCGTGGACCACAACTTTTCCCAGAAAGAAATTCTGGCGGTGCGCTACACCTTCAACCGGTATATTGACCCCAATTTCGATCACACCGATTTCCTTCCCGGCCTGGGCGGAACCGGGACTTCGCAGCGCAGGCAGAACGCCACTCTGCAACTGACCTCGGTCATCGATCCCAGGCTGATCAATAACTTTCGCGTGGGTGCGAACCGCATCAATTTTCCGCTGACCTGCGAGGGGTTGAACGTTCTCGACAGTCTCGGACTGGAGGATTCGTATGGCCGCGGGTTCGACGCTCCGCTGCCCGGCGTGGCGGGATTCGGTTGCCTGCTAATCGTGGATCGGGACGGATCAAAGCGCTTCAGCGGCACCTATAACATCGGGGACGACGTGACCTGGGCTCGGGGCCGCCACACCTTCAAGTTCGGCGTGGAGACGCGCGATGCTTACTCCAACAGCACGAATGGTTTTTACGAGCGGCCCACGCTGGATTTCAATAATTACGCCAACTTCGGCAGCCAGCTCGGCACTGCTTTTATGACGGGTGACCCAATCGTGGATTCGAACCCCACGCTGCAGGACATGGTTTGGTGGTGGTTCGGTCAGGCGGGATCGGTGACGCAGGCGCAGTTTTTCGACAAGACCGGCAATCGTACCGCCGATGATTACCGCGGATTCCGCCAGAAGGACTTCGCCGCCTTCGCCCAGGACACTTTCAAAGTTCTTCCCAATCTCACGCTGAACTATGGACTGCGCTACCAGTTCAATGGAGTCCCCTACGAAGTGAACAACCTGCTTTCCACGCTTTTTGCCGATCCCAGCGGGCCCGCTCCGTTCACTTTCACGGTCGCAGGACGGAACGGACAAGGCTTGCCGCCTCTCTATAGCAACGACTGGCACGACTTTGAGCCGCGCGTAGGAATTGCATGGGATCCTTTCAAAGACGGGAAGACCTCGATTCGCGCCGGCTATGGCATTTTCCACGACCGCCTTTTCGGTCAATTGCTGGGGCTCGCGCGCGGGAACCCGCCCTTCCAGCAGGTCTTCTTTGAGCCTTTCTTTGGCTTGGCGCCTTGTATTCCCCCGGCGACCGAAGAGTTTGGGTCGATCTGCATTGGGGCGCCCGTTTCCGGCCTCTCTGCGCCGCCGTCGCTACCCACCTCTGCGACGGTGAACCAGGGGGCAGGCGACCTGCCGTTCATTATCGATCCACACCTGCGCATGCCTTACAGCCAGAGCTGGAATTTCGGAATTCAGCGCGACTTGCCGGGCAGCGTGACCATGGAATTGAACTACGTGGGATCGAGGGGAACGCGCCTGCTTCGGCTGGTGGATGGCAATCCGCCGCAGCCGGCTCTGGTTGCTCAGTTGCTGGCCGACGGTGTTCCCCCGCAGGCGCTGCAGTTCAATAATCTCTGGATTGGCGCAGAAGAGGGAATTCTGCCCTTCGATGCCGTCAACAATAATGCGTTTCTGCACGCCGAAGTATTCAACAACGCGGCTTCGTCGGCTTATCACGCTTTGCAGGCGAACCTGACCAAGCGGATGTCGCAAGGCCTCACCTTCCAGGCGGCTTATACCTGGGCCCACGCCATTGATAACGCCTCCGACCCGCTGACGCCCTCAGCCGGCAACCAGGGATTCCCACGCAACTCCCTCGACCTCGGGGCCGAGCGGGGCAATGCCGATTTCGACGTGCGGCAACGGCTGGTGATCAACTACTCCTGGGCGATTCCGCTGGGTCGCGGGCATGACCACCTTTCCGAAGGTGCCGCGGGCACAATCTTCGGAGGCTGGGAAGTCGCCGGGATTACGACCTTCTCAGGCGGCCTTCCTTACGATATTTTCAGCGCGCTCGACACCGCCCATACCGGCCAGCAGCAACGCGCCGACTACAATCCCGCAGGCACTCTGCTTCCCGTGAGCAATCCGCGCACGCAAACCGGGCCTAACCTGGGTTTGTTCTCGGATCCGGCGTGGGGCAGCGCCGGTAACCTTGGGCGCAACCACTTCTACGGCCCCGGAGTAAACAGCTGGGACATGGTTTTGCAAAAGAGCTTGAGCCTCTCTGAACGCGCCCACCTGCAATTCCGCGCCGAGAGCTACAACCTGTTCAACCGCGTTCAATTCAGCCAACCCGACAATCTCATCTCCGACACAAATTCCTTCGGCCAGTCCAGTTCCGAGGTGAGGCGCCCGGATCTGACCACCGGCGCCCGGCAGATTCAGTTCGGGATCAAGCTGAGCTTCTAACCGAGAGCTTCGACGCCACGATGGCTTGGGGGCTGGGGGCCCTACTTCAGATGCACCGCGCCTTCCGGCCGCTTTGGGTCGGCTGACTTGCCGCCGCGGTCGCCGGTTCTCACGGATTTAGGCATGGCGTACTTGGGTTTGATGGTGTGGCATCCAACTTCGCAATACACTCCGCCGGCGGCCGATTCGGGTGCCGGCATCGGAGAATTCACGGCGATTTCCCGGTCAGCTTCCAACTGCCGCTCCACGCCGGCGATTAGCCTTTCGTTTTCCGCCGACGTCAGCCACTTCTTCCTGTTCAGCAGATAATTTTCGAGCCGCGCAATCGGGTCGCGCTTCTTCCAATACTCGAACAGCGGTTTCGGAACATACTCCGCCGCATCATGAATGGCGTGGCCTTTCATGCGCATCATCTTCGCTTCGATCAGAGTCGGGCCTTCGCCGCGCCGCGCTCGCTCGCACGCTTCATGGCAGGCGTCGTACACCTGGCAAGCGTCGGTGCCGTCGACGATCACGCCAGGGATTCCGTAGCCAATGGCGCGCTCGGCCAGATCCTTGATGCGGAACTGCATGTCGGCGGGCGTGGCGTATGCCCAAAGATTGTTTTCGACAATCAGCACCAACCCTAGATTCTGCACGGCGGCAAAATTCAGCCCTTCATAAGTGACGCCGGTGGATTGCCCTCCATCGCCGATGTAAGTCATGACGGCAATGTGCTTGCCTTGCAATCGCGCTCCCAGCGCCACGCCGGCCAGTACCGGAATCAGATCGCCGAGGGTCGAGATGGGGGCGACCACGTTGCGCGTTTCGATATCGCCCAGGTGCGAAGAGGCATCGCGTCCTTTGGTCGGCGATCCAGACTTCGCCATGTACTGCATCATGATGTCAGCGGGCGAAAAGCCGCGCACCAGCAGGGCTCCCTGGTTGCGGATCATCGGCCCCAGCCATTCATCTTTATGCAGCGCGTACGCCGAGGCGCAGGAGCAAGCTTCCTGCCCCAGTCCGAAGTAAACGCCGCCGACTACCTTGCCTTGTTTGTAGAGATTTTCGAGCGCCGTCTCCATGCGGCGGTTGAGCAGCATCCAGCGATAAATTTCGAGGCATTGGTCGCGGGTCAGGTATTTTGATTCCCGAATCGGAGGCGGCGAAGTGGAGAGATCGCCGCTCTCCACTTCGTAGCAAAGCG
>CAWITH010000038.1:65000-71867 GCA_963838935.1 uncultured Acidobacteriaceae bacterium
TGTCTAAGCGTGCGAGGAGCAGGGTGGCGCTATAAAGTTTGTTCGGTGTGTAGTGGTTTTACTGAGAGCTGACAGCTGAGAGCTGAAAGCTAGCGGCGAAGCCGCTGTGTGCTGAGTAAATTTTGTGGTCAAGCTACTAAGGGCGCATGGTGGATGCCTTGGCAGAAGACGGCGATGAAGGACGTGGCAAGCTGCGATAAGCCTCGGGGAGCCGCAAGCAGGCTTTGATCCGGGGATTTCCGAATGGGGAAACCCACGGGGGTAAAACCCCCGTACGGCCCGATGAATCCATAGTCGGGTGCGAGCGAACCCAGGGAAGTGAACCATCTCAGTACCTGGAGGAAAAGAAAGAAACCTCGATTGCGATAGTAGTGGCGAGCGAAATCGCATCAGCCTAAACCTGTTAGACCTTCGGGTTCAGCAGGGGTTGTAGGGCCAGCAACAGTAGAGTTACCAATCCGGTGATTAGTCGAAGCCCTCTGGAAAGAGGGGCCATAGAGTGTGATAGCCACGTAGGCGAAAATCATCCGGACTCGAAGCTGGTACCTGAGTATCGCGGGGCACGAGAAACCCTGCGAGAAGCTACGGAGACCATTCCGTAAGGCTAAATACGTGCTTCTGACCGATAGTGAACCAGTACCGTGAGGGAAAGGTGAAAAGAACCCCTTCGAGGGGAGTGAAATAGTACCTGAAACCGTGTGCCTACAAACGGTGGGAGGACTATGCGGCGCAAGCCGAAAGTCTGACCGCGTGCCTATTGCATAATGAGCCGGCTAGTTATTCTTGTCAGCAAGGTTAAGCGAAAGCGAGCCGTAGCGAAAGCGAGTCCGAATAGGGCGAACACAAGTTGGCAGGAATAGACGCGAAGCGGGATGATCTACCCTTGGCCAGGCTGAAGTTAGGGTAAAACCTAATGGAGGGCCGAACGGCTGTTTGTTGAAAAAAGCTCCGATGAGCTGAGGGTAGGGGTGAAAGGCTAATCAAATTCCGTGATTGCTCGTTCTCTCCGAAATAGCTTTAGGGCTAGCCTCGTATGATTTGTCGTGGTGGTAGAGATCTGAATGGACTATGGGGCTTTCCAGCTTACAGAATCCAATCAAACTTCGAATGCCATTGAACAACCAGTACGGGAGTCAGACAGCGGGGGCTAAGCTTCGTTGTCGAGAGGAAAACAGTCCAGATCGCCTGCTAAGGTCCCAAAATACAAGCTAAGTGGGAAAGGAAGTCGGAACGCCCAGACAGCCAGGAGGTTGGCTTAGAAGCAGCCATCCTTTAAAGAAAGCGTAATAGCTCACTGGTCAAGCGGTCCGGTGCCGACAATTTAACGGGGCTTAAGCTTGTTACCGAAGCAGCGAATGCATCGATTTACGTCGATGCGTGGTAGGAGAGCATTCCCAACGGTTTGAAGCCAGACTGAAAAGACTGGTGGACTGTTGAGAAGAGACCCTGCCGGCATAAGTAGCGATAACGGAGGTGAGAACCCTCCGCGCCGAAAGTCTAAGGTTTCCTGAGAAAGGTTAATCCGCTCAGGGTCAGGCGGTTCCTAAGGTGAGGCCGAAAGGCGTAACTGATGGACATCCGGTTAATATTCCGGACCTCCCGTGCGTTCGTTATCACGATGGGGAGACGCAGAAGGATAAGCAGGCCGTCCTATGGCTATGACGGTCGATGCGTGTAAGGTGTTTCCGGTAGGCAAATCCGCCGGGAAGTTATCACTGAGACGCAAAGCAGTACCCCGTATGGGGGAAAGCTGCTGATTCCACGCTGCCGAGAAAATCCTCTAAGGAGAATGTATGGGATCCGTACCTCAAACCGACACAGGTAGACGAGATGAATATTCTAAGGCGCTCGTGAGAACAGTTGGTAAGGAACTCGGCAAATTAACCCCGTAACTTCGGGAAAAGGGGTGCCTCACTAGGATGCAAGTCCGAAGAGGCCGCAGAGAAATGCGCATTGCGACTGTTTAACAAAAACACAGGTCTCTGCTAAGTCGAAAACGACGTATAGGGGCTGACGCCTGCCCGGTGCTGGAAGGTTAAAGGGAGAGGTTAGCCGCAAGGCGAAGCTTTGAACTGAAGCCCCAGTGAACGGCGGCCGTAACTATAACGGTCCTAAGGTAGCGAAATTCCTTGTCGGGTAAGTTCCGACCTGCACGAATGGCGTAACGAAAGTGCGACTGTCTTGCCAACTGGCACGGCGAACTTGTAGTGCCGGTGAAGATGCCGGTTGCCCGCAACTAGACGGAAAGACCCCGTGCACCTTTACTATACCTTTACTATGAACTATGGCACTTGCTGCGCAGGATAGGTGGGAGGCTTTGATTTCAGGTTCTCGGACTTGGAGGAGCCAACGGTGAGATACCACCCTGCGAGTTCTGTGGTTCTAACATACTCCCGTGATCCGGGAGATGGACATAGTAAGGCGGGTAGTTTGACTGGGGCGGTCGCCTCCTAAATTGTAACGGAGGCGCGCGAAGCTACGCTCAGGCTGTTTGGAAATCAGCCGTCGAATGCAAAAGTATAAGCGTGGTTGACTGCGAGACCTACAAGTCGAGCAGGTACGAAAGTAGGCTTTAGTGATCCGGTGGTTCTGTATGGAATGGCCATCGCTCAACGGATAAAAGGTACGCCGGGGATAACAGGCTGATCGGAGCCAAGAGTTCATATCGACGCTCCGGTTTGGCACCTCGATGTCGGCTCATCGCATCCTGGAGCTGTAGAAGGTTCCAAGGGTTAGGCTGTTCGCCTATTAAAGCGGTACGTGAGCTGGGTTCAGAACGTCGCGAGACAGTTCGGTCCCTATCTGTTGTGGGCGCAGGAGATTTGAGAGGGCCTGTCCTTAGTACGAGAGGACCGGGATGGACGAACCTCTTGTGATCCAGCTGTCATGCCAATGGCATCGCTGGGTAGCGAAGTTCGGTTGTGATAACCGCTGAATGCATATAAGCGGGAAGCACTCCTCAAGATGAGATCTCCCAACCCTTAAGGGTAATGAAGGGCCCAGGTAGACTACCTGGTTGATAGGCAGGATGTTGAAGCGCAGTAATGCGTGTAGCTTACCTGTACTAATCGCCCGTTCGGCTTGACCATAAAATTTACTCGGTGCAGAAACAGCCGTCAGCACTCAGCTATCAGCTTTCAGTTCGAAACTGTTCGAAAGCGATGGCCTCCTCAGAAGCGTCAGAAACTGGACGCAACTGAAGACACAGTACTGACGACTGGCGCCGACGAAAACGTCTTGTAGTAGAGACGGGGCTCTAGCCCCGTCTCACCCAATCTATTCAGTTGTGAGGCTTCGTCCTCAAGCTCTTTGAGAATCAGCTCTCAGCCGTCAGCTCTCAGCTTTCAGTAGAGCCGGCGGGTTGGAGCGCTCACAAGTTTGCCGGGCATCGGCCGCAAAAGTCAGCGCAGTACGAATTTACTGATAGCTGACGGCTGATAGCTGACGGCTCCGACTTGTCGGTGATCTTACCGCGGGGGTTCCACCCGTTCCCATCCCGAACACGGAAGTTAAGCCCCGCTGGGCCGATGGTACTGCACGCGAAAGTGTGTGGGAGAGTAGGTCGTTGCCGGCATAAATAAAGGCCACGTTCAGAAATGAGCGTGGCCTTTTCCGCTTGGCCCGTGTAGAGCGGACACTCCTGTCCGCTGCCGTTGACTTTGCTCTTGACCCTGCCTTTAGCTGTTCTCATCACCAATCGACGTGTTGCGGCGCCCCTCCAGGTTGCATGGAACGGGTTTCCGCAGTAGATTGCTTTGGTCAACCTTGTTTTGCCAGGCCCGACACACCAATCACAACTCAGGAGGTGAATACCATGCCTGATTCGGAATCTCACATGGAAAAGCTGGAATCGAAATTGGACGCTCTTGACAAGAAACTGGACAGGGCGCAAGGAGAGAGAAAGAGCTTGCAGTGGTTCATGACCCTCTTGACGACGATTATGACGGCGGCTGTCGGATTCGGAGGATGGTGGCTGCAAAGCCAGGTGCAGCAGCACATCGACGAAAAGACTCAGGGACTGGAGACAAGGCTGGCACTGGAACAACAGATCTACGGTAAGGAGCTGGCCGCATACGAGAGCGTTCATCAGCAGATGGCGGCTCTACTCGAGGCGCTCGGCCAAGTGCCAGTGGACCCAGCCGGGAAAAAGTCTGCGGTGGATGCGCTTAATAACTTGTATGTGGCTTACACAACCAACAGTCTCTATCTAAGCGAGACGATTACCGGTCAGTTGCAGGAGCTGGTGGACTTGGGTGGCCGCCTCCCAGCGCTGGGTTCATCCGGCGACACCGCCAGCATGCAGGCCGTGGAGGGGCAAATCTCTTCCATCGAGAAGCAGATGAAGGCGGATCTCAAGTTCTCCCAACTCGGCCAGATCCCCGGGCTGAAAGACAGACCGCAGCCCTAGGTGGGGGCGGTGAACCGCCCTAATGCCGGTGGTCGGCTCACTTCCCGCTCTCCTTTGCCATTTGAAGGAGCGTCTTCACGCCGTTCGCGGCGCTGCTGTGGATATTGTGCTGCGTCGCAGCACCATACTCACAGGCGAAGGTGTAACATCCGTTGACGTTGCTGATGAACTTCACAGGTTTCTTGCAGCTCTTGATCGAGTCTGAGCAACTGGAGCCACCACCCGTGACTTGGAACATACTCGCGCGCACCGCGCCCGGCGGGCTCATGCAAATCAGGACAGCCCACACAAGCATGAGATAGAGGGACGTTCTGTCTCGGAAAAGGGCCAGCTGAGTATGCTTCATGGCCAATTGCCTCCCTTCAAATTCGTGGGCCTCATTCTAGGAGCGTTCCAGAAATACTGCAATCATCGAGAGCCCGATGGTACTGCACGCGAAAGTGTGTGGGAGAGTAGGTCGTTGCCGGCATAAATAAAGGCCACGTTCAGAAATGAGCGTGGCCTTTTCCGCTTGCTGGGCAGAGCCTCGGGCCTACACTACGCTGCGGCCTGCTGCTGGTATGCCGGCACGAATTCTTCAGCCACAAAGGTTTCGTACGTTGTTGGGGTGCTGTTGCGGGAAGATCTGGGTTCGAGGGCCCGCATGTATCCTGTGTTCAGAGCCCCGGCCATTTCGAGGATTAGTCCCACAAAATTCTCGGACATCCCCATCTGCACCATGGCGGCCTTGGTCTGCTCATCGGGCAACTGAATGTATCCCAAACCGGGTTTCTCGATGCCGTTGCCGATGATGGCCGCAACCTCGGTATAGTCGAGATCGCGCTGCCCCTGGAGTTCCTGCGTCTGTTTGCCGCGGAATTTGAGTTGCCGAAGCGCGTCGGCTGCCGCCGCTCCAATGTCCCGCGTGGCAATCATGGCAACTTTCAGATCCGGACGGAGCGGCCCAGCCGTGCTGCCTGTCATGCGAATGGCGCCCACTTGCGGCAGTGTGTTTTCCATGAAGTATCCAGCGCGCAGGTGGAGAATGTTCACGCCATCGATCAGGTTGAGTTTTTGCTCCAGGTTGTAAAGACCGACAACCGGTCCGGTGCCACTTGCCTTGTCGGCTCCAACGCTGCTGAGCGATACCACGTACCTGACTTGGGCATGCCGAACGGCGGTAGCGATTGCGTCACTGGCGCGCTCCTGGGAGGCGCGGACATCGTTGCTGGTGGGGTCGGGTGGGATCATGACGTAGGCGGCCTCGGCGCCCTGAAGCGCCTTGGTCAGGCCCGGCGCATTGGTGATGTCTGCGATAAAGATTTCTGCGCCTTCGGCTGCCAGAGGCTGCAGCCGAGCCGCATTTCTGCCGACGACGCGGACCTTCTGCCCGCGGGCAAGAAGGTTCTTCGCCACAATATGTCCGGTGTGTCCACTTGCTCCAAGAACTGCGTACATACAAACCTCCAATCTTCAGATTGGATGCCGGAACCGGCGGATAGACTCTACTCGGAAGGGCAGGCGGATGGCCTACATCTGGCTCCAGGTAGCTTGTCGTCGGCACCATAACCACTGGGGGTACCCCACCTTCGCGCTTTCGAAAGGTGGGCTCCCAACCGCAAGCGCCGGGAGGGTCTACTTCGCGGGAATCGATGTTCTCGGCGCGGGCGCGCCTCGCAGCAATCCTTCGGTGCTCAGATCCTCGTCGATGTCGGGCCAATGAATTCCATAGCCGCCGCCAGCTATTTTCCAGTTCTTGCGCTGCGCGGCTGTGGCGTCGAGCAGCCGCGGATACCAGACCAGCGGCACGGTGATAACGCGGCCGTCGCGCAGGCTCACGCTGATCGCGTCGTCCGAGAATTGGACGTCCAGCACGCGTTCATCGGCAGTGCTATGCGCCGACGATGCCGAAAAACTCATTCCATGCCTCCAGAAACAGCTGCCGCGAATCCGTCACCATAGATTGTATCGCGCGCAGTTCGTGGGCCCGAAATCCAAAGTTGCCCGCCAGTTGGACGGGACTAAGCCAGAATTTAGCCGACAGATCGTTGCGGTCAACATGAATGTGCGGCGGCTCGTTGGGCTCGTGACTGTAGAAGTAAAAGCGGTACGGGCCAGATCGCAACACCGTCGGCATCCTGGGATTCTATCAAGGGCTGCCTAAGCGAGTAGACTCCCTTTGGCCCGACCTTTTCATCACAAACCCCATGCAATCGAAATTTATTGACTTACAACCCCCCGGGCGCGAAAGTAAAAGTCTGATTGGGGCAGTTTCGAGATGTGTTCGTCCACCAAGACGGACCTCGAAGCTGCCCCCACAATTTCCAACGTTCTTTGACAACCTAAGTCATTATTCTTGAATACTTTGCGAGAACAATGGTGAGGGAGGGGGCGGGGGGGGACCCATACTAATTGGTGGTCGGTGAAACTCCCAGAGGCTTCTCGGCTAAGCAGTTGACGACTCTGGGATTCTTCCGGGT
>CAWITH010000039.1:0-32873 GCA_963838935.1 uncultured Acidobacteriaceae bacterium
CCATTCCTTTCAATGGTTTGTGAAGAAAGGATGGCATCCTCCATGGCTTTTGTTTCGTTCTTTGTCTCATAACCCATCGTTTGACCCTAGCCGCTTATCCAAGTCCTTTATGATGGGGAATCGCTCAGCAGCGGGAGGATGTGATCGTGGGCATGGCGTCGGGACTTTTGGCAGCGAATCGGTATTTCAAAGCACAGCGGGAAGCGAGGCGATGGAATGTCGAATGATGAAGCTTTTGCTTGGATTCAGGAATTTCCCGGAGCCGTGACCGTCTGCGATAGTGACGGGATAATTTTGGCAATGAACGACAAATCGATTCGGACTTTTCAGGATAGCGGCGGTGCCGCGCTGATTGGTTCCAATCTGTTCGATTGCCATCCCGAACCCTCGCGCACAAGGTTGAAGGAGTTGCTCAGCGCTGGACGCACCAACGTTTACACCATCGAAAAGAAGGGAATCAAGAAGCTGATCTATCAGTCTCCTTGGTATGTGAAAGGATCGTATCGCGGGTTTGTGGAACTGTCGCTGGAAATTCCGGCTGAGATTCCCCATTTTGTGCGCGGCGAGTGATGAGCGATACGTGAATTCACAGGTGTCCTACGAAGCGGGGAGTGGCCGGGGTTTACGGCACATTGCACTGCAACAGAAAGATCCACAGCCATTCATACTTCTGAGGGGGTAGGATTTTCCTCACTTGGGAAAGAGCTTGCTCAACCGTTCCGCCAGTGTGCGCACCGCTTTGTTTAATTCAGGAAGCCCGGGTGTGTCGAAATCTACGTCAAGGCTCTCCAGGTCGCGAGCGACGTCGTTAACCAACTGAGTCGCCATTTCCACACGCTGGCTTGTGACCTGCAACATCAACTTGTACGGATCGTTCCCTTTCCCTTGCGCCTCTAACCATTGCTGTACAGCGGCGCTTGCCTGCCGCGCCCTTTCCGTGGCGTTGCGAAAGTCCATAAGAGCTTTCACATTGATCATTCCGGTTTTCACCGAATCCTGCAGGTCCTTAAGTTCTTCGTTGGTTTTTTTCAGACGGGATGAAAGTTCCGGACTTTGGGGCGGAGTCTGGGCCATAACTGCAACATCCTTTCGCGCCGGGCAGGCCGAAGCTCTGCACCGCCGCTTTGTACAGCGTAGAGGGAGGTCTGACCATTGTCGATGTTACGGCAGTCACGGTCCTGCGGCGTAGGTTAGCGCCCATCTGGCGCAGCGCCGCGCCGAGCGGCGACTTTCAAAACCACGAATCGGCGACGCCACGTTTACAGTTTTGCAGCGACGGGCACAGCGAGATTGAATCGATCGTGCAAGAATTTAGCCGCTTCGTCACGCTCTGGAGACGAAATTTCAGGAGTGGAATTCAAGTACATTATGTACTGTTCGGCAGCGCTATCCGGGTCGCCGCGCTGCGCGTAGATTCGCGCCTGCTGCAGGACATCGGCCGGCAGTTCCGATGCTCGTTCCCGGACCACCTTGACCATGACATTCCGGGCCTCAATCTCCAGGTCGGTCAGAAACTGAGCCTCGTCCGGCTCCACGCCCTTGTTGGTAATCCCTTCGGTATCTTCCGGATTGACATCCTGCAGGACAACCGTGCTGGTGTGGTTCTTTCTGTGAACATCGATAGGCTGGCCGATGACATTACCCGACCGGTCACTAACGCGGAAGCTAAGTTCTATGGAAGCGCTGAGATCAATGGCCTTTTTTGTATAGTGATAAGGTTCGGCGATCGCTTCCACGCGGTTCTCTTCGCTCGAGTCCAATTTGTTGCGCAACTCGTCCGCATGCTTCTGTGCTTCCTGTACCGCGTCATTCGCAGGCGCGATCTCCTTTTTCTTGTGCTGGGCCTGAGCATCCGCCAAGGTTCGCTGCGCGGCGGCGAGTTGCTCTTGCGCGGATTCATAGTCGCTCTTGGCTTGCAGCCACGCCGGGTTCTTTATCTCGTGTGTGCCGGCCCGGTATTTTGATTGCGGTGTCTCCAGATTTGCATTCCTGAGCACCCGGTGTTCCAGGACCTCTCCCACCAGCATAAAGTTGGGCTGCATAGCGTCGGCGGCCTCTGCGGGTTTACGCACCACCTCAACCGACACCCCGGAAGATTCCAAGCCGTTAGCTATGGCGTCAGCCATTTGCTCGGCGAACCCCGGGCTGTCGCTCCTCGAAGTCTGATCGCGGAGCATGATGCCGATCGAAATGCGGGCCCGGCGCTGATACAGAGAGGCATGCTGCGCCAGCTGAGCCTTGAGATTGTCGAGATTGGTGATTCCGTAGCGTTGTGCCTCTTTGAGGTATAGCCATGCCACGCCAGTACCGGATCCTGAAGGCTTTTCCAGGTATCGACTGGCCTGGTCGACGTAGTAAGCGCTGATCTTCTCAGAGAGAAAATCTCGCTTGAGTGCGAGGGCCGGGTCGTCGCTTAAGGAACTGGCGCGATCCAGCAAAACGTAAGCCTCCAGAACGGCATCCTCATCGGCCCTGGTCTTGATTGGAACATGTGATTCCTGAAGTTTCTGTGCCCGTCGAGGGGCGGCGCTCACGTAGTTGTGTGCCAACGCCGAAAGCTGCGAGGTCACCAGAGCGCGCTGCTTGTCCGGCAAGTCGGCCAATACGTTATAAGCCTCGACAAACTCGTTCGTGCTGGCATACTCATTGCTCTGGAGGACAGCAAGATTGGCTTTCAGCTGATCGCGCTGGGCGTTCAGTTGGAGTGTCGCGTCATTGAGCGCGGCGACAGCTTCCCGGCTGTCTGGCCGGATCGCCGCCGCCTTGCGAAACTCTGCCACGGCCTCTTCCCAGTCCTGCTGAAGAGCCAGTATGTGTCCGCGGTCGAAGTGATGTTTGTAGGCTGCATTTACCACCCCCTCCACCCGCGACATTTCCGAAGCAAAGGAGATGTAGGGGCCCAGAGAGTTCAGCGCATCGTCGTAGCGTCCGGACGCTCTCAAGGATTCCGCATTGCTGACAGTTGTTTCGAGCGTCCGTTCCTCCGCTGCGACCTCGCGGCGAAGATTGAGCACCGGCGCGTAGTCGGGCCGGACGGTCAATAGGCGCTCCAGATGCACTCTAGCCGCAGCCAGTTGCGAGTACCCCGAGCCGTGCTCTTGCAGTGCTTTTTGGAATGCCTGCAGGCGCGCGCGGTCCGGTTCCAACAGGCTATCGAGCTCTCGGCCGATGGTATCCATCAGCTTGATGGCCGGGCTATATCCGGGAGACGCCTGGTTCGCGGCTTGTGCCTCCATGCACGCCTGCCGTAGCATGGCAATTTCCCTGCGTGGGCCGCTTGGCTTTTGATACTGCCCGAAAGCGGCTTCCGCCGCCTGTTGGTGAAGCCCCGCGATTGCGTTTTGCGCACCGGCCAAACGGTTGGAAGACGGATACCGGACCACGAAATCCTGCCAGTCTTTGAGCGTATTCGCCCGCTGGGCGCGCAGAAAGTCGGCCAGTTCAACGTCTGGCGAGGGGACAAACACTACTTGCACTCCGGGCTTCAATGCCGGTATTCCGAGATCGAGCCCAGAGGCAGAGACAGGGGCACCCTGGAGCACAGCCTGCTCGGCCGCTTCCGCCGGAGTGAGTTCAGGTTTTCTGTCGAACTTGAGGTTGCTGGGAACGACGCATTCTGGCTGGGCATTCACCGTCAACATGAGCACGCCGTCTTCGCGAAGTTGAAGCGATGAGGCTCCGGCGAAGGGGACGCGCGGAAGCGCGTTGTAGGCGTTCTTGTCGAATTTCGAAACGCCGTCGCAGACACGCACTTCCGTCTTGCCGTTCAGGGTGACTCCTGTAATCTGAACGTAAGCGGCGCCTTGCGTCCCGTCAAACAAGACGATCGCCGCAACCGGAGCATCCTTGGCGCGAAGCAAAAACCGAGCCCGCCAGGATGCCCACCACAAGTAAGCAATGCCGTCCGAAGCGAGCGCAGACGCTGCTCTGCTGCGTAGGCCCACATAGTAACGACGAAAATGCTTTTCGCAACTTCATGATCTAACCCGAATTATATTCTCGCGGAAGATGGCAGCGTTGTGAGGCTTGCTCAAGTTCTTAGGACACTAAAGTAACCTTTAACAATCGGGTCCTGCGGCTATCATTAACCTTGTGGTCCCAGGCCCAAAAATCTGTGTGTCCACACATGTTTGCGAAAGCCAACGGGTTCATATTCTGCGATGGAATTCTCCGAGTCGCTACAGAATCGCCGTGAGCAATTCGACTCTGCTTCCGACAGGGAAACTCTCGGCGGTAGTGTCTCGCTCTTCTTGCGCCTATGGAGCTATTGCGGTCCGTCGCAGCCGCCGAACGGCCTGGCTCTGGAACAGGATCCGGAGGTCGCAGAGCTCATTCGCGGGATCATTCGCGAAGGCCAGGGAACAATCGCCGAATGCCAGCCCGAATTGTGGTCGGCTCGCTTCGAGGATGCTTTGCACGCCCTGTCAACAGCCAAGGCACTGCAGGGACGCTTACTCACTTTCCATCGGAAAGCAGAACCCCAGCAGGTAGTTCCGTCGATCCTGATTTACAGCACGAAATATGAAAGAGTTTCCGGTTATGACAACGGCGTTCCCGAAGACATGCTGGCCAATGTCACCTCGGCGCAAATTCTCGTATCCGGCAGCATTTACGAGATGGTCAAGAACGCACCGGGCTTTCAGTTCAACCCCCAACCGGTGCGTGAAGCAGGAGAGACCTTCGGTCCTGAAGCGATCTATGAGTTACTCTGGACCGATGAGTCGACCTACGGGCACCTGCGGCAGGCAAATCGCAGCGGCCTCGACAAGATAGGCCGTTACCAGATCCAGGAGGAACTGGGCCGCGGCGCCATGGGAGCCGTCTATAAAGCCTATGATCGGCTGATTGGACGGACCGTCGCGCTCAAGACCATCTCCATCAGCCGTAATACTCCCGACGGCGACGACTTGATGGGGAGGCTCAAGCAGGAAGCCAAAGCAGCCGGTAAACTGGATCACCCCAATATCATCACCATCTATGACGTGGCGCAGGCGGACGACGTTGTCTACTTGAGCATGCAGTTCGTAGAGGGAAAGACGCTGCTCACCTTGCTGGCCGAAGATGGAGTCCCGTCGCTGGCGACCTTCATTTCATGGGCCGACCAGATCTCGAGTGCGGTCGGTTTTGCTCACGCTCACGGCGTAATTCACCGCGATCTAAAGCCGGCCAATCTCATGCTGACCAGCCAGGGCGTCATCAAGGTCCTGGATTTCGGCATAGCCAAAATCGAGAATGCGACGCTTACGCAAACCGGCCTGGTGGTGGGCACACCCAGCCATATGGCTCCCGAGCAGGTGGCAGGCAAGAAAGTTGACCATCGTGCCGACATTTTCGCTCTGGGCTCGGTTTTCTATGAGCTGGTGACTCGTGAAAAGCCCTTCCGGGGAGATATCGCGACCATTCTTTATAAGATCATGAACGAAGATCCGGTGGCGCCATCGCTCATCAATCCGGCTCTTCCGGGGGGCATCGACGCTATCATCCGCAAAGCCCTGGCCAAGGACCCCAAGGAACGCTTCCAGACCTGCGAGGAGATGCGCAAAGCCTTGCTTGAGCAAGCCGCGCTGTTGAACATTACACCGGCAGCGGGCGTCGCAGGTGTTCGGCCAATCGCCAAGCCAGCGCCGCGCGCGTCCGCTACCATTCCCAACTTCCTTCTCCAATACAGTTCTCCGCAGCGATCGCGGTGCGTCTGGCCAATTATGGCTTTAGGACTCGTGCTGGCGATCATTGCGACCACGAGTTGGGCTTTCTATGCCCGGGCGCACACGGGCGCTTTCCCTCCGCCGATAAGAAAACTTGTGGCGGCGTTTCAGGGCACACGGCTGCCCCAGCCCGCCGGCAGCGTGAACAATCAGACTACTCAGAAAAGTGCCGTCAACGAGCCTGACAGTGCTGTGACGACCGCCGCTACGCAGCCGCCGGGGGCGACCACCAAGGCGGATGCGGTGCAGACGCAAACAGCTCCCGAAAGCTCTGGGGTTTCCGCCGCACCATCGCAAGAACCGGTCGAAGGGGAATCTTCAACCAGTCAGCCCGCTAGTGATGGTGCTAACGTGTCCGCGGCGGCGACAACATCAAGCCCATTCACGCCGAAGCTGACACCAGCTCTTCAAAGTTCGGGCGCTTCTGGCCAGGCAGTGGTTGCGCCATCTCCCACGGCTTTGCAGCAGAATGATAAGAACCAGCCCGCGACGGAGAACGCCCGCGCCGGGAATGCGCCTGCCGCGAATGGAGGTGCCGGCGAAAGTCAGGCCGCCGCGCCACCGTCCCCGTTCAAGCCCCTGAAAAAAACAGGGCCCCAACCCGCTCTGACAGTCGACGGCTTCAGCCGGCATGATGTCCCGGAATTGCTCCGCCAGGCCGATGCTGCGGAGGAGCGCAGTGATTATCGTCTGGCGCGTTATGAGTACAACCTTATTCTGAAGCTTGACCCCAGCAACACCATGGCGCGCGCAGGCCTGCACCGCGTCCAAGCAGCGGAACCATCGCACTGATGGCTGCGCGGAATCTATTTCAGGCTCCGCTACTCTTCCGTGATACTCGCGCTCGGGTTCCTGATCGGTCGCATCGGGCGATATTCCGATTGTACGGCCGCTCTGAAAACGGCAAGATGAAGCTATGATACGCAAGCCCATCTGGATTGTTCCGGTGCTGTTGCTGTGGGTGGCCACCGGCGCGCTCGCCGCTGATACCGTTCTGACGTGGCCGGCCAACGGCGCAGACACAATGTTGCGCTTCACCTTGGGTAAGTTGCGCCAGATCAGTTCCGTCTCCGGCCAGAGCGATTACTTGGGTGAGGCGCTGGCGGAAAACCTCAGCACGAAAGCAATTCCTTCCGCCTCTTTCTATCTCTACCTGCTGGACAAAAACGGCAAGCGGGTGGGCGAAGGATATCTGGAAGTGACCAATTTGGCGGCTGGGCAACGGGCCAAGATCCCGGTCACCGCGCATGCTTTGGGTTCCTTTGCCAGCATGGAGTTGCAGCCGCAGCATTTGCCCTCCGACGAGCCGATGAAGATCAAAATGAGCATCACCAGCGTGCCTTCTGGCGCCAGCCTCAAGCTTGATTCGCAAGAGTCCGGCGTGACGCCGCAGGTGCTCCCCGTCGCCCCGGGCAAGCATGTGCTCGAGTTCAGTAAAGAAGGTTATGCCACCGAGAACACGCCGTTGGAGATTGCGCAGAACGCCCTGCCCGGTAGCGTCGAACTGGAGTTGAACCCGTTGACCATGGATACCGTGGTTTTGCGCGACGGAAAGGTGCTGTCGGGCAACCTCATCTCGGTGACCGGCACTGGCGTGGACATCAATGTGAAAGGCAAGCCCATCAAATTGGAGCGCAGTCGAGTGGCCCGGATTGTGTTCGGGAAACGCAAGCCATCCGCCGGCACCCACGCCCCAAAGAATTAGACTAGAGGATGCAGACGCTTGCAGTCGCTTCCCCGTTGCGAGCAGCTGAACTGGCTAGACTGTTGGCCGCAGTGTTGTTCTCTCGACGAACGTGGGAAATAGAGAAATCGAGCGAACGGGCCAATTTCCGGCAGATCCAATGCAGGGAATAGAGCCGCGGGCTGCGGCAACGGTACTCACCCTTCATCTGCCTGACCACTACTTCGGAATCTGAAAACACATGAAGCGCCCTGGCCCTAAGCCCCAGGGCACATTGCAATGCTTCCAGCAGGGCAAGGTATTCAGCGACATTATTGTCCTGATGTCCGATCCACTTGGCGATCCTGATCGTGCCGTTTGTGTCGCCGTCAATCACCACTCCAATGCCCGACGGACCCGGATTCCCGAGAGAGCCGCCATCGACGTAAGCTACGAGATCTGACATTGGATACTGATCTGAATCTTCATCATGCGGGACCCATTTTGCCCCGTCAAGATGCTTACCTGATTCCTCCACACTCCTTAGTTGTTGCCCAAGTGGATGCCAGACCATCGAGTGGCCTGTGCACCATTTCTGTGGAAAAATGGAAAACAATTAATCTCCCATTCATTAAGCGTCAACAATTCAATGGGTTGCAGTTCTGGGTCTTTGTCGAACGCAATCGGCCATTTGCACCAAAAAAGGGCATTGACAATCTTCGAGCTAATCTCTAAGGTTGCTCCCGTCGACGGCTGAAAGGGTTGGCTTAAATAAAATTTTGCCAGTCCGAAGTAAGCTGAGTGATCAGTTCGGCGGGGTAACTCGACGGACAGCCAGACCTGAAAAAACCGACGGCTCTGCGAGGAGAAGTTGGGGTTTGGGACCGCGAAAGCGGTGATCGCATCGAGGGCTGTGACGGTGCATGTCTCCACGCTGTTGGCTCCCTCGCAGGAGTTGGCGGCTAGAGCATAACCAAAGTCACAGCCTTTACCTTTCCCCCTCCTTTTTTCCCAAAAAATATTTTGATGTGGCGCAGGTCCTTTCAGCAAGAACGATGGCTCTGCCAGACAGTCTACTTTCCCGCCTCATCGACAATCTGCAAGATCACTTTCTCGACCTCGGCGGCGATTTCCTCCAGACCCGATGCCGGACAGAGCGCGACCACGGCTGAGGGCCGCATGGTGCTGATAAAGGTTTTTGGGCCCTCGGTATAGACGGCGATCGGGCACGGCAACATAAGAGCTACGTTGATGTCCTTATCCAGGGCCTCGCTGACATAGCGCGCATTGCAGACTTCGATGATTTTCAGTGGACTTCGAGGAAAGCCTTGTTCCGTCAGGGTCGCGGCTACATCGTAGGTGTTGATCACGCGGAAGTTCTTTTCCACCACCTTTTCTTCAACGGCCTCGACCGCCGTGTCGAAAGACTTGTCGGTGTCGACAGTGTGGAGGAAGCTCTTCATAGACGGGACGCGCAAGGCGCCCGTTCCCCGGCGTGTAACTCCTCACGCCGTCGTCGAGACTGAAAGCTACCGCCTCTATAGTTTCCGCGCGGCCGGGGGCCGTTGTCAGTGAGAGTCATCACGCATACTTGTGCGGTCGGAGCAGGAGCACCCGCTTTGTAATCAGATTCCTTCTACCGAGCTGCATCGAGTATGTAGTCACCGAGCAGTTTGTCCGTCTGTTCGTGCATACCCCGTGTGTTGTAGTTAGTGCTTGTGATGACGACCGCCATATCGAGGTCCGGAAAGGCTAGCACCTTATTGCCTCCGTTACCCGTCATAAAGAAAGCGCGGTAACTTCTGCCATCGGCCGATGGGAAAGACTGCAGCCACCAGAGGTAGCCGTATTCCTGGTGATCATTAATTGCGGCGTGCGGAGCTGTGCTGGCCGTCACCCATGCTTCGCTGATCAGCTGCTGCGCGTTCGTGGAATTGTCCGGCCATTTGCCGCCGTTGAGATAAAGCTGCGCGATCTTGAGCAAGTCCGGACTCGTAAGCCGAAGGCCGCCCCCGGTCTGCGGAATGCCGAGCGGCGAATAGACCCAGGATACATTCTCCGGCTTGATGCCGAGAGGGGAGAAGAGCTTCTGCTGCGCGTACTGATCGGTCCGCATACCGGTGGTCCTCTGGATCACCTCGCTCAGGGTGAAGACGCCGCCGGTGCAGTAGGCGAAATTGCGGCCGTACTTGGGTGGGTCGGATTTTTCGCCGATTCTCATGTGGCCGGCGATCGGCAGGTCGAGTATGAATTGCGTCCAGTCCTCGATCAGATACATGCGTTCCTCGTTCCCACGCGAGGCATCGTTCCAATCGTCACACTCGAGCGGAGAACTCATGGTGAGGAAGTCCTCGACTGTGATCTTGTCCTTGCGCGGATCGGGATTTTGGAGCCTTCGCAGATGCTCCGGGAGGAGGGCGAGAATCCTTGCATCGACGCCGGTGAGCTTGTTTTCCTGGATGGCGAGTCCGATGAGGATGCCGGTGATGCTCTTGGTCGCCGAGCGCGTGTCGCGAAGCGTGGTCGCGTCGCCATCAAAATATCCTTCGTAGACCAGCTTGCCATGGCGTGCGATGAGCACGCTGCCGATTTTCTTGAACTCACCGGCCTTGATCGCTGCCTCCATCGCCTGGAGTCTAGCCGGGTTGATTTGGGCATCGGCTGGGTTGCCTTTCGTCCATCCGGTTTGGGCGCTGGCGGTAAATGATAAGGCGGCGAGCAAGAGCGTCGAGCGGATCATAGATGGATTTTGACGGTCGAGGCGCCAGAATGTCACGCGCGGATGAAATTATTTTGACATCAAGATCGGTCGAACGGAAGGTATAGCTTTGACCCGGACTGTCGATCAATTAGTATTGTGGGCCGGCTACAACCCAGCTGTCTGTAAGCGGCTGTTGGCGGTTAGTCCCCAAAGGTTTTGGCAGGGCCACCCGGCGAAGGAGAGTCAATCACCATGGCGATAGCAACGACCAATCCTGCGACCGGCGAGGTTGTGAAGACATTCGAGCCTCTTACTGCAGCGCAAATCGAGCAGAAGCTGCAATTGGCGGCTTCCGCGTTCAAAAGCCATCGGCGGACTTCGTTTGCGGAACGTGCCAGCAAGATGCTGCGCGCGGCCGAGATCCTGGAAAAGGAAAAGGACGAATGCGCGCGTTTGATGACGCTCGAAATGGGCAAGCCTCTGAAGGCTGCGGTGGGCGAGGCGCTGAAGTGCGCCAGCGGTTGCCGCTACTACGCCGAGAACGCCGAGAAATTTCTGGCGGACGAAATTGTGGAAACGGGAGCCAAGCGCAGCTTCATTCGCTATCTGCCGATTGGACCTATCCTCGCCGTCATGCCGTGGAACTTCCCCTTCTGGCAGGTGTTTCGTTTTGCAGCGCCCGCGCTGATGGCGGGTAATGTCGGGCTGCTGAAGCACGCGTCGAACGTTCCGCAGTGCGCGCTGAAGATTGAGGACATTCTTCACCGTGCCGGCTTTACTGGAGGTGTGTTTCAGACGTTGCTGATCGGCTCGGGGCCAGTGGATGGCATCCTGAATGACCCTCGCATTGTCGCCGCGACGTTAACCGGGAGTGAGCAGGCGGGGATTCAGGTCGGAGTTTCCGCTGCCAAACGGATCAAGAAAGTTGTGCTGGAACTGGGCGGCAGCGATCCTTTTATTGTCATGCCCAGCGCCGATCTGGACGCGGCGGTTGCCACTGCCGTCGACGCGCGAATCCAAAACAACGGCCAGTCTTGCATCGCGGCCAAGCGCTTTATCGTGTCGGAAAAAATAGCCGCGGAGTTCGAGCGCAAGTTCGTCCAACGTATGCAGGAGCTGCGAGTGGGTGATCCCTTCGACGACAGCACCCAACTCGGACCGCTGGTCAATGCGGACGCGGTTACTACTCTCGATGCCGACGTGAAAAAGACTGTAGCCGCAGGTGCGCGGGTGCTAACCGGCGGCCATCCGCTCAAACGCCCCGGCAACTATTACCCGCCCACGGTACTGACGGACATTCCGAAAGATTCGCCGGCTTATAAAGAGGAATTCTTCGGCCCGGTGGCGTCGATCTTTCGCGTGAAGGATGTGGATCAAGCCATCCAGATCGCCAACGACTGCCGTTTCGGGTTGGGCGCCAGCGCCTGGACCCAAGATCCTGCGGAAACCGAAAGATTCATTAACGAGCTTGATGCCGGGATGGTTTTCCTGAACAAAATGGTGGCTTCCGATCCGCGGTTACCGTTCGGTGGCGTGAAGTACTCGGGCCACGGCCGGGAACTCGCCGTTCAGGGGATACGCGAGTTTGTGAACATCAAGACCATTTGGATCCAGTAGGATTGGTCGCATCATTCGAGGGGGATCGAACGAAACTTGATGGGGGACTCGCGGGTACGAAAATACGGCTGCGCGCACAGGTTGATTGCATCATTCGCTTTCTGCTTCCCGGCGCTTGGCCCTGGCGTTTGGTTGCGGGGCCTCATCTTTTTCTCTTTACTGGCCTCGGCATTCGCCCAGGGCGGCCCGCCCTACTACACCAACGATCCGGGCACTCCCGGCCATCTCAATTGGGAAATCAATCTCGGCTACATGCCCTTTCTTTACAGCAATCAATCCGTCTCCCATACACCCGATCTCGACATCAATTTCGGAGTTGGCGATCGTATCCAGCTCACCTACGAGAATGCCTGGTTGCGCGTCCAAAATCCCGGTACCGAGGCCAAGTTTGGTTTGGGTCAATCCAATCTCGGCGTCAAGTGGCGTTTCTACGACGCCGGAGAATCCGGTCTCAACATTTCGATTTTCCCGCAAGCCTTCCTGAACAATCCCAACGATGCGGTCCGACGCGGCATCACAGCTGCCAGCCAGAGTTTCCTCATGCCTGTCGAATTCTCCAGGAAATTTGGCCCCGTTGGCGTGGATTACGAAATCGGTTATCAGTTTGTCCATAAAGGACCGGACGGCTGGCTCACCGGCCTGGTACTCGGGCACGACTTCACACCAGAATTCGAAATGGACATGGAGTTCTACTGCCAAGGTACCTTCCATCCCTCCGAGAGCCAGCCGACGATTGGCGTGGGCGCTCGCTACAAGATCCATCGGCCAGTGATCCTTCTCCTCATGGCCGGACGTGCCCTTGAACCCACCCGTCCCAATCAGTCCTATTTCATCGGTTATTTCGGGCTTCAATTCCTGCTGCCCCCAAAATCCTACAAATAGATTGACCCTCCAGTCAGGACCCAAGGAGTTCCCGAACCCGAGCCGAGTTTGATAAGGTACTCATGCCATGACTATTAAGAAGAGCGCGGTTCGCAAAACAGCACTCAAGCAAAAAGCGCAACTGATGTCGGGTTCGGAGATTGAACGCACACTGGTTCGGCTGGCTCACGAAATCCTCGAAAAAAACGGCGGCACTGACGGCTTGGGACTCGTCGGCATCCGGCGTCGCGGAGTTCCCATCGCCGAGCGGCTGGGCAAAATGATTCAACACGTCGAAAAGAAGAAAGTACCCGTGGGTACGCTCGATATCACGTTTTACCGTGATGACCTTTCTACCCTGGGCCCCAAGCCGGTGGTGCAGGAAGCTGAAATCGGGTTCTCCATCGAGGGCAAGAAGATCGTGCTGATCGACGACGTGCTTTATACCGGCCGCACCACGCGCGCCGCCCTCGACGCCCTTTTTTCGCATGGCCGCCCCAGCCAGGTGCAGTTGCTGGTGCTGATTGATCGCGGCCATCGCGAATTGCCTGTCGAAGCCACCTTCATCGGCCGAACCGTGCAGACCACCGACAGTGAGGTGATCGAAGTCAAGTTGGCCGAGATCGATCAAGCGGAGAAAGTTCTGCTGATGGAGCGGTGAGGTCGGGTTAAGTTCGTGTGGGGACGGGCGCCCCGCCCGTCCAGGCCGAGCGCAAGCTCGGCAGTTGCTAGTAGTCCATCGACTCTGGCTTCGCTCTAGCCCTTGACTCTTCCGCTCCACTCCGCGTCAAACCGCCCACGATCGTAGAAAGATTTCTGCGTTCCCACTCCCATAGTGGAAAGGCCGGCGTAAAGATTGGCGCGCTTAACCGCTTCCTGCTCCGGCAGGCCCTCGCCAAGGAAGGTCGCGAAGCTGCCAATAAAAGCGTCGCCAGCTCCAGTGCTATCCACGCTCTTCACGTTAAACGCGGGCACGTGCTCCATGCCATCACTTCCGGCAAGCAGCGAGCCATTCGCTCCCAGAGTGATAATCACGCGTCGAATGCCGCTGGCCAGAAGCTTACCGGCACATCGCTTGGCATCTTCGACATTCCGCACCGGCATGCGCGGAAATCGCTTCTGCCTCACTCTCATTGGGAACAAAGTAATCGAGATCCACTATCGCCTTGATGTCGATGGGTTGCGCCGGAGCCGGGTTCAAGATGCAGCGAATGCCGTTCTTCCGCGCAAATTTGATGGTGTAGTACACGGTCTCGAGCGGAATCTCAAACTGGAGCACGATACAGTCGGCGCTCTTCAGCGTATCCGCGGCCTCATCCACGTCAGCAGGTTTCAATGCGTCATTCGCGCCTTTGACGACGATGATCCGATTCTGCCCAGAGGGATCGACAAAGATCGGCGCTACCCCACTCGACACACCACTAACCTGGCGCACATGCGTAGCATCAATGCCCAGTTTTTCGAAGTTCTTGATGGTCGACGGACCGAACAGGTCGTCCCCAACCCGCGCCACCATGAAGACGTCGGCGCCGCAGAGCCGCGCGGCGACGGCCTGGTTCGCACCCTTCCCCCCGAATCCCAAGTCAAATTTCTGGCCGAAGATGGTTTCTCCCGGTTTGGGGAACTGGTCTGCGAACGTGGTCAAGTCAACATTGGCGCTACCCACAACCGCGATGCGAGGACGCTTTGCCATAAACTCCCGTTGTCGCCGGCGGCTCAAGCAGCGGGCACGGCTTTGAAGTGAGGAAGGCAGAGTTTAGTCAGTAGAATCGTTGCCTGTCAACCGCCGCCGGATAAAAGATAACCGCAGAGGACACAAAGTTACGCATAGGTTCCCTTCCGATTTCCCTGTGTGCCCGTGTCCTCTGTGGTTACGAGTTTTGCGACACGGCCGCTCATTCATCTGGCATCCGCACGCGCTCTTGAGTATTCTCTTGGGGGATGGCCACTGTTTCGTTGAGCGAACTGTTGGGTTCGACCGTGTACGACGCTGCCGGCATCGCCAGCGGCCGGGTGCGCGAGGTAGCCCTCGCCCCGCAGGAAGACCGCTGCCACGTTGCCTCGCTGATCGTCAAGACACCTGCGGGAAACCGCGTTTTGCCCTTGGCCGCCATTTCCACGATCAATGGCGGGATTCGAGCCTCGACGCTGGCTGCGGAATGGATGAAGTCGGATGGCTCCGAAGGACTGTTGTTGCTCGGTCGTGATCTGCTCGATCAACAGGTGATTGACGTACACGGCCGCAAAGTTGTGCGCGTCAACGACGTGGATTTTTATCACGAGATCGCGCAGAATCACCCCGTTTTGAAGGTTGAAGGTGTCGATGTAGGGGCCCGGGGTGCCATTCGCCGTCTTCTCAAAGGCATGGTCCCTGCGGCTGCCCTTCGGGTCCTGCTCCTGCGCATCCCGCCCCGCGATATCCCCTGGGACTTCGTGGACCTCATTGAGACCGACCCGGCACGGCGCGTCAGGCTGAAGATTTCGCATGAGCGCCTGGCCAAACTTCATCCCGCCGACATTGCCGACATTGTGGAAGATCTGGCTCCCGACGAGCGCGAAGCCGTCTTCGAGACGCTGGACGAAGACGTTGCCGCCGGCGCCTTGGAAGAGCTCGAACCCAAGGTGCAGAAATCGGTTGTGGAATCGCTCGACTCCGACCGGGCCGCCGACATCGTCGAGGAGATGGAACCGGACGCGGCTGCCGACCTTTTGGGTGATCTGTCTGACGAGCGAACTGAGGAAATCCTGGTGCAGATGCAGCCCGAAGAACGCCAGGAAGTCGTCGACCTGCTCGAGTTCAGGGAGAATACCGCCGCCGGCCGCATGACCACCGAGTTCATCGCCCTGCAAGTAACGGCGACAACCAACGACGCGATCGCGGCCATGCGTACCTTTGAGGGACGCATGGAAAACATGAGTACCATTTACCTCACGGATTCTCACGGGACCCTGGCTGGCTCGGTGCCGCTGGTGAAGATCGTGCTGGCGCCCCCCTCGACGCCGCTCCTGGCGCTGGCCCAGGAGCCCCTGATTTCCTGCCACGAACACGCGAAGGAGAGGGAATTCGCTGAGCTCTTCGACAAGTACAACCTGCTGACCTTGCCGGTGATCGACGAACACAATCAACTGACCGGCGTGATTACGCCCGATGACGTGATCGCCATGCTGCGCTCCAAGCTGTAGTCGTGGTTCCTTCTCCGTAACGAGCAAAAACTTTCTCAGTTTTGCAGATTCATCTATCCAGACAGCGCTTTCAACGTTTATTCTGATCGTTCTGTTTTGCCAATTGGACAGTTCCTAGAGCCCGTGCGCATGAAGTTTCTGAGAAGTTGGAAGTTCCGGATCCTGTTGTTTTTTGCCGTCGTAGGGCCGGGCTTCATCACCGCGAATGTCGACAACGATGCCAACGGCATCTTGACCTATTCGCAGGCCGGCGCGCAGTTCGGCTACATGCTGCTGTGGACGATGATCCCGACTACGATCGCTCTGATCGTAGTGCAGGAGATGTGCGCCCGCATGGGCGCGGTTACCGGCAAAGGCCTGAGCGATCTGATCCGGGAAGAATACGGCCTGCGAATTACCTTCCTCATGATGATCGGCATTCTGATTACAAATTTCGGAAACGTCGTGGGCGAGTTTGTCGGCATTGCGGGAAGTATGGAGTTGTTCGGGGTCTCAAGGCACTACTCGGTGCCCATCTGTGCCGTGATCGTTTGGCTGATTGCCGTCAAAGGGCAGTACAAAAGCGTTGAGAAAGTGTTTCTGGCGGCTTCCTTCTTTTACATCACTTACATTTTTGCCGGATTGCTGGCCAAGCCCGCGTGGATTGAGGCGGTGAAGGCCACGGTGAAGCCTCCGGGGATGGCCGCCTTCCGGCAGGGCCCGTATCTCTACATGGTGATCGGCGTTGTCGGAACCACGATCGCGCCCTGGATGCAGTTTTATCTGCAGTCGTCGGTTGTGGAAAAGGGAATCACGCGGCGCCAGTACACCGCTTCCAGGCTCGACGTAATTGTCGGATGCATCTTCACCGACGTGGTGGCCTGGTTCATCATTGTGGCTTGCGCAGCCACGCTCTACCTGCATGGCAATCGCGATATTCGCGACGCCGCCGACGCCGCGCAAGCGCTGCGGCCGTTGGCGGGCGACTGGGCCTACATACTGTTTGCGCTCGGGCTTTTCAACGCATCGTTGTTTGCGGCTTCGATTCTCCCACTTTCGACGGCGTTCACGGTTTGTGAAGGTTTAGGTTTCGAATCGGGCGTGGATCGCAAATTTTCGGAGGCCCCCGCCTTTTACTGGCTTTATACGGCGCTCATCGCCGCCGGAGCAGCTGTGGTCCTGATACCGGGGCTTCCGTACATAAAGATCGCCGTATTTTCGCAAGTGGTCAACGGCGCGGTGTTGCCCGGCGTGCTGATTTTCATGTTGCTGCTGATCAACAAAAAAGAACTGATGGGCGAATACGCGAATAAAACCACGTTCAACATCATCGCCTGGGCAACCACCGTAATCATGATCGTGTTGACGGTGCTCTACGTGTATGGGCTAATCCGCGGCGGCACTGGATAATTCAAAAAGCAGCGCTTACAGAATTTTTCCCGCCGCCAGATCCTTCACCAGTCCCAAGTCGGCTTCGAGGAAATCCAGTCCCAGCAATTCCCGTCGCGTCACCCATCGTATTTCGCGAAAAATTCGGTTCTCAATTTCACCCCGGTAATGGCGCACTTCGAAGAATCGGAGCTCCACCGACCCGCCGCCCGGGTATTCGTGGATAATACGGGCAACCTCCACGCCCACCTCCGCCACGATTCCAAGTTCTTCCTCCAGTTCCCGGCGCATGGCATCGCGAGGCTGTTCGCCTTCTTCGATTTTGCCTCCGGGAAATTCCCATTTGAGCGGCATGGGCTGGTGCCGCGTCCTCTGGCAGGCGAGGATGAGGTCATCTTTCAGGATCAGCGCCGCTACGACTCGTTTCATGGATGAAAGACGCTTCTGGCTGCTGCTTCTGGCTACTAGCGAGTGGTCTTTCGTAGAGGATTGCCAGCAGCTAGTAGCCAGAAGCCAGCAGCCGCCGGGTGTCATTCAGGCGTTCTCCAGCCGTTTGCCCACGAGTTGAGCGCAATATTCGACCAAGACTCGGTCTTCGAAGCCGAATGCCGCCGGGAAATGACTGTCAATATCAAGTTCGCCGGCCACCTGCCCGCGCACAAAGACTGGAACCACGATTTCGGATTTCGTTTCCAGCGAGCAGGCAAGATAGCGGGAATCTTTGTGCACGTCATCCACGACCACGGTTTTTCCCGACGACGCCGCGGCGCCACAGATTCCTTGGTTCAGGGGAATGCGAGTGTGCGGTGTCATCGCTCCCTGGTAGTGTCCCAACACCAGCATGGGCGGATCGGCTCCGGGCTCGAGCATATAGAAGCCCACCCAGTTGTATTTCAGCATGTGTTGGTTCAGTAGAAGCGTAATGTCTTTCATCAGTTGATCGGCCGTGCGCGCTTCGGAATTCAGGCGGTCCACTTCTTTGCGCACTTCGCCGGCGCCGCGAGGATCTGAACTGGTAGCCATATTGTTAATCCTAAACCATGCGGGCAATTTATTCGCGGCGGGATTTCCGAAAGAGAATCGCACCTGCCGCATTACAATCGCTCCGTGTACTCCTCCCAACTCCTGGATCATTTTCAGAACCCGCGAAACGCGGGCGAAGTCGCAGCTCCTGACGCTTTCGCTCGCTTGGAGAATCCCGCTTGCGGAGACATCTTGGAGCTCACCCTGAAACTGGATGGAAGACGCGTCTCCGACATTCGCTTTCGCGCCAAAGGATGCGTGCCAGCGATCGCCTGCGGGTCTGCCATCACCGAGTTGATCAAAGGCAAGAATGTAGAAGAAGCGCGGCAGGTGAGCAGGGAAGAGTTGCTTCGCAAAGTCGGCGGTCTGCCGCCAGCTTCCACCCACGCAAGCTACCTGGCCATGGATACACTCGCCGCGCTTTTGCGGGAGCTATGAGTTTCTTGCCTTCCCGGCATGTGCTCCGTTCTTTACATCACGCCGAACTGTGACGTGGGTCACGGGAAGGCGCACCCAAGCCGGATAGCGTAGCGTGAGGTTCCCGAGTCCTTCTCGGTTCGTAAGTCGGTTGGCGCGCCCCTAATGAAGGCAACTCGGAATGTATCAGTTTGCAGTTGAAGGTTCCTGGAGGCTCCAATTGGGGTCCCGATTTGAATTCGACCCAGTGAACAATATCCTGCTGGTGCGATTTGAGGGGCGGCTCACGGATGAAGCGCTGGGAGAATTCTACCGGAAGGGGCAAAAGTATTGGGCCGCGACCGATGCCCGCGCGGCTATTTCGGACTATTCATCCGCGGAGTGGGCCGTGTCCGCCGAATTCTTGCGCGAACTGACCAATCAGGAACCAGCCGTGACGAATCCGGCCAAACGCCCTCGCATTGTGGTTGCCCCGACCACGGTTGGATTTGGTATGGCTCGCATGTTTCAGATCGTGGGAGAGCGTAAACGCCCGCTGCTGAAAGTCGTCCGTACCTTGGACGAAGCCTTCGCAGAGCTCGGCATTCAATCTCCCCAATTCGAACCTCTAGAGTGACCGCGCATTCGGCTGATAGACCGTCCAGCCCTTGGCGAGCGCAATCTCTTTCAAATTCGGATTCGGGTTAATGGCGAACGGGTGCTTCGACATTTCCAGCATCTCGCGATCCCAGATGGAATTCCCGAAGGCACAGTCCAGTGTGCCATTGACCACCTCCCGAATTGCCTCCGGCTTGCCGGGGCCGCTGGGAACTCGAATGAGGCGGTCCGTGATGATGCCGTTCTCGACTGCCGCTTCAGCAGCCAGGATGTGGCTCGGCGGTATGCCGAAGTAGGGCATGGCGGAGCGGATGATCCATTGGCTCGAAGAAGAAACCGCCCAGACTTCGCATCCGGAATCGAGCAGGCGCCGCACCAGTTCGCGCATCTCCGGGAAAATACTTGCGCCAATTGCCCGGGAAAAGTAGGCGTCGCACGCCTGCTGCACAACCTCTTCCCGCAGCCCGCGATGCATCGTGATCATTTCTCCGCACATGACCTCTTCAGCGACCTTGCCCGCTTCGTAGTCGGCATGACGCGAACGGGCCCAGTGCACGATCGGTTTCGGCACCAGGCGTTGTTTCTGTTCTTGTCCCAGTTCCCAGGCGAAGAATCCTTCCCCGGCGTCCCCGGACCAGAGCGTGCCGTCGCAGTCAAACGCGGCGGTGAGAGGTTTGAGGCTAAGTACACTTTCGATGAATTCGGCTTGAGCCAATGTAAGACGTGTCATGAAGTAGTGGGCCTTGGGGGAATTAAGTCGATGGCAGAAGCTGGGGCGGCAAAGCCGCATACTGCTCCGGTGTATCCACGTTGAGCGCGACCAGCGGGTCGTTCACCGGAATGTACTCAATCTCATTCTGGTGCGCGTGCTCCACGTCGCGCGCATTCGAGGTTTCGGGAGCCTTCAGAAACGCTTCGATCATCTCCCGGCCTGCAAGAATTGGATGTCCGTGTTTTCCCTGGTATTCGGGAATCACGGCCCATTTCCTGTGTGTTGTGGCCAGTTCGAATGCCGCTTCGAGCGTAGCAATCGTTTCCATACGCACGGGCGGACGGTCCACGAGCGTAACCATGGCGGCATCCCGGCCGCGGTTCAGAACCGCCGTGCAGACCGACTCGCAGCGAGCTGAACTGCCCGCGCGCCGGATCGGGATTCACCACCAGCGAGGCTCCGTTGGCATACACGATGGGGGCCAAGGCGGTTTCATTCTTGCCGGCGACCACGAGCACGACATCAACCCGAGAAAAGAAGAGCCTTATGGCAGCGGAGAGGAACGTGTCGGTGTAGCGGAACCTGCGCCCGACGGGGGCCACGGCAGCAGCGCCTTGTCACGCCCCATGCGTGAGGATTCACCTGCCGCCAAAATTACTCCGCAAAAAGCCGGGGTACGCCCCATGTGGGCACGATAACAAACTGCGGCAACTCTGCCAAGGACGCGCGTCACGGAGACTCGTTAATTGAAGGTTGGCAGCTTGACCAGGTCGTCATGGGGAACTCGCTCCAGCGCGTGTCCAGCCTTGTGCCATGCCGTCAGGCCACCTGCGATCACGAACACTTTAAATCCTAGTTCCTGTAATTCGTGCGCCACACGGGCGCTGGTGGCCTCGCGTGCTCAAGTACAGTAAAGATAAATCTCACGATCCTTGGGCAGGTTCTTGACCTCTTCCATCAGGTTGTTGGGTTCGATGCGGATCGATCCGGCAATGCGTTCGGAGTCGGCATCGTAGTAGCCGTGGCTGCGGACATCGGCGATCAGCATGTTCTGAGCCGCATCGGACGCCAGTCTTTTGGCCAACTCCTCAGCCGGTATGCGAGGAATCACATCGAGCAGCCGATACTTGCGGTAAACCCAGACACGATAGACAACGTAGGCCACGAGGCCAACCCCGAAAACGACTTCTGCGGCGAAGCCGGCAGAGCGCAATCCGCGCGTGATGGCATGCAGCGCGTCGCTGAAGAGATATCCAGCGAGCGAATACGCGCCCACGTAAAAAATTGCCCCGAGGGCGTCAAATCGCAGAAAATCTCTCAGCCGCATGTTCATGCTTCCGGCGAGCGGCGGAGACATGGTGTTGATGCCGGGGATGAACTTGGCAAACAGCAGCGTCAACTTGCCGCGCCGGTAGAAATATTCCGCCGAGCGCAGAATGCAAGTTTCCGGATTTGCCGAAAGCCGGCACAGAAGGCCGAGTAGAGCCCATCCGCTGACTCTTCCCATGAAATAGAGAATGACGTCCCCGCTAAGCATCGCCACTGCGCCAATGCCGAAAACGAGATAGAAATGCAGATCTCCGTAGGCAGCGACCGCGCCGGCGGTCAGGAGGGCGAGCGCAGCGGGTAATGGAAGACCAATGGCCTCCGCGAAGCACACTACCGCCAAGAACAGGTAGCCATGGTGCGAAATCATTGAGAGCAAGTCATTCATGGTGAGAACAGGTGTGCTTAGTATAACAATCCACCATGGTACTGCTTTGAGGGACACACAATCGGACCTACTTCTGTACGGTTGTCGCTTTCGGCCAAGTCAGCAGCAGCAACGCCCATATGGGCAACGCCAGCAGCAGCGGAATGTACAAGTCCAGATTGTTGAGGAGCACGTCAAGATACATATGGAGAGAGACAGCAACAGTCACTGAGCGAGAGCGTTCGGCGCCGTATCCGATGATGAAGCTGAGAAGAATCACGGCGGAATAGGAAATCAATAACGTTACCGCGATCCTCTGCAGAGACCACCCGTGTGTGGTCCTGGTCGTGAAGTGCCAAAACTCCCACAATGCGCCAATCAGGAAAAACCTCTTGACCGGCGACAAGGGGCGAAGTGCATCTTGAAGGAAGCCGCGCCATCCCAGCTCTTCTCCTAGAATCGAGACAAACATAGGGAAGGCGGCAACCAGAGCGGGCCGGTCGTATCCGTACAACACGTGCGCCCGGAACGCGCCCAGCAAGAGAAAGGGTGCAGCGTAGAAGAGGATGCCCCTAGCCCACGAATTCCCTCCAAGAGTGATGACGCGGCGGTGTGAGCGGCGGAAAGCTACCATGCAGACCAGTGCCGCTATGCCAGGTCCCCACATCAGTCCGAAGTGGATCAGCAATCTTGAGATGGAAGTCAGTGGGGTGTCGGAAAGATGGAGAACATCGCGGCGCCAGAAGAAAGGCCACGACCATAAGCATGCGATGACGTAAAAGACCGCAACGCTTTTCCAGTTGACACGTACTCTGGCTGGGTTCTCCATGTGAGACACGACCAGAATTTGGGGAACAGCGCTTATATCATGCGATCCTTAGGAAGTGCAAGGCGGCTGTGGTGAAGGCCATGGTCGCTAGCAGTGGCTCCTTGTTGGGAGTGTGTCGGCCTTGTGCGAGAAGCTCCTGCTACAGTAGTACGAACTCAGGAGGAGCCTTTGTCAGCCGAAAGCCGCCGCTACATCAATCTTTCAAATCGTCCCGCAGGCCTTCCTTTCAGCGACGCTGTGCTGGTGGGCAATACTCTCTACATCTCGGGTCGAATTGGCATCGACCCGGCGACCGGCGACGCGCCCGCGAGTATTGATGCCGAGATGGATCTGTTATTTGCCGGCTTCCAGGCGGTTCTCCGCGAAGCCGCTATGACCATGGACGATCTGGTATGGGTGCAGGTCCATTCGCCGGATGTTTCTTTGTGGCAACAGTTCAACTCGGCATACGTGAAGCTGTTCTCCCGCGAGTTTCCTGCCCGCGCGTTCCTGGGTTCAGGCACGCTCTTAAAGAAGGGGCGCTTTGAGATGTTGGGGATTGCGGTGAAGGGCTAACCGTCAGAACTTACTTCTCTCTTGCCACCACAAATTCCGGCGCCCACAACAGTGCGCGTTTGATCTCCGAGTCCGGAAACGAGCAAATCGCGTTGCGCGCGGATTCGGCATAGCGGGCAGCCTCTTTGGTGGCGTATTCGAGAGAGCCATAGCGGTTCAGGATGGTCAGGATCTCGGCATGGGTGACGCCGTTGAATGCGCGGTTATGCAAGATGGTTTCGATCTGGCGGCGCTCGGCGGTGGTGCAACGCTCCAGCGCATGAATGACGGCCATGGTAACTTTGCCTTCACGCAGGTCGCTGGCCACAGGCTTGCCCAGCACGCTTTCTGAAGCCGTGAGGTCCAGCACATCGTCCACAATTTGGAAAGCTAAGCCAAGATCGCGTCCGTATTGACCAAGCCGTTCCTCCTGTTGTGCGGTGGCGCCGCCCAGAATGCCGCCGACTCTCATGCACACCGAGAACAGGCACGCCGTCTTGCGGTAGATCAGGTCGAGATGCTCCTCCAGAGAGATCAGCTTGCCAAGCTTCTCCATCTGGAGCAGTTCGCCTTCCACCATCTGCTGGGTCAGTTCGATCAGCACGTCGAGGATGCGGAAATTGCGCTCCTGCACCGCGATCTTGAACGCCTGCATGTAGAGCCAATCGCCCGCCAGCACGCACATCGAGTTGCCCCATTGTGTGTTGGCGGCTGGACGGCCGCGGCGGAGTTGAGCCTCGTCGATTATGTCGTCGTGGACCAGCGTCGCCGTGTGAATGATCTCGACGACGGTCGCGAGCCTCACTGCGCCGCCCCCCTTGTAGCCGAGCAGTTTGGCGGAGAGCAGCAATAGCGCCGGGCGGATTCGCTTTCCCCCGCCTGCGCGCAGGTACTCGCCGATCTCCGTAATCGCGGCGACGTTGGAGATCGTGTCACGTCCGAATTGTTCTTCGATTGCCGCAATGTCGTCGCGCAGCAGATCGAAGATTTCTTTTCCGTTGATCGAGGCCGTTGTGCTCAAGGTCCTTAGTTGCTCCGGTAGTTCGTGAACTGCAGATCGATGCCAAAGTCCTGCTGCTTGACCAGCGCGATGATTTCCTGCAAAGTGTCGCGATCTTTGCTGCTTACCCGCACTACATCTGCCTGGATCGAAGCCTGCGCTTTTTTCTTGGAATTCTTGATCAGCTTGACGATCTCCCGCGCCTTTTCGATCGGGATCCCCTGCTGAATACTGACCTTCTGTTTCACCGTGCTGCCCGCGGCTGGCTCCAGCGCCCCGTAGGTCAACCCTTTCAGGGGTACGCCGCGTTTCACCAGTTTCTGCTGGAACACGTCGTTCACCGCCTTCATCTTGAATTCATCGGCGGAGTGAAGCAGGATCGCGTCGTGGCCTTCCATCGCAATCTGGGACTTCGAGTCCTTCAGATCGAAGCGTGTGCTGACTTCCTTCATCGCCTGCTGAATGGCGTTGGAAACTTCCGCCAGGTCGATTTTGCTGACGATATCGAAACTGTTATCGGGCATCGGATGTCGCTAAGTCTTTAGATGGGACAGGCTGAGGAACGGTCGCACGCGCTTCACAGACCTTTGGATCGCCCGCCCCAAACATGTACATCTGAGGGTAACAGAAGAGGCATTATCTGCGAAGGCGGGTTACGGGTGGACTGGTGAGAGTGTGGTTTCCCGCGCGAGGCCGAAGAATTTGTAGAAATTCTGCGCGGTTCGCGAGCCCATCTCCTCCGCCGGCAAGTTACGCAGGTCGCCGATCTGGCGGGCTACTTCCTTCACAAACGCCGGTTCATTGCGCTGGCCGCGATGCGGAATCGGCGCCAGATAAGGCGAGTCGGTTTCGATCAGCATGCGGTCAAGCGGAACCATTTGCGCCGCGTCGCGGATCGACTGCGCCTTGGGAAAAGTGATATTGCCGGCAAAAGAAATCATGAAGCCCATATCCAGCGCGCGTCGAGCATGTTCGACGCTCCCGGTAAAGCAGTGCAAAATGCCGCCCAGTCCCGCGGAACTCCAGTGCTCGGAGATCATCGAAAGGCAGTCGTCCCACGCGTTCTCGCTGCTATCGGATGGGCGGCAATGAATGATGATGGGCAACTTCGCCGCCTTTGCCAACTCCATTTGCTGCAGGAAAACCGCTTTCTGCACATCGCGTGGCGAATGGTCGTAAAAGTAGTCGAGGCCGATTTCTCCCCAGGCAATCACCTTGGGATGCCGCGCCCATTGCAGCATTTGGGAATCGGCGGCTTCGTTCGCTAGGGATGCCTCGTGGGGATGGACTCCCACGCTGGCCCAGATTCGCGGATACTGCGAGTTGCCGTCGTATTTGTCCGCCAACCGAATCCCGCAGTCGGCGGTCTCCGGACCGTCGCCGTTGCCGATGGCGAGATAGGCTTCGATCCCGTTCTGTTTTGCACGCGCCAGCACAGCCTCGCGGTCGGCATCGTAGCGCTTGCCTTCGAGATGAGCGTGAGAGTCGATGAACACAGTCGCCGGTCGTTCGTCTTTGGTCGTTCGCGAGATCACGTCGTCGACAAACATTCGCCTACCCAGGTTCTCGGGCAGCCCTCTATCGCGGATGATTTCTATGGCTAATCAATGAAAACGCTGCATACGCAAGACCGGAGTATATGAATGCGGTTACCGTCATTACTGGCACGTAGTCTTGACTCCGGAAGAGTAGCCGACTGATAGTGAGCCCGGGCAATAGAGCCGGTATGGCCGCCAGGCCTATCCGGGTATAAGTCAGGCCCCACAGCAATCCCGTAAAGACTATTCCGGCACGGACGGAATATAAGAGGCGGCTTCCGTGGTGGCCTGAAGGTGTCTTCACTTTACCTCCTCTCAAGAATTCTCCGAAACTCAGGGTTCGGCAGGGTTATTTCAGTCGTGTTCCGACCGGCACATCCTCCAGAAAACTGGCCAGCACCGGCTTGCCACCTTCGGGCGAGGCGGCGACGATCATTCCGTTTGATTCCAGGCCGCGGAGCTTGCGGGGCGCGAGATTTGCCACGATCACAACTTTGCGTCCGATCAGTGCCTCCGGCTCATACGCTTCGGCAATCCCAGCCACCAGTTGACGCACTTCGGTTCCAAGATCGACCTCCAGACGCAGCAATCTGTCGGCGCCCTTTACGCGCTCGGCGGTCTTTACCTGTGCGACGCGCAATTCCACTTTTGCGAAGTCGTCGATGCTGATCTTGCCATCCGGAATTGCCGCGGCCGGCTTGACGGCCGTCGTTTCCGGCTTGGCTGGCGCGCCCGAGGGCCGAGCTTCGCTCGGCTGGACGGGCGAGGCGCCCGTCCCCAGACTTACACCTTGTTCTTCCATTTTCTGCATCCTCTCGACTGCCGATTTATCTGCGCGCGGAAACACGGCTTGCACCTCGCCAAGTTTTGTGCCGAGGTGCAGTTGTCCCCATTGCAATTGCGTCAGATCGAATTTCTTGATATCCCCAAGGCCCATCTGGGTCCAGATTTTCGCGGTCGCGTCGGGCATCACTGGGTGCGCCAGCGCCGTTACGATCCTTAAAGCTTCGGCGCTGGTGTAGAGCACGGTTGCCAGACGTGAGCGGCTCTCCTCATCCTTTTTTTCATCCAGCGACCAGGGTTCGTTTTCGACGATGTATTTGTCCACGGCGGAGACCAGTCCCCAGGCCGTTTCAAGCGCTCGCGAGAACTGGTACTGGTCAAACAGCGTGCCACAGTCGGCGATCGCTTTTCTTGCCGCATCGGCAATTGCGGCATCCGCCGGGGTGTGCGCTGTATTCGAAGGGTACGGCACTTCGCCCTTGAAATAGCGCGTGATCATGGTCAGGGTGCGGCTGGCGAGGTTGCCGAGCCCATTCGCCAGATCGGAGTTATAGCGCTGCACCAGCGCGTCGAAACTAAACGATCCATCCTGCCCAAAGACGACTTCACGCAGCAGGAAGTAGCGCAGGGCGTCGGTGCCGAGCACATCTACGATGGTTTCGGCGCGCACGATGTTGCCGCGCGACTTCGACATTTTGCTTTCTTCAAACAGCAGCCAGCCGTGCGCGGTGATGCCCTTGGGCAGCGGCAATCCGGCCGCGAGCAGAAACGCCGGCCAGTAGACGCAATGGAAGCGCACAATCTCTTTGCCGATCATGTGCACGTCGGCAGGCCAGTACTTGTCGAATTTGCTCGGGTCATTCGAACCATAGCCGAGCGCGGTGATGTAGTTGGCCAGCGCGTCGAGCCACACATAGACCACGTGCTTGGGATCGTCCGGTACGGGGATGCCCCACGAAAACGTCGAGCGGCTGATGGAAAGATCGCGCAGGCCGCCGCGCACGAACGAGAGCACCTCGTTGCGTCGCGTCTCCGGGCGGATGAAATCCGGCTGCTCCGTGTAAAGACGGATTAACTGATCCTGGAAGGCCGAGAGCTTGAAGTAGTAATTTTCTTCGTGCACCGTTTCTGTGGGGCGGCCACAATCCGGGCACGGGGCGCCGGGTTCCGCATCCACGTAGAGCTCATCGAAAACGCAGTATTGACCTGTGTAGGTTCCCTTGTAGATGTAGCCGTTGTCGCGAATCTTGCGCCACAATGCCTGCACGCCGTGTTTGTGGCGACCGGAGGTGGTGCGGATGAAATCGTCGTAGGTCAAACCCATGCGGTCCCAAAGGGAACGGAATTCCGCGGAAATTTCATCGGTGAGCTGCTGCGGCGTCTTGCCCGCAGCCTGGGCGGCGCGCTCGATCTTTTGACCGTGTTCGTCGGTGCCGGTCAAGAACCACGTATCCTCGCCCAGCATACGATGGCGGCGCGCGATGGTGTCGCACGCAATCGTGGTATAGGCGTGCCCAATGTGCGGACGCGCATTGACATAGTAGATCGGGGTCGTGATGTAGAACTTCTTGCTCATGAGTTTAGTTGTCGAAGATACTGCTGGATCGCTTCCTGCATCACCGTGCGCAGCGGGACATGCTGTGCTTCCGCCAACGTCCGGCAGTCCTCGTATTCGGGCGCGTAGTTCGAGACCGTACCATTCATATTAGCGATCTTGATGCGCACCGGGCCCCAAGTCGTATCCACCGTTTCCCATCTCCGAGAGAGCGTCTGCCGCTGTTCCTCGCGGCGGCGCACGCCCAGAGTTGTGGTCTCGGCAAAAATCGTCCTGGTTAAGCGATCCGCGTCTTCCACCTTAGCCAGCACGGTGAGCAAGGCGCCGGGACGGCTTTTCTTCATTTGCACTGGGACGCTGAACACGTCCAGCGCTCCTTCCGCCAGCAATCGCTCCATAGCGTAGGCCAGCACCTGGGGACTCAGGTCGTCGAGATTTGCTTCAAGCACCGCGATCCTGTCATTCAAAGTGCCTGGCGATGTAGGCACTTCATACGCCAGCACAGCTTCTCCAATCGTTAGCCGGAGCAGGTTCGGGTGCTCAGGGAAATCTCGAGTGCCAGCACCGTATCCCGCCTTTTCGATTTTCATCGCCGGAAACGGCGAGAAACGGTTGCTCAGCGTCTTCACGATCGCCGCACCGGTCGGTGTCACCAGTTCGACCTGTGGTCCCGATGAATACACCGGCGCATCCCGAAGCAACTTCAGTGTCGCCGGCGCTGGTACGGGAAGCGTTCCGTGTGCACACTTGACGGTTCCACCGCCCACGTTCAACGGCGAGCATACCCATTCTCCAACCGCAAGAGCTTCTGCTCCCACTGCGGAGCAGACAATATCCACCATGGCATCGACGGCGCCGACTTCGTGAAAGTGGACTTGATCGATGGATGTATTGTGAATCTCGGCCTCGACCTCGCCCAGTGCCTCAAAGATGCGAATCGCGGTTGCCTTCGCTGTGCTGCTGATCGCAGCCTTTTCGATGATCTCGCGAATTTCCTTCAGGCCACGACCGTGTTCGTGGCCATGGGGATGGCCGTGAGCATGATCGTGTCTATGCTGCTCCCTGTAGACTCCGCGCGGCAGATCTTTCTCGCCGTTCGCATACACATCAACTTTGGTCGCCGAAATTCCGCCTCGCAGCACCCGCGAAATCTCCAGCCGCGCACCGATATCGAGCGCTGCGACCGCGTCTTCCAGGAGCTTGGGAGACACCCCGGCATCCACCAGCGCGCCCAGAAACATGTCGCCGCTGATGCCGGAAAAACAGTCGAGGTAGGCTATGCGCATGATAAATCGCTCTTGGCTGTTAGCTTTTGGCTTTTAGCTAAGAGCTAACGGCTAACAGCGGTTTTCCGCCGAGTTTTCATCATAGGTGCCACTCGCATTGTCGTCAAACCCGCCACTGCCGCGAGTTTGTTAGAATCACTGTTTCTTCAATAAGTTAGAGGACATCCTTGTATCGATATCTGGAACGCCGGCTGGTCGAACATCTGCGCGACTTCTTGCGCCGTGCTTACGGCTTGGAAATGGCGAACATCGTCGTCGAGCAGCCGCCGAAAATCGAGTTTGGCGAGTACGCGCTGCCCATCGCTTTCGAACTCGCCCGAAAACTTCGCAAGGCGCCACGGAAGATAGCCGAAGAGATTGTCGCCGGCGTAGGCGCCATTCCGGGCTTTGAGAAATTCGAGGTGGCTGGCGCCGGCTACATCAACGTTCGCGTCGACCGGGCCGAGCTGGCGACGGCGCTCGCCGCAGATCAATCACCGGCCGCCGATGTTCCCAGCGGGAAGGTGCTGGTCGAACATTCCAGCATCAACCCCAACAAGGCGGCGCATATCGGGCACCTGCGCAACGCCATTCTCGGCGATACCTTCGTCCGCCTGCTGCGCTTTGCGGGTAGGGAAGTGGACGTCCAGAACTACATCGACAATACCGGAGTGCAAGTCGCCGACGTCGTAGTCGGATTCCTCCACATCGAGCAGAAGTCACGCGCGCAGATTAAAGCGCTCGCCGCCGCGCCCCGCTTCGATTACCTATGCTGGGATCTCTATGCCCGCGTCTCGCATTGGTACGAAGCGGACAAGGCGAACCTGCGGGCACGCGCCGCGACGCTGCACGCGATTGAGGAGGGGAACAATGAGACGGCGGCGGTTGCGGATTTGATTTCCATTGCCGTCCTGAAGCGCCATCTCGAAACCATGGACCGGCTCGACATCGAGTACGACTTCCTGCCGCGCGAGAGCGAAATCCTTCACCTTCACTTCTGGGATGCGGCCTTTACCAAGCTGAAGGAAGCCGGAGTTCTAACCTACGAGATGGAAGGCAAGAATAAGGGCTGCTGGGTGATGCGGCGCGCAGGAACGGCAAATTCTGAAGCCGCTGAAAACGCTGCGGGCGAAGAGATAAAAGAAGAAGATCAGAAAGTTATCGTCCGCTCCAACAGCACGGTCGGCTACGTCGGCAAAGACATCGCCTATCACATGTGGAAGTTCGGCCTGCTCGGCCGCGATTTCGGCTATCGGAAATTCTATCGCTATCCCAATGCGCACGACTGCTGGATCTCTACCACCGACGGCGAGCCCGACCATCCCCACTTCGGCGATGTGGCGGAAATTTACAACGTCATCGATGCGCGCCAGGCTGAGGCTCAGAACACGGTGATCGAAGCGCTGCGCGGGCTCGGCCACGGCGAAGCCGCCGATCGCTACACGCACTTCTCCTACGAGATGGTCGCGCTCACCCCGCGCTGTGCCGCCGAACTTGGCTACGACCTGAGCGAAGAAGATAAGGCGAGGCCGTGGATCGAGGTCTCCGGCCGCAAGGGCTTCGGCGTGAAGGCGGACGATCTTCTGGATGCTCTCATCACGTCAGCGCGTAAGGAGGTTGATGCGCGACATCCCGAGTTAAGCGAAGCAGAGCGCGCCAGCGTTGCTACGCAGATTGCAATCGGGGCCCTGCGCTACTTCATGCTGAAGTTCACCAAGCCCTCCGTGATCGCCTTCGATTTCAAAGACGCCCTGAGTTTCGAGGGCGATACCGGTCCTTACGCGCAATATGCCGTCGTGCGCGCTTCCAACATTTTCCGTAAAGGTGGGTTGAATCCGGATGCGTTTTGCCTAGACGCGGCAAGCCGCGTCTCCACGGCGGATTTTGCTAAGTTCCTTACGGGCGACTCCGGCAACGACATCTGGGAACTCTGGCTGGCGGCTGCGAAAACCTCTTATATCGTGGGCCAGTGCATCGCGACCACGGAACCCGCTTACCTTGCCAAGCATGCGTTCCAACTGGCCCAGTTGTTCAGCACCTTCTACCACCGCTATCCCATCCTGAGCGAAGCGGATGAGGGCCGGAAGAGATTCCTGTTGACCACCGCGGCCGTGGTTCGCCGGGAACTCATTCGTGTCCTCGCGGCCATGGGGATCACTGTCCCGCCGGTAATGTGAGGCGAGTTACCGAGGAGTGACAACTCCGCTGGTCCAGGCGGCATCCTACTTAGTAGGATAGTGAGTAGGACTGTCGCATGAAGAAGAATATCTTTGCCGTGGTGTTGCTAAGTCTGACGTTAAGTCTAACTCTAACTCTGACGATGAGCACTGCCGCCTGGGCAGCAAACGCTCCGGAGATGCCGCGCATTTTTGCCAACGCGCGCTTCGTATACGTGGCTGCCTACGATGGCGATCAGTTCAATCCCAACCTCCTTCCCGAGGACCGCGAAGCGATCAGCCGCGTCCAGGATTCAATCCAGAAATGGGGTAAATTGACTGTGGTATACCGGCCGCAAGACGCTGACGTCATCTTGCTCGTGCAGTCTCGCCCATCAGAGGATGTGTTGGCAGTCTATGATGCGCACGGCGCGGATGTCAGCAGCCGGCCTTCCCAGACCTATCTGTGGCGCGTGATGGGACGCGCCGGGTTGCAGAAGGGCGAGATGCCGCTGCTTTCTCAGTTCGAACAAGCTTGGGACAAGATTACGCATTGAGGCTGGCGCATCCCCTCCTACCAATTCCCAGCCAAACTCTAAACAGTATAAAATTTCTACGGTTAATACCGCGATTGCCTTGGTCGGGGAATTATGCATTTCCCACAGTCAATTTCCAAGGCGTTGATATAAAATGGTTTAGCCGTTTCTTTTGCGAGCCTGCAATGGCATTCCTCGTGCATTACCAAAGGACAGGTCCGGTGGAGAGACTTTTAGCAGGACCGACATAAATTTCGGAACAGAGCAATATTTGGGCAAGGAGCCCCTTAAACGCTTATGAATCGCACCTCATTGAAATTGAGATTGACCCTAATGCTGGCGGTTGCACTGGCCGCAACTCTCGGATGCACAACCAAGAATTACGTGCGCCAGCAGACCACGCCGCTGATCAACAAGACCAATGAACTCGACGACCTGACGGCGAAGAACTCGAAAGACATCAAGGACGTCGATCAACGCGCTCAGGCCGGAATCCAGGCTGTCCAGGCCAAGGCCGCAGAAGTGGACCAGAAGGCTCTGGCTGCGGGAAGCGAAGCTGATAAGGCGCAACTGTCGGCGAATGCGGCCACCCAGCGTGTCGATGTCCTGACCAACGCTGTCGTCAACCTCGACAATTATCGCCCCGTGGTGGAAACGGCCGTTCACTTCGGATTCAACAAAGACAATCTGACGAAGGAAGCCAGGGAAGCGATCGACCAACTGGCCGCCAGCGTAGCCACTACCAAGGGATACATCATCACGGTCGAGGGCGGGGCCGACTCAGTGGGCAGTTCGGAATACAACTACGATCTGAGCCAGCGCCGCGCCAAGGCTGTGATTCAGTATCTGGCTTCGGAGAAGAGCGTTCCGGCCTACAAGATTTATGTGATTGGGCTGGGCAAGGATAAGCCGGTCGAGTCGAATAAGACTGCCGACGGTCGCGCCAAGAACCGCCGCGTGGATATCCGCCTGATGACCAATACCGAGGCTGGAACGACACCGACACCGGCGCAGGCGCCCACCAGCAACCCGACCCCGACAGCGAGTGCGACTCCACCGTCGCTATAACTTTTTCCCTCCTCCCCGGAGGACTTTGCCAAACCAGGCCGTCCCTTGTGGGCGGCCTGATTTTTTTTG
>CAWITH010000040.1:0-96824 GCA_963838935.1 uncultured Acidobacteriaceae bacterium
CTTATCTGCTGCGAGGGGCGTCCATTCCGTAATGACTCGGAAGTTGGCCGGGATCTTCAGCAGCGCGTCGAGCGCCAATGGCCGTGTTTCGGTGACGGCCTCTTTCATCGTCAGCACACGGACGATGTGATCGCCCACGCGCAGATGATCGCGTTCGGCCTCGATGTTCGAGTTGGCGACTTGATAGTCGAGAAACTGCGTGAACTGCGGCTTGCCCGCAATGCGCCAGTCGTCGAAGTTAAGCAATCGGCGGAAAAACGTGAACTGTCCCTGTCGGTTCAAGACCTCGATTTGCATGAAGTCCGCGAGCTGTCGTGCGAATGCCTGCACGCGCTGGTCGAGCTGCGCAACATCGCGCTCGATCTGTGACCGCAAGAGCGTCTTCATGTTGTCGTTCGTGAACTGCGCTTTCAGTTCGCCGATGGCCCCGGCAGGATCGCGAAAGAGTTGGCTGAACGCCGCGCCCACTCCGGTTTTTGACCGTGCGCCTTCGAGCAGAATGCAGTAGAAGATCTCAACCTGATAAAGGTGGTCGCGCTTGGCCTCGAAGAACTTCCGCCGCTGCTCAATCGCCGCTTCCACAATCGGGTCGCCATATTTGGCGAAGGGTATGTCGGGCCGGTTCGACTTGAAGAGATATTGGTAAACGTGGAAGCCTGGGCCGAAAGCTTTCAGAGCCGCCTCCAGCCGTTTCACCGCATACTCTTGCTCCGAGCGATCAAGGCTTTCGTAATCCACGCCGGAAACGTTGAGGACCATGCCGACATCGCCACTCTTAGTCAGGAAGGTCGTTTCATTCCAGAAGCCATAGAGGTTGATATGGTCGTTGAGGGCCGCGCTCTCCTTCCACGGCTTGATCACCTTATCGACTCGCAGCATCACAGCACCTCCACGTGTGGGACCTGCTGTTTCGCTGCGTCATAACGCACGTTGTAGCGTTCGGATTTTGCCAGGATGCGAAGGAATGCCGGATCGCTGTTCGTCACCCAATGCCCGAAGGTGAAACCACCAATGAAGACGGCGAAACCGGCGAGGATGGAATTGAAGAGATTGAAGGCCCCCACCGCGCCGACGCAGACGAAGTAAAACAGCGTGCGCTCCACGCCCAGGTAGGTGAGGGGCTTGTGCAGGCTCTTGAAGACTCGATTTGTCCGATGCTTCTGCTGTGTTTTGTCTGCCATAAATCTCTCGCCCAATGAAGCGTGTTAAGGGAAGGGGGTCCCAAACGGATAGGAAGCGCGCTAAACGCCCCAGAGCCAGCTCAGGACATTGACGGCTAGGACGGCGATGCCTGTTCCGGCGGCAACGCCGGCGAGCGCCTTCTTTGCGCCCGGCTCGCCGTGGGCGAAGCCGTAGCCGCCGATCACGATCGCAACCAGACTGGCAACCTTGGCAATGGTGCCGGTGAAAAGGCTCTGGATGGCGGTGAAGCCGGTGTCGAACGGTGAGTTCTGTGCCAGCGCGGCCACAGGCATGAGAAAAAGCAGCGCGAAAAAAACGGAGGTTAAACGCGCCCACTTTGATCGAAGGAAGGTTTGGATTCGATGGATACGACGGAATTGGAACCAACGGGATGACATTTGCGCCTCCAGGAGCAGCGAAAATCCGCTGCGTGTGGCGCAAACCTAACCCCGCTCAATTTAGCTGTCCAATGAAAGTTCGGGAACGTGTTATTCCCTGAAGGACTAATAGCCGTTTGTGTTTATGGTTTAGCGAACAAGCTCATCGTCGGGGTAGAGAGCAGAAATTTCCATCTGGTTGGTAACGAAGTACATTGGCAATGTAGTTTCGTCAGCTCTTCGCTGGCACACAATCCCTCTAAATACCTCACTGAAATGCTCTGACTGGTATCGGAATCTGCGGAACAAGGCCGGGACAAAGGCAAGGCGCAAGTGCCGTATCAAGATGCTTTGACGCTTTCCTGCGTTTTTATCGCTTCCGCAAGTCCCGCTATTTCATCAAGCTACACCTCCATAAAGCAGACCAGTCAATGAAAATCTGACGGAATGCACTCGTTTCTCAAAGCTAATAGTCGCTGGAGGAATAACAGACTCCCGAGAATTCATTAGACAGGACGGCAGAACTGAAGCAAATTTGGTCAAAATCGCCGATCCCGCGTTTTACACAGAGGTCTGCATGCAGAATAAGAGCCAGCCATCGACGAATTCAGCCGGGAGTGTCCCCTCCCAGTCATCATTCCCCGAGACCGTTAACCAAAGTGGTCAGACCCAACCCGAGGCGAGTTCACCGCGAATCGTAACGTACGAATTTATCGACAGCGGAGAACTCGCGCGGCGCTGGGGTGTGCCCGTTTCCTGGGTTCGTGACCAAGTGCGTGGGCGCGCCGAAGATCCTTTGCCGCATGTGAATTTCGGCAAATATGTGCGTTTTCTTTGGGGCAGCGACGGGCTTGAACTGTGGATTCGGCGGCGTATAGTGATGGGGAACAACAGGCGCCTGGGACGGACTCGATGAAAGGAGTTGAGATGAAAAGAGCCCGTCAGCAACAGGCAGGTCACATATTTCTAAGATGTGGGTTTTGGTATGTCCGGTATCGCGAAGAGGTGGTACTTGAGGATGGAAGTTTCAAGCGCCTTCAAAAGTGCCGCCGCCTCGCGCAAGCTATCGGACCCTATCGTACGAAACGCTCCGTCGCACAATTGGCCGAGAAAACACTGCGGCCATTCAACGACGGCGTGGTGGTCGCGGAGAGCACGATGAGCCTGAACCGATTTATCGAATCCGTGTATTTTCCTTACGCGGAGCAACAGAAACGTCGGTCGACGTATCGCGGTTACCGCAACCTCTGGAAGCGTTACATTGAACCGAATGGAGAGAAAGCGTTGCGCGAGTATAGAACCTTCGACTGCGAGCAAATGTTGCTATCCATTGCCCGTCAGGAAGATCTGTGCCGCACCTCGCTTGGCCACATCAAACACTTTCTTAGCGGCGTGTTCCGGTATGCACGACGACAGGGAGTGCTCGACACGGCCAACCCCATGCACGAGGTCGAACTGCCCAGGGCTCGTCCCGGCGGTGAGACCCATGCATACTCGCTTGAAGAGGAAGTGCAAATGCTCGGCATCCTTCCTGAACCAGCCGCTACCGCAGTTGCAGTAGCGGCATTCACGGGCGCTCGCAAGGGTGAAATCCGCGGTCTTCTCTGGGAAGACTACGATGGCTTTTCCATCAGGGTGAAGCAGGCAGTATGGCGAAGCCATGTGGACGAACCGAAGCGGGAGAAGAGCAAGGGGGCCATTCCGGTCATTGCACAGTTAAGGCTTTTTCTCGAAAGACACCGAGCGCGTTCAGGCAATCTGCGTCAGGGGTACATTCTGCAGAGCCCGCAAGGGAAACCCCTGAACTTGGATGCCCTGGCGACGAACGTGATCCGGCCCGCATTCGAAGCCGCAAAGCTACCGTGGTATGGGTGGCATGCTTTTCGACGCGGGTTGGCCACGAACCTCAACCGGCTGGGAGTCCCCGACAAGGTCATCCAGCAAATCCTGCGACACGCGAATGTGACGACCACGATGAACATTTACGTGAAGATGGTTTCTGAGGACGCCACGGTGGCAATGAAAACGCTCGAAGCTAACTGTGCAGCAACTGTGCAGCAAAAAAGGCTCGTTGGGGCAGCAGAAGGAAGCGAAACCCCGATGAACTGTGAGCAGGAAATCTCTGTGTCAGAACGATATACGGGAATTCTGGCGGAGAGGGAGGGATTCGAACCCTCGATAGAGTTGTTAGACCCTATAACGGTTTAGCAAACCGCCGCCTTCAGCCTCTCGGCCACCTCTCCGTCGTGCGGAGTTTCAGTTTACCACGGTCGGCATCAGCGCGTTTACCGCAGAAAGCCCCTCACCACTTACACCAACTCAAGCGTCATGGCATGCAAAGGGCATTGGCAGTCCTTCAACCTTCCGCAGAGCGCTTTCATCTTCGGCATGGACATGCCTTGCTCTAGCGCCGCCGACCTGCGTATTGTTACGGAGTGAAATTTCCGCGATGTAGTGGCATCCTGTTGCACTTCACTTCCTTGCCCGGACGCTTCGGCATCGGTGATCTCGGCCCCTGCGCCTATGAATTCGCCGACTTCCTCTTTGCCGCCGGACAGAAGTTATGGCAGGTGTTGCCGCTGAATCCCACCGGATATGGTGATTCTCCCTATCAGTGTTTTTCTGCTTTCGCCGGCAACCCGATTTTGCTCAGTCTCGAGCGGCTGCGGGATCATGGCTTGCTGCAAAAGTCAGACCTGGCTCAGGCGCCGGCATTTCCCGATGACTCTGTCGACTACGGCCCGGTGATCGCGTTCAGGATGGCCGCTCTGCGACGCGCGGCGCAGGTTTTCTTTGCTGACGGCTCCCGCGCCGATCGTGCCGCCTTCGAGCGTTTTTGCGAGAGTGCCAGCCCCTGGCTCGACGACTACGCGCTTTTCATGGCCTGCAAAGACGCGCACCAAGGCGCCATGTGGACCTCATGGGACCCGCAGATTCGCAGGCGAGACGCTCATGCCCTGAGCGAGTGGTCAGGAAAACTCGCGCCGGAGCTGAAAGCTTACAAGTATTGGCAGTTCGAATTCTTCCAGCAGTGGGAACATCTCAAGACTTATTGCCAGCAGCGCAGCATACGCTTCATGGGCGACATCCCCATCTATGTTGCGCACGACAGCGCCGACGTCTGGGCTCATCCCGATCTGTTCTATCTCGACGAACAGGGCCGTACCACCGTGGTCTCGGGCGTGCCACCAGATTATTTCAGCGCCACCGGTCAGCTTTGGGGAAATCCTATTTATCGCTGGGACTTGCTCGCCGCCAGTGGATACAAATGGTGGATCGAGCGCTTTCGCGCCTCTCTCGCGCTTTTCGATATGGTGCGCCTCGATCATTTTCGCGGCTTTGAATCTTACTGGGAGGTTCCTGCCAACGAAACGACTGCCATAAACGGGCGCTGGATCAAAGGTCCAGGCGAGGATTTTCTGTCGGCACTGCAGAACGCCTTTGGCGGGCTGCCGATCGTGGCTGAGAATCTGGGCGTCATTACTCCGCCGGTGGAGAAACTGCGGCAGCAGTTTGGTCTGCCCGGTATGAGCCTTTTGCAATTCGCGTTCGGCACCGATCCGCAGGGCCCATCCTTTCGTCCGCACAATTACAGCCACGACCTGGTCGCCTACACCGGCGGACACGACAATGACACGACGGTGGGCTGGTGGTCGAGTTCGGGAGCAGGCGACAGCACACGCACTCCGGAAGATGTCCGTAAGGAACACGAATTCGCCCGCGCCTATCTCAGTCTCCACGACGATTCCGAGATCAACTGGGCTATGATTCGTGCCGTGCTGGCGTCGGTCGCGGACGTGGCGATCGTGCCTTTGCAGGATGTGCTCGGTTTGGGTAGCGAAGCGCGTATGAATCTTCCGGGCAGGGTTAGCGGCAACTGGAAATGGCGCTATCGTCCGGGAGCATTGCGCGGCGAGTTGAGTGCCAGGCTGCGATCCCTGGTCGTGCTGTACGATCGGTAAGAAAATCTGCGGTAGAAAGAATCTATGGACAAGCCGCCACGAACCTTCTGGCAAATCTGGAACATGAGCTTCGGCTTCCTCGGCATCCAGTTTGGCTGGGGATTGCAGATGGCGAACATGAGCGCCATCTACGAATACCTGGGGGCGCGGGCCGATCAGATTCCGATTCTCTGGATGGCCGCGCCGTTGACCGGATTGATCGTGCAGCCCATCATCGGCCACGCCAGCGACCGCACCTGGGGCCGGCTGGGCCGGCGGCGTCCCTACTTTCTCGCCGGTGCGATTCTGAGTTCGATAGCGCTCATCTTAATGCCGCGCAGCTCGGCGCTCTGGATGGCCGCCGGTCTGCTCTGGGTTCTTGACGCCTGCATCAACATCAGCATGGAGCCCTTTCGCGCATTCGTCGCCGACCTGCTCCCGGAATTTCAGCGTACTCGCGGCTTCGCCATGCAGAGCCTGTTCATCGGACTCGGCGCGGTGATTGCCTCGGCACTGCCCTACCTGCTGACCAATGTTTTTCACGTCGGTGGAACCAGGGCCGCGGGCACGATTCCTTTCACCGTGCGTCTTTCTTTTTATATTGGCGCGGCGGCGTTCCTGGGCGCGGTGCTCTGGACCATTTTCACAACGAAAGAATATCCGCCTGACAATCTGGCGGAGTTTCAGAAAGAAAAAACCGAGCACAGAGGCTTCGGCGCAGGCGCGCGCGCCATCCTGGCGTCCATCCGCGAAATGCCCCGCACTATGCGGCAACTCGCCTGGGTGCAGATCTGCACCTGGCTGGGGTTGTTCTGCATGTGGCTTTACTTTCCGGTGGCGGTGGCGCGCAACGTCTTCGGCGCCGCCGACACAAATTCTCCCCTGTATTCCACGGGCGTCGAGTGGGCGGGCGTTTGTTTCGGAATGTACTCGCTGGTGTGTTTCGGATTTTCATTCGTGTTACCCGCCCTCGCCCGGCAATATGGACGCAAGGCAACTCACAGTCTCTGCCTGATCTGTGGCGGATTAGGCCTGCTTTCCGTCGCCGTGATTCACAACAAATATCTGCTGCTGTTCTCCATGGTCGGAGTCGGCATTGCCTGGGCCAGCACTCTCTCCATGCCCTACTCCATTCTTGCCGGATCGCTCCCCCACGGAAAGACCGGCGTCTACATGGGAATCTTCAATTTCTTCATCGTGATTCCGGAAATCACGGCCTCGCTCGGATTCGGCATGGTCATGAAACATCTGCTGAACAACAACCGCATCGCCGCGGTAGTGGCGGGGGGAATCTTTTTCATCCTGGCGGCCATGCTGACACAGCGCGTGGAAGATCTTTACGACCTGCGCCATCCCAGCAGTTCGCTTCCCGGCCATGCCGTCACAGCCAAGTCTTGAATTTCACACTGGAGCGACGGGCGCCCTCGCCCTTCCAGCTATATTGCAGTCGACTTTGGGTGGCACAGGGGTTTACCGCTGCGATAGCCGGCTTGCTTAAGAATCGACTTTAGCCACTGAGGTGAGACTATGACGCGCTGGCGACACCTCACCGCACGCGCACGCTGACCAGTTCAGTTCCGACCGGCACACCGCGAGCGATCTTTACTCGGACCAGCGCCTCGAAGGGCCGGAGCGGCCCGATGCCAGAGCCAGGAATTTCATGCAGCAATTTTTCCACCGACTCCTGGCGGCAAACAAATTCCACTGCGCCTTGCGTCCCGAACGTGGTCGTTCCCGCCAGAATCATCACGTACCGGCCCGATATTCCCGGCACCAGCCCGACAACCGAATAATCTTCCGTCAGCGGGACATTGGAAGGACTGGCAAGGTAGCTGCCCGCCTCTCCCGCCTTCGGATGTTTGTTGACGATCGAAAGATCGCCCTGGCGCGGCCCCGCCGGCACCCTCTGAAAAACGAATTCCTGCATGTTAGGAATGTCGAGCAACGAAAGATTCTCTGACGGAGAGCCGACAAAGATCAGGTTGTTATTCTTCACGTCATCAAGCGTGAACAAACTTCCGCGCTTCACCAGAATTCTCCGCCCCAGTGTGCCGAACGCCTCATCAAGTGCGTGGATGGCCAGCACCTCTCCCACGCCCGTGTAGTGGTCGTACACGGTGCTCTTCGAATCCTGACGCGAATTGTAGGATTGGTCGATCCGCACGCTTCCCCGCGCGAGTATCTCGCCACTCTCAACGGATGGTTCGCGGGCAAGTTGCCCGATCTGAATCCGGACGATCCCGAGCTCGCCACCTACCTCGCGCAGAATGCGATGTGGTGGACGGAGAGCGCGCAACTGGATGGATTCCGCCTCGATACATTTCCCTATTCCACGCGCCAGTTCTGGAGCGGATGGCACCAACGGCTGCGCCAGGTCTATCCGCTGATCAACGGCGTCGGCGAGGTAGCCGATGGCGATTCGACCATCACGTCATTCTTCGAAGGCGGTCGAAAGCAGTTCGACGGTATCGATTCCGGCCTCACCACGGTTTTCGACTTCCCGCTCGAATTTGCCTTGCGGGATGTCATCATCCAGGGCGATTCGATGGAGAAGATCGTCGATGTTCTTCGTCACGATGAACTCTATCCCCATCCTGAAATGCTGGTTACTTTCATCGGCAATCACGATGACGGGCGCTTCGTGAGTGAAAAAGGCAGCAGTCCGGCCAAACTCAAAGCCGCATTATCACTGTTGCTGACCTTGCGCGGGATTCCGCAAATCTATTCCGGCGACGAAATTGCCATGCCCGGCGGCGGCGATCCCGACAACCGGCGCGACTTCCCCGGAGGGTTCCCCGGCGATCCGGGCAACGCCTTCACCGCCAGCGGCCGCACTCCGGAACAGCAGGATGTGTTCGCGTATGTGCAATCGTTGCTGGCGCTGCGCAAAGCGCATCCCGCCCTCCGCACCGGAAAACAGTGGCACATCGGATGGGATGAGAGCTACTACGCATTCCTGCGCGACCTGCCGGAGGAGAAATTGCTCGTGGTCTACAATAACTCGTCTTCCAGTCGCGAACTGAAGATTCCCGTGGCAGACACGCCGCTGGCGAGCGCGCAGCGTCTGCAATCTGCATTTGGCAACACAGCCGCAGAAATTGCCGCAGGTGAGTTGCGTGTCACGGTGCCGTCCCGGACGCTCGCTGTGTTCAATGTCCAGTAAGCGATTTGGTTCGACCGTCTGCCAGTATGTTTTGAACGAGAAAATTTCATGCTGAAGCGCGCTCTGATTCGCCTCTTTTTCCTCCTCCTTCCCGTGGCGTTTTGTGCCTCGCAAACCAATTCCCGTGATGCCGAAGGGCACGAGTGGTGGCAGCACGCCGTTTTTTACGAGATCTATCCGCGCAGTTTTGCCGACAGCAACAATGACGGCATCGGCGACCTGAAAGGCATAACTTCGAAGATGGGCTACCTCCACGATCTAGGCGTGGACGCCATCTGGATCACACCTTGTTTCCCCTCACCGCAGGTGGATTTCGGCTACGACGTCGCCGATTACGAAAATATTGATCCCATGTATGGCACCCTCGCGGATTTTGAGCGTATGGTGAAGGGCGGCCGGAAGACAGGCGTCCACGTCATTCTCGATTTTGTCCTGAACCACACCTCCGATCAGCACCCCTGGTTCAAGGATTCGGCCTCGTCCCGCACCGCGTCCCACCGCGATTGGTACATCTGGCGTGACGGGCGCGGCCCTGACCAGCCGCCCAATAACTGGATTTCGATCTTCGGCGGCTCGGCTTGGAAATTCGACGACAAAACCGGACAGTATTACTATCACTTCTTCTATCCCCAACAGCCCGACCTCAACTGGCGCAACCCTGCCGTCGAAAAAGCCATGTTCGATGTGACCCGTTGGTGGTACCGGCGCGGCGTCTCCGGTTTTCGCCTGGACGCCGTGGATACGCTGTTTGAGGATCCCGACCTCCACGATAATCCCGTCCTGCCCGGCGTGAACAAGTACGGCGATCCGAACCTGGAGAACCGGTACAACGCTAATCTTCCCGAGCTCCACGACGTGCTTCGCCAACTGCGCTCGGTGGCCGATGAATCCCATGCCGTCCTGATCGGCGAGACCTGGACCAGCAATATCGAGCAGTTGAAGGCTTACTACGGCGCGCACGGCGATGAGTTGCAGATGCCCATGGACTTCATGTTCACCACCATCAAGAAAGTTGACCCCGCCCAGTTTCGACGCCAGGTTGCGGCCGTGGACTCCGCCGGCGGATGGCCCGTCTACGTCATCGGCAATCACGACATGGTCCGCTCCTATAACCGTTACGGCGATGGCGTCCATAATGACCAGATCGCCAAGCTTATGGCCGCTTTTTACCTGACTTTGCGCGGCACGCCGGTTATGTATTACGGCGAAGAAATCGGGATGGAAAACAATGATCCGCAACGCAAGGAGGACGTCAAGGACCCAGTCGGAAAATTAGGCTGGCCCGCGGAAAAAGGCCGTGACGGCGAACGCACCCCGATGCAGTGGAAGAACGAGCCCAACGCCGGCTTCAGCAAAAGCACTCCATGGCTTCCCGTGCCCGCCAGCTATGCGACCCACAACGTCGAGACCGAGCTCAAAGATCCCGGCTCGATCCTGAACTTCTACAAGCGCATTCTCGCCCTGCGCCACACAAATCCCGCGCTGATCGAGGGCGCTTACGTCCCGCTCAATCAGGATGACCCCAACGTGCTCTCCTATTTGCGCACCTACAAGGGCAAAGCCGTACTGGTAGCTCTGAACATGTCGAACGCCGGACAAAAGATCACCTTCGACCTCGCTCAGCAAGGCTTCGCCGGCGCCAAACTAAAGCCGTTGGCCGCCTCGGAGGCGGAAGCGGTCGATTCCGGGGTATCGCTGCAGCCCTTCGGAGCTTTCGTGGGTGAAGTGGTCAAATGACACCAAAGCAAATGCCGCACGCAGGTTTGTCCATGCGCTTCAAGGTGTTGATCCTTGCTCTGCTTGTGGCACTGCAGATCAGTTGTACGACGACTCCAAAAGGCGCGGTCAGTCCGGTTGCGCATCAGCCGAACCCCTATCAACCCATACCGTACGTAAAGATCCACCATCCAGAGTGGAGCAAGAACGCCACCATCTATCAGATCAACACCCGTCAGTTCACGCCGGAAGGCACTTTCCAAGCGGCTGAAAAACAACTGCCCCGGCTGAAGGACCTGGGCGTCGATATCGTGTGGCTGATGCCGATCCACAAGATCGGCGAAAAGAATCGCAAGGGCACTTTAGGAAGTCCCTACGCGGTACAGGACTATTACAGCGTGAATCCCGAGTTCGGTACGCTGGATGATCTCAAGCATTTCGTCGCAGCGGCCCACCAGCAACACCTGCACGTCATTCTCGATTGGGTCGCCAATCATACGGCCTGGGATAACGTCCTCGTCCACGACCACCCCGAATGGTATGCGCGCAACTGGAAAGGCGACTTCACGCCAACACCGTGGCAGAACTGGACCGACATTATCGATCTCGACTACCGCCAAGAAGGCCTGCGCAAGTACATGACCGATGCCCTGAAGTACTGGGTGAAAGAAGCTGACATCGATGGCTATCGCTGTGACGTAGCCGGTTTTGTCCCCGTGGATTTCTGGAACAACGCGCGCAAGGAACTCGACGTCATCAAACCTGTCTTCATGCTGGCAGAAGCAGACTCCCGCGACCTGCATGCCGAGGCCTTCGATATGACGTACGCCTGGGGATGGTATGACGCCGTCCATCAGATCACCACCGGCAAGCCGAAAGATCTGGGTGGGCTGATTGGCTACTACTCCTCGAATGAGAGCGCCTACCCGCCCAACAGTATGCGCATGACGTTTGTCAGCAACCACGACAAGAATGCGTGGGATGGAACCGAGTTCGAACAATTTGGCAAGGGCCTCGAGGCCGCGATGGTGCTGTCCGCCGTGGGCGACGGCATGCCCCTGATCTACAACGGGCAGGAAGCGGGCAATCCGAAGCGCCTCAAGTTCTTCGAGAAAGATCCGATCGTCTGGAAAGCGCACGCGAACGGCGATCTTTATAAGAAGCTGATCGCGCTCAAGAAGAAGAACACCGCACTCTGGAATGCGCATTGGGGTGCAACTATGATCGCGGTTCCCAACAGTCACCCCGACAAGGTGTTCAGCTTTGTGCGGCAGAATGATGCGGACAAGGTTTTCGTGGTAATCAATTTCTCAGATCAGACGCAGACAGTAACCTTCCAGGACAGTCTTTATCACGGCAAGTACACAAACTACTTCGGCGGCCAACCCGTCGCATTGGACGCGTCTGCAAAACTCAGTTTGAAGCCGTGGGCATACCAGGTATTCGTGAAGTGAGATTCGCCTGACGCTCGGCAGCCTCTCACAGCCGTGATATCTTCGCGCGCTTGCCTTCGGTCACCCGAAGCGGGGCTGTGGAAGCCAGTTCTACCCGGTTCCTTCCATTATTCTTGGCGCGATACAGAGCCTGGTCGGCTGCCTGGATCACCTGCTCGGGCTGCCGGTAGCGGGTGCTCGGCTCGGCGACGCCCATGCTCACCGTCACCGATAAACGATCGGGCGACTGATTATGACTTGCAGCGGCTTTCTTCTTCCGTGATTTTCTGCGGTCGGATTCGCTCGCGCGGCGATCGCTTTCCTTCTCTGCATTGTTCTCGGCACCTCCTCCAGCTCTTCTTTCCAAGCCACGCACACGAAACGTGGATTTCTCAATGATCTGGCGTAGCGTTTCCAGATGCTCGAAAGCCTCTTTCGCGGATGTGTTGTGAAAAACGATGGCGAACTCTTCTCCTCCACAGCGAAACGCTTGGCCGTCCCCGCCGACGTGAGACAGCCGCGAAGCCACCATGCACAATACCTGGTCGCCCACATCATGGCCGTAGGTATCGTTGAAGTTCTTGAAATGGTCGATGTCGACGATGGCGATGGCGTATTGCTGCTCGAGTGAAAGCAGCACCTCGTTGAAGGCACGCCGTCCGCGAATGCCGGTGAGTTCGTCGTAGTAAGCCAGTACATAGGAAGTCTCGATCAGCGAGGCGCCAAGGATCAGGGCGGCCGTGGCGACATAGGCGTCCGCCATCTTGCCGAGTGGGGCGAATTGCAGCCACAGGAAAACCGCCGCCACGGACCACGCAAAGCCGGGCTCGATCGGCTTGCGAGTTTGAAAAAAACGCCAGACGAACACCCCGGTCGCAGCCACAAAACTCAACAGAATCCAGGGCGGGATCGGAGCCTCGCCGGGATGATGCGGATTAGCCGGACTATTCTCCGGCCGGCACAGCACCGCGAACATTACCGATTCGAGGAATAGCAATCCAAAGCGCGGCGCGATTCCCGCAAACACCAGGCCGCGCTCGCGCATCTGGGCGAATATTATGAAATTCAGCGGGATCAGCAGCGCGGCGAGCGCAACCGCCATGCGTCCGGGGCCCGTCTGTACCTGGCCATTGGAAAAGAAATTGACCGAACGATGCGCCAGCAGCAGCACCAGCAGGGAAAACAAAAAACGACTGGAATTAAAACGCCAGGCAAGAATCAATCCGGCCGTGAACACGCCAACGTAGTAGAACGCCAGCGAGGGCGCGATCTGGACGAACAGCGAACTGCTGACGAGCGCCGCCACCAGCGCCAATAACAAGCCGCCAGGAACCAGCCACGCCTTCCAAGTCTTTCCGTTCACTTCCTCAGAATACGGCAGCCAGAGTCAGGAGGCGATTATGTTTCAGGCACGGGCCAGCCAGAACTAACAACAGGCCGCAAGCGGTGATAGTCTTCCCTGTTCATGCCTCGTGCATCGCAATCCGGACTTCGCATCGCCATCGACACCGGAGGCACGTTCACCGATTGCGTGTGGGTCGAGGGCGGCACTTTGAAAACTCTGAAGGTATTTTCGACGCCCGACGACCCCTCGCGCGCGATTGCCGAAGCTCTCAGAAAAATCGGCCAAACGATTCGCAAGCCTGGCACCGGAGCAGTCCTCACGCTGCTGCATGGCACTACGGTCGGGACCAACGCTCTGCTTCAAAGGAAAGGCGCCCGCGTCGCGCTGATTACGACGTTCGGGTTCGAAGACGTCATCGAGATTGGACGGCAGGCGCGTCCTCGCCTCTATGACTTTTTCTTTGATCGGATTGCGCCGCTCGTTGCGCGGGACATGCGCTTCGGCGTCAAGGAGCGGACGGTTTCTGAAGGCCGGATTTTGGAACGGCCGCCAGAGGCGGAGTTGACGCGGCTGCGCGAGACGGTGCGGCATGCCCGCCCAGATGCCATCGCTATTTCTCTACTGTTCTCGTTTGCCAACCCGGAAAACGAAGTGGCCGTAGCTGCGACCGTGGGGGAACTCGGCAAACCGCTTTCGGTGTCTCATCAGATTCTGCCGGAGTTCCGCGAATACGAACGCACCAGCACGGTAGTAGTGAACGCCTATCTGCAACCGCTCATGCAGAGCTACATGGAAAGACTAGCCGAGCGCGCCAAAGAATCAGGGAACGGCTCCGGCGCGCGGAAGCGAAACGAGCCAAGAATCTTCGTCATGCAATCCAGCGGCGGCATTACCGCTCTGGAGTCGGCGGCGCGCGAACCGGTGCGCACCGTGCTCTCCGGCCCGGCCGGCGGACTCGTAGGCGCAGCAGCGATGGCCGCGCGCAGCGGCTTCCGCAAAATTCTCTCCTTCGACATGGGCGGAACCTCGACCGATGTGGCCGCAGTCCAAGGTGAGGTTCGGGCGGGCGGCCAATCGGAAGTGGCCGGGCTTCCCGTGGGAGTTCCCATGCTGGAGATTCACACCGTGGGCGCCGGAGGCGGCTCTTTGGCCCGTTTTGACGTCGGAGGCTCCCTGCGCGTGGGACCGGAATCGGCGGGTGCCGATCCGGGGCCAATCTGCTACGGTCGCGGAACCGAACCCACCGTAACGGATGCCAACTTGCTAATGGGGCGCCTTCGCCCCAACCGTTTTCTGGGCGGCGAGTTCACGCTCGACGCGGAAAGAGCGCGGCGAATTACGGCGAAATGGCTGAAGAAACACGGCTCGCGCTTGAGCCTGGAACAATTCTCCGCTGGCATCGTACGCGTGGTGAATGCCAACATGGAGCGGGCTTTACGTGTCGTCTCCATCGAGCGCGGATACGATCCGCGCGAATTTGCGCTGGTTGCATTCGGCGGCGCAGGCGGCCTGCATGCCTGCGAACTGGCGGAGGCGCTCGCCATCCCGACGGTGATGATTCCCGCGCGTCCGGGTGCGCTTTCGGCGTTCGGCATCCTGGTCAGCGATGTGGTCAAAGATTATTCGCGCACACTCCTCCGGCGCTTCGATCGGTTGCCGCGGGGAACGCTGCAGCGAGAATTTCGCAAGCTGGAGGCGGCGGCGCACAAGGAATTCCGCGCCGAGCGGTGGCACGGCGCGCTTCACTATGAAAGGAGTCTTGACCTCCGCTATCGTGGCCAAGGTTACGAACTCAACGTACCCGCGACCGGGAGTGACAATGTTACAGCCTGCTTCCACCGCGAACATCAGCGCCGCTACGGGTATCACCACGCGGAGCGAGAAATTGAACTGGTCACACTGCGTCTGCGCGCCCGGCTGCGCAGGCCGCAGCATTCCCAGCTCGAATCAAGAGTTGCGCGGCGGCAAACTGCGCGCCAACTGTCGCCACGCGTAACGCCCGTTGAACGTGCAGCCGTCTCCTTTAACGGCAAGACCGTGACCACGCCTGTGTTTGAACGTGCCGACCTGCTCCCGGGCCGGACGATGAAAGGCCCGGCTGTGATCACGGAATATAGTTCGACCACGGTAATCCCGCCAGGCAAGAAGTTTTGGGTGGATGCGTCAGAAAACCTGGTGATTAAGATCAGATAAGCTCCCAGATCATTCTTCCTCTGGTTCCTTCTTTTCCTCGATTGCCATGTCCTTCAATTCGCTGGACTCGAACACGTCCCCACATTCCTGGCATTCCACATATTCAGCTTCTTCGTCGCGGGAGACGATCTGCACCTGCGGATGCTTGCACTGTTCGCGGCTGACTTTCTTTGGGGAGGATTGCGACGGCTGGCTAGACATCATAAACTTGGCAACTATTCAGCTCTCGAGGAGGATGTGCGTTTTTCCCTGAATTGGCGATATTTTGCTGCGGCCAGCCAAGGATGTCAAGTATCTTTGAGAGCCAAGGAGTGATTTCGGAGCAAAGAGGTATGGCCACTTTTGTCCCTGATGCGCTGTCCGCGGCGGCTGCGGAGTTGGCTGATGCCGGCGCCAAGCCGATCTCTCGTGAAACAGCCTGCCGGTTGCTGCAAGCGGACGACGACCTGCTGCCTTCTCTGCTCTCGGCGGCGCAACGTGCCCGGGCCAGGTTCAAACCGGGAGTCATCACCTATTCCCGCAAAGTGTTTCTTCCCTTGACGAATCTGTGTCGCGACTACTGCGGCTACTGCACATTCCGGCGAGATCCCGGCGATCCTGGCGCGCACACCATGACGCCAGACGAGGTGATGGAGGTAGTGCGCGAGGGCGAGCGCATGGGATGCACCGAGGCGCTTTTCAGCCTGGGCGACAAGCCCGAGCTGCTTTTTCCTCAGATACGCGACACGCTTCGGCGGTGGGGATATAAATCCACACTCCATTATCTGGAGGCGATGTGCGAGAAGGTGCTGCGCGAATCAAGCCTGTTGCCCCATCCCAACCCCGGGTTGATGAGCGCGGAATGGCTGGAGCAGCTGTCCCGCGTGGCTCCCAGCCTCGGGCTCATGCTGGAAACAACCAGCACGCGGCTGCTCGCGAAGAATGCCGCCCATGACAATGCTCCCGACAAGGAGCCGGAGAAGCGCCTGCGCGTAATTGAAGATGCAGGACGGCTGAAGATTCCTTTTACCACGGGAATTCTGATTGGAATTGGCGAAACGGCGGAAGAGCGTGTGGATTCGCTGATTGCCATCCGCGACCTGCATGAGAAGTACGGGCACATCCAGGAAATCATCGTGCAAAACTTCCGCGCCAAAAGTGGAACGCCGATGGCTGGCTGGCCAGAACCGGGCCGCGCAGAAATGCTGCGCACCCTGGCTGTCGCGCGGCTCCTGATGCCGCAAATGAATATTCAGGCGCCACCGAATCTCTCCGATCCGCACTATGCCGATCTGCTCGACGGCGGCATCAACGACTGGGGCGGAGTTTCGCCGCTGACCCCGGATTTCATCAATCCGGAAAAGCCCTGGCCGCACCTGCATCAATTGCAGCAACGGACCGAGGCAAAAAGATTCGAGTTGCGCCAACGGTTGCCGGTTTATCCTGAATTCGCAGAACAAGCAGCGGCCCACAGCGATTTGCTGGCGGAGCGTCTAAGCTCCGCCGCAGACCCTGAGGGGTACGCTCAAAAAAAGAGGGCGGCATGATCACGGTTTTGACTGGCGGCACCGGCGGCGCCAAGTTCGTGGATGGACTCCGGCAAATCGTTCGTCCGGAAGACCTGACCATCATCGTGAACACCGGCGACGACATGTTGTGGTGGGGATTGTACGTTTCACCCGATCTGGATTCGATCACCTACATGCTGGCTGGGAAGTTGAGCCAGGAGCGCGGTTGGGGCGTGAAGGGCGACACTTTTTTTTGCCTGAATGCCATGGGGCAGTTAGGTCAGCCGATCTGGTTTCACGCCGGCGATCGCGATCTGGCAACGCATATTCTTCGCTCCAAGCTGCTGGCCGATGGCAAGACACTCAGCGAAGCCACGGCCGAGATTGCGGCCAAGCTTGGCGTCAAAGCTCGCATCCTGCCGATGAGCAATTCGCGCGTGGAGACAAGGGTTTTGACTCCGGTAGGTGACTTGAGCTTCGAAGAGTATTTCGTCCAGCGCTGGTACCAGGATCCTGTGGAATCGGTGCGCTTCGTCGGCGCCTCGGATGCCGAGCCCGCGCCGGGAGTGATCGAGGCGATCCGGTCGGCAGATCTAGTGTTGCTGGCGCCGAGTAATCCGGTAACCAGCATCGGCCCGATTCTCGTCGTGCCGGGAATTCGCGAAGCGCTGCGCGAAAGCCGCGCCCGCTCTGTGGCCGTGAGCCCGATCGTTGCGGGGGCTGCGGTCAACGGGCCCGCGGGCATACTCATGGCGGCGCAAGGCTTTGCGGTTTCGATTGCCGGAGTTGCCGACTGCTATCACGATTTCCTCGACATGCTAGTGGTCGATTCCGAGGACGCCCTGGCCGCCGAAGAGTTGCGCAAGACCGGCATGCGCGTGCATTGCACTCCAACCATTATGCGCAGGAACGAAGATAGAATCGCGCTCGCCAAGAGCGTGCTCGAAGCGGCGATGCAACCTCCGTCCGCGCAGGGCGCAGTGGAGCGCGCATGATTCTGGTTCCAGTCAAGAACCTCGCCGACGCCAAGCAGCGCCTGTCTTCGATATTGAGTCCGGAACAGCGTCTCGCGCTGGCGCTGGCCATGTGCGAGGACGTGCTGCGAAGCACTGGCTCGCTGGCAGAGTCGCTCCACCGTTGCCGTGGTGACCAGCGATTCGTTCGCCCGCGATTTGGCGGCGCGCTTCCAGTTCGAGGTCGTTGCCGACGACAACTCCGGAGAGACTAGCGCCATCGAAATGGCGACAGCGTTTTGCCGAGAGCATGGAGCGAACAGCACTCTGGTGGTTCCGGCGGATATTCCATTGATCGAGAGTTCAGAACTGCAGAAGATCGTGGACAGCGCTCCGCACTCGCAAGGTGGTGCGGTGCTGGTACCCGATGCGGCCGGACGTGGCACCAACGCAGCCTGGCGATCTCCCAGTGATCTGTTCCCGCTGCGTTTCGGCAACGACAGCTTCCTGCCTCACCTGTCGGCGGCGAAGGCAACTGGCCTGCCTTGTGTTGTGCTCGAACTGCCAGGGATTGCGCTCGATGTCGATCGTCCTGAGGATCTCCGCGAACTGGCCGCAGCCAGCGGAGACCGCCGCTCGCAGAAACTGGTGCGAAGCTGGAATCTCGACTTCTCCACGAACGGGAAGGGCACGGCTTCAGCCGTGCCACTAAGGAACTCAAAGAATGCGGGCTTAGCCCCTGAGGGCTTTGTGAGTTGAACGGCAGTTATGAAACCATCGTCAACATGACGAAGTCTAAGCGGGCGACTGGCGAAGTTCGCATTCTTCCGATTGCGGTCCGCGGAGAAATCCGCGCCGGAGAATCGCTGGCCGCGCGCTTGTTGGCGGCGGCGAGAAGTTTGGGGCTGCGCTTTCAGGATGGTGACATCCTCGTCGTAAAGCACAAAGTTGTTTCGAAGGCGGAAGGCGCGCTGGTCGCGCTCGATGAGATTCGGCCCTCAGCGGCTTCCCAGTCCTGGGCTCTACGTCATGGGCTCGATGCACGCATCCGTGAGCTGGCGATCCGCGAGAGCCGTCGAATCGTGCGGCGAAAACGCAATGTGCTGATCACTGAGACGAAGCACGGCTTCGTTTGCGCCAACAGCGGCGTGGATGTTTCGAACGTTGATGGTGGCCTGCACGCCGTGTTGCTGCCGGAGAATCCGGATCATTCCGCCGCGCGGTTGCGGCAGCAGTTGAAGAAGCAGTTGGGCGTCGAGATCGCGGTCATCGTCAGCGACAGTTTCGGGCGTCCGTGGCGCGAAGGTTTGACAGAAGTTGCGATCGGCATAGCGGGCATGCGGCCTCTGGTCGACTACCGCGGACGCCGCGATCCGCACGGCTACTCGCTGCACGCGACGGTCGACGCGGTAGCGGACGAACTGGCTTGCGCGGCGGGCCTGGTCTGCGGCAAATTGGCAAGCACTCCCGCATGCATCATTCGAGGTTATGCTTACCGCCGTGGAAAAGGTGGAGCATGGGAATTGATCCGGCCCGCGGAGAACGACCTTTTTCGATAGGAGAATGCTATGGCTTCAGATCTCGAGCAATTCCCCGCGCTGACCTGGGAAGGAATCGCCCCGCAAGCGTCCGCGCAGATTCGCGGCGCGTTGGAGCGCGTCCTCGAAACGCAAGACGGAGCCTGCCTGACCGGCGAAGAGCGCTACGGCCTGGCGAACTGTGACGGCCCTGATTTACTAGCGCTGCTGGTAGCCGCTAACGAACTCCGGCGCGACCTGGTCGGCAACATCGTCAGCTACGTGGTCAACCGCAATATCAATTTCACCAACATCTGTTTCGTGGGCTGCAAGTTTTGCGCCTTCAGCCGCGGCCCACGCGAAGCCGACTCCTATTTTCATTCGCTCGAAGACATGGGACGCAAAAGTAAAGAAGCGTGGAATTTGGGCGCGACCGAAGTTTGCATTCAAGGCGGTCTGCCACACGGCTTGCCTCCTTTTTATTACCGCGACATTCTGCGGGCCGTGAAGAAGGCTGTACCGGGAATGCACATCCACGCATTTTCTCCGATGGAAATTGTCTACGGCATGGAACTGACCGGCATGACTCTGCGCGACTATCTCACCATGCTGCGCGACAACGGCCTGGACACCTTGCCAGGCACGGCGGCCGAAATTCTGGATGACGAAGTTCGCCAAGTGCTTTCGCGCAACAAGCTTTCGTCCGCGCAATGGCAGGAGGTAATTCGCACCGCGCACACCTGTGGCATCCCGAGCACCTCGACCCTGATGTACGGACATCGGGAAACGCCCGACCATTGGGTGCGGCAGTTGTCCTTGTTCCGGCAGATTCAGGCGGAGACCGGCGGCTTCACCGAGTTCGTGCCGTTGGGCTTTGTGCACCAGAACACGCTTCTGTTCCAGCAAGGCCTAGCGCGCACCGGGCCGACGCTCGCTGAGCATCTCAAGATTCACGCTCTGGCCAGAATCCTGCTAGCCGGCTCGATTCCTAACATCCAGGTCTCGTGGGTAAAGCTGAACCGAAAACTTTCGCAGCTTTGCCTGCACGCCGGAGCCAACGACTACGGCGGAACGCTGATGGAAGAAAACATCTCGCGTGAAGCCGGAGCGACCGCAGGCCAGTACACCAGTCCCGAAGACTTCCAGGCGTTGATACTGGAAATTGGCCGTATTCCAGCCGAGCGCAACACCAGATATTCCAGAATGAAGATTAAGCTGCCGCTCGAGTCGTTTTCGTCTGAGGCTTCTTCCGAAACTGCGTTCGTTACGGAGTTTGCATGACTCGCGCCATAGCCATCCTCGGCGGCACTGGCCCGGCTGGCACAGGCCTCGCTTTGCGTTGGGCGCGCGCGGGAGAGACCGTCATCATCGGCTCGCGCGACGCCGACCGTGCCCAGCAGACGGCAGAGGCGATCCGTAAGCGCGCTGGTGCAGACGCCAAAGTTTCCGGGATGGAGAATTCCGCGGCCTGCGCCGCCAGCGATCTGCTGGTGCTCACCGTGCCCTTCGAAGGGCAGGCCGCGCTGCTCAAGCAGTTGAAGCCCGCGATTCGCCCGGGCAGCATTCTGATTGATGCTACGGTTCCGCTGGCCGCAAGCGTCGGAGGACGCGCCAGCCGCACTCTGGGCGTCTGGCAAGGCTCGGCCGCGCAACAGGCGGCGGAACTGGTGCCGAAGGGCGTTTCCGTAGCGGCAGCATTCCAGAACGTTTCGGCGGAAGTAGCTCAACGGCGACGAAGCCGCGGATTGCGACGTGATCGTGTGCAGCGACGATCCGAACGCCACACAAGTTGCGATGGAACTCGCGGGAAAGATCGCCGGCGTGCGAGCCATTGATGGCGGCAAGCTGGAGAACGCGCGCATCGTCGAACAGATCACCGCGCTACTGATCGGTCTCAACATCCGCCACAAAGGCCACGGCGGAATTCGGATCACCGGCTTGCTCGACGGCGCATACAAGACGGGGCCGGTTACGCGGTAGTTTGGCGAGTTTTCAGTTCCCGGTTGTCAGTTGCCCTCCAGCCTCCGCGCCGCCGACTCGATTAGCGCCGACTCGTCCTCCAGGGCCTTCGAGACGCGCACGATCTCCTGCTCCGCTTCCGCGTACCTTTTCTGTTCGATCCCCTCGCGCACTCCTGGAACCGTCTTTACTCCATAGCCTGTATACACGCCCGGAGCGTAGAGCAAATGCTTGTACCAGGGACGCCGCGGCAACCCCTCGGCATTCGTCAAGCGGCGCTCGCTCTCGATCAGCGCTCGATTCAGGGCGCCAAGCTTGGCCGCCACCGCGTCCTCCTCCAGACTTGCCTGCTTTTGCGACAAGGCCTGCTGGTAGTGCTTGGCGCTGCGCGTAAGCGCGTCGACCGCGTTTTCCATAGGCGCAAAGTTCAGGTGAGGAGGCACATCTTCCCGCGCCGGCGCGACCGTCGGACGCCTGGGATCAAACGTCGCCTGGAACATTCCTTCCTCTAATTCCCGGTTGCGCTCGCCAATCTCCTCCTGCTTGTCGGCGAGCAATTTCTGCAGATTCCTGGTGTACATCTCGACCGTGTCGGCAAGGTTCACGAAGTCGAACGGCAGCACTTCCGCATCCGCCAGCCGCATCACGGACGTTCCCACGGTTTGCGCCAGCGCTCGCCCATAGACGAAATCCGTGTCCGAAAAATGTGTATACCAGTAAAAGTCGTCGTAAATGGAGTGGTAGATTCCCCCCTCGTCCTCGTCGCCGAATCCGAGATCGAGGGTAGCGATGCCGAGGTGATCGAGAAACGCCGTGTAGTCGGTTCCCGAACCCAACGCGTCGATGCGGAGATCGGCCCGCTGCCGCAATTCCTTCCGCGATTCCGTGGCATCGTCATTCGGATCGTCGGCGGACTTTGCTTTCGCGATCTTGCTCAACTGGGCCCGCTGCCACACCGTCATCTTGCTTTCCGGATCTTCGATGTCGCGCGCAATTCCATTGATGAACTGCTCCAGACTGTGCGAGCCGCCCATATTCAGAAAGCCGCGGCCGTTCCCGTCACTGTTGATGTAGACGGCCGCATGTTGCCGCAACTCATCGGCATGTGTTTCCGCCCATTCGGTCGAGCCCAGCAGCATCGGTTCTTCGCCATCCCAAGCGCAGTAGATGATAGTACGCCGCGGCTTCCAGCCCTGTTTCAACAATAGAGTCAGCGCCCGCGCCTCTTCCAGCAGAGAAACCTGGGCTGAGAGGGGGTCCTCGGCTCCATTCACCCACGCGTCATGATGATTGCCGCGAACGATCCACTCGTCCGGAGCCACGCTTCCCGGAATCTTTGCGATCACATCGTAGACCGGCTTGATGTCCCAATTGAATGCAACCTTCAAATGAACCTGCGCGGGACCTGGGCCCACGTGATAGGGAATCGGAAGCGAGCCGCGCCATTCTTCCGGAGCCATCGGCCCCGCCAGCGCTGCCAGCAAAGGTTGCGCGTCGCCATAGGAAATCGGCAGCACTGGAATCTTGGTGATACTCTTCGCCTCGTTCAGCGGCAGGCGCTTGGCATCGGGAGTCGCGCCGATGCCGGGAGTCAGCGGATCGCCCGGACTGGCCGAAGCAAAATCCATGACGCTGCCGCGCTGCACGCCATCCGCCGGTCGCATCGGCCCCGCCGGAAACACGTTGTCAATGCTGTAGCCGTCGTCCCGCGGTTCCGAGTAGATGAGGCAGCCAATGGCGCCATGCTCAGCGGCGACTTTCGGTTTCACGCCGCGCCAGGAGTGCAGGTACTTGGCAATCACAATCGCGCCTTTGACCGAAATGCCCAGCCGGTCGAGCTTCTCGTAGTCCTCGGGCAAACCGTAGTTCACAAATACCAGCGGACCGGTGACATCGCCGTCAATCGAGTAGGCGTTATAGGTGGGCAGCTGTTCCGATTTCTGATTCGAGGTTGGATCCACCGCCAGCCCAGGCTCTTCCAGCTTGGCCGTGAATTTCGCAGGCGTCAGCATCTCCAGCAGGCGAACCTTGGGCGTCGGAAACAGAACGTCGAACCTTTCGATGTGCGCGTCCAATCCCCATTCTTTGAAGTGAGCCAGAATCCATTCCGCATTGTCTTTATCGTAAGGCGAGCCCACATGATGCGGCCGCGCGCTCAGACGCCGCATGTATTCCCGCAGGTTGGCGGGGTCGGGGATGGCGCGGAATTTCGTCTCCCACTCGCGCTCGCTTTGACCAGCGCGTGGCGAGTAGCCCACCAGCGCAGTTTGATTGGCGCCAGTTGGTTCGGCGCCGAAAGATAAAGATGGAAACACCAGGGTAAAGATCAGCACCAACGCAGCCAAGGGTCGCATGCAGCTCCTTTTGTTCGAGGGGTGCAATTATAGCTGCAAGCGCGTAGTCGGTTGGTTTCCGTTAATTCTAGAATTGTCATCCTGAGCGGAGCGAAGGACCTGCTTTTTGACGCAGCGCGACGGCACGGCTGAAGCCATGCCCTTCCCGTTCGTGGAGGCGATTAGGTCTTATCGCAGCGGTGAACCGCTGCGCCACCCAAAATCAAGAACAAAACATTTGCGCCTACTCTTCCACCGGTTGCGCGTCCAGTTCCTGAGCAGGTTCGCCTCCGGCCAGGCCTTGGGCGATGATCAGGCGGCGTGCTTCGATGCGGAGTTCGGGCAGGGCTCGTCCGAACCAGATGGCTCCGAGGACGCAGGCTACTCCTCCGGCGGCAACCGTGATGGGCGCGCCGATGCGGTCGGCCAAGGCTCCGCCAAAGAAAGCTCCGAAGGGAGCCATGCCCATGAACATCATCGAATACAGCGACATGACGCGGCCGCGCAGTTGGTCGGGGACCATGGTCTGGATCAGCGTATTCGAGCAGGCCATCTGCAACATCATCGAATAACCGGCGGGCAACAGAAGCGCCGCCGACAGCCAGAAGGTATGCGAGAACGAAAAAAGAAACAGGCTGATGCCGAAGCTGCCGCAGGTGATCGCGACCCACCTCCCCAGACCTTTCACTCCGGTTTTGGCGGCCAGGGTCAAAGCCCCGAACAGCGCTCCTACTCCGGTCGCGCCCATCAGGATGCCGAGGCCGCGCGCTCCGCCGTGCAGATATTCTGTCGGCGAAGACCGGCATCAGCACGGTGTACGGCATACCTACCAAGCTGATCAGGCCCAGCAGCAAAAGCAGGGCGCGAATGACCTTGGTGTGGTTGACCCAGCGAAAGCCTTCGATAATGTCTTCAATCGGCGAACCTTTGCTGGTACGTGGTGCGCAGTGCACGCGCATCAGCGACAGGCCGACGATCACGGCGATGTAGCTGATCGAATTGGCGGCAAAGCACCAGCCTTCTCCAATTTTCGCCACCAGAATTCCGGCGATGGCTGGGCCGATGACGCGCGCGCCATTGAACATCGAGGAATTCAGCGCGATGGCGTTCATCAGATCCTCTTTGCCGACCATGTCGACGAGGAAGGACTGACGGCCGGGAATGTCGAACGCGTTGACCACTCCAAGCGAAGCCGCCAGCACGAAGATGTGCCACACGTGGACGCGCCCGGTCAGGGTGAGGAACGCCAGAATGCCCGCGAGGATCATGGCAGCGGTCTGAGTGGCGATCACCAGGCGCTGGCGATTGACGCGGTCGGCGGTGATACCTCCGAGCGGAGCGGTGAGGAAAACAGGAATCTGGCTGGCAAAGCCGACGCTGCCCAGCAGCAGCGCGGATCCCGTCATGCGGTAGACCAGCCACGCCTGGGCCACGGTCTGCATCCAGGTGCCGATAAGAGAGATGAGTTGTCCGCTGAAGAAGAGTTGAAAGTTGCGGTGGCGCAGGGCGCGCAGGGTCACGGCCCATTTCGGCAGGCGCGCCTTATTCGCAATCACCTCTTCAACAGTGGCGAAATTGTTCGCTTCAGTCACTCTGTAAACTTTTTCACATCTTGGGGATGACGGCAACCGGAAACTAGGACCTCATTACAGAGTCATGGAGTCATGGAGAAAAGCAAGTCATGATTCGGGCGGTCATAAGGACTACGCCTCCCAATGATTCGAAGAAGCCTTTCTCCGTGCCTCTTTATCGGGTGGGTTTTGCCGAGATTTCCACAGCGCGACCGACTTGGAACTTCCCCACCGCCTCGTTCCGCGATAGAGTAAAGGTCCGCCGATTCGAGAGAGCCGGATCGGGGAAGGATGTAATTATGAGCACAGATCCCAATGGGATTGAACGCCGGGGCGCGCAGCGTTTTGAAGTGCAACTGCCATTGTCGGTTCATTTCGACGGACGGACTGTGCCTGGATTTACGCAGGACTTGAGTGGCCGTGGAATTTTCTTTTACGCCGAAATGGCGCCTTCACTTGGGGCAGTCGTGGAATTGACGTTTACTATGCCGTCCGAGATCACTCTGACAGAAAACATGCCGGTCCGGTGCCGCGGACGGGTGTTACGCGCCTCGGCTTCCCCTGTGGGACATTCTCAGGACGGGCAGCGAAGCGGGTTCGCCGTGCAGTTCGATTCTTACGAGTACCTGCCCGCGGACGCGTCCATCGCTCATTTCGTGCGAGTAAGTGCCGACGGAGCGGCTTCCGGCCCGGTTCCTCGCTAAGAGCTTCGGTTGCGCCCATCTGCCATCTTTTCAAGCGCGGGGCTTTTGCCTTACAATCAGAGCAACTAGCAGTCTGGCGGGTTGTTTCCGCTGGTTGAAAGCTCCCCTGTCAACCTGCCGCTTCGTCTTGGGTCCTCTTCGATTACGAAGGTCATTTGGCCCCGAGGCTGGAAGTTCGTAGCATGACAATGAACACAGAGAAGCGAGTCATGCCCGGGATCGCCGTCGCCCTCCTCACCGAGGACCGCGAACAATCCGTCACCATGCACAGCCGGGTGGAGAGTACCAACCTGGCCCGGACGGTATTGAGCCATGTTGGGTTCCCGGCGGGACCGAGCGACGCCATCCTGCGCCAATTACAGGATCAGCGCGCCGAAGTCGTCCTGGTGACTATTGATCCCCAGAATCCGGCGCGAGCCATCCGCACCATCGAACTGATCCACGGCAGCATTCCCGAAGTCACAATTTTCGCGGTGGGCGAAATGAACGCGCCCGCGAACATTGTGTCCGCCATGCGAGCCGGGGCGCGTGAGTTTCTGGATCACGCTTCGAGCCGCGAAGCCTTGATCGAAGCCTTTACCCGCTTCTCAGCCACGTTGAGCCGAGCGCAGCGCAGTTCCAGCAAGGCTCGCGTCTTCACTTTTCTGAACGCCAAGGGCGGAGCTGGCGCCACCACCACCGCGGTGAATACCGCCGTCGCCTTGCAGGAGACTCACGGACGTGTGGTGCTGGTGGATTTCGCTTCCATCGGTCATACCGCTCTGCAACTCAATCTGCGGCCGCAATTCACGCTGGTGGACGCGCTGCAGAACCTGCATCGCATGGATGGTTCGCTGCTTGACGGTCTGATGACTCCCTATCGCAATGGCCTTCATCTGCTGGCCGGAGCGCAGCAACCGCACGGCGGAGTCCCGACCGCGTCGGAACTGGCTCGCCTGTTCGACCTGCTGGTCAGCCAGTATCACTTCGTGGTGATCGATGGCTCAGGGCGGATGGATGCCACGATGCAGATGATCTGCGACCTCTCGAATGCTGTGTTACTGGTGGCGCAGACCGACGTCGTTTCGCTGTGGAGCGCTGGCCGGATTCACGCCTTCCTGCAGGAAGGCGCAGGCCGTGATCGCCTGCGGATCGTGCTCAACCGCTACAAGAAGATTCCCGGCTTTACCGAAGAGGATGTGGAGAAAGCCACGAATTGCAAGGTGCTCTGGAAGGTGCCCAACGCCTACCATCTCATCGGGCCCGCGATTGACAAGGGCGCTCCGGTCGCGGCGCAGGTGAATCACGAAATCAGCCGGTCCTATCAAGGATTAGCTGCGGAACTCGCGGGCGCGACCGCATCCGCTGAAGGCGCGCTCTCGCTGCTCTATCAGCACGACAAAGGCGACAAGAAGCGAGGCGCCAGCCAGTTGATGGTTTCGCCGATGCGCGCCGGGCAATAGATTCTCTTTAAGTCCCCACAACTCTCGGTTTTACTTCTGCAATCTGACCTCTGACCTCTGCAATTTCCAGCTTTTGTTAGAATCAGAGATTCCCTAATGACGACAAATCCTTCCACCAAGAAACGCGTGCTGAGCGGAATGCGCTCGACCGGCAAACTGCACCTGGGAAACTACGTGGGCGCGCTCGAAAACTGGGTGCGTATGCAGGATGAGTACGACTGCTTCTTTTTTATCGCCGACTGGCATGCGCTGACCACCGACTATGCGGACACATCGCGCCTGAAGGAAAACTCGGTCGAGGTGCTGCTGGACTGGCTGGCGGCCGGGCTTGATCCGGCGAAGTGCGTCATGTTCATCCAGTCGCATGTGCCGGCGCACGCGGAACTGCACTTACTGCTTTCGATGATCACTCCGCTCGGATGGCTGGAACGCGTCCCGACGTACAAAGAGCAGAAGGAAAACATCAAAGAAAAGGATCTGGGCACGTACGGGTTCCTGGGTTATCCCGTGCTGCAATCGGCGGATATTTTGATCTACAAAGCGGACATTGTGCCGGTCGGCGAAGACCAGGTTGCGCATGTGGAATTGACGCGTGAGATTGCGCGGCGGTTCAACGGTTTCTACGCTGGAAACCTCATCGGCAAGAAGCGCGAATGTGTTTTCCCCGAACCGGCGGCACTGCTCACACCCGCGCCCCGCCTGCCCGGCACGGACGGGCGCAAGATGTCGAAGTCTTACGGCAATGCTGTAATGCTCACCGATCCCGAGCCCGTAGTGCGGCAGAAACTGAAGACGATGGTCACCGATCCCAGGCGCATCAAGCGCACCGATCGCGGCGATCCCGATGTGTGTCCCGTCGGCGACCTGCACAAAATTTTCAGCAGCAAAGAAACGATGGCGAAGGTGTACGAAGGCTGCCGCTCGGCCGGAATCGGCTGCATCGAGTGCAAGAGCTGGGCCGCCGACGCCCTGGTGAAGATCCTCAACCCCATGCAGGAGCGCCGGAAAAAATACGAGGACAATCCGCGCCTCGCCTGGGATATTCTGGAAGCAGGGTCGGCCCGCGCCCGCGATATCGCTGGCACCACGATGGAGGAGGTGCGTAGTTCCATGGGGTTGGACTATGGCCCGAACTCTGAACCGACGAAGGATTCCAAGAAGTGACGGATTTGCCGCAACCCATATCAGAACACGCGCCAGTCGTAGCTTCCGGGCAAGGCGCGCACGTTCCGAAGGCTGGCGTAAGCAAGGCCACGCACGACGACGCCAGCGATTTCCCGTTTGCCATCGAGCTTGGCGAAATCTACGAAGGCCCGCTCGACCTGCTGCTCGACTTGATCCGCAAGCAGGACATCAACATCTACGACATTCCAATCGCAAAAATTACGGCGCAGTATCTTACGTATGTCGAGCGCATCCGCGAACTCGACGTGAATGTCGCCTCCGAGTTCATCTACATGGCGGCGGTGCTAATTCACATCAAGTCGAAGATGCTGTTGCCGCGCGATCCGCTGGCTCCCGCCGACGCGCAGGAAGATCCGCGCAACGAGCTCGTCAACCGCTTGCTGGAGCACGAAAAATTCAAATCCGCCGCACAAATGCTCCTGCAGAAACAGCAGATTGAAGACGCGGTGCTGAGCAATCCGGCGATCCGGGAGTTCATGGACGCCGAGGGCGCCGAGCCCGAACTCGCCGCCGATGTCATCGACTTGGTCAAGACCTTTCAGCAGATTCTGGACCGGGCGCGTACCCGGCCGATCCTCGAGGTGGACGAGGACACGGTTACCGTCGGACAGATGATTCAATACCTGCATCGCAGGCTCGCGCTCGAAGATCGCCCCATTCGCCTGAAGCAGATGCTCCGCAATGTGCCGTCGCGACCAGCGCTGGTCTGCATGTTTCTGGCGTTGCTGGAGCTGGTGAGGTTGCAGGCGATCCAAGTGCGGCAGGATCATGTTTTCGGCGAAGTGCTGGTGCGCAAGCATTCGCACTTTGAAGAAGTGATGACGGAACAGGCTGCGGTGCGCGATGATTGGAAGTGAAAAAATCAGTTCTCAGTTGTCAGTCATCAGTTCTCAGTAAGAGCCAGCGACCGTTGGACTTTACTGAAAACTGACAACTAGGGACTGACAACTGCCCTTATGAGCCTTAAACCTCAACTCGAAGCCATCATTTACGCGGCGGAAACGCCTATTTCGCTGGACCAGATTTTTTCGCTGGTGAAGGAGTCGCTGCTGGCGGAGACTCCGGGAATTGATCCGGCGGAAATCAGATCGCGCATCCGCGCCACGCTCGAAGAGCTGATTGCGGATTACTCCGGCTCGAACCACGGCATCGAAATCCGCCAGGTCGCCGGCGGATACCGCATGTCCACCAAGCCCGAGCAACACGACGTGGTGCGCGCTTTCGCCAAGACCTTGAAACCGCCTTTCCGGTTGTCGCTTCCGGCGCTCGAAACTCTTGCCGTCGTCGCCTATAAGCAGCCGGTCACGGTGCCCGAGATCAGTGAAATCCGTGGCGTCGATTCCGGCGGAGTCATCGCCACCCTTCTCGACCGTAAGCTGATCACGACCGCGGGCAGAAAAGCCGTAATCGGCCGCCCCATACTCTATAGAACGAGCAAAGAGTTTCTGCTGCGCTTCGGGCTTAAGGACGTCAGCGAACTGCCCAGCATGGAAGAATTCGAGAAACTGCTGGCGGAGTCGTTTCACAACGACATGATTCCCGGTGAGAGCGCAGCGGTTCAAGAGTCTCTGAATTTGCCGGAAACGGTAGACAGCGATTCTCCCGAAACCGAAAGTACTGCTGAAATTGCCAACGAAGAAGAGGAAACCGAAACGCCAGCCACCACCAAGCCGGAGTAGCCATCCATGCCAGCCGAACGTCTGCAAAAAATTATCGCTGCTGCCGGAGTGGCATCGCGCCGCAAATCCGAAGAACTGATTGCCGCCGGCCGCGTGCTGGTCAATGGGCAGGTGGTCACCGAGCTCGGCACCAAAGCCGATCCCGAACAGGACCACATCCGCGTGGATGGCAAACTACTACAAGGTCCCGAACGTTTCACTTACGTCGTGCTCAACAAACCGAAAGGATATGTGACCACGGTCAGCGATGAGAAAAAGCGCCCCACCGTGATGGATCTGATTCAAAACGCAAAAGGCCAGAAGGTGAAGGGGCGCGTGTATCCCGTGGGCCGTCTGGACTGGGCCAGCGAAGGCTTGCTGCTGATGACCAACGACGGCGCGCTGGCCAACGCGCTGATGAAAGCGTCTTCCAACGTGCCGAAAACTTACGTCGTGAAAGGTCGCCGGCCAGCCCGACGAGGCCAAGCTCGACAAGCTGCGCCGTGGAGTCTCCATCGCGGAAAAAGGCGGCCGGCGCGTGCGCACGGCTCCAGCAAGAATTCGCCTCATCCGCGAAGGTGACAATCCGTGGCTCGAAGTGACCATCATCGAAGGCCGCAACCGCCAGGTCAGAAAGATGTTTGAGGAAGTAGGCCACCACGTGGAAAAAATCCGGCGGGTGCAGTATGGCCCGCTCGCGCTCGACGTGCCGCCGGGAGATTGGCGCAACCTTACTCTGCTGGAAGTGGCCAAGCTGAAAGCGGCAGCATCGGGGCCAAAACTTACGCTTCCGCCGCCGAGCGCACCTGCGCCGCTGCACACGCCGAAGACGCCAACCAGCAAGGTGTCGCGCTTACCGAAATCGTCGAGTCGACCGCGCTCACCAAGGCCATCGCGCTCGGAGAAGCACTCGTCGAAATCGCACGTACCGAAGCACCAGCACTGAGCAGAACCCAATAGTTGCCGTGACCAAAGACAGCCGCCGAGCTGCGCTCGGCTTGGACCTTCGACGAGGGCGGCGCGAAGGCGCCCGTCCCCACACAAACACCTCGATCTAGCTCTTTGTTTCCGCGATCATCGGCAGGCGGGCTGCGCCGTACAGGCCGGCATCGCTCCCGAGCAGGGCGCGGGTGATGATGGTCTTGTGTCCGGGACCAGCCTTGACATGCGCGGAAGCTCCCTCGTGGGTAGCCGAAGGATCTTGCGGCGCCGTGGCGGCGTACACCAGGGAGCGTCGCCGCAACTCTTCGAACATCGCAGGCGAGAAGGCTTCCCACGCACTCGAAGCTCCTCCGCCAATCACGTAAATCGGCAGGTTCAAGGAATTCACCATAGTCGAAAGGACAATGCCCAAACAACGTCCGACGTAGCGGAAAATGCGGCGGGCATCTTCATCGCCTTGAATCGCAAGATTGTAAATCGATTTCGCGGAGAATTCCGGATCGGAACTGGCAGCGCGCGCCAACGCCGATGCGCCGCCGTTCGCGATCGCTTCCCGCGCCATCCGTACCACCGCCGTCGCCGAAGCGTATTGTTCCAGGCATCCTCGATTTCCGCAGCCGCAAGGGTGGCCGTCTGGTTCAACCGTGGTGTGCCCGAACTCGCCGGCCATGCCATTCGCGCCGCGCCAGATCGCGCCACCCTGGACCAGGCCACCGCCAACGCCGGTACCGAGGGTCAGCATCGCGACGTCGGCGTAATCCTTGGCCGCGCCCAGCCATTTTTCTCCGAGCGCCGCTACATTAGCGTCATTTTCGAGGATCACGACGGTCTTCAGTCGTTCCTCTATGGCGGCGCGAGCGGGATAGTCGACCCAGTCCGGGAGGTTCGGAGATTCGCGCACCAGGCCAGTCTGGATGTCGATGATGCCGGGCACGCCGATGCCGATCCCCAGCAGGGGAGCGCGGTGGTTGTATTTCTCCACCATGCGCCGGATAGCATCGCACATGTCGGCAATGACGTAATCGCGTCCCCGGGAAACCCCGGTGCCGAGGGTGACTTTCTCTACCAGTGCGCCGTTCTCATCCACGGCGGCGATGCGCAAGTTCGTGCCGCCGAGGTCCACTCCGATCGAAAATTTATTCATGATAATGACTCGGTGGCCGGTTCAGGGGACCTGTAGCCCAACCTCTTTTTTTACAGGGTGGAGGTCAATCCGTCAACATATTAAATCGTTCTATTAGGGCTATTTTTGACATTTTGGACAGTAGTGGCTGCTGCGGCCGGCCAGTACAATGCGCCGGATCGCCGTCTGGCACGCCAGGCACGGCTCCCCCTCGCGGCCATAGACTCGATGCTGGAGCTGAAAGAATCCTTCTTCGCCATCCGCGTCCACGTAATCGGAAATGGAAGATCCGCCCAGGGCGATCGCCTCGCCGAGCACTTCGCCGACCGCCCGGTGCAGCTTGGCGAGTTGCTTCCGCGTGATGGCCGCTGCGCGCCGCCGGGGACGGATGCCCGCCCGAAACAACGATTCGTCGGCATAAATGTTGCCCACGCCGCGCAGCAGTTTCTGATTCAGAAGCGCGCTCTTGATGGGAGTTTTGCGCCCCCGAAATAGCTCGACGAACCGCTCCTCGCTGACTTCCAGCGGCTCCACTCCGCCGGGATCGAAGCCGCTGGGATGAAGATGCACGCTGAGTTTGCCAAACATCCGGGGATCGATAAACCGGAGTTCGCGCCCTGACGCGAGCGTTGCGATCAGGTGAGTGTGCTTGGCGATTTCAGCGGCAGGTTCTGAAACCACCATGCGCCCGGTCATGCCGAGATGGACGATCCACTGCGCCGTCTCGGCATTACTACGCTGTAGAGACGCGGCGCGCCGCGTCTCTACTCGAACCGCGCGTCTGCCTTTCTTCGGCTGTGCGTCGCCCTCCAAATCGAACACAATGTGCTTGCCCGCGCGGTGCACGCGCACGATCCGCTTGCCCTCAAGAGTGGAGGCAATGACGCCTGCCGGCGATTTGAGCGGCTGCCTTCGCGAACCGATCCAGACCGATTCGACGGAGTCGCCGGCCACGCGCGTGTGGAGGCCTCGCGCAATGGTTTCGACCTCGGGAAGTTCGGGCACATTGTCAGCATACAAGAACTGCTATGGCAGAGGTCAGAGGTAAGAAGTCAGATTGCAGAGGTGAGAAACTTATGTGGATTTACGTCTTCAATCTGCCCTCTGACCTCTGCCATCCACGGTTTGCTCCTGCACCACCCGATTGGGTATGCTAGAGCGTACACATCACGTACCGCCGATTTTTTTCAGTTTTCCAGTTCAATCGAGCAACGGCGCAACCAGTGTGTGCGACCCTGGGGCGGGCTTCGGTATGCGGCCGCGCAATATTCCCAATTGGAGTTCGCATTGAGCAGAGGTGGAGCCAGCAGAGGCAGGACTGCGGTCATTGTTGGAGCGCAGTGGGGCGACGAGGGCAAGGGCAAGATCGTCGACGTCCTCACCCAAACCTATTCGATGGTGGCACGCTACGCCGGCGGCCATAACGCCGGACACACCGTCATCATCCACGGAAAAAAGTTTATCCTGCAGCTTGTCCCCGGCGGCATTCTGCGGCCGGAGTGCACCAGCGTCATCGGCAACGGAGTGGTACTGGATCCGCTGGCCTTCCTGAAGGAAGTCGCTTCCCTGCGGGCCGGGGGCGTGAAAGTGGACGGCAACCTTTTCATCTCGAACCGGGCGCAGGTCATTCTTCCCTACCATCGCATGATGGAGCTGGGGTCGGAGAACGCTCCCGGCCGGGTGAAAATCGGAACCACCTCGCGCGGTATTGGGCCAGCGTACGAAGACAAAATGGGACGCCGCGGATTGCGCGTCGCCGATCTGCTGGACACCGCATTGTTGCGCACGCACATCGAGAACGCATGCCGCGAAAAAAACATGATCGCGCACGCGCTCTTCAACTCCGAACCGCTGGATGCCGACAAAATGTTCCGCGAATACGCCGATGCGGCCGAGCAGATCCGGCCTTTTGTGTGCGACACGGCGCTCCTGCTGAACCGCGCTCTGGCCGAAGGCAAGTCGATTGTCTTCGAAGGGGCGCAAGGCACCATGCTCGACATTGATCACGGCACGTATCCGTTCGTGACCTCTTCAAACTCCACCTCCGGCGGCGCGGCCACCGGAACGGGCGTGCCGCCGACGTCGATTGATACGGTCATCGGAATCACCAAAGCCTATTGCACCCGCGTCGGCAGCGGCCCGTTTCCGACCGAACTGCTTGACGTGCAAGGGGAAGATTTGCGCAAACGCGGCAACGAATTCGGAGCCGTCACCGGACGTCCCCGACGCACCGGTTGGCTCGATTTGCCTCAACTCCGATACGCTGGCATGATTAACGGTATCTCCTGGCTGGTGGTGACCAAACTGGATGTGCTCGACCACCTGACGGAGATTCCAGTGTGCGTGGGGTATAAGGTGGACGGCAAGAAAACGGACGGGGTTCCAGCCCAGGCGTGTGGTTACGAAAAACTCGAATGTATCTACCGCAATATGCCGGGATGGGCCAGCCCAACGCAGGCTATTAAAACGGTGGAGGGGTTGCCTAAGGCCGCCCGTGAATACCTGGCTTTTATCGAAAAGGAAACCGCAGCGCGGGTGGGAATGATTTCCACGGGCCCGGATCGTGAGCAGACGATTTTGGTCCCGGAGTTCGTGAGCGAATTGGGACTAAAGAACTGCTAAGAACTCGGACTTGTAGAGACGGGGCTTGCCCCGTCTGTTTTGGACGCGACAGGAGACGCGGCAAGCCGCGTCTCTACATCAATAGAGAACGGAGCTACGGATGGTTGTGCTGGCCGTAACCTGGATGGCAAAAGTTGGACGCGAGTCCGAAGTGGCCGCGATCTTTGAAAAACTCTCGGCCGAATCCCGCAAGGAACCAGGCTGTCTCATGTATCAGGTGCATAAGCACAAGACCGATCCGCGCCGTTTTTTTGTCTATGAGCAGTACAAGGACGACGCCGCACTGGAGGCGCATCGCGCGACCACGCACTTCCTGCAGATGGCAAAGAAAGACCTGCCTAAGCTCGGCGACCGGATCGAAGGACACTTGTTCGAGCCGCTGGGATAGGCGGGGAGCTATCAGCCGTCAGCTATCAGCTTTCAGTGAAAGCCCAGTGCTTGCAGCGGTTACTGAGAGCTGATAGCTGAAAGCTTACTGCTTGTCCACCATCAGCACGCCGCCCGACGCGTAACTTTCCTTCGACACTTCCAGAAACGTCACGACGACGGCTTCTCGGCGGGCACCAGCCTCTTCCACCATCGCGTCGGTCATGCGCTGCGCGATCTTGCGTTTCTGCTCGACGGTGCGGCCTTGCAGCATTGTGACCTGAACCAACGGCATAGAGTTCCCCGTCTCCAGGTCCCAGCAAATCAGAACACTCAGAAGACTGAGAGCTGATAGCTGAGAGCTGACAGCTTATTGCGTCAATTCGTAACCCGCGAAAAAGAAACTAAGTTCAAAGCGCGCGGTATCTTCCGCGTCCGAGCCGTGAATGGCGTTGTACTCGATGTTGGTGGCCCATTTCTTGCGGATGGTGCCTTCTTCAGCAGTAGCCGGGTTGGTGGAGCCCATCAGCTTGCGCAGATCAGCAATGGCATTTTCTTTTTCCAGTGCGAGCGCCACGATCGGCCCACTGGACATGAACTGGGTCAGCGAGTGGTAAAACGGCCGGCTGGCATGGACGGCATAAAACTGCTCCGCCTGATGCTGTGAGATTTCCAGCATCTTCATGGCCAGAATACGGAAGCCATTCTTTTCAAACTGCTCGATGATGTCTCCGATCGCGCTCTTCTTTACCGCGTCGGGTTTGACGATGGTTAGAGTGCGTTGCAGTGTTTTCATAAATTCAGGTCTCAGGTCTTAGGTGTCAGGTCTCAGGAAAACCCATCCGCCCTCAGTGCGAAGAAGTTGGTGGCTAATAGCTCTTAGACCTTCACTCCCAGCGCGGCGGCTAGCGTTTCGCCGATGTCGGCTGGGGATTTCGCTACCTTGAGGCCAGCCTTTTCCATGGCGGCAATCTTCTCGGCCGCAGTGCCCTTGCCGCCGGAGATGATCGCTCCGGCGTGGCCCATGCGGCGTCCGGGGGGCGCTGTCTGTCCGGCGATGAATCCGACCACCGGCTTCTTCATGTGCGTCTTGATGAAGTCCGCGGCGGTCTCCTCGGCGTTGCCGCCGATTTCTCCGATCATGACCACGGCTTCGGTTTGCGGATCGCGGTTAAACAGGTCGAGCGCGTCGACAAAATTCGTGCCGATAATCGGATCGCCGCCAATGCCGATCGCCGTCGACTGGCCGATTCCGCGCTGGGTCAACTGATGTACCGCCTCGTAAGTCAGCGTCCCGGAGCGCGACACGATGCCGACATTGCCCTCTTTGTGGATATGTCCGGGCATGATTCCGATCTTGCATTTGCCCGGCGAGATGATGCCTGGGCAGTTCGGCCCGATCAGGCGCGAGCGCCGGTTCTGCAGAAACTCCCAGGCACGCACCATATCGAGCGTCGGAACACCCTCGGTGATGCAGACAATCAGCTCGACTTCGGCATCGGCCGCTTCCATGATCGCGTCGGCCGCAAACGGCGGCGGCACAAAAATAACGGTGGCGTTTGCGCCCGTCTTGTCCACCGCTTCCTGCACGGTGTTGAAGATCGGCCAGCCCTCGTGGGTGGTTCCGCCCTTGCCGGGCGTGACGCCGCCTACAATCTGCGTACCGTAAGCCGCACAAGCTTTCGCGTGGAAGGTACCTTCGCGGCCGGTCAGGCCTTGCACGATTAATCGAGTTCTTTTATCAGCCAGGATTGCCATAATTGCTCGCTTTCAAGAATTCTTTTCTGTAGAGACGCGGCAAGCCACGTCTCTAGACTAAGCTCTCGCCGCTGCGACCACTTTGTCGGCGGCGTCTTTCATGGTCTCGGCGATGACGAAGTTCAGGCCCGACTCCTGCAGGATTTTCTTGCCTTCCTGAACATTGGTGCCTTCCAACCGCAGGATCACCGGCAGTTGGATGTTAGTTTTCCTGGCCGCCTCGACCACGCCGGCAGCCAGCATATCCACGCGCAGAATTCCGCCAAAAATATTGATGAGCACGGCGCGCACACTCTTGTCGCTCAACAGGATTTCAAAGGCGTGCGCTACTTGGTCCGCGCTGGCGCTGCCGCCCACGTCCAGAAAGTTGGCGGGGAGGCCGCCCGCGTACTTGATGATGTCCATGGTGGCCATGGCCAAACCGGCGCCGTTCACCATGCAGCCCACGCTGCCGTCGAGCTTGATGTAGTTGAGGCTGTACTTTGACGCCTCCACTTCGAGGGGATCTTCCTCGGTGATGTCGCGCAGTTCGCGGAGGTCCGGATGACGGAAGAGCGCGTTATCGTCAAAGGTCAACTTGGCGTCGAGCGCGAATAGCCGCCCGTCGGTACAACTGATGAAAGGATTGATTTCCACGAGCGATGCATCCGATTCCAGGAAAGCGCGGTAAAGGCTGGTCAGAAACTGAACTGCGGGATTGATCTGCGTCGGCTTCAGTCCCAACGCAAACGCGATCTTGCGGGCCTGAAACGGCTCCAGGCCCATGCCCGGATCGACGTACTGCTTCAGAATCTTTTCGGGTGTCTCGGCCGCGACTTGTTCGATATCCATGCCGCCCGCCGCCGATGCCATAAATACCGGTTTGCCCTCGCCGCGATCGACCAGAATGCCGAGATAGAGTTCCTTCTCGATGGGCAGCGTTTCTTCGACCAGCAACCGATGCACGATGCGTCCTTCAGGCCCGGTCTGATGCGTGATCAGTTTCATGCCCAGCATCTTGGCAGCGAGTTCGCCCGCTTCTTCCACCGACTTGGCGATCTTTACGCCGCCACCCTTACCGCGGCCGCCAGCGTGAATCTGCGCCTTCACCACCACACCCGTCGCGCCGGAACCGAGAATATCTTTCGCCGCCGCTTCCGCTTCTTCGCGCGTCGTAGCCATGGTGCCGCGCGGCACGGCAACGCCATACTTCTTCAGAATTCCTTTTGCCTGATACTCATGAATTTTCATAATGATTCCAAATCCGTCGTTGGTCGTTCCCGAGAGGACTCTGCTTGCGGCTTCACACAAGGTGCAGCAAACTCTTGATTTTATAGAGGCAGAGGGATTGGTGCAAACGACGTAGATCACAACCAACAGTGATAATGCTACTCTTGGCTGGAAAGCATAATCTTCGTGCAATGATCCTCGACGTCCTCCATCGCATCGCCGTACACCGACAGTCGCTCTCGCGCGAAGAGGCGCATGCTGTGATGACGGAGGTCCTCAGCGGCCAGTGCTCGGACGCGCAGATTGCGGCGCTGCTGGTTGCGCTGCACATGAAGGGCGAGACGGTCGAAGAAATTGTTGGCTTTGCCGAAGCTATCCGCGCCGCTGCCATTCCACTCGACCTTCACGCTAATTCCGTGCTCGACGCCAGCGGCACCGAGCGCGACGCGCTCGCCATTCACTCATTGATACGTGCGGCACCGGGGGCGATGCCAGCGGCACCTTCAATATTTCGACGGCGACGGCCTTTGTCGCTGCCGGAGCCGGCGTGCGCGTCGCCAAGCATGGCAATCGCAGCGTAACCTCGAAGTGCGGTTCCGCCGACGTGATGGAGGCCTTGGGCGTGAATATCCAGTCTGCCGACCGCGCGGATCGCGGCCTGCCTGGAACAAGTGGGAATCGCGTTTCTTTTCGCTCCCGCCATGCATTCGGCGATGAAGCACGTCCAGTCGGCGCGCCGCGAACTGCGCCTGCGGACGGTCTTCAACCTGTTCGGACCGCTCACCAATCCCGCGCGCGCCACCTGCCAGGTGGTAGGCGTCTATTCCGCCGACCTGGTCGAGAAACTCGCGGAAGCGCTGAGTATGTTGGGACTGCATCGCGCGCTGGTGGTTCACGGCAGCGACGGACTGGACGAGATCACAATTACCGGCCCCACGCGCATCGGAGAAGTCCGCGATGGACAAGTGCACACCTACGAAGTCACGCCCGAAGAATTCGGCTTACAGAGAGCAACTCTGGAGGACATCTCCGGTGGAGACGCCGCTCAAAACGCCAGCTTGATCCGGGGAGTACTAGCCGGAGAAAAATCCGCACGCCGCGATGTGGTCGTGCTCAACGCCGCCGCCGCCCTGGTCGCCGCCGGGCGAGCCGATCATTTGCGCGACGCGGTGCCGCTGGCAGCGTATGCCCTCGATTCCGGCGCCGCAGAGCGAAAGCTTGACGCACTGGCGACGTTCTCCAAGTCCACTTAGTAAAATCGACCTTTCTTACTTCTGCACGCTGTAGTACAACGTCCGTAACATGCATTTTCGGAGGATTCCGTGAAGTTCTTATCATTCATGATCGGTATCGTCGCCATCACCGGATCGCTGTTTGCTCAGGATATTCAGGTGAATCGACAAAACAAGACGATCTCCGTGACAGCGGATGAGTCGGCGGCGGCAGATGCCGAAGTAGCGGTGCTCGAAATCGGATATCACAATTTTGGAATCACACAGGACGCTGCTTTTCAGGAAAACGTCCGGGTGGCCGAGCGGATTACGAAAACACTCCTGGACGCCAAGGTTCCGAAAGCAAATATCGAAACCGAGAAGCTGCATCTGGCTCGCACGGAGATCGATGAAAAATGGACTGCGGAGATGAAGAAAGAACGTCAATTCACCGCAGAGCAATCTTGGCATGTAACCGTGTCTGCCAGTGAGGCGCAGGTGGTTGTCGATCTCGCGGTCAAGGCCGGGGCGAACGAAGTGGGGGACGTGGAATGGAATGTTGTGGACCCTGTAGCCCTGCAAGCCAAAGCAGGCGGCGCGGCCTTGGCAAAGGCTAGGTCTATCGCTGATCAAATGGCAAAAGGGCTGGGGACGAAATTGGGAGAACTTGTCTACGCGAGCAATCGTGCGCCGGTGGCGAAGATGTGGAGAGGCACGGTCTACACCTCGATGGCGTCGCTGGGGTCTGCGGCAGAAAGACTACCGCAGTTGACCTTGTTTCCCCAGAAAGTGAAGAGCAACGCTACTGTTTATGCGGTGTTTGCTATCGAGTAGCGCGCAGCCATGGACAGGGAGCGCTCGAAACTACTTTTTGCCCGCCGCCCTTTCAATTTTTCGATCTGTTGCAGGTGTGCGGCACCGTGACCGCCCATCCTCTCGACGAGGTCAGCAACGGTCATCTCTCGTTGCAGTTCCGGATGAAAGGCGGACTTCGATAGGTCGGAAGCCTTCAGACTGCGCAGCAAACGCAGGTTGTGATGACGTCCTAATCCGTAGAACGCGACCAGTTCGGAGGCAGGCGAATCCAGATAGTTCAGATTGCGCGTCCATGCGTCCTGATCGAGCGGTGCAATGACGGGCTTAGCGTCCGCCAGCATCTGCCGTAGACGGTATCCGTAGATGATCTCGGCATCCGCCAGGTGGCCGAGAATTTCCAGCACGCACCACTTTTCAGGCGAAGGCTTATAGCGCAGAACTTTCTCCGGCAACCCGGAGACAGCCGCTGCAATTTCTTTCGGACTTTTCTCCGCTGCGTCGAGATGTTTCTTAAACTCCGCTTCCGTCATAGGCGACCCTTGTTGCAAAATCACTTCACTTCAACTCTCTCCATATATTCCGCCACCTGCACATTCCATCCCAACTCTTTCTTCATAAGGTCGCGAAGTTGCGACGAGGCTGCGGGTTCGCCGTGGACCAGGTAGGTTGCGGCCGGTTGGTTCTTGAACGTGTGCAACCACTCCAACATTTCCGGTGGATCGGCGTGATCGCTGAACTGTTCGAGGGCCGCGACTTGCGCGCGGATGGGCACGAACTGGCCGAAGATCTTTACCTCCGGCGATCCGTTCTTGATAATCGCGCCGCGCGTGCCCGGAGCTTGGAAGCCGATAAAGATCACCAGGTTCTTCGGATCAGGCAGCCGTTGCGCCAGGTGATGCAGAATGCGGCCGCCAGTAACCATTCCGCTCGACGAAACGATGATCGACGGATAGCGGCTCTCGTTGATCTTCTTCGACTGCTCGGCGGTGAGCGCAAACGTGAAGCCCGACCACTCGACGGGCGACCCGTATTTCTTGATCAAATCGGCGGCCTGCGGTGTGTACTCCTCCGAATGCTTCAAGAAAATCTCGACGGCCTTGATCGCCATCGGGCTGTCGCAATAGACGGGCAGGCGCGGAATCTGCCCCGTCTCCATCAGTCTTTTCACGATGAAAAGAAATTTCTGGGTGCGCTCCACGGCAAACGCCGGAACGATCACGCTGCCACCGCGCTTGGCGGTTTCGCGAATCAGGCGGGCGAGTTCCGGCCGAGGATCGGTGTCGGGATGCTGCCGGTTGCCGTAAGTGGACTCCATGACCAGCACGTCGGCGGTCTCGTTTTCCTGCGGCCCCGAGTGCACCACCTTGCCGGGCGCGATCTCGCTGTCGCGCACGCGGCCAACGTCGCCGGTAAAGAGCAGACGTCGGCTGCGGCCGGCGGTCTGCAGGGTGACTTCGGCCATGCACGAACCGAGAATGTGCGCGGCCGGAACGAAGCGAAAGGCAATCTCGGGGCTCAGTTGCGTGGCTTGGCCGACCGCAACCGGCTTGAAGCGCTGCAGGCAATCCTGCGCTTCTTTGAGCGTGTACAAGGGCAGTGCCGGATCGTGCTTCGACACTTTCCTTTTGTTGTAGAACGCCGCGTCTTCTTCCTGCAGGTGTCCGGAATCCGGCAACACGACCGAGCACAGATCAATGGTCGGCTGGGTGGCATAGATCGGCCCGCGGAAGCCTTCTTTCACCAGACGCGGAATCCAGCCGCAATGATCGAGATGCGCGTGGGTAAGAATGACGGCATCAATTTCTCGCGCCGGAACCGGGGTGTCCTGCCAGTTGCGCTCGCGCCATTCTTTCTGTCCCTGGAAAAGTCCGCAGTCGATTAGAACCTGAAATCCCTGCTTGCCGCTCGAATCGTAGGTCGTGTTGATCAGGTGCTTCGAGCCAGTCACCGTGCCGGCAGCACCGAGAAATTGAATGTAGGGCAAACGGTCTCCTTAACGTGCGAACAAGAAATCTACCACGGAGGCACGGAGGCACGGAGGAAGGCAATGCAACGGAACCCAATGGCAGGACAGAAGGCAGATGGCTGAGCTGATTCCGATCCTTGTGTTTCGAATTTCTCTGTGTCTCCGTGCCTCCGTGGTAGGTGTTGGTTATTGTTCCGAAATCTTGAACACATTATTCGTCAAGTCGCTTTCCGGAACACTGCCATCGTTGACTACGATCTCGCTCGGCGGCTGTGGTAATTCAACCCGCGTGGTGGCTGTGCCTTGGGCGCGCACTTCGATCCGTTTCGTGATCTCGCCGCCTTCAAACAATATGGTGAACGGAACTTCTGCTCCGGCGTTGCCAAGGTTTTCGAGGGTCACGGTGACGAACTGCACCCCTTTTTCCGTCTGCCACGGATGCACCGACTGCACGTGGAAATCCGGCAGGCCGCGATCCCGATACACCCAGTCGTCGAAGAACCATCCCAGATCGCGCTTGGCGGCGGCTTCGATCAACTGCTCGACATACTTGGGGTCTTTATCGTCATCGTCCTTGGCCCGATACTTGCCAATGGCCTGCTTCAGCGCCTCGTCGCCGACCATGTCGCGCAACATCCACCAGACATACGCGGCCTTGCTGCGATAGTAAGTTTCGTCGAACGTGGAGGCCAGTGGTTGACCGAGGTTCTTCTGCGGCGCGGCCGATACTTCTTTTTCCGAATCAAGAAACGCCGCCCGGTGCAGTCCAAGGAGATCGAGGGCGGCTTCGACGTCCACCCTGTTGCTGCCGATACATCGCTTCGGCAAAGTGCGCCAAACCCTCGTAGACCCAGGGCCTTGACGACGGCAGAGCGGAATGAACCAGTTCGTGAACCAGGTTGATTCCCGCGAGTTTTGAATCTTCCGCGGCCATTGACGCCATCAGCAAGGTGCCGCTTTCAAATGGAGCGGAATGCGGATCGGCAAAATCCGCGATCGTCACTGGCGCGCTCGGCTGGCCGAACCATTCGGTGACAAACTTCATGGCGGGATCAAGAGCATTAGAGTAAGTCGCAGCTCCTTGCTCGTGGCCCGGCAGACTGAATAATCCCAAGGGCACCTTGGACCGATCTACGTATTCGGCCATCGCAAACATCGGAGTTACAGTCCCCAGTGGACTCCATACGCAATCTGCGCTGACCGTCTGGTTTCGTCCAAACTCCGCTGAACCGCCGCCACGGCTTTCGCAAATCAGAATTGGTGCTGCTTCTGAACTGGATTGTGAAAACTGAAGCCTGACTCTAAATTCGCTTCCCGCTTCCCGCGCCTTCCACCGATCGGTAACCTCAAACAAACTGTTCCCTTCCGAGAAGTCCGCCGACTCCGTCGTAATCGGATACCACGCCACATATCCCGCGCCCCGCACCGCCGTGAACGATCGGCTGATCTGGTCCCAGCCCGAATGTTTGGCGATGTCTTCCGGCACTCCGATCCGAGTCAGCCGCGTCGTATCCAACGGAATCACGCCCTCGTAGCCGATTTCGAGTTCCACGGAATCCTTCGGCTTGATCTCGGCGGGCAGCGTTACGATGGCTTCGGAAAGGGCGCCGGTGTGATCGATATCCGACATGTAGGGCTGGGAGACGTATTGGACGACTTTGCCGTCCACCCGAATCGAACGCCAATTAAGAGATGAGGAAATCTGCAGGGCGACGATTTTTTGGGGGTGCGATGAATCGTTGCGCAGCGTGATCTTGCCGCGCGCCCCGAGCCTTTGTTGTGCAGGCTCAAGACTAATCTGCAAATCATATTTCGTAATGGTGAAGGCTTCGCGCTCCAGGGCACGGGCGAAAAAGCTTGAGACACAGAGGACACAGAGGACACAGAGGAACTTCATATGTTCTTGGATGCAGCTTGCCGCCTTTGCCGCACAACTTCGTAGAGCACCACCCCTGCCGCCACCGATACATTCAGGGACGGCACCTTTCCCGAGCATCGGAATCGACACCAGAAAATCGCAGTGTCTGCGCACCAGGTCGTGCAGTCCCTTGCCTTCGGCGCCGAGCACGATGGCGCAGTGCATCTTGTAGTCCACCGCATCGTAGGTCTGCTCGCCGCGCTCGTCCAAGCCGACGATCCACAAATCCTTCTCTTTCAACTCCTCGAGTGCTCGCGATATGTTCGTGACTTTCGCGACCGGAAGGTGTTCGCTCGCTCCCGCGGAAACTTTCGCAACCGCACCCGTGACCGCGGCGGAACGACGTTCGGGAATCACCACACCATCGGCTCCGGCGGCATCGGCGGTACGCAGGATCGCGCCCAGATTGTGCGGATCTTCGACTCCATCGAGCACGACGATCAGCGATTGCTCGCCGCGACGCGATGCCACCAGGTCATCGAGATCGCTATATTGCTTTGCCGAAGTCGCGGCAACTAGTCCCTGATGCGCGGCGTTGCCGGCAATTTCGTCAAGCTCCACCCGCGACAAAACGCGCACGGGAACGCCGATCTTGCGGCATTCGTCAATCGCCCGCTGCAGGCGAATATCTTTCCGCTCCTTGGCGACGGCGACCCATTCGAAGTTGCGCCCGCGCGCCTTGAGCGCTTCCGTAACCGTATTGATTCCGTAGAGAATGTTCACGCCGAGTAGTTTACCGCGTGCGCGTGCCGAACTTCTTCGCTTCTTCCGCAGCCTGCTAGACTGATACGTTCGGGAGGTTCCCGTGAACAACGTGTACATCCTCTCCGCTGTACGCACGCCGATCGGCAAGTTCGGAGGCTCGCTGGCCTCGCTCTCCGCTGTGGACATGGGCGTCGTGGCTGCGAAGGCGGCGCTCGAACGCGCTGGAGTGCAGCCGCAGCAGGTGGAAGAAACGATCTTCGGCAATGCACGGCAGGCCGGAGGCGGTCCCAATCCGGCGCGCCAGATTTCCATCCGCAGCGGCGTTCCACAGGAAGTTCCGGCGCTACACGGTGAACAAGGCCTGTGCGTCGGGCATCAAGTCCATCGCGCTCGGCTTCCAGGAGATTGCTACCGGAAACCTCGAGTGCGTGTTAGCGGGCGGAACCGAGTCGATGTCGCGGCTTCCTTACTATCTCGAGGGCGCTCGCTGGGGCTATCGTCTCGGCAATCAAGAACTGGTCGATGGTATGTATCGCGACGGATTTTTCTGCCCAATGGCGAAGATGCTGATGGGCGAAACGGCTGAGATTCTCGCCGGACAGTATAAGATCTCCCGCGAAGAGCAGGACCAGTTCGCGCTCGTGTCGCAGCAACGCGCGGCGGCGGCGCAATCCAGCGGACGTTTCGACGCCGAAATTGCTCCCATCACCATTGAAGGCAAGAAGGGCGCGACCGTTTTCTCGCGCGATGAACATTTGTTTCTCGAAGCAACCATGGAGAAGATGGCCAAACTCGCTCCAGTTTTTTCCAAGGCCGGTACCATTACCGCCGCCAATTCTTCCGGTATCACTGATGGTGCGGCGGCGGTGGTGCTCGCAAGCGAGAAGTTCGTCCAGCAGAACAATTTGAAACCGCTGGCGCGAATTCTTGCCGCAACTTCTGCTGGAGTCGACCCGCGCCTCATGGGCATCGGACCGTTGCCGGCCGTTCGCAAGATGGAACAAGAAGTACGGCGTTCAAGCTCAGCGATTTTGATCTGGTCGAACTCAATGAAGCCTTTGCCGCCCAGGTGCTGGCCTGCGATCGCGAACTGCATTTCGATCGCGAGAAACTCAACGTCAACGGCGGCGCCATCGCGCTCGGCCATCCCATCGGCTGCACCGGGACGCGCATCACGGTGACGCTGCTCCACGAAATGCTCAAGCGAAAGGCGCGCCGCGGCTTGGCCACGCTCTGCGTCAGCGGCGGGATGGGCATGGCGCTGGCCATCGAAAATGCCTCCTGATCGCTCAGAACCGGAATTTCGCCTGGCCACGCCGGACGATGCCGAGCTTCTGCTCGACTTCATGCGCGACTACTACGCCTTCGACGGTCACCACTATGAGCGGGAGAAGGCGCGGGCAGCGCTCGTGGGGATGTTAAAGAACCCGGCTATTCGGGCAGGCCTGGCTGGTCCTCGACGCCGCGACTCCGGTTGGTTACGTCGTGCTCTGCTTTGGCTACAGCCTGGAGTATCTGGGACGCGATGCCTTCATCGACGAGTTCTATCTCATCGAGTCGCACCGCGGGCGCGGTTGGGGGAGAAAGACGTTGGAATTCGTCCGCGAGCAGGCACAGTTGCACGAAGTTCGGGCGATCCATCTCGAAGTCGTCCGCCGCAATACCTCAGCTCGGGAGTTCTACCGGAGGCTGGGGTTCAAGGATCACGATCACTACATGATGACGCTGCGCCTGGCGGATCCTCTGCCTGAATAGCTGGTTGTGAGCGGAGCAGGTCAGGAGCGAGAGGGGGTTCAATTCTCTGTTAGTGCTCTTGTTAGCAACAGCCAGTGCAAACGTAATTGATCCGAGGATTCGATTGTTACGGACTGAGTGAAGGGCCTTCATACTCAGTCAGGTTGACTCTCGTACCGCTGTCGTCCATCGTCATTGATAACAGAATCCCGGATTCGGACATCCAGAAGTCCTGTGCTCGTTCAGGCTCTTTCGGGTCGACGAGTCTGAATCTGTGGGCAGGAATCTTTCGACCTAGGATTTCTATGGTCTCGCGGCCCCGATACTCAACCTGCACGACTCCCTGAACCTTGAGACTAATGCTGTCCTTGGTCTCGCCATCTTCCAGAACGATTAGCGGAACAGCTGTCTTATGCCCAATAGTCCGTTCCGCTTGTGAAACGACGGCCTGAAACGTCCACGGAAGGTCGAACGTTAGAGCTTCGAACGTAGGCACGGAAGCATACGGCGGTCGTTGTGCGAGCGTTGCAGCCGCTGACGAGCCGTTAAAGGTAGTGTGGCAACTAAGCTCTGTCGATCCGTAGTTGAATTCGATCGTCATAGGCTGACTGCCCATCCGGATTCCATTTGAGGGGACCCACCCGACCGAGACGACCGACGTGGGCTTGAATTCCTTCGTGAAAAGACGGTGCTCCTCGATTTTTGGGCGTTCCATTTCTACATTGACGGAATAGGAACCGTCCTGCATTAAGTCCATATGCCAACGGTCGAGTCTTGTAGTTTTCGGGTCGCCTTTACTGTCCTTCCCCAACGCCGAATACTCACCTTGGCAAACCAGTTTTGGTTTTGGCTGATTTTGGGCAGGAAGTCCACTCGCGACCAGCGTTATCCCGATCAGAGTAGCCAAACTGGTTTTCATTACGCTCACCCGAAGCCAGCGCTAGTCAAAAACGACATCCTAACCGCAGTTCGGAACCCATTCTAGCAACCCCCGCAGCAGAATGATCCAGATTACTGTCGATAAATCCCAATAGCACTCATTGAGCAGACGTTCTTGGCAAGTTCCCCAATTTTGCCCGCAACCGGGAGCAACTGTGCTAACCGGCATCACCCAAGCCGCCCTGGGACGACTGGCAGCTTACCCAGGCCCATAGCTATACTTGTCAAACATGGCTATCGCCGCAGCACATGCCGGCGTCACCAGCTCGCTTCGGAACCCTACGCCTCTCTCCGCGATCATCGTCGACGACGAACAACTGGCGCGCGACGAACTTGCCTACCTGCTCAAGAACGCTGGCGACGTCAACGTAGTGGCGCAGGGGAAAAACGGACTGGAAGCGGTCAGCCTGATCAAGGAGCATAGTCCCGACCTGGTGTTTCTCGACGTCCAGATGCCCGGCCTGGACGGTTTCGGGGTGATCAAGAAGCTGCTCGACCGCAAGGTTCCCCTCCCCAAGATTGTCTTCGCGACCGCTTTCGATCAATACGCGGTGAAGGCGTTCGAGGTGAATGCGGTGGATTACATCCTGAAGCCATTCGATAAGAAGCGAGTGGCCCAGTCCATCGAGAAAGCACGGGCGAAGATTGAGGCGGGCGCGGGACCGGAAGAAAAGTTCGAGACGCTGGTGCGGATGCTGGAATCCCAAAAGGCACAGACGGCGAAGATTCTGATCAAGGCAGCGGGAAGGCTGTTCCTGGCCGATCCGAAAGATATCTGCTACGCGACCATCGAAGATGGCGTGATCACGGTGGCTACCAGCGGCCACGCCGGCATGGAAGGCCAGTCGAATTGCCGGACGCTGGAAGAACTTTTCGACAATCTCGATCCCAATTCTTTCTGGCGGGCGCACCGGTCGTTTCTGGTTAATATTCATCACATCCACGAAGTCGTGCCCTGGTTCAAGAGCTCCTACCAGTTGCGCATGGACGACAAGAAACAGACAGAAGTTCCGGTAAGCCGCGCCCAGACCCGCCGCCTGCGGGAACTGTTCAACCTGTAAAGACAAGTGGTCGTTCGCTGTTCGCCCTTCGCTTTTCGCCAAGCAAATGATTCTCGCGAACAGCGAACGACGAACAGCGTCTAAAAAATGGGCGGACGTAAGAACTACTTCGTCCGCCCGGGGAGGGATCTCTCAGCAGGCAACGGCTTGCAAGGCGATGCGGTTGGGAATAACCAGGGTCGCGCCCTCAAGCCGGATCAAGTCTTTCCGTTTCAGATCGCTCAATAATCGGGTTACGGTTTCTCGCGAAGAGCCGATCATCTGGGCAATTTCTTCGTGGGTGAATTCCGTGGGCACGCGGAGCTCCCGGTTGCGGGGTTCGTCCGAGACCCAGGAAAGCAGCAGACGGGCCAGCTTCTCCGTCTAACTGCGGGCGAGCAGCAGTTCGTGCACATCGTCAAATGAGGTCGAGATCTCACGAGCAAGCAGGGTGGCACAGGCGAGCGCGGCGTGGCTGTTGCTTTCGATCAAACGCAAGAAACTGTCGCGCTCGACAAACTTGATCTGGCAAAGTTCGATGGTGGTAACCGTAATCGGTGAGGGTCCTCCGGAGACCACCGCGCTCAACCCCAGCAACTGGCGGTCTCCGGCAATTTTCAGGATGATGGTCTTGCCATCACGGGCCTCGACCGAGAGTTTGGAGCGGCCGGAACAGGCGATGTAGACGCCACGCGGAATCTCCCCTTCCGCCAGCAAGGTGGCATTGCCGGGATACAGCGTCAGGTGCCCCATGGCGTTGAACTCACTCATCAGGGGCTGAGGCAGATCGCAGAAGTCACAGTTCTGCCTCAGGGTGCAGCTGAGACAGTCGTTGGGAATCGCGAAGCGCCGCAGAATACCCATAGCAAGCTCCTGATCGACGAAACCTAGACTGGCGGAATCGTTCGTGCGGGAGGGAGGAGCCGCAGTGCGCGACGTGGAAAAACAATGCACACCAGCGGCCACTTGTTCCCCTATCACTAAGTGCCTGTCGCTTCAATGCATAGGATGGTTCGATCGGGCAACACGTGCGAGAGGGGATGCCGGATTGCTGGCCGGTTGCCAAGTTTTCGGCAGGGGTTCAAAGGCGCTTTCAGGAGGGCACAGCTTTCGCATCGCTACAGCGATGCCCCGATTTGAATGCGCATTCCTAACGCAGATAATCCGTGCGTGAAATGCCCAGCTTCTGCATCTTGTACTGCAAGGTAGTGCGTTTGAGTCCTAGCCGGGCGGCCGCACCTTTGGGCCCCGACAGTGTGCCGCGGGTCTGACGGAGAATTGCGATGATGTGCTCCCGTTCTTTGTCGCGCAGGGTACCGTCGGAGTCGGCCGGCGGCAAGGTTCCGGCCCGCAATTCGCCGAGCGGCGAGGTTAACCGGTTGCCTTCCGACAGGATCACCGAGCGCTCAATAAAATTCTCCAGTTCTCGGATGTTTCCCGGCCAACTCCAATGCATCATGGCCTGCACCGCCTCATCGGGAATAATCTCGATCTGCCGGTGCAGCCGGGCCGCGCATTTTTCGACGAAATGGTGAACCAGCGTGGGGATGTCCTCGCGCCGGTCTCGCAACGCCGGTAGATGCAGGGGAAAGACGTGCAAGCGGTAGAACAAGTCGGTGCGGAATTCCTTGTCCTCGACCGCACGGACCAGATCACGATTGGTCGCGGCGATGAGCCGCACATCCACGCGGATAGTCTTGGTTCCGCCCAGACGCTCGAACTCCTGGTCCTGCAGAACGCGCAGCAATTTGGGCTGCAGTTCCAAAGGAATTTCTCCGATTTCGTCGAGCAGCAAAGTGCCTTTATCCGCCAATTCCAGCCGGCCGAGCTTCTGGCTTATCGCTCCCGTGAATGCTCCTTTTTCGTGGCCGAAGAGTTCGCTTTCCAGCAGGCCGGTGGGAATGGCGGCGCAATTGAGCTTGATGAAGTTGCGGTCCTTGCGCCGGCTCATGCCGTGAATCAAACGCGCGACACGTTCTTTGCCCGTCCCGGTTTCGCCGGTGATGAGGACGGTGGAATCGGTGTCGGCCACGATGGCAGCATAGTCCAGCACACGTTTCAAGGCTGGGCTGGCGCCAACGATGTCGTCGCTGCGGTTCGCGCTGCGGATTTCGTACTCCAAATAGCGCTTTTCCTGGGCCAGCCGGTCCTTGAGTTGCCCGATCTCGTGATAGGCATGCGCGTTCTGGACCGCAGCCGCAACCTGGTTGGCTACTTGCTGCAGGTATTCAACCTCCGACGGGCCGAAAGCATTGTCGGTCAGGCTACTCGTGTTCAGAGCTCCCCAAATCCGATCGCCCGCGATGAGAGGAACACTGCAAACCGACCGAATCCCGATGTCGTACATGGCTGTCGCCAGGGGTATTTTCATGTCCCGCAAATCGCCGGCTGAGAAGAACGCAACAGCGCGCGTTTGGATCGCCTGCGCCGACAGTGACTGCTCGACCGGAACCATGGTTCCGTGGTTGACCAAAGGCTCCCATTCCAGAACGTCCCCATAGTGGTATACGTTCTTGCCCTCCTCATCCAGCAGGGACAGGATGGTTCGGTCATAGCGCGCGATGCCCCGAAGGCTGGAAAGAATGGCCGGCAAAAGCTTTTCCAAATCGAGGCTGGAGCACAGTTCATGGCTAATCGCGACCAGGCTCTGCTGTTCCTCAAAGGCGCGCTGCGCCTTCTCCTTCTCTAGCGCCAGCGCTCCCATCAGCGCGACGCGAGAGAGGAACTCCACGTCCTCGCCACCCAGAACCTCGGGAACCCCCTTGCCCACTCCAAGTGCGCCAAAACGGCTCGAAGCCGTGCTCATGGGAAGGACCGTGTACGATCGGACCCCCTGATTGAGCAAGATCGGCATGCAACCGGGAAAGCGTTGCTCGCGCTCGGTATCGGGAATGGCGAGCGCTTCTTGATATTTCCATGCCCACCCCGTCGCTGCTTCGTCCACAGGGGAGGAATCAAACTCTCCACTCTCCTGGTTTTTTTTCCAGTACTGATTCAGCATGCAATTGCGGCGGGGGTCGTAGAGGGCAAGATTCAGCAATTCGCCGCCCGTCAGGTCGAGCACCGGAGGAGCGAGTTCTTTGAATGCGTCGGGCAGGCTCTTGGCGCGAGCCACCGTGTCGGTAATCTCCAGCAGGAGCCGATACCGGGCGCGTTCCGGCGAGGCCTCCCCCTCGACTCCGACTCTGTTTTCTGACATGCAGACACCTCCTGCACACGCCGAGTGCCGAACATCGGGCAGCTGTTTTGAGCAGGAACTGGGGGAATCGCAGCTTGCCAGGCTGCGAACTGGACTTCAACATTGCGGTGACCGCAGGCGTCAGTTCCTTTGCTTGGGAACCAATCTCATTCCCCGACGGAGAGCCCCCCTCAGGTTCTGCGACACCGTTTTCCCGGATTGGAGCCTTCCAAGAATAGCAATTTTTACTCCCTCAGCGGGCCCGTCAGCAGACTGTTACGAAAACCGAACAAAGACTTACGAGTGCCTACCTCCTTGGGACAGATGGCGAGGTCCGACGGGAGTCATTCGGAAGGAATTGCGCCGAACCATGCGTGCTTTTCGGTTCCACAATCCGAAAATTCCGGTAGAAGCCGGTGTTCATTATCCCCTCGAAACCGGTGATAGAATGTCCCCCGGAGGACGGCGGTTGTGCAACTCACGGGTGGGCAAAGGTTGCGGGCGCTGCGAGAGAACCTCGGATATCGTATGAGGGACGTCGAAGTGGCCAGCAATCAGATCGCCCAGAGATTTCAAAGTGACGAATTTGCAATACCTCCCAGCCGCTTGTCCGACATTGAGACCAAAGGCATAATCCCCAGCATTTTTCGACTCTATTCATTTGCCGCTATTTATCGGCGAGAATATCGGGAATTACTCTCCTTCTATGGTCTCGAGCTGGATGGTATCTCCGCCGACATTGGCTTTGGACAGCCGCAGAAGTCCCATGTGTCCGAAGCTTTGAGCAACGTCCGAGGAGTGTGGATGCCGACCAAGCTCGACCCTGGATTCTCACTCCAGAAAACGACGGACTTAAGGCGTGCCATCGAGCAATGGGGAACCGTACCCATGGCTTACCTTGAAATGCTCGCCGATGACCGATACGCGTACGGCTATATTGGATCGGAAGATTTCACGATGTATCCCATTCTTCCGCCTGGCAGTTTCGTGCAAGTGGACGAAACCAGGAACAAGGTAGAAGAAGGAACCTGGCGGTCGGAGTACGAGCGTCCTATTTACTTTGTGGAAATGCGCGACGGATATACGTGTTGCTGGTGCTCGACCAAGCGTGACTCCATCGTCTTGCAACCCCATCCCTTGTCTGGGGTTGAGGTGCGAGTTCTTAAGTACCCGCAGGAGGCCGAGATTCTTGGGCAGGTGGTGGGAGCTGCGATGCGCCTCGCAGATTGGCATTTCGACTCTCAGCCAGCGCCGAAAGTGCGCTCAGCACTGACCTGAGATGGGCCATCGCAGCCGGGGAGAGGGACTTTGGCGGAGAGTGCTTCAGCGAATCCAATAACTCGCTTTCTGTTTGATGTTCATGCGAGCACGACGTAGCCACGTCCTTCAGCAGCACAGCCAACGGTTTCCCCAATATTTCAGAGAGTAGCCCCCGATGCGACGCACGGATTGCGCATTGTGCGGCGTCGCCGCCATACACACTTTCCAGACCCCAATGCTCGTACCTTCCATTCCCATCGTGCAATCTGCCAACGTAGGAAAGTTTGCTCAATAGCCCGGGGAAAGCACCCAAGGTATTAGCTTCAAAGTCCTCGAAAGCGGATTTTAGTCTCATTTTTTTTTACGAATTCCGAAAAGCCATCGAAACCTAACTAACTAGGGAAGAACCTCTTATCGCAGGCAATGTATCACGGTGCGAACTCTTTCGCAAAGGAGAACTACCGTGAACCCTTGGCCTTGGTAACATCCCAGATTTCTGCAAAGTAGCGCGGTTGGGGCGCAGTTGGGCTCGAACTGTTTCACAGGAAAGAAGCGAAACGTGAAACGACTTATGCTGGCTTTGCTTGCGATTACTCTGGGTCTGGCAGCCAGCGCACTTCGGAGTATGGTCAATGGCAATCCCACGCCCCATGGGAATGCCATTTGGACCTTCGGGGCTGCACCACCTAGCCCGCGGCATCTTAGTTGAAAAGGAGCAAGGTCAGAGCTATAGTGCTCTGCAATGCTCTCGCATTGGCATAAGGCGCTGTTGCTTTTTCTGTGGATCACGCCGCACGTACTTCTTGCGGTAGTGGCGGCAATTATCTGGAAGCGCAGGTTGTACGAGAAATTCCCGTGTTTTTTTGCTTATGTCGTTTACGAGATTGCCGAGTTCATTCTGCTATTTGCTTTGTATGTAGTCCCAGGCGCGGGAAAGCAGTACGCTTACGCGTTTTCCGCCACGCTGTTGCTCAGCCTCGCGCTTCGTTTCGGGGTGATTGATGAGGTTGCGAAAGATCTGTTCCGCGAATCCAAGTTGCTGAAGGCATCAGCGAGGCGATTGCTGCAATGTGTAGCAGGTGCGCTGCTGGTAATGGGTGTTCTCCTTGCCGTCTATGCGCCCGGGAACAATGGCGCCAGATGGCATGCGGGTGTCTCGGTCGTCAACCGGGGAGCGGTTATGGTGCAATGTGGCTTGCTGGTTTCCTTGTTGCTCTTTTCCCGCTTTCTAGGCCTGACCTGGCGTCGCCCCGCTTTCGGCATTACGCTGGGCCTTGGGATCCTGACCAGCATCGATCTCGCCGCCTCCGCTCTTCGCGCGGAATTCACCAGTGAGGTAATGAAGGAATCCCTGAATTTGCTGATAACTGGAGCCGCCTTGGTTGGTGTTTTGATCTGGCTTGGCTATCTGCTGGCGCCTGAGCCTGAACCCGCTAGCGCCCTTACGGTCGTTCCCCAGGACGAGGTGAAGACATGGAGCACGGAGCTGCAACACTTGCTCAGGGATTGATTACCGCCTGGGCTCTCGTCGCCGTTGCGTTCTTCGCACTGGGGATCCTGGTGTATGCGGCCGTTCGCAGCCGCACTCGAGCGGTTGATCTGGAAAGAACCGTCAACGATTTCCGGTCTCTCGACATTGAGGCTTTCAGAAACCTGGTCGACTCAGCGGAAGAAGCGTTTCTTCGCGATAATTTGTCGCCCCAGAAGTTCCGTGCGATCAAGCGCCAGCGCATGTGGGCAGCACTGCTTTATGCCTGGGAAGCAGGGAGGGCCGCGACGGCGCTGGCCAAGGTTGGCCAAGCCGCGCAACGGAGTTTGGACCCAGAGATCGCGGCGTCCGGTGTCCAGGTCACCGAGAACGCTTTTCGTCTTCGATTGCAGACCGTCAGGGTTAGTCTCCACCTGCTGATCGAAGTCCTATTGCCTAGCCTGTCGAACCGGTCGCATCCGTCTTTGGCCGATCAGTACGAACGAGCGGCAGAAACCCTGTTTCGACTGGGAAGATTTCCATCCGTACTGCGCACGCTAGTGCGCTCCAAGAGCGCTTGATGCTGCCGAAATGGTCAGAGCAAGCGCCGTGCGGTGTGGGCTGAGATGGCACGCGGCTGGGAGAGTAAATCCGTAGAACAACAGCAAGAGGAAAGGGCGGAGTTGCAGAAACCCGTCCGAGCACCCCTCTCGCTCGACGAGCAGCAGCGCAACCGGAAACGCCAGGATCTGCTGCTTTCGCGCGAACGCCTGAAACAACAACTCCAGACTGCCGTCCACCCGCGACACCGTCAGATGCTGGAGCAGGCGATCGCGGAACTGGACCGCCAACTGTCTTCTTTTAAATAAGTTGCGGACAAGCCCTCACGAAAGTGAGGGGTCTGGCCGCATACCACCTATAACGAAAACCCCGGTCCGGTTCGCTGCTGCCTGACGTATAATCGCTGAGTTGATGAAAGCCTACGTCTACGTGTCACTGAAGAAGAGCGTTCTGGATCCGCAGGGGAAGACTATCCACGGCGCTCTTACGAAAATCGGCTACAAGAGCCTGCAGGAAGTTCGGCAAGGAAAGTATTTCGAAATTACTCTCAACGGCGGCATTTCCAAGGATGAGGCGCACGCGGAAGTGGAGCGGATCGCGCGCGAAGTCCTGACAAACCCGGTCATTGAAGAGTTTCGTTTCTCCCTCGAAGAGTAGAGCCGTCTGTGCTTGATGGGGCACGATCGTGCCCAAAGCATCACCGGTCCCCCCACCGAAACATTCGTCAAGGAGAGAGTTCGTTAATGTGCGGCATCGTGGGATATGTAGGGAAAAAGCAGGTTGTCCCCGTCATCATTGAGGGACTCAGAAAGCTGGAGTATCGCGGCTACGATTCGGCGGGAATCGCGGTGGCCGGAAACGGCGAAGGGCTGCAGATTCGTCGCGCCGAAGGCAAACTGCGCAATCTGGAAGAAGTAATCCGGCTCAAGCCGCTCGACGGCACCTACGGCATCGGACACACCCGCTGGGCTACGCACGGCCGCCCCACGGAAGAGAACGCCCATCCCCATCGCGACTGCACCGGCAAGATCGTGGTCGTGCACAACGGTATTGTCGAGAATTATCTCTCTCTCAAGAAAAAGCTGATCGCCGAAGGCCACAAGTTCACCACCGAAACCGACACGGAAATCATTGCTCACCTGATCGAGAAGCACTACGCGGGAAACGGTCGCAAGCCACTCCTCGAAGAAGCCGTACGCAAAGCGGTAAGGGAACTCACCGGCGTGTTCGCGCTGGTGGTGATCGCGATTGACGAACCGAACAAGATCGTCGCGGCGCGCAACGGACCGCCCGTCGTCATCGGCCTCGGCAAGGACGAGTACTTCGTAGCCAGCGACGTGCCCGCGCTCCTCGATCACACCCGCGACCTTTTCTTTCTCGCCGACGGCGATCTGGCTGTGATCACCCAGGCCGGCGTGCAGGTTACCGATTTCGACGGCCATCAGCTAGAGCGGAAGGCCCAGCGCATTACCTGGGATCCGATCATGGCGGAGAAGGGTGGCTTCAAGCACTTCATGCTCAAGGAAATCTACGAGCAGCCGCGCACCGTCCGCGACACCACGCTCGGCCGCGTCTCGCAGGACACAGGTGCTATCTTCCTCGACGAAATGCACGTCGGCGAAGCCGAATTCAAGGCGCTGAAGAAAATCAATATTGCCGCCTGCGGCACCAGTTGGCATGCCGGACTGGCGGGCAAGTTCATGATCGAGAACCTGGCCCGCGTTCCCGTCGAAGTCGACTACGCCAGCGAATGGCGCTATCGCGACCCGATCCTGGGGCCGGACACAATGACGCTGCTGATTTCGCAATCCGGCGAAACCGCGGATACGATCGCTGCCCAGCGTGAAGCCAAGGCCAAGGGCTCGAAGACGCTGGCTATCTGCAACGTGGTCGGCTCCATGATTACGCGCGAGGCCGCCGGAACCGTCTACACCCACGCCGGACCGGAGATTGGCGTGGCTTCGACCAAGGCTTTCACCGGACAGCTAACTGCTCTCTATTTATTCGCGTTGTATCTGGCGGAAGTACGCGGGGCCATGTCGCCCGAACAGGCCAAGGCCGCCGTGCAAGAACTCATGCGCATCCCCGGCAAGCTGGAGCAGATTCTCACCCACGACGAGGCTTGCAACGAGCTGGCGAAAACCTATGTCCGCGCACAAGATTTCCTTTTCCTCGGACGCGGCATTCACTATCCCATCGCCCTCGAAGGCGCGCTCAAGCTCAAGGAAATTTCCTACATTCACGCCGAAGGTTATCCGGCAGGCGAGATGAAGCACGGTCCAAATGCGCTGATTGACGAAAATCTGCCCGTGGTCATCATCGCCACTCGCGACGTGAACAGCCCGCAGTCGATGGTCCGCTACGAGAAAACGATGTCGAACCTGAAAGAAGTGAAAGCTCGTTCCGGCATCGTTATCGCGCTCGCTACCGAAGGCGACAAGGAGATCGCCGAAGAAGCGGATCATGTGCTCTTCGTTCCGCCGGCGCCGGATGAATTGTCAGCGATTCTGGAGATCGTCCCGCTGCAATTGCTCGCTTATCACATCGCCGTACGACGCGGCTGCGACGTGGATCAGCCGAGGAATCTGGCCAAGTCGGTGACGGTGGAGTAGGAAGGCAGCTGTCAGCTCTCAGCTGATCAGTTCTCAGCCGTCGGGCCCGCCCGGCCGTGAAAAGAATCAAGCCCCGGAGGGGCGACCGAGCTTAGCCCAGCGCTTTAGCGCTGGGTAGGCAGCCAAGTTTGAGACTAAGTCCCGAAGGGACGACCGAGCCCTTAATGCCGGTTCAAACCTAACTCCCAGGCTTTTTCAGCAGCGCCGCCTGACTGCGGGGAATCACGGGACGATCAGTCAATTCCAGACCAGCCGCGGCCGCGTCCTGCAGTTCCGCGTCGAATGCGTCCTTTTTCACGTGACCGGAGGGCTCCGCCAGCAAAAGTGTTGCTCCTGGTTTCATCGCTTCCGCAACTTCGGCGAAGAAGCGGCTGGAGCTGGGCATTTCGTGCACGACTGCCATGGCCAGCGCGAAATCAACTTTGCCGTGAAGGCCCTGCAAGCCCAGAGAATCGGATGGAGCCAAGCGCGCATCGGTGCGTTCGAGCAGTCCGGCTTTCGCCAGCCGGCGTTTCAATCCCGCGATCATGCGCGGCTGAATGTCGACGGCAATTACTCGGCCGCTTGCGCCGACCTGGCGAGCCAGTTCCACGGTGAAAAATCCCATGCCCGGGCCGGGTTCGAGCACGGTCATTCCTTCCCGGACATAAGGCCTGATGATCGCGGCCGGATCCTGCAACAGACGGCGCAAGGGACTCGCCAGCACGTAGCCAAGCCACCAGGGGCAAACGCGGTGTCCCATTCTTCCTCCTCGAGACTTCACTCCATTGCTGTCTCAGCCGCTCGTCCATCTACTCTTCTAGACGAACCACCGACAGAAATATTTTAGTCGGATCGTTCGGAACCCCTGGTGCGCACGAATCGACGCGTCCGGCGGCTCCTCAAAATCATCTACATGAATGGATGGCTCAGTTCAAGACTTTCGAGGCGCGCCTGGTGCGCTCGGTCGCGCTCTCCGAGTTTACCAAGCACCTTGAACTCGAAGTCAACGGCGTCGCCCGCTTCGGCTTCGTTCCTGGACAATGGCTCTCGGTGAAGGCCGCGACTTCGGAGGGCGCGGAGATGACGCGCGCTTATTCGATCGCGTCCCCTCCATCCGAGAACGGGCACTTCGCCTTCTGCCTGAACCGCGTGCAGGATGGATTCATGTCGAACTATCTCTGCAATCTCGACGAAGACGCAAAGATTGCGTTTCAGGGACCGTTCGGCGATTTCATTCTGCGCCCGCCGCTGCGTGACACCGTATTCATCGCCACCGGAACCGGGATCGCGCCTTTCCGGTCCATGCTGCACTGGTTGCTAGCGGAGGACGAACGCCATCATGGACACCAATTCTGGCTGATCTTCGGCGCGCGCCGCGAGCAAGACATTTATTACCGCGAAGAATTTGAACATCTGGCCGCCGAGCACACCAACTTTCATTTTCTGCCCACGCTGAGTCGTGGCGCTCCAGAGTGGAAAGGGCTGCGCGGATACGTGCAGGAACATCTGGCGAAAATCGTTGGAACCCGTACCGACGTGAACGCCTACATCTGCGGGCTCGACAAAATGATCAGGGCGAACCGCGAGTTGTTGAAGAGCCTGGGTTGGGATCGAACTTCAATCCGTTACGAAAAATACGACTGACCTCGTAGAATGAGTTCCGTCGAGGAGGGCCATCGTGTACGTCGCCAATGACAAGCGTTATGATTCCATGCAATATCGCCGTTCGGGACGCAGCGGCATCCAACTTCCCGCCGTCTCGCTCGGACTGTGGCACAACTTCGGCGGCGTGGATAACTTTGAAAATTCTCGCGCCATGTTGCGTCGCGCCTTCGATCTCGGCATCACGCATTTTGATCTCGCCAACAATTACGGCCCGCCGTACGGATCGGCGGAAGAGACGTTCGGCCAGATCCTGAAGAAAGACTTCCTTCCCTACCGCGACGAGTTGATCATTTCGACCAAGGCGGGCTGGGATATGTGGCCCGGGCCCTACGGAGATCTGGGCTCGCGCAAATATATGCTGGCCAGCCTCGACCAGAGCCTGAAGCGCATGGGCCTGGAATATGTCGATATTTTCTACCATCATCGGCCCGATCCCGATACGCCGATGGAAGAATCTCTCGGAGCGCTCGACACCGCGGTCCGCTCCGGCCGAGCGCTTTACGCGGGCATTTCGGCTTACAACGCTAAACAAACCGCCGAGGCGGTCAAAATTCTGCGCGCTCTCGGAACGCCCTGCCTGATTCATCAGCCGAAATATTCCATGTTTGTGCGCGATCCCGAGCAGGGATTATTCGATGTTCTGGAGAAAGAAGGCGTGGGGTCGATTGTCTTCAGCCCGCTGGCGCAGGGACTGCTTTCGAATCGCTATCTGGATGGCATTCCCAGCGACTCACGCGCCGCGCGCAATTTCTTCCTGAAAAAGAAAGACCTCGGCGAAGACAAGCTCGCCAAGATCCGTGCGCTCAATGACATCGCCAAGCAGCGCGGGCAGTCGCTGGCCGAGATGGCGGTGGCATGGGTGCTGCGCGATCCGCGCGTCACCAGTGCGCTGGTCGGCACGAGCAAAGTGTCGCAGGTAGACGACAACGTGGCCGCATTGAAGAACCTAAAATTCTCAGCCGAGGAGTTACGCAAGATTGACGGCGTTCTCGCCGGCAAGAAAGCGGCGTAAAGAATGAAAGCTCCCAGGAAGAATGTCGTCCGCTGCACATGGGCGACTAACGACCTGTCGATCCGCTATCACGACCACGAATGGGGCGTGCCGCAGCACAACGACCGGGTGTTGTTCGAATTCCTGATTCTGGAAGGTGCGCAGGCCGGACTCAGCTGGGACACGATTCTGCGCAAGCGTGCAGAACTATCGCGCAGCCTTTAGCGGTTTCGATCCGGAGAAAATCGCGCGGTACGACCGACGAAAGACGCAGCGACTTCTGCGCGATGAGGGGATCGTCCGCAACCGGCTGAAGATCGCTTCGGCGATCCAGAACGCCAAGGCGTTTCTGGCGGTGCAAGAGGAGTACGGCTCGTTCGATCGCTACATCTGGAAGTTTGTCGGCGGCAAACCGCGAGTGAACGCCTGGCGGTTGGGGAAAAAGGTTCCGGCACACACCTCTGAATCAGACGCGATGAGCAAGGATCTGAAGAAACGGGGCTTTACCTTCGTTGGCTCGACCATTTGTTACGCCTTTATGCAGGCCACGGGGATGGTCAACGACCACGCGGTCGAGTGTTTCCGCTATCGGCGGTCATCGGCTTGAGACCATTGCGAAAACCGCTAACCTACGGCATAATAATGGTTTGTCTTTACCTCGCCGGACTCTTCCGGGCAAAGGATACTGAAGTCTGTGTTAATGATCCGACTGGCGCGCTTTGGGGCGCGCAAACAACCGTATTACCGCGTGGTGGTGATTGAAAAGGAGCGGGCTCGCAATGGCCGCCCGGTGGAAGTGGTGGGCACGTACAATCCGCGCACCAATCCGGCTACTTTTGACCTGAAACGGGAGCGCATTGAGCACTGGGTTTCAAAAGGCGCCCAATGTTCGGACCGGGTCAGCAAACTGCTTGCGTCCCCCGCGCCGGCTGCGGCGGCTACGGTCGCCTAGCCGCCACCACACTCGCCAATTCAGGAGCCGAGTTCAGGACAAGCTATGATCGAGCCCGCCCCCAGCCCCCGCGCCATGATTGAGCACATCGCCAAGGCGATCGTAGACGCCAAGGGCGAGGTTTTTGTTGACGAGTACGAAGACGGGGACGAAACCGTGATCGAACTCGAAGTCGCCGAGGCCGATTTGGGCAAGGTCATTGGCCGCTCCGGCCGCGTCGCCCGCGCCTTGCGCAACCTTCTGAACGCGGCGGGTTCGAAGGTGGACAAGCGCTACGCGCTGGAGATCATCGAATAGCTGGTGTTGAATAGGAGAGAATCGAATCGCGGCACCGGACCGAAGCGGCGAATGGATCACCCTGGCGGTCGTCATCAAGACGCAGGGACGCCGCGGAGAAGTAGCGGTCGAGTTGCATACCGATATCCCGGGCCGCTTCCGGCAAGACATGCAGCTGTGGGCGCTCGGGAGAGACGGCGAGCGCCGCGAAGTAAAGGTCGAGGATCTCTGGCCGCATAAGAATTTTCTGGTACTGAAGTTTCAGGGCATCGAGACGATCTCCGATGCCGAGCCGCTGGTGAAGGCCGAATTGCAGCTTCCACGCAGTGAACGCGCCCAGTTGGAGCCGGGCTGGACGTACCTGAGCGACCTGATCGGTTGCACCGTGTTCGACGGCCAACGCGAGATCGGCGAGATTGAGGACGTGCAGTTCGGCGCGGGAGAAGCGCCGCTGCTAGTGGTTCGCGATAAGAAGAAGCCGGGAGCGAAGTTGCCTTACGAGATTCCCTTCGCCGAGGCTTATCTGGAGAAGTTGGATCTGGAGCGGAAGCAAGTTCGGATGAAGTTGCCGGAGGGCATGCTGGAAGTGAACGCGCCGGGAAGCAAGTGGATAGTGGATGGTGAATAGTGAATAGTGAATCTTCCGCGGTTCCTTCTATCCACTATCAACTGGCCACTATCCACTGGGTTGAGCGATGAAGATCGACATTCTCACGATCTTTCCCGACTTCTTTCGCGGGCCACTGGATTATGGAATTGTGCGCCGGGCGCGGGAAATGGGCCTGGTGGAAATCAGCATTCACGATCTGCGGGCGTTCACGAAAGACAAGCACCGCACGGTGGATGACCGCCCGTTCGGCGGCGGCGAGGGCATGGTCCTGAAGGCGGAACCGATCTTTGAATGTTTGGAGTCGTTCGACGACGTGGCGTCGCGTGAGGCGCGTTTGAGCCCAGGCGCGAAGCAGTCGGTGATTCTGCTTTCGGCGCAGGGACGAAGGCTCGACCAAGCGCTGGCGGCGGAACTTTCGGCGCTCGACCGGATGGTGTTGATCTGCGGACGCTACGAAGGCGTGGACGAACGCATCAGCGATCACCTGGCCGATCGCGAAGTTTCGATCGGCGACTATGTACTGAGCGGCGGCGAACTGGGTGCCGCGGTAATTGTGGACACGATCACGCGGCTGATTCCGGGAGCAGTCGGCAACCAGAATTCTACGCGGCAGGAGTCGTTCACTGAGCATGCGGAGTTGGCGAGCGACGGACCGAGTTCGACCTGTGTTTCCGGCGGATTGCTCGACTATCCGCATTACACGCGGCCCGCGGATTTTCGCGGCATGGCGGTACCGGAAGTGCTGGTAAACGGCAACCACGACCAGATTCGCAGCTGGCGCCGCAAAAGGGCTTTAGCAAAAACGCTGCGCAACCGTCCCGATTTATTGGAGCGGGTGGCGCTGACGGCGGAAGACAAGGAATTGCTGGCCCAGATTAAGGGCAAGAGTTAGGAAGGAAACGCTATGCGCAACCCTATTATCGAAAAACTGCTGGCGAAATCGCGCCGCACTGACATCCCCAAGTTTGGTCCCGGCGACACCATCAAGGTGCAGGTCAAGATCCGGGAAGGCGAAAAAGAACGCCTGCAGGCGTTCGAAGGCATCGTCATTTCCCGGACGCGAGGCGCGCAGCCTAGCTTCACCGTCCGCAAGATCAGCTTTGGCCAGGGGGTGGAGCGCATTTTCCCCATCGACTCGAAGGTCATCGACAAGATTGACGTCGTACGCTCCGCCAAAGTCCGGCGCGCCAAGCTTTACTACCTGCGCGAGCTCAAGGGCAAGGCCGCGCGGCTGAAGGAAGTCGAGCAGCAATAGTGTTTTGGCTGTGTGGTGACGGGGCTCCGCCCCGTCTAAGCGGGGCGAAGCCCCGCTTCCACAGGGCCATCTGACATCTCCTCTTGCTTCGCACCACTTCTTCGGCGAAGATGCTGAGCAGATTCCGTGTCCAAGTCTGCGTCCACCTCGAAAGCCGGCATTTCCGCCCCCGCCGCTCAAGCTGCGTCTGCTGAAGAAACTGCGCTGCACGCTTAATTTTGAAAAGCGAGCGTGGGCAGCCGGCGCCGAGCAGGTTGCCGGAGTCGATGAAGTCGGTCGCGGATCGCTCTTCGGCCCGGTCGTAGCTGCCGCCGTCATCCTCGACCCGGCGCACCGCATTCGCGGGCTTCGCGATTCGAAACTTCTCCCCGCCGAACGCCGCGAAGAACTTGCCCTCCTGATTCGCCAGCGTTCGATCGCCTGGGCTGTGGCCGCCGTAGATTCCGCCCGCATCGATCAAATCAATATCTACCAGGCGTCGCGGCTCGCCATGCTCCATGCCGTACAGCAACTGGCACCGGCCGCGAACCATCTTCTGGTCGATGCCGTCCGGCTCGATTGCGAACTTCCGCAACAAGCGATCATTCACGGCGACGCGCTTTCGGCCTCGATTGCCGCCGCCTCCATCCTCGCGAAAGTCGAACGGGACCGTATGATCTCCGCCTGGGACCCGGTCTTCCCCATGTACGGTCTGGCATCGAACAAGGGATACTGCACGCCGCGCCACCTCGCCGCCTTGCGCGAGCACGGCCCCTCGCCACTGCACCGGCAGTCGTTTTCGCCGGTGTGGAGCGCGCCGGTTCCACAGGAAGTTTTGGCTTTTATTCTGGACCCCACTTCCGAAGCGTTTTCCGGTGATGGTGATGAGGACCCGGTGGCGGCGATTTCGGGGAGGCTAGGTACCGTGACCACCGGCAATCTCAAAAGAAAAGTTCAGGCAGCCTTGGCGCGAGCGTCCATTTCGGTGGTCCGCTGCCAGGTGTAAAGGACGCGGTGGAACACAGTGATGGTGGAAAGCACGCCGATCACCCAGAGCACCGGGGCCATCACATTGAACAGGGCGCCGATGATCAGCAACACCAGGCGTTCGGGGCGTTCCATGAAGCCGACGCGGCACGATGCCGATGAGCGATTCAGCGCGGGCGCGGGCGTAGCTCACCATGATGGCGCTGATCATGGCCAGCGCGGTCAGCAGGAGGTAGAAGAACCGGTTGCCACGCGCGTAGAAAACCAGCAAGCCAAAGAATAGCGACGCGTCGCTGTAGCGGTCGACGATGGAATCGAAGAAGCCTCCGAAACGGGTGACCTGGTTCGAGAGGCGGGCGACGCGGCCATCCACCAGATCGAAGAATCCCGATCCGATAATGACCAGGCCGGCATAGAAAAACATGCGGCGCTGGTTGTCGCCGTTGGCGTATCCAAAGAGAAACGCGGCGTAGGTGTTGACCAGCAGGCCCATCAGGGTCAGAACGTTCGGATTAATGCGCGAGAGCGCGAGCAGGCGCACGATGGCGTCAAGCAGAACGCCGCAGGCACGTCCGACTCCGCTGGTCCAGGTCATATGATCCCGCCCACAAAAGCGCAGATCATTCTGCTTCCCGTTCCGGTTCCGGCAGTGCTTCCAGCTCCGCTTCCAGCTTGGCTTCGGCGATATCGTGCATGGTGGAAAGCTTCAGAATTTCCATTTCACGGCTGCCGCCGGGGGTGACAACCATGGCTGTGTCGCCAACTTTCTTATTCAGCAGGGCACGCCCGATCGGCGAGGTGGTTGAGATTTTGCCGGCAGCCACATCGGATTCTTCGCTGGTCACCAGTTGGTATTCCATTTCTTCATTCTTGGTGCCGTCGAATATCGTCACGGTCGAGCCCAGGCCGACTTTGTCCTTGGGGATATTGTTCATGTTGATCAGCGACAAGTCGGCGAGGCGCTTGCCCAGCTGGCGGACGCGCGCCTTCAGATACTCCTGGCGCTGCTTGGCCATGTGATACTCGGCGTTCTCGCTGAGGTCGCCCATGGCGACCGCCTTTTTGATCTCTTTGGGGATATCGAAGGCCAGCTCATGCTCGAGCGTGTTCAGTTCGTCCCGAAGCTTCTTTTTGATCTGTTCGGTCATCGACCTTGGCATTATAACTCTCGGCCATTGGAACTGGCACTCGGGCTCAGCGGGCGGCGGAGGTTCCCCGCCCAACCTGGTAAGCCGAAACGACTTAGGTCGACAAATGGCCGAATAGGACGCCCAGCACCGATTCTTCTTCATTGCCTTGGGCTTGGCGCTCGGCTAGACTAGAAATTGTATTCTCCCTCGGGCGAGGGGCCCTCCATGAGCGGCGACCGCGTTTTCCACATTGGCGAGAAGGTAGTTTACCCTAACCACGGCGTCGGAATTATTGAACAGATCAGCAGCCGGACCATGGGAACCTCTGTGGAAAAGTTCTACCTGCTGAAAATCGCAACCAGCAGTTTAAAGGTCATGGTGCCGTTCGCCAACGTTGACAGCGTCGGGATGCGTCCGGTGGTGCGCAACGGCGAGGTGCAGAAGATCGTGGATTACCTCTCCTCGGGCGAATGCATCAACGCGGCCGATTGGAAAGACCGGTTTAAGGAGAATTCTGACCGCATGCGCACGGGGGCGCTCTCGGACGTGGCCGTGGTGCTGAAGAGCCTGCTGATCCTCGGTCAGGACAAGTCCCTTTCCTACCGCGAGAAGAAGATGCTGGAGCGGGCCCGGTACTTGCTGGTCAGCGAAATCGCCATCTCGCGGAACTGCGACGAGGGCCTGATTGAACAGGCGCTCACCAAGGCCTTGCTGAAGTGTAATCTGCGCTTCCCGGAGATTACTGAACTTGCCTCTTGACCGCGCCCATAGCAGCCTGTTCAGCGGCTGAAAGCCGCTGCGGTTCTCAGCTACTCGTTGGCCACCCGCCGATGCGATTTCACCGCCAGGCAACGGGCGAAGATGGCCGATACCTGCGGAATCTCTTCTTCATTCAAGCGAATCGCGCTGCCCAGCTTCTTCAATGCCGCGTTCAACGCGGCAGGCTGTGATCCCGTCAGTTCCACGACCTGCTGCCACTCCCGCGCGACGGGAATGCGCTCGTCGGTTTCGGCGTCTTCGCAGAATTGATCGGCCGCTTCCGGAGGGGTTCCGTACTCATCGGCGACATCCTCATGGAAGTAGCCCCTCAGAAAAGCGTGCAGCGCGGGAAAGTTGGCAGTGGTGATTTCCGGTTTCGGATTCATCAGCGGCACTCCGGATAAGAAGTCAAAACGTAGTATTGGTTCGGCCCGGCGTATTTTAGTACAACCAGGGCGTGCGCGCACGGCCGTGACTGGTTTTCCCCTCGATTCATGGTGCGGCCAATCGGAGCTTCGCTATCGTAGTCCAGCACCAGGTTGGCATGTCCACCGGAGCGGTTGAGCCAGCGCTCGATTCGGTCTTGGGATTGTGCGATGGCTGCGCCCACGGCGTGCTCAGCCGCCGAGCGGTCGGCGTAGGTCGAGGCGCCGGTAATGCGAGGTTCCCGTTCCAGGCGCTCGCGCAGCTGATCATCGGTTTGCCCCACATGCTTGCGCAGAATGTGCCCGCCGGCGGCCTCGTCCTGGCTGAGGTCGCGCACCGGACCGGTTGGGTGGATTTCTAACCGTGCAGTCATCGTAGACTGCGTCGAACTTGCGCCATTGGAGGCGGGCGGCTGGCACGAGATCAGGCCATACATCGCCAGTGCGAAAACGATGCTAACCCAAACGCCGCGAATTCCAACAGATCCAGTCATCGAGCGTCAGTCATTCACGTCACATTACCCGTACAGTTTCTGTTCCGTAGCACTTCCGACCTGTAAAGTTCTCGGAATTGTGCTACTAAACAAGGTGTGCGAGCAAGTGTGCTGGATTCGCTGGACGATTTCGAGCGCTGGGGTAACGACTGCGCGTACGTGTTTCCCCGAGGATACCGGCGCGAGCGATGGAGCTACCGGCGGGTTGCCGGACTCGCATATCAATTTGCCCGCGAGTTGGAGGCTCGCAACATTGGCAAGGGCGATGCGGTGCTGTTGTGGGGCCCGAACTGCGCCGAGTGGGTGGCGGCGTTTCTCGGATGCGCGCTTTGCGGGGTCATTGCCGTTCCCGTGGACGACGCCGCCAGCCCCGATTTCGCGCGCCGCATCAGCGGGCAGGTGCGGACGAAACTGGTTTTGTGTCCGCGCGAGCGAGCAACGATTTTTGAAGAAATCGCAACTCTCGATCCAGCCGACCTGGCAGGCGCAGTCGCAGCGCGTCCGGCCGACCGCTTTCGTCTCGATCCGATTGAGCCTTCCGACACACTCGAAATCGTTTTCACCTCCGGCACCACGTCCGAGCCCAAGGGAGTCGTGCTCACCCATGCCAATGTGGTCGGCAACCTCGTCCCCATCGAAACCGAGATCAAGAAGTATCTGAAGTACGAGCGGCTGGTGCATCCCATTCGCTTCCTGAACCTGTTGCCGCTGAGCCATGTCTTCGGCCAATTCCTGGGAATTTTTCTTCCTCCGCTGCTGGGCGGCACCGTCGTGTTCGAAAACACATTCAATCCGACCGAGGTCATGACCACCATCCGCCGGGAGCGAGTCTCGGTGCTGGTGGCCGTCCCGCGCATGATCGATTCACTGAAGCAGAAGATGGAACGCGATCTCGAGGACGCGGGCGTGCGCGACAACTTTGCCGCGCGCTTCACGGCGGCCAAAAGCCAGCACTTTCTGCGCCGGTGGTGGACCTTCCGCGACCTGCGCCGTCAGTTCGGATGGAAATTCCTGGCCATGATCAGCGGAGGCGCCGCCCTCGATCGCGAGACCGAGGAATTCTGGCATCGTCTGGGATACGCCGTGGTGCAGGGATACGGACTAACCGAAACGACTTCCTTGATCAGCTTGAATCATCCTTTTCATACCAGCCGCGGCTCCATCGGCAAGGTCTTACCCGGACGCGAAATCAGGCTGGCGGACGATGGCGAAATCCTCGTGCGCGGCAGCGGCGTAGCCAGCGGCTACTGGAACGGACACGAACTGCGGCCCGTTGCCGGAGACGAAGGCTGGTACTGCACCGGCGACCTGGGCGCGCTTGACGAACAAGGCAATCTTTTCTTTAAGGGCCGCAAGAAAGAAATGATCGTCACGCCCGCCGGCATGAACATCTATCCCGAGGACCTCGAAGCGGCTCTGCGGCAGCAAGAAGAAATTCGGGATTGTGTTGTGGTTGGGCTCGAACGCGGGGGAAATGCTGAGCCCTGCGCCGTCCTGATTCTCGACGACCGCAACGCTCAGACCGTCGATGTGAAAGCCATCGTGGAGCGCGCCAACGAAATGCTGGCCGAGTATCAGCGCATGCGCACCTGGTTCGTCTGGCCGGACGAAGATTTCCCCCGCAGTTCCACTCAAAAGCCGCGCCGCAACCTGATTCGTGATGCGGTCGATGAAGCCCTTCGCGGACAATCATCCGAGAACACCGCCGGCCCGCTCATTGAATTGCTGACGCGAATCACCGGACGCGCCGCACGGAACCTGACGCCGGACGCAACCTTGGAAAGTGGATTGGGGCTAAACTCTCTCGAGCGAGTCGAACTGCTCGGCGCGCTCGAAGACCGCTACCAGATCGATCTGAACGAGACGAATTTCGCGAATGCAACTACCGTCGGCGACCTGGAAAAACTGCTGCAAGACAGGTCAGTCGCTAGTCGTCAGTCGCTAGTCGTTGGCAAACGCTCCGAACGACCAGCGACTAACGATCAACGACTCACAGCCTTTCCCGCATTTCACTATCCACGGTGGACCCTTCACTGGCCGACTACCTGGCTGCGTCTGGCATCGCACTATCTGCTGGCACGTCCGGCCGTGCTTCTTCTGGGATGGCCTCGCGTGACCGGACGCGAGAACCTGCGGGGGGTTCGCGGCCCACTGCTTGTCATCTGCAACCACATCTCCGATGTCGATGTCGGCCTTGTCCAGTTCGCGCTTCCCGCATCCATCCGCCACAAACTGGCAACAGCAACCCGCGGCGAAGCGCTCGAAGTGTTGCGTTCGCCCGCTCCGGATCGGGCCTGGCTCAAACGGATCTACAACCGCGTGCAGTGGACGCTCGCTGTCGCCCTGCTTAACCTGTTCCCCCTGCCGCGCCAGTCCGGCTTCCGCAAAAGCTTCGCCTACGCCGGAGAAGCCGTCGATCGCGGCTTCAGCGTACTGGTATTTCCGGAGGGCAAGCACAGCGAAGACGGCAGGCTTGGCCCCTTCCGCTCCGGAATCGGCCTGCTCGCCAACAATCTACGCATCCCCATCCTGCCGATGCGGATCGATGGTTTGTTTGAGATCAAGCACGCGGGGAAGAAGTTTGCCGCGCCCGGAAAGATTCAGGTGCACATCGGCAAGCCCATGCAGTTCGCGCCAGAAACGGATCCCGAGAAGATCGCGCGGAAGCTGCAAAAGACGGTTGAGGATCTCTAGCGTCGTGTGCCGCCGACCAGCAGAATCCACCCAAAAATACAAAAGGCCGGGCAGTTGGCCCGGCGTTTCGTACTGAGAAACCGTCAATCGCTGAGTTGAGCTAGATCAGTTTCCCGTTAACCTCGTTTTACCTAATGTACTAAGCTTGCCGAAACTTCACATTACCAGTGCGAGCCCTTCCAGTTCGCGCTCCAGCACCGGTAGAGAACAGCCCGCCATTTCAACCCGGCCGGCGGCGTCGATGGCCGCTGCCGGCGAAACACCATAGCCCCGCCCCATCAAGAAAACCTGCAACAGTTCCGCGGCTTCCCGGGAATCGACCATGCCTCCCTGGATCAGGTCGTTTCGCAAGGCGCACAGCTCGGTCACTGTAAATCGCTCTTTCATGGCCATTCTCACTTGCGACCTCCCTGCCTGTTGCCCACTTAGATTCATCGGCAACCGGATACGTTACATGCAATCGAAATGCCGGAACTTTGGTACACCACCTGAGCCGGCTTCCTGGAACCTCTAGTGTTCATAACCCGAGATTTTGCAAAAGGTTGCGAGGATATCACCGGCGGGCGAGCAGGAGACGCAAAACGCCACCCGTTGCCAAAATGACACAAAATGTCGTTTCGTGGCGGGAGGGTGTCGCCTGTTGGTTCAGGGCGTGTCGGGAGTCAGGAGTCAGGCGTCAATCTTCGCGGCGTCCACCAGCATGATTGGGATGTCGTCCTGAATGGGGTACACCCGGCGGCATGCGCCGCATTTCAGACTCTCCCCGTTCGCGCCGAGGACCACCGGCGTCTTGCAAACCGGACAGACCAGCATGTCAAGCAGATCCTGAGAAATCATAGGGGCTCTATTGTAGCGCTTCGTGAGGTCCCAAATTCCTTTGTGATCCTCTGTGCCCCCTGTGGTTAAGAACTGGGCCGCAGTCTCACAAGGTCGAGCGGCCGCCAATGCGATAGAATCGCCTTTCAATTCACTACGCCGCAGCGAGGTGCGATGGCAGCCAGGTTTCTCGACGGAACCAAAATAGCAGCTGAAATCCGTGCGGAGGTTACCGCCCAAGTCAAAGCCCTGGCATTATCGGGTCTGCGCCCCGGGCTCGCCGTGGTGCTGGTCGGGCACAACCCCGCATCGGAGGTCTACGTTCGCGGCAAAGTCAAGAGCTCGGAAGAAGTCGGCCTTTACAGCGAACAACACACCCCCGCCGAAAGCGCGACCACCGAAGAACTGCTTGCGCTCGTCGCCGATCTGAATCGCCGCGACGAAATCGACGGCATCCTGGTCCAGTTGCCGCTGCCCGCGCATGTCGATGCCAAGAAAGTCCTGCTGGCGGTCGATCCCGCCAAAGACGTAGACGGCTTCCATCCCATGAACGTGGGCTACCTTTCCACGCAGCGTCCCGGCCTGGTGCCCTGCACGCCTGCCGGCGTCATGGAAATTCTGAAGCGCAGCGCGATTCCGGTCGCCGGACAGGAAGCCGTGGTCGTTGGGCGCAGCGACATTGTTGGCAAGCCGGTAGCCATGCTGCTGCTGAATCAGAACGCGACCGTCACCGTCTGCCACTCGAAGACGCGCGATCTGCCCGCAGTTTGCCGCCGTGCCGACATCCTGGTGGCGGCCATTGGCCGCGCCGGCATGGTCACCCGCGACTACGTGAAGCCCGGAGCCACCGTGATCGATGTCGGCATCAACAAGATCACGGACCGAAAAGAATTCGACCGCTTCTTTGCCGGGAACAAAAAGCGCGAAGAGACGTTTCTGGCCAAAGGCGCAACCCTGGTGGGCGACGTTCACCCTGAGGTAGCCGAAATTGCCGGCGCCATCACGCCCGTTCCCGGAGGCGTCGGCCCGCTGACCATCGCCATGTTGATGGCCAACACGGTGAAAGCCGCGATGCTGCGGCGCGGGAGAGAAGGTCAGAGGTGAGAGGTCAGATTGCAGAGGTTTAGGAGACGAGCGATTGCTCAAATTGGGCCTCACTGGCGGCATCGCTTGCGGTAAGTCTGCTGTCGGCGAGATGTTTGTCAAGCTCGGAGCGCATCTGATCCAGTCCGATGCCGTCGCACACGCGCTCATGGATCCCGGCCGCGCCGTCTATGAGGAAGTCGTCCGCCGCTTCGGGCGTGAAATCTTGAATCCCGACGAAAGCATCAACCGTTCCCGGCTGGCCGAAGTCGTATTCGGCAAGCCCGGCGGCGCCGCCCCGCGCGTGCAGGAGCTGAACGAAATTGTTCATCCCGCCGTGATCGCACACGAAAACGAATGGATGGAAGAAATCGGACAACGCGATCCGAACGCTATCGCCATCGTCGAAGCTGCCCTGATTCTCGAAGCGGGCGCCGGCAGCCGTTTCGACCGTTTAATCGTCGTGACATGCCATCCCGAACAGCGCATTGCGCGTCTTGCCCGCCGCTTGGGAATTTCCGAAGACGCGGCCCGCGCCGAGGTGACTCGCCGTATGGCGGCGCAGATGCCGGACGAAGAGAAAATCAAAGCCGCCGATTTCGTGATCGACAACTCCGGATCGCTCGATGCCACGGAGCAGCAGGTGAAGGGTGTTTTCGGTGCGCTACGGCAGCGGCCCACCTTATAATTCTGGACCCAATGCACCCGATATCTTTAGTTAGGTCCTGCGCTTCGGCATGACTATCCACTGCAACACCGAACTCACGATGCTCAGCACGATGGCCCCGATAAAAGCCGCCACGAAGCCAAGCACATGGAATCCGGGCACGAACGCCGCCGCCACCTCCAGCATCAGCGCGTTGATCACAAACCAGAACAGGCCGAGGGTCAAGATCGTCAGCGGGAAGGTTACGATCTTGAGCAATAGTCCGAGCGTTGCGTTGACCAGACCGATGACCGCAGCCGCGATCAGCGCCGCCATCGGACCGCTTACGCTGATGCCCGGCACCACATGGGCAACGATCCATACCGCTACAGCGCTTAGAATCCAATGCAGCAGAAGACGCACGATAAGCCTCCTCAAACAATGATTGGACACTATACAACGTGAAAACGGCTCAAAAGACAAATGCTGCGCGGCTGCTCGATCAGATGGGAATCCGCTACGAATTGCGCGAGTACGAGGTGGATCCCGACGACCTGGCCGCGGAAACGGTTGCCGCCAAAATTGGACTGCCGCCGAAGCAGGTTTTCAAGACGCTTGTCGCGCGGGTTGAAGGAAAAAGCGACCGCAAGGGAGTTGTTATGGCGGTGATCCCGGGGGATCAAGAACTCAACCTGAAGGCGCTGGCGGCCGCGGCGGGAGAGCGAAAGATTCAACTCGTCCCGGTAAAAGAACTGCAAGCGCTCACCGGCTACATTCGCGGCGGAGTGACGGCGCTCGCGGCCAAGCGCGATTTTCCAGTGTACGTGGACGAGACCATCGAACTGTTCGACGTAGTGTCTATCTCGGCGGGTGTTCGCGGCTTGCAGATTCTGATCGCGCCTGACGAATATCTGCGCGCGACCAACGGCCAGCTAGCGGCGCTCGGTCAGGCCAAGGCGGGATAACGGACGAGTCGCGGTAAACTATCACACATGCCGCTGTAGAGACGGGGCTTGCCCCGTTTCAGCGGACTTAACAGCTCTGCTTTCTCGCCGTCGAGTTTGTCGGCGCTGCTGAGACGCGGCAAGCCGCGTCTCTACGCGAAAGCGGGACGTTTAGCACATATTAAGAGGTAAGCCATGCCCACTGCCACGCGCACCAATCCGCTTTCGTTCCTGACCGATCAACTCGACGAACTCAAAGCCAAGGGCACCCATTTCAAATTGCGCGTGTTGGATGACGAGCAGGCGCCCGTCTGTACCTTCGACGGCAAGCGCGTCATCAATCTCGCCTCAAACAATTACCTAGGGTTCACGACGCATCCCAAGCTGCGCGAAGCGGCGCTTGAGGCCACGCGCAAGTATGGCGTCGGATCGGGAGCGGTGCGCACCATCGCAGGCACCATGAAAATCCACATGGAGCTGGAAGAGAAGATCGCGCGCTTCAAGAACGTCGAGGCCTGCGTAGTTTTCCAGTCGGGATTTACGGCGAACGCGGGAACCGTCTCCGCATTTCTCGGCAAAGACGACTACATCATCTCCGACGAACTCAATCATGCCTCGATCATCGACGGCTGCCGTCTTTCACGCGCCAAGATTCTCGTCTTCCGTCACAAAGACGTGGCCCACGCCGAAGAGCAACTGGCCAGCGTGAAGAACGAGCCGGGGAAGAAACTGCTGATTACCGACGGTGTATTCTCCATGGACGGCGACATCGGCCCGCTGCCCGGCCTGTGCGAGGCGGCCGAGAAATACGGCGCGATCATGATGGTCGATGACGCGCACGCTTCCGGCGTGCTCGGCCGCAACGGACGCGGCACTGTCGATCATTTCAAAATGCACGGGCGCGTCGACATTCAGGTTGGAACCTTGTCGAAAGCGATCGGCGCTCTCGGCGGCTACGTCTGTGGCACGCGCGATCTGATCGATTTTCTTTATCATCGCGCGCGACCTTTTCTGTTTTCGACGTCACATCCGCCGTCGGTCGCGGCCACCTGCATCGCCGCCTTCGACGTTCTCGAAACCGAGCCGCAGTGGATGGAGCAGCTCTGGGCCAACACCCGCTTCTGGAAAAAAGAACTAGGCCTGCTCGGCTTCAACATCGGAGGCCAGACCACTCCCGCCAGCGAAACGCCGATCACCCCCATCATCATTGGCGACGGCCGCCAGACCATGGATTTTTCCCGCGAACTGTTTAAGGAAGGCGTGCTCGGAACCGGCATCGCATTCCCCACCGTCCCCGAAGGGAAAGCGCGCGTGCGCACCATCATGACCGCCACGCATACCAAAGAAGAACTGCAGCAGGCGCTCGAAGTGCTGGAGCGGGTGGGGAAGAAGATGGGGATTCTTGGGTGAAGCCTCTAGCCGCTGGGTAGACCTCCGACGCTAGACATGCTGGCTGACGGAAAGCACATTGCCGTCGGGATCTTTGAACCAGGCAACTTTGTCGCCATTGGGTGTGGTCCAGATTCCTAGTTCTTTATCCTGCACGAAGGGATACTTCTCAAACGCGACGCCCCTGTTCTGAAGCCAGGCAACGATTTCCTCGATATTAGAAACTTCCCAGCCGAGGACCGTGTATGGCGCAGGAGTGAAATCCTTCGCCTTGGCAATACGGATCAGGGTTTCACCGGCTCTCATGACCAAGGCAAACATGTCATCGCTGACGAATTGGAACCCTAGTTTGCCTTCGTAGAAGCTTCTTGCTTTCGCGGAGTCTTTAGTAGGAACGAAACCAACGATCTTGCTGGCAGCCAGCATTTGCACCCCTCCTTTCAGCGTCCCGCCGGCGCATCCTCCACAATCGCCTCCACTAACGCATCAATCGCGTCAGTAACTCGCTTACCCGGAAGATTCAAGTTATTCGACAGGATGGAGAAAACGACGACTTGTCCCGAATCGGTGGTCGCGAATCCGGAGAGCGCCTTCACCCCGCCCAGTGAGCCGGTTTTCGCCATAACCCGGTTTTGCAGGTGGGGAGAACCAAAACGGTCGGATAGCGTGCCGTCCACGCCAGAGATCGGGAGGGTCGCCTTGTAGTCGGCGCCCCAGGGCTGCGTCGAGCAATAGCGCAGTAGCTGCACGATAGCGTGGGGAGTTACCAGGTTCTGGCGTGAGAGTCCGGAGCCGTCGTAGAAAACATACTGGTCGTTCGAGATTCCCGCCTGCGTCAGAAATCCGCTGAGCACCTCAAGACCGCTTTCCACCGTTCCCGCGTTGCCGCGCTCGCGTCCCAGCAGGCGCAGCAGAATTTCGGCGTGCAGGTTCTGGCTGACTTTGTTGACCACGCGGACATCCTGCAGCAGCGGCTTGGATTCATAACTGGCGAGCGTTACGGGTTGATCGGTTCTGAGCGGACGCGGCTGCCCGTCATTGTCCCTGCCTCCGCGCGCGGGCGCAGTAGCGGTCACGCTGAACGTGGATAGGGAAGCGAGTTCGGTGTGGCGCGTGCGTTGCTTTCCGTAGATTACAATGCCGCGCTTCTCCAGTAACTGGCGGAACAGACCGGCGGCAAACTCGGCGGGATCCTCGATGGCCAGAGCTTCTTTGGCGCCGGCGTCATCGAGCGGCATGTTGCCCCAGAGCGTCAACACAGTTGACCCGGGCTCGCGGTTCACGAAAAACTTGCGTCCCGTGCCGGCGGGAGTGGTGATGATGCGATTGTCAATGCGGTAGTACTCGGGGAAAGGCGTGACGCTGACAAACGCCTTTTCGCCGGGGCGGTCGGCGGGCAGAGCATTAACGAAGACTACGTTGTCGTTGATGGTCAGGGCGGAAACGGGCGCGCCGTCTTCTCCCACCAGGTCGTCCTGCGCCCAACCTTCGCCATAGCGCTCGAAGGCGAAGTAGGAGTCGTCGGCCACGATGTCGCCGTCGACGAATTTCACCCCTTTTTGCACCAGCGCGTCGGCCAGTGATTCCAGAGCCTGAATGGGGTCGTCGTTGCGTTGGGTCTTGAGATCGTAGGGCAGTTCGCGTCCAGAGAGATTCGGATCGCCGCGGCCAACCAACACGAGATCTCCGTTGAGGCGGCCGTAGCGGTCGAGCGTGCCGGTGGTTTCGACCGTGGTGCGGAACTTGTAGTCGGGACCGATCAGGGCCAGCGCCGCGGCGGTGGTGAAGAGCTTGGTGTTCGAAGCGGGCGTGAAGAGCTTGTCCGCGTTTTGCGAGTACAAGATCTTGCCCGTCGTTTCGTCGGACGTTTTGCCGGACGTTGTGTCGGACGACAGCGAAACGACTTCGATTCCCCAGAAACCACGAGCCAGATCAGGGGCGCCAAGTACAGCGGCGATGCGATCCTGTAACGGCCGCTCCGGTACAGGCTTGACGGGTGCAGCCAGCAGCGGCGCGCCTACCAGAAGGAGGCTGGAGACGAGACACGCAGCTGATCGCCAGCGCAACATGAGGTGGATTGTAACATCGAGGAAAAATGGGGTTCGTTCTAGAATAGCGGCAACATGCGGGCAATTTTTCAGTGGCACCTCGGCACTCGAGTCCTGGAGTTGGGTCGGTGCACTTTGATCATGGGCGTCGTCAATGTAACTCCCGATTCGTTTTCCGACGGCGGACTCTACATTGATGCCGAAAAGGCCGTGGTCCGCGCCGAGCAGTTACTGGACGAAGGCGCGGCCATCATTGACGTAGGTGGAGAATCGACGCGCCCGGGCACGACCGAACCGGTATCCGAGGAAGAAGAGCGCAGGCGGGTGCTGCCCGTGATCCGCGATTTGAAGCGGCGACGGCCGAATGCGGTGATCAGCGTCGATACCTACAAGGCGAGTGTGGCGCGAGCCGCGGTGGATCTCGGGGCAGAAATTGTGAATGACGTCAGCGGGTTCCGCTGGGATCCGAAAATGACGAAAACCCTGGCTGAACTCAAAGTGGGAGCGGTGCTGATGCACACGCGCGGGCGGCCTGACGAGTGGCAGTCGCTGCCGCCGATTGGCGATCCGGTGCTGTTGGTGAAGCGGGAATTGCGACAGTGGGCAGAGGCGGCGACGCTGGCCGGCGTCAAGCGCGATCATCTGGTGCTCGATCCGGGGTTTGGATTCGGAAAGCGCTTCGAAGAGAACTATCCGCTGCTGGCACATTTTGCCGAGTTGCAGCAGATTGGATTTCCGCTGCTGGCTGGAGTGTCGCGCAAGTCATTTATTGGACGAACGCTGGCGCGTGATGGACAGGATGCGGAGGTTGCCGAACGCCTTCACGGGACGCTGGCTGCGGAAACAAGTCTGATATTGAAAGGCGCACACATCATTCGGACGCACGATGTACGATTTGCGGTGGAGGCAGCACGCGTGGCGGATGCAATCATCGCGAGCGGCGGATAGAAGGGCAATACCAGGACAGCGGCGTTCAGAGGCGCGCCGCTTCGGCAAAGGGGGCGTTGGCTCCAAGTACGGGGAGACGAACTTCAAACACGGCGCCGCCTTCGGGCCGGTTATAGCAAGTAATCTGTCCCTTGTGGTCCTGAATTACGCCGTAGGTGGCGCTGAGTCCGAGACCAGTACCTTTGCCGACCGGCTTGGTGGTGTAGAAAGGATCGAAGACGCGCTCGGGATCGCGCAGACCGGGACCGGAGTCGGCGAACTGCACGACCACTTCATCAGCCTCGCGCCAGAGGCTAACCTGGAGACGCCCGCCGCCGCTTTCATGCAACGCGTCCACGGCGTTTTCGATGATCTGAAGGAAACCCTGCAAGAGCTGGTTGGGGTTACCGAGAACGCGAGGCAGCGGATCTTTACTTTCCACGCTCAGGCTGATTCGCTTGTTTTCCAGTTTGAATCCTTCCATTTGCACTGCGCGCTGCAAAAGCGGCTTCAGTTCGATAGGGCTCTTTTCTCCCGGAGTCATCTTGGCAAAACTGAGCAGATCGCCGACGAGTTCACGCGTGCGTCGCGCCTGCTGGCCGATTTTCTGTGCGTGGGAGAGTTGCTCACGGCTGAGGTTGCTGCTGGCCATGCGTTCGGAGCTAGACAGGATAGCCAACAGCGGGAACTCCAGTTCGCTGGCAGCCAGTGCGACCAGTTCTCCAAGCGAAGCCAGCTTGGCCTGTTGAATCACTCTTCCCTGCAGGCGTTGCATGTTGTCGTAGCTCCGGTGCGAATGGTTGAGCAGCCGCAGAAGCCTCTGGTCCAACAGGTGTTGTCTGAGGAAAACACCAAAGGCCAGCAGGGCTACACCGCCCATGGCCACCGCAAAACGGATTTGGCGCAGATAGGGCTGGTCGTGGCTCAGGAACAATGCCCAATATCCCATGAACGGCAGAGAGAGCAGGGCTAGCCTCGCAAGTTGAGGAGCGATCGGACGGCGGGCACGTGTAATTGTCGGCGTCCCCTGGGTATCGCGCAGTCGGCGGCGCCCGTCGATGGCGACCCAGAGAAAGCCCAGCATAGCGGCAAGGAACGGCAGGTCATAGATTCCGCCTGTCTGGTAGGTGCCACGCGCGATGGCGGCATTCATGGCCTCTGAGGAGAAGGCGTAGAGAATGCTGGCGCAAAGAATGTTGCGATAGACGCCGCGCCACGCTCCGGAGCTGGTGAAGAATGCCGATGCGGACGCGATAATCAGGATCGTATTTTCGGCAATATACAGCGCATCCCAACGTGGGTTGGACACTGCAACATTGCCAACGATGTATTCTTCGGGAAACACGAAGAAGGCGTACACCACCACCCACCACACCAGCACCATGAAGACATTCAGCGCGCTCGGCAACATCCCCTCGCGCTCTTCCGCGTGATGGGGGTGGATCGCCACGGCCGCCATGATGGGGACGACGTGCAAGAACAACACGACATCTCCCGGGAAGGGGTCGGGCAGCGGCTTGCGAATCACAACTTCATACCACGTCCACATCGCCTGGTTGAAAGTCCACATGACCATGCCCGCCGTCATCAGGCTCCAGAACAGGCGGGTATGCCCACGGCTGTCGAAGGCGTTTCTGGCGCAGGGGATGCATGCAACCGCGATCACCAAAAGCGGAACCAGGTCACCCAGCGCCAGGCGAAAGAAGGGGCTCGGAAATACTGCGGGAGCCAGCGCAAAGACCAGCAGCAGACCAACTCCCCAGAGGAGCGACGGGATAGGGCGGAAAGACACTTTTTCTATCATATGACGTTTTGTCACGCCATGTTTAGGTCACGGATTGGCTATTGAGAGGTCACCACAGTAACGGCTTCACCGGAATGCGATGAGGGCAAATTGAAATGATCGAATCGTGCGCGCTGCGGGCGGTGGCTGCTAGAATTATTGGTCATGGCATTCCCCGCTAACCGCATGCGCCGTTTGCGGCGCACTGAAACCCTGCGCACCCTGGTCCGCGAGACCCGGCTCACCCCCGAAACTCTGGTTTATCCACTGTTCGTTTGCCCCGGGACGGGAATCCGGAAAGAAGTGCGCTCCATGCCCGGCGTCTTCAACCTTTCGGTGGACGAAGCGGTGAAGGAAGTACGCGAGACGCGTGCTCTGGGAGTGCCTTCCGTCATATTGTTCGGGCTGCCGGAGAAAAAAGATGAGGTTGCCACCGGCGCCTGGGCCGAAGATGGCATCGTGCAGAGAGCCGCGCGCGCCATCAAGAGTGAGGTGCGCGACGTGCTGGTGATGGGCGACGTTTGCCTGTGCGAGTACATGTCGCACGGACATTGCGGCATCGTGGCGCAAACGGGCGGGCCGCACTCGCTGGGAGCGGCGGCAAGAGACGTAAGCAAGGCAATGGCAATCGCGGTCAAGGGTCCCAAGGAAAAACAAAAGGTGATCGAACAGATGGCTCTGGCTGCGACCCGCGCGGCGGCGCAACCTGAGTTCGAGATCGTGAACGACGCGAGCCTGGAGTTGCTGGCACGCACCTCGGTTTCGCTGGCGCGCTCGGGCGTGGACATCATCGCGCCATCGGACATGATGGACGGACGAGTCGGAGCGATTCGCGGGGCGCTCGATAAAGCTGGCTTCGAAAATACTCCCATTCTTTCCTATGCGGCAAAGTTCTCGTCCGGTTTCTATGGCCCGTTCCGCGAGGCGGCTGATTCCGCGCCGCAGTTCGGGGATCGCCGTTCCTACCAGATGGATCCGGCCAATATTCGCGAGGCCATGCGCGAGATCGAGTTGGACGTCGAAGAGGGCGCCGATATGATCATGGTCAAGCCGGCTATGCCCTACCTGGATGTGATTGCCGCGGCTCGCGACCGCTTTGACCTGCCGCTGGCGGCTTATCAGGTATCAGGCGAGTACGCGATGATCGAGGCTGCGGCCCGCAACCAGTGGATCGACCGCGAGCGCGTGATGATGGAATCGCTCATCTGCATCCGCCGCGCCGGGGCGAGCATAATCTTGACTTACTACGCCAAGGAAGCAGCAAAGCTGCTGGCCTAGGCTGCGGGCTGGCGTCTGAATCTCAGCTCTCAATCGGATAAGCCATACGGACCAGAGTTCTCTCCGAAAAAGGCACGTAAAGCAAAGCCGCGGTCGCGGCAAATGCCAAGCCCACGCCGATCTGCGGCAGCAGGAGGAACGGCGCGATGGCCCAGAGCTGATCCAGCGCCAGGACAAACGGGAAGAGCCGCCCAAATGTCCAGCCCAGCTTGCGGAAATCGAAAGCGACCGCAGACAGCAAATAGAACCGCAGCGGGATGCCCGCCGCTCCTGTCACCAACACTGCCCCCGCGATAACGAGCGCTCTCCAGCCCGGGAGAAAGCTGCTGGCGACACGGTCTGCATCACGCAGGTGGGCGAGTCCACTCACATAGAAGATGAGATACATCACCTGAATCAGCGCGAAAAGCGCGCGCACCCATCCGCGCCGGGGAACGGGCACATGCAGTTCGGGGTGCAGGCTGCGGGGCGCGGGCGTCCCCGTCCCGGTGCCGTTGTCCTCTGCCGCCACGATGCTCTCGACGGGGGCAATGAAGCGGTATCCGCGACGGGCCAGGGTTTCGACGAAGCGCGGACTCGAGGCGGAATCGCCCAGCGCCTCGCGAACCTTGTTCACCGCGGTGTTCATGCTGTGATCGAAATCGACGAAGGTATCGGCGGGCCAGATTGTTTCGCGCAGGCGGTCGCGAGTGACGACTTGGCCGGCGTTTTCGAGCAGCGCGGCGAGAACTTGAAACGGCTGTTCCTGCAGCCGGATACGAGCGCCGTTCTTGCGCAGCTCTCCGCTTGCCAGATCGACTTCAAAAACGCCGAATCGCAAGAGCGTGGCTTCGCGGTTGGAACGAGAGTTGGAATGAGGAATCGGCATCGCGGCGCGCCCGTAGTGTACCGCGAGGCAGTCGTTGGTCGTTAGTCTACGGCCGTTCGCGAGGCAGGTTTACGAATAATGTTGGCTAACGACCAACGACTTACGACCATCGACCGAAAAGGCTACAATAGCGGCGTGAACGCCCCCACCCCACCGAAGCCGGTCGCTGACAGCAAGCATCAGCACCATCATTCCATCTACGCCGCCGAAGCCACCGGATTGCTTCTCATGGCGGTTCTTCTGCTGATTCTCACCATCATCCGCTACTGGCGGTACATCCCTTGGAGCGCGCGCTGAAGGTGGCGAAGTTGCCGAGGTTCGGAAAGTGACAGACCGCGAACCGCTGGTCGTCGTCGTGCTGGGTCCCACGGCGAGCGGCAAGACCGCTCTGGCGCTCGCTATCGCGCGGCGCTTTGGCGGCGAGATCGTCAACTGCGACTCGGTTGCGATGTACCGCGAATTTGAAATCGGCACGGCCAAGCCCAGTGCGGCGGAGCGTGCCGAAATTCCGCATCACCTGCTGGATTGTGTGGATCCTCTCGCCGGCGTCAGTGCTGGAGAATATGCTCGCCAGGCGCGGCAGATTCTGCGCGAGATCGTTCTGCGCGAAATTGAGCGGCGAGGACACCTGCCCATCGTCAGCGGAGGAACTGGACTCTATCTCCGCGCTCTCGTCGAAGGACTTTTCCCTGGTCCGCAGCGGTCGGAAGACCTGCGCAACCGCCTGCGCAACCGCGCCGAGGAGCACGGGACTGAGTACCTGCACCGCATCCTGCGGCGGCTCGACCCTTCGGCAGCAAACCGCATTCACACTAATGACGTTCCCAAGATGATTCGCGCGATCGAGGTGTGCATGGCCTCGCGGCCGCCCCATGACCGAGCTTTGGGAGCAGGGTCGCGAACCGCTGCACGGTTTTCGCATTCTGCGTCTGGGACTCAATCCGGAGCGCGAAGTTCTTTATGCCCGCATCAATCAACGGGCCGTAAAGATGTTTGACGACGGACTAATCGCCGAAACGGAACGGCTTCTCGCGAAATATGGCGACCAAGCTCGCCCGCTCGCGTCGTTGGCATACAAGCAGGCGGTCCAGTTTTTGCGCGGCGAATTGGATCGCGAATCGGCGCTCAATGCCGCGCAACAGGCGCATCGCAACTACGCCAAGCGCCAGATCACATGGTTCCGGAGAGAGCCGGATGTGCGTTGGCTGGCCGGGTTTGGCGACGATCCCGCCATCCAGGCGGAAGCCATTGCAACTATCGAGCCGCAAATTTGAAAGAGGTCCTCAGCCGGATGCAGGACGTCCCCCATCTACTTTTGCTATTGTCAATTGCATGATCCGAAGTCTTCTTCTTACCGCGCTCCTGCTAGGCACCGTGTTTTGCTTTGCTAAAGACAAGAGCAAAGAAAAATTTCTGCCGGCTGGTCCCGTCCATCTCGACCGAGCCGGGCGCAAGTGGGCCGACAAGACGTTGCGCAAGATGTCGCCCGAAGAGAAAGTCGGCCAGGTTTTCGCCATCTGGGTGAGAGTGCAATTCCTGAATGACGCCGATCCCATCTTCGTTCGGCTGCGCGACAATGTGCGCAAATATCACATCGGATCGCTGGTCATGAGTGTCCCGGTGGATGGACCTGTTCTGCTCAAGAGCCAGCCCGAGGTTGCCGCCGAGCTGCTGAACCGGCTGCAAAGGTCATCCAAACTGCCCCTCATTATCTCGGCCGATTTCGAGCGTGGCGTATCCATGCGTCTGAATGGCACTACCGTTTTCCCCCACGCCATGGCTTTTGGAGCGACCGGCAAAACGGAAAATGCCGAAGCTTTTGGCCGCATCACCGCACTGGAGGCGCGCGCCATCGGAGTACATTGGAATTTCTTCCCCGACGCTGACGTGAATTCCAACCCCGCGAATCCCATTATCAATACGCGCTCTTTCGGAGAAGATCCGAAGCAGGTGGGCGATTTCGTGGCGGCCTACATCCGGGGCGCTCACGAAGGCGGCATGCTGGTCACGGCCAAGCACTTTCCCGGACACGGCGACACCGCTACCGATTCTCATCTCGGCCTAGCTCAGGTCACTGGCGACCGTGCGCGCCTCGATGCGGTTGAACTGCCGCCGTTCCGGCAAGCGATCGCGGCAGGCGTGGATGCCGTGATGGTCGCGCACGTGACCGTTCCCGCTCTCGACCCCGTCCCCAACCGCGTGGCCACAACTTCCAAGACGATTGTGAGCGGACTGCTCAAAGAAGAAATGGGATTCAAAGGGCTCGTCGTGACCGACGCCCTTGACATGGCGGGGTTGACGCGCCTGTACGCGAAGGATATCGGCCGGGCCGCGGTCGAATCCTTCCAGGCCGGCAATGACATGCTGGTCATTCCGGCCGATCTCGACGCCAGCTACCGCGCCGTGCTGCAGGCGGTACGCAACGGCGAAATCGACCGCCAGCGGCTCGATCAATCCGTGCGCAAGATCCTGGAATTAAAGGCTTCTCTCGGCCTGAATAAGGCGCGGCTGGTGGACCCCAGTCAACTTTCCAGCGAGGTTGCAAAGCCGGAGAATCTGGCCGTCGGCCAGCGCATTGCCGACGAAGCGATTACGCTTGTCCGCGACAACGGTAAGGTGATTCCGCTGCAAGCTGTTGAAACTCCTATTGGAACTGCGGAGTCCGTTCTTCCGTATCAATCCTTGACAGCGGTGAGCAACCGTCTCGTCGTGGTGATTTTCTCCGACGACCTGCGCACCGACTCTGGACGTATGCTCGAACGCGAGATACTAGACCGTGTGCCTGATGCCCGCGTGATCTATCTCGATGCCCGCTCAGCCGCCGGCATGAAGGCTCCCGTTGTCGAAGCCGTGGAAGCGGCCGAGCACGTGATCGCTGCGCTCTATGTGGTTCCGGTTGCGGGCAAGGCCATGCGTGCCGCTGGAGGAGGCTTGACGAATACCGTTGCCATGGACGACGCCACCGGGGCATTGCTCGGCGCGATCCTCGATCGCGCCGCCGAGCGCACCGTCGTGCTGGCCATGGGCAATCCTTATGTGGTGCAGGATTTTCCCGCCATCCAGAATTATCTGTGCGCGTTTTCCAATGCCACCGTGTCGGAAACCGCGGCCGTGAAGGCCATCTTCGGCGAGATCCCGATCGGCGGTCATCTGCCTGTTACGATTCCGGGGATCGCATCCCGGGGCGAGGGGATCGAGCGCCCCGTCCGCCTAATTCCCGCTCAACCCAGCTCAGGAGATTCCTCCCATGTTCAACCGCAAAACGACCAACCGTAACGTTATCGCAAAGCTGTCCCAGGGTGCGTTGTTTTCCGCACTATTTGCCGCGCTGGGCGTTCTTCCGGCATGCAGCATCAATACGAACAACGATAGCAAGGATGGCGAGAAGCACGTTGACATCAAGTCTCCCGTGGGTGATTTGCACGTCAGCGAGCAAGCCGATATCCGCGACGCCGGCCTGACCCTCTATCCCGGCGCCAAGCCCGCTCCCAAAGACAACAGCGACGACCAGAAGAGCGCCAATGTAAATCTCTCGATTCCGGGATTCTCGTTGAAAGTGGTGGCCGCGGAGTTCATCTCCGACGACGCTCCCGACAAAATCATCGCCTACTACGACAAAGAGCTGCAGAAGTATGGCAAGCCCATCCAATGCCACGGCGCCTGGAGCGGCGGTCACGTAAAAACGGAAGGTGGCAAGGATGAAATGTCCAAGCCAGTTTCGTGTGAGAGCAACAGTGGCGGAGACTCGGTGGAGCTGAAGGTCGGAACCGAGGGCAACCAGCACGTCGTAGCCGTCAAGCCCAGCAGCCAGGGAACCCGCTTCGCCCTCGTTTATGTGCGCATGCACACGGGCAAAGACGACACGATCTGAGGACGGTCGATGCCTTGCTCTCCGGTTCATTGTGCGCTAGCTTCAAAGGTGTGGAGCATTCTTGCCGGCAATGCGGAGCAACGGTGGAGGACGGCCGTCCGTTTTGCGCGCAATGCCGAGCCCCTCAAATCCATGTGCAGGTTGCAGTTCCGGCCGCCGCGGTTGCTGAAGGATTGGATCCAGACGTTCCCGTAGAGACCAGGCTTGCCTCGTCTCCAGAGCCGCAAGCCATGGTCGGCAGCACGATGGACCGGCAGGTTGCGGTTCGTGCCGCGCTCAAGGCCGGCGTGCTCGGCGTTTTCATTGGCATGATCCCATTCCTCGGCATCGCGTTGACCGGGGCGCTGGCTGTGTTTTTCTACCGCCGTGAAAGTAGACTCGTCCTGCCGGCCGCTCTCGGATCGCGTCTTGGGGGAGCAGCGGGAGTGGTCGCATTTGCCATCAACGCGCTGCTGATTACCATCCGCATTTTCGTTTTCCACGCCCAGCAGGAATACGTCGATAACATCCTGAACATAGCTCGGAAATTCGGAACCAACGTGGCAGATCCTGATGTTCAAGCGGGCATCCACAACTTGTTCACTCCTTCGGGGCTGGCGATCACCTTCTTTTTTGGAATGATCCTTACCCTGGTGCTGGCTTCTGCTGGCGGTGCGCTGGCTTCGCTGCTGCTGCGGCCCCGTAACCCTCACATGTAGTTTCGATCACAATCGGCGCGGGTTTCGGGCCCACCCTTGCCCTCATCTTTCCGCACGCGTATGATGCAGCGTTTATGAGTTCACACGCGCCGGAACGCCCGGTTGAGATCCATCAGAAAGCGCAGCTGATGTCTGCCTCCGAGGTGGAGCGTACCTTGATCCGCCTGGCACATGAGATTCTCGAGAAAAATAATGGAGCCGAAGATCTGGCTCTGGTCGGCATCCGGCGCCGGGGAGTTCCACTGGCGGAGCGGCTGGCGAAAATTATTCAGCGCATCGAAAAGAAGCCGGTGCTGCTCGGCACGCTTGACATTACCCTTTACCGCGACGATCTTTCCACCCTCGACTCCAAGCCCGTGGTGCAGAAAGACCGATATGGAGATACCCGTCACGGGGAAGTCGGTGGTACTGGTGGATGACGTCCTCTACACCGGCCGCACCACTCGTGCCGCCATGGACGCTCTGTTCCGCTCGGGCCGCCCCAAACGCTTGCAGCTGTGCGTCTTGATCGATCGCGGCCATCGTGAGTTGCCGATTGAGGCCGCGTTCATTGGGCGCAGGGTGCAGACGACGGAAAATCAGATCATTGAGGTCAAGCTTCGCGAAGTGGATGGCGCGGAGAAAGTCCTGCTCATGGAAAAGCAGACAACCTAACTTAAGCAACGATTGTTTAGACAATTTATGGTTCGGACTATGAACCCAGCGCGTGGTTCCCTGCTCGGCATCGAGCACCTGGAAGCAGCCGAGATTCTGAGGCTTTTGAAGTTTGCCCGGCGCATGAATCCGGACAAGCCGCGGCCTTTGCTCAAGGGCAAGCGGGTGCTTCTTCTCTTCTACGAGGCTTCCACCCGCACGCGCAGCTCGTTTGAAATCGCGGCCAAATCACTGGGCGCGCACACGGTTCTCATCCAGGCGATGGGCTCCAGCATTGAAAAAGGTGAATCGCTGCTCGACACGGGATACACATTGCGCGCCGTCGGCGCCGACATCATCGTCATCCGCCACCCCAACGCGGGTGCACCGTACGTGATGGCGCAGCACATCGACGTGCCCATCATTAACGCTGGCGATGGACTGCACGAGCATCCTTCGCAGGCCCTGCTCGATGCTTATACGATTCTGCGCAATAAGAAAACTTTCAAAGGTCTGCAGGTCGCGATTGTCGGCGATATCTTTCACAGCCGCGTGGCGCGGTCGGCGTGCCACCTGTTAAGCAAGTTCGGAGTAAAGATTATTCTTTGCGGTCCGCCGGAACTGGTGCCCGACATTGCGACCACGCTGGCGCCCGGCGTGCGCGTCACCCGCCACATTGAAGACGCCTTACGCGGCACCGATGTGGTCATGCTCCTCCGCGTGCAGAAAGAGCGGCTCGCTGGTATGAAGATCGACCTATCCGAATATGTCGCGCGCTACCAGATGACTCCGGCTCGTTTGAAGATGGCAAAGAAGGATGCCATCGTGATGCATCCCGGCCCGATTATTCGCGGTCTGGAACTGACCAGCGAGGTAGCCGACGGCGCCCAAGCACGCATCTTGGAGGAAGTACACAATGGCGTTCCCACACGCATGGCGATTCTGGCGCGGGCGATGGGGAAAATGCGATGAGCCCGGAAAAACATCGAACCAGTCTGCTGATCAAGGGCGGCCACCTCATCGACCCTGCGGCCCGCATCGACGCACCCATGGACGTGCTGCTGAAGGATGGCCACGTAGCCGAAATTGCTCCTTCCAACAAGATCAAGGGTGCTGCGGACGAGAAATTGGATGCCCGCGGACTCATCGTGGCGCCGGGTTTCATCGACCTGCACGCGCACCTGCGCGAGCCAGGCCAGGCCTATAAAGAGACGATCGCGACGGGCACAGCCTCGGCTGCCGCTGGCGGATTTACTTCCGTCTGTACCATGCCAAACACGCTGCCGGTTGTCGATTCAGTAGAGTGGGTCGAGTGGCTGCGTCAGCCCGAGCGCGGCGCGGTGGTCAACGTTTTTGCCGTCGCGGCCGCGACGCGAGCAAGTAAAGGCGCCACGCTCACCGACTTCCGCGCCCTGCACAGCGCCGGAGCCGTCGCGGTCACCGACGATGGCAAGCCCATCCTCGAAGACAGCATTATGCGCGAGGCCCTGGTCCTGGGCGGGGAACTGAATTTCCCGGTCGTGCAACATGCCGAAGACACGCGCATGACCGAGCATTGCTCGATGCATGCGGGTGCGCGTTCTTTCCGTCTCGGATTGCGCGGAATGACCGCGGCGGCGGAAGCTTCGATCGTCGAGCGTGATGTGCAACTGGCGATGCAAATTCCCAATGCCCGCCTGCACGTCGCTCATCTTTCCACGGCCGACGCGCTCAAGAGCGTGCGGCGTGGCAAACGTGCGAAAGCCCGTGTCACCTTTGAGGTTACGCCGCACCATTTCACGCTGACCGAAGAGGACATGCGCGACTATGACAGCAATTTCAAGATGAATCCCCCGCTGCGTTCGGCCTCAGATCGCGAAGCCATCCTGGCCGCGCTGGCCGACGGCACGGTGGACGCCATCGCCACCGATCACGCTCCCCACGCCGCTCATGAAAAGGAAATGGAATTCGAGCGCGCCGCATTCGGCATCACGGGATTTGAAACCGCGCTGGCGCTCGCCATCACCCGGCTGCATCGCGAGCAGCGCATCCCTCTGGCTCGGATTGTGGACCTTTTCACCGCCGGTCCAGCACGCTGTTTCGATCTTCGCGGTCGCGGTTCCCTGGTTCGCGGCTCGGTCGCCAACGTTACTGTGTTCGATCCGAAAAGGAAGTGGACCTTCGACGCCGCCAAGTCACTCTCGAAGTCGAGGAACATGCCCTTCGATGGATGGCATCTGACGGGGAAAGTGGTTGCGACTATTGTCGGCGGAAAGATTGTCTATTCCGCTTGATGCAGTGTGGGGACAGGCGACTCGCGAGCCTGCCCCGAGCGCAGCCGAAGGGTCCAAGCCGGCCGCCGTTCGCCTGTGTGAAGTTGGTGCTACAATCCCCGCTCATGAAGCGCCTACTGTTCCTCCTCCTGCTGATTCCATTCCTGTCCGCGCAAACCACAAGGGAAGTCGAAATCACCTCTGAACCGTCGCACCACCTGGCCCTGGAAAATGAATACGTTCGCGTTTTCAAGGTTGAGGTTGCGCCTCATACTTCGACGCTCATGCATCGCCATCGCCACGACTACATCTACGTCGTACTCGGCGATGCCCACATTTCCAACGAAGTTGAGGGCAAGGCGCCCGTGGACGTCAGGTTCGCGGACGACGACGCGCGGTTTACGCCCGGAAACTTCGCTCACGTCGCCAGAAACCTCTCCGACCAGCCGTTTCGCAACGTAACGATTGAATTGATGCAGGATGAGAAATTGCGGCAGACGCCATCACACTGGGCGGAGGAAAACGGAGAAAAAACGTTCGAGGGTGGCCGCCGCAAAATTCTCTTCGTGAAAGATGGAGTGCGCGTCTCCGAAGTCACCCTGGAACCGGGCGCGACTGTTCCCAGCCACCATCACGACGGTCCGCATCTGCTGGTCGCCGTCACAGATCTTGATATACGCGGCGATCGATGGCACCGATCCGATGACCGGAAAATTCAAGTCCGGCGATATCAAATGGTTGCCGGGAAATTACACCCACACCCTGACGAATGTGGGAAAAGTCCCGGCGAGATTCGTGACCGTAGAATTTTAAATCGGGTCCGCTACTCGCTCTTGACCAACGGATTCCCCGGAGAAACCAGGCCAACCCGATGCAGCTTAGCGGTGAGCCGGTCTTTATCACTCGAAGCCGAAGCAGCGGCAAGGCGCTTGCGAAGCTTAGCTACTTTTTCTGCGCGGGTGCGGCGCCGGCGTATTTCCGGACGACGGCTGGGTGCGGACATAAGATTCTCCTTGGTGTTCAGGGACTGAGGTCCGTGCTATGACGGTTCGAAACCTCGAGTCAGACGCTCGGTCGGCGCCCTGGACCCTCAGCCTTTGATTATAGGGTTCATCGGCACGGCTGGCAAAGAGGGAGAGGACAGCGGTCGCAGTTTCGGGAAATCGTGCTTGTACTCCCCGATAACATTGCTATAATTCTGCAATGTTTGAGGCAGGCCGAAAACCGTGCCGGTCAAGGATGAAGAAGCTATGGACGGAAGCGTGAGGCCTCTTGGCGTCTGCGGAAAATGGAAGGAACTGATTGCCCATGGCTGAGAAACCGGTGACCGGAAGACGAATAGGCTGGCTGTTGGGATGCGGCTTGCTTCTCGGGCTCGTGGCCGCTTTCGCGGGGCGTCAGACCGTGAACTACACTTCGACGGACGCGTTCTGCGCCGAGTCCTGCCATTCGCACCCGCACGCCACGAAATTCTGGATTCAGTCCGCGCACTACTCCAACCGGCACGGGGTTGTGGTTCACTGCACCGACTGCCATCTGCCGCCGGGAGGAGTGCAATATCTCACGGAAAAGGCCCGGTTGGGCGGTCGCGATGCCTACTCCCAGCTCTTTCGCGACGTCTCCAAAATCGACTGGGCGCGGGAACGCAAACTCGACCGCGCTGTAACCTTTACTTACGACGCGGGCTGCATCCATTGTCACAACAACCTGTTCACGCAGGGGCTTTCCCAGGTCGAGGGCAAGCTGCCTTCCGCCGACCAGAAGACTGACCCCCAGCAAGTCCAGGAGATGAGAATCGTCGCGCGCAGAATGGAAGCGCACCTTTACTACCAGCGCAATCGGGAAAAATTGCACTGCGTTAACTGCCACTTGTTCTCCGGACATCTCATGGAGAAAAAGATGGTGCCCGTAGCGACGGCCGCGGTCGAGGATTCCCAGTTTCCACTCGCCTCCTCGGGCTTCCGGGACTACACCGAAGCGGTGCCCGGAGTGGCCGTCAAGTTCCACATGATCGCGGTGCCGGGCGGAACTCTCGCGGCAGGCAGCCCGGAACTGGGCGCTTGCCGCTTCCGGGACGCAGGGCCCGTGCACACGGTTAGCGTAAGCCCGTTCTGGATGGCGCAAGCCACTGTCAGCGACCAAGACCTCGAATTGTTTTCTGCCCAGCGTAAGTTGAAGGAAAAGCCAGGCGCGTTGTCTCCGCAGGTCGCCGATGCTTACACGCAATGGTTGTCGCAGGCGACGGGAAAGAAATATCGCCTACCGACAGAAGCCGAGTTGGAGTACGCCTGCGTGGCCGGAGGCACCATGCCCGCCTGGGAACGGTTCGACAGCCGAGCGGATTCCAAAGTTTCCGGTCTGGCCGTACTCAATGACTGGGGCTTCTTTAATCTCTCCGGCAGCACAACCGAGTTTTTGCTGGATGAATCCCATGACCCCAATTTTCTCCGCACCGGCGTCACTTTCAGGGTGGTAAGAGAAGTAGACGAGAAACCGGCAACCCGCGCCAGTCTGCAGCCATAAGGAGTCGAGACCTATGAAGGACGCACGCGATCACGATCTGGGCATGGACCGCGCCATTACGCGCCGCGATTTTCTGAATGGGGTCGCCATCGGGATCGGCGGCCTGGCGCTCGGGTCCACCCTAACCGGCTGCGGGCGGTTCGGTGGCTCGGAGTCGAACGCTGCGCAGGATGCTGCAGGTTACAATCCGCCGGCAGGAAGCGGGATGCGCGGCGATAACACGGGATCGTTTGAAGCCGCGCACGGTTTGCGCGACGGAACGTTCTGGCAAGACGCCGGCACGGCCACCCCCACCGACGGCACCTACGATCTGATCGTGGTGGGTGCTGGGATCAGCGGACTGGCGGCAGCGCATTTCTTCCGCAAGCAGGCTGGCGCCAATGCGCGCATCCTGATTCTCGAAGCGCACGACGATTTCGGCGGCCACGCCGAGCGCAAGGAGTTGCGCGCCGGAAACCGGCGTTTGCTCAGTTACGGCGCCCAATCGATTGAAAGCCCGTCGCTCTATAGCGCGGAGGCCAAGGGTTTGCTGGCCGACGTGGGCTGTGACGTGCAAAAGTTCTACCACTACTACGACCAGAATCTCTTTTCCTCGCTAAAGCTGGGAAGCGGCATGTTCTTTGACCGCGAAACGTTCGGAGAGGATCGTCTGGTGGCAGGCTTCGGCAAGATTCCTCACCGGGATTTTTTTGCCAAGGCCCCGCTCTCCGACGCGGCGCGCCGCGATATCGTGCGCCTCTACACCGAAAAGGTGGATTACCTGCCAGGCCTTACACCGGAACAAAAGAAGGCCGTCCTGGACAAAATTAGCTACGCCGATTTTCTGACCAAGATTGCCAAGTGCACTCCGGAGGTGGTCCCCGTCTTCCAGACCCGCAGCCACGATCTGTACGGGGTGGGCGATCGATGCCGTCTCCGCTTTCGCGCTCCACGATGAAGGCGATGACTATGGTTATGGTTACCCGGGCCTCGACGCCATGCTCGGACCCTCCGGCGAGCGCGGGCCCCACAAGCCGGATCCTTACATCTTTCATTTTCCGGATGGCAATGCTTCCGTCGCCCGCTTGCTGGTGCGTTCCTTCATTCCCGAGGCCATACCAGGACACACCATGGAAGACGTGGTGATGGCCCAGGCCGACTACAGCCGACTCGATCGCGCTCCCTCTCCGGTACGCATCCGTTTGAACAGCACAGTCGTCGGAGTGCGCCACGACGGCGATCCGGCATCGGCAAGCGAGGTGGAAGTGACCTACGCCCGCAATCGGCAAATGTATCAAGTGCGCGGACGCCGCTGCGTGTTGGCGTGCTACAACTCGATGGTTCCCTACGTTTGCCCCGAACTTCCCGCCAAGCAAAAGGAAGCGCTGGCCTATGGCGTAAGGACGCCGCTGGTATACTCGCACACCGCTATTCGCAATTGGACCTCGTTCCAAAAGCTGGGCGTGTTTCAGATCGCGGCCCCCGGATGCTATCACCCCTACGCCGCCATCGACTTTCCCGTGAGCATCGGAGAATACAAGTACTCCAGCCGGCCGGAAGAGCCGATGGTGGTGTTCATGGTGCGCACACCTTGCCAGCCCGGTTTGTCGCAACGCGAGCAACATCGCGTCGGGCATGTGGAACTTTACGACACACCGTTTGAAACCTTCGAGCGTAAGATTCGCGATCAACTCGCGCGCATGCTTGGCCCGGGAGGTTTTGATCCGGCCACCGATATCGAGGGCATCACCATTGGGCGCTGGGCCCACGGCTACGCCTACGGATATAACTCCTTGTTCGATCCCGACTTCGCCAAAGGGGAAGCGCCCAACGAGGTCGGACGAAAGCCGTTCGGGCGCATAGCGATTGCCAACTCCGATGCCGGCGCCATCGCTTACATGGATACCGCCATCGACGAGGCCTATCGTGCCGTGCAAGAACTCGCTCACTACCGGAGTGCGTAGCGCCGCTTGGTGTAAGTAAGATTCGTGTCAGGGTATGCCTTCAGGCATACCATCAGTCCTGAGTTATAAGAGCGACTTTAGGCGCTGATTGCCGACGATTGGAGGGAAAAATGAACATGAAGCGAGTCCTCACTGCCGTTGCTGTGCTTGCCATGATGGTCCTGGCGCCTGCGGCTTGGCCACAGACGAAACCCGCAAGCGATCCCGATGCCACCGTCGCGGAAAAGTGGATTGCAGCCTGGAATTCCCACAATCCCGACAAAATGCTCCCCGTGTTCACGGACGATGTTTTCTACGAAGACGTGGCCTACGGCGAGGTAAGTCACGGGCACGCTGAATTTCGGAAGTTTGCCGCCGACGAATTTGAGGCTGTTCCCGATCTCGAAGTCAAGTTAGTGCGCGCCTCCGTTCAAAACGGCCACGGCACGATCGAATGGACGTTTATCGGCACCGACAAGGGGATCTACAAAACGGGAAAGAAGTTCACGGTCCGAGGCGTGAGCGTGATCGACGTGCGCGACGGCAAGATCGCACGCAGTCTCGATTTCTACGATTCAGGTACAATCATGCGCCAGGTCGGGGTGTTGCCAGCGAACCAGTAGCCAGTAAGCGAACCACCACAGCGATAAAGGACGACTCTTTATGACCAAGGACACGACAACAAGCAAACCGAGACACCGCTCAACTGGAGGCCCTCGGCTACGACTCCAAGTTTGACCGCTCCATGAGCATGTGGGCGAATTTTTCGCTCGGCTTTACCTACTTATCACCGGTAGTGGGAGTCTACACGCTGTTCGCCATTGCTTTTGCCGCGGGTGGTCCCCCCATGTTCTGGACCTATTTGTTGGTCGGGCTTGGACAACTGCTGGTGGCCATGGTGTTCGGCGAGATTGTCTCGCAATTTCCGATTGCTGGCGGCCTCTATCCTTGGGCGCGCCGTTTGGTGGGAAAGCGTTGGGCATGGATAGCTGGCTGGGTCTACTTATGGGCGTTGTGCTCCACCATCGCGGGGGTCGCCGTCGGAGGGGCTCCGTATGTGGCGCAACTTCTCGGTATCAAGACTGGTCAGGCGGGAGAAGTCGCGATCGCGGTGGCCATGATCGTTGGGAGCACGGCCCTCAACGTCAGCGGCACCAAGCTTCTGGCGCGGGTTGCCATGTTCGGATTCATTTGTGAACTGGTGGGCGCGATTGTTGTCGGTGGTTATCTCCTGATCGTGGCGCGGCACCAGAGCTTCGCGGTGCTCTTCCACACCTTTGGACTCGGCAACGGACATTACCTTCCCGCCTTTCTGGCTTCGAGCGTCGGCGCTCTGTGGTGTTACTACGGCTTTGAAGCGTGTGGCGACGTCGCCGAAGAGACTCCCGACGCCAGCCGCGCCATCCCCAAGGCAATGCGCATGACCATCTATATTGGCGGCTTCGCGGCCATGCTGGTGTGCCTGGCTTTCGTATTGGCAGTGCCCGATCTGAACGCCGTGTTTTCCGGGAAGGACACCGACCCGGTGGTTACCATTCTGAACACCGCTATGGGCCCAGTCGGCCTGCGAGCCGTCATCGCGGTGGTCATGGTCTCGTTCTTTTCCTGCCTCATCAGTCTGGAGGCTGCCACCAGCCGCCTCTTGTTCAGCTATGGCCGCGACCACATGATCTTTGGGAGTAAACAGCTCAGCACGCTTTCCGAACGCACGCGGGTTCCGGTGAATGCCTTGCTGTTTGCCGGAATTGTGCCGGCCTTCATTGCGATTGCAGGTTTGTTCCTTAAGAGAATGGTCGAGACCATTGTCGTATCCAGCGCCGCCGGCATCTACATCGCCTTCCAGATGATTGTTTTGGCAGCTCTGATCGCGCGCGCTAAGGGATGGAAGCCGGCCGGAGAATTTCGTCTGGGTATCTGGGCGTGGCCGGTCAACATCGTTGCGCTCACCTATGGCGTCCTGGCCATCATCAACATGGTTTGGCCGCGCGCGCCGCAGGACCCCTGGTATAGCAACTACGGAATGATCGTTGTGTGGGTGGCCATATTCGCTATCGGCCTGTTCTACGCGGTCCTGTTTCGCCCCTACGAGCGCGGTGGTGCCGCGGCAGGCGATGCTCATTTGAATTGACAGCGAAAAAGAAAGGGCCACGCGGATTGCGGAGCGTGGCCCTTGACTAATGCTCGTCGACTAATGCTCGTCCCTACGCGGCCGCGATTTTTTCTTCTGCGGCGATGGTATAGACCAACACCGCTTTCTTCCCGCCTTTCGCGGCCGTGGCGTGGATCGTGTTCAAGTTGACGCCCTTGGCGGCGAGTCTGTCCAGACACTCCGCCAGTGCGCCGGGCTTGTTGGGTAACTCGTACTCTTCTGCGTTGGTTTCCTTGTAAGTGAGGCGCGCTTCGTCGAGCGCTTTCTTGGCTCGCCGTGCATCTTCGACGATCAGTTCCACCGTTCCCGTTGTCCCTTGCGCTGTACCGAGGAGAGCGAGAATGTTTACCTTGGCGTTCCCCAGCGTGCGTGCGATCTCAGCAACTGTCCCCGGGCGATTCTCAATCGAAATTGTGAACTGCTTAGTTTTGGCCATATTGAATCCTCCTAATGGCTTGCTGGGTGGGGATTATACGCCTGAGGGTGCGGGGAGCGCCTGCCGCACAGCTGCTAGTCGAAGTCAACCTTCTCGAATCCCAAACCCTGCAACAGACTGCTGAGCGTCGAAGCCGCATTCTGCTGCGCCGTTCGCAAAATGCCATCGGCCAAGGCCGCGTCTTGCAGCTGACGTTCCGCCTCCTGGCGAACTTGCGTTTCCAGATTCGGGTCGGTCGGTACCAGCAACCCAGTCTGCCTGGAATACACGCGGGTCCTGGCGCTGTCGAGCCGGGTGCTGAACAACTGCGCCGCGGGAAGATGCAAGCGCACCTGCTTGCCATCTACTCTGACGTCGTCCGGCTTCAGATTCGAGAAATCAATCCCGGCGACAACTTCGCCGTGCACCATCATCAAAATGCGATCTCCCGTCAGAAAATCCGGAAGGAAGGGATTTTCTTTCGCTCCAGTCACCAATTTGTCCACGGTGTAAACCACGGTCTCCAGCCGCTGCAGCCGCTGAATGCGATCAACCACCGTGGGCTGGCTGACATCGATGCTGATGGTTCTGCCGGTAACCGCCGACAACATCTGGCTCAACAGAGCGCGCCCCGAATGCCGGGACAGCATTAACCATCCCACCGTACCGAGACCCAGAACTCCAACGAGCAGCCCAGCCACGATGAGAGCGATCGCAACCGTCGCCCGCGATCGAGGAGGTTTAGGAGCCTGAGAACCCGTATCAGGATCGTGAGGCATGCAACAAGGTTACC
>CAWITH010000041.1:0-43445 GCA_963838935.1 uncultured Acidobacteriaceae bacterium
CTTCAAACTGCGTCTGATTTCGAGCGCGCTGGTATTCTTCGCCATCGCCGCGCCATGGCACATTCTGGCGGCGCTGCGAAATCCGGCGCAGGGGAACGTGCGCGGGTTTCTGTGGTTCTATTTCGTCAACGAGCACATCCTGCGTTTCCTCAACCGTCGCACGCCGCGCGACTACGACACGGTTCCGCTGCTGCTGTTCTGGGTGTTGTTGGTTTTGTGGCTGATTCCCTGGACCGTTTTTCTTCCCCAGTCGCTCCAGGAAGTGCCGCGGCGCTGGCGCGAGTTCCACTCGCAGATGTCGCGGCGGCAGCGTGCGTACTTGATGTTCTTCTTGTGGAACGTGGTAATCGTGGGCTTCTTCAGCCTCTCGACCAGGCAGGAATACTACACGATTCCCGCCATCCCCGGGATGGCACTGCTGGTAGGCGGATGGCTGCAACGGGAGAGAACTTCTCCGGCTGGCAGCCGCAAACGAAGCGGTGGACGAATTTCGTCGGCCATCTTGCTGGTTGCCGGCGTCCTCATCGCGGCGGTTGGCTTTGCCTTGCTCGTTTTCTCCAAGCCGCCCGCTCCCGGCGCCGACCTCTCAGACCTGCTGCGGAAACATCCGCAGGACTACGCGCTCTCCTTCGGGCATTTTCTCGATTTAACTCCCCAGGCGATGGGGGCATTCCGCGTGCCGCTCTTCGGCTTCTCGCTCGCCTTTCTGCTGGGAACGTTCGCCAACTGGATTCTGCGCCGCCGCGGCCGCGCGGGGGCGGGGAACGTCGCGCTGGTGGCAATGATGGTGGTCTTGCTGGCGTGCGTGCGTATTGCCTTCGGCATTTTCTCGCCCATTCTTTCCTCGAAAGACCTGGCGCTGGCCATTCGCGAGCAGTACCGGCCGGGCGACCAGATCGTGGTAATAGGGCTGTATGAAAATGCATCCTCGCTGAATTTCTACACCGGAATCCCGTTGCACAGTTTGCGATCGCCCGGCGGAAACATGTGGTACGGCACTCAATTTCCAGGGGCGCCACGGGTTTTCGAGACGCAGGCTTCGTTTGTAGAGATGTGGAATGGTCCGCACCGCATTTTCTTGTGGGCCGAAGAAGATGATCCGCCGGCGTTGCGCGGATTGACCAGATATGAAGTCGCTCGCCGTGGTGGCAAGATCATTTTTTCTAATCAGCCGGCAGCTTAGCGCGAGTCAGCCGTCCGTCTTTCAAATCGAAGACATCGCCGCGCCAGTGGATGCGGTTGCCCATGGAACCTGCCGCCCACACCAGCGGCGCAATCAGGTCCCGCAGCGGCAGCAGGAGAATGTTGCCGGGCACTTGACGATCGTGAAGTACGGCCTCCCCAGCGACCAACCCAACGGACAGCCGTAAAGCCAACGTCAGCGTGAAAAGTCCCCACGCCCAAGCAGCGCCCCAAGCCGCCAGCAGCGTCAGTAATGCCCAAGGTAGGCCGAAGGTAAACAGCAGTCCAGCGTATCCCCAGCGGCGCGCATCTCGAATAGTTCGCGACCAACGCAGTTGATGCTGGAAAAACTGCCGCAACGTGTAGGCCGGCAGAAATGTGTTGACGGTGACAGTGCTCAGTTCAACTTTCTTTCCCGTCCCTGCGATGCGCCGGCCGAGTTCATAGTCGTCGGCCAGATAGTCCAGCAGGATTTCGAAGCCACCGACGGCTTCGAGATCGCGGCGGCGAAAAGCCAGCGTTGACCCCAATCCGAAGCGCATTCCTTTTTCAAGAAACCTCGCGCTCAGCACGCCCGCCGCAAAATCAGTGCTGATGCCCAAGGCTTCGAGGCGCGAACCAAGCGTCGGGCCGGCGACGCCGCGGTAAAGGCAAGTCACAAGTCCCACCGAATCGTCGCAGAGCGGCGTTACCGCCTGCCGCAAGTAATTTGCAGGGACGCGGATGTCGCTGTCATTCACCAGCAGCATTTCATGGCGTGCCGCCGGCAACATCTGCACCAGATTGCTGACTTTGATATTCGTTCCCAGAACGCGATCGCACACGATCAGCTCAATCGCAAGCTTGGGATACTTTGCCTGGAGCTTCCGCACCACCTCGATGGCAGGATCCGTAGGATCGCTGACCCCGAAGATCATTTGAATTTGAGATTGCGGATACTCCTGCTCGCAGTGGCTGCAAAAACTCTCCCAGATCTCAGGATCAACGCCCTTTAAGGGCTTGAGGATGGAAACTGAAGGAAGTTGGCTTTCCGGCAGCGGTGTCTGCTTAAGCTTCTTGCGCCTGTCGCGAAGAAAACTAGCCAGCCCGAGTGCGGACAGAAAGTAAAAGAACAGACTGCCGACCGTTCCAAGCGCAGCCACGGCTTCGAGCAGGGATCTCGCTGTCAACGGCGGCATCAGTAGAGTTTACTCGTAGCGCAGCGACTCGATGGGATCGAGGTTGGCAGCCTTCCACGCCGGATAAATTCCAAAAACCAGTCCCACCGCGGCCGAAGCGGCGAAGGCGAAGATCGACCAGTCTACCGACATGGTGGCGGGAAGCGACGGGAATGCCACCGGGACAATCGCAGTGATAAGAGCACCGAGCAATAGCCCGATTACTCCGCCCACCGCCGTCAGCATGACCGCTTCCAGCGTGAACTGCACCAGAATGTCGCGCTTGCGTGCTCCCATGGCTTTACGCACTCCAATTTCGCGCGTGCGCTCGGTCACCGAAACCAGCATGATGTTCATCACACCCACGCCGCCCACAATCAAGCCCACACTCGAAACCGCAAACATGAAGATGAAGATCATACTCGTGATCTGATTCCACACGTCGGAGATCGAGTCTTGCGTGAAGATGGCAAAGTTGTCCGGCTTCTCCGGTGGAACCTTCCGGCGCCGCCGCAGCAGTTCGCGCATTTCATCCATCGCCTTGGGCATATCATCGTGCGAAGTGGCCTTGACGCTGATCCAGTACTGCTTCAATTCGGGATGCAGCGTCCGGAATGTGCTCAGCGGAAAGAAAACGATATTGTCATCTGGATTCTTCCCGCCACCGAACACGCTCGGGCGAAGTTTCGCCACACCGATCACGGTAAATAACTGGCCTTCGATGTTCAGCTCTTTGCCCAGCGCCTGCTCACTAGGGAAAAGTTCTTCCGCCGTATCGTGGCCGAGGATGATGACGGGGCTGCGGCGTTCCTCATCGATATCGCTGAACCAGCGGCCCGAGTCGATGGCCAGGTCGTAAACATCTTTGTAGGAACTGGTATCGCCTTCGAGCATGGTCTGCTTGGCCTTACGGTCTTTGTATTTGACCGAGTAGGTTCCGGTGCCAAGTTCCTGCCGGAAATAGCGCACGCCTACGCCGACCGCTTTCACGTGCGGCAGATCCCGCATCGCCATGGCGTCTTCGTAGGTCAGTTCTTTGCGGGTACGCATCTCTTCTGTCGGACGTCCAAAGGTGAAGGGCTCCATGTGGAACGCGAAAATGATGTTCGAACCCAGACTGGTGATGACCTGGCTCACGTTGTCATTCAAGCCGCGCACAATCGATGAAATCCCGATGACGACGGCAACTCCAATCACGATGCCCAGCACGGTCAACGACGACCGCATTTTGTTGCTGCGGATCGTGTCCACCGCCATTTTCAGCCCTTCGCCGAATTCACCTTTGACCAGCATCGCACTCCCAACCCTGTCATCCTGAGCGGAGTCGAAGGACCCCCTACCCAACCCGCTCCGCTTCATGAACACGCGTTCTTCATACGTTCTGGATGTTGCCGTCGCTCATGTCGGACCGTGGCTAGTCCCCCTCTTACGTTTCAAAGCGCAGCGCCGCGATAGGATCCAACACAGCTGCCCGCCGTGCCGGATACACGCCAAAAAAAATGCCCACGCTCGCCGCCACAAATAGTCCCGCCCCGACTGCCCAGAGTTTGATCGCTGACGGCATGCCGATGGCCAGCGTGACGCCCTTGGCGATAAGAATGCCAAATGCCACGCCTATCGCTCCGCCGAGCAGAGCCAGAGCGACCGACTCAATCAGAAACTGCAGCAGGATGTCCTCCCGGCGCGCGCCCATGGCCTTGCGAATGCCGATTTCCCGGGTCCGTTCCGTCACCGATACCAGCATGATGTTCATGATCACGATGCCGCCCACCACCAGCGAGATGGCGGCGATTCCGATCATGGCGTAAAAAAACGTGGCGCTGAAGTTCGACCAGATACTCAGCAAGCTGTCATTGGTCTCGATGTCGAAGTTGTCCTCGTCGCCCGGCCGGACGTGGCGGCGGGCGCGCAGGACCGCGCGCGTTTCGTCCATCGCCTCCTCGAATCCGGCGCCGCTGGCTGCGGCTTTGCCCGAGATGCGGATGCTGGTGTGAGATCCATTCTGTTTCTCAAACGAGGTGATGGGCATAATCGCATAGTTATCCAGGCTCTGCCCCAGCGTCTTGCCCTTGCGTTTGCCGACCCCAATCACGCGATAGACCCAGCCATCGACGCGCAATTCCTTGTCGATGGGATCCACGCCCGGCATCAGGTTATCGACAATGTCCGGGCCAACGACGACGACCGCGGAGTTGTTCCTCATATCGATATCGTTAATCATGCGTCCGGCGGTGAGGTCGATATCCAGAATCGGCACCATGGACGGCGTCATCCCACGCACGATGGTGTCGGCGATCGACTGCTCGCCGTACTTCACGTGTCCACTATCGTTGCGCAGCCCCGCTCCCACCCATTCGCAATGCTTGCAGGCTTCCAGGACGGCTTCGTAGTCCTCCATCGTGAGGTCTTTGCGCTTTTCCCCCTCGAGGAACTTATCGATGTTAGTGACCGCAGGTGAAACTTTGAAAACGATGAAAACGTCGGCCCCGAGATTGAAAATCTTCGTCGCCACGTAGCCATTGATGCCGTTGACGAAAGTGACCACGGCGATCACAGCGGCCACTCCGATTACCACCCCGAGCAAGGTGAGCGCCGATCGCAGTTTATTCGCCCACAACGACTGGAACGCGATCTTGATCGCCTCGGAAATATTCATGAGATCTGGTTTCAGGTCTCAGCGACCCTTACCGTAGAAGTCTACCAGCCGTTGTTTCTTGGAACGAGAAGCCTCGGCTGGAAAAAGTGGTAGACTCCTCCATTTGCGAAAGAAAAATGCCGTTGCGAGGGAGGACTCCACATGAGATTGGGACACTGGATGATTGCGGGTTTGCTTTCCCTGGTCGTAAGCGCAGGCACAGCGTTTGGCCAAGAACGCGGAAAAGCGGAGTATGCCCTTGCGGCGACGGACGCGGCTTGGATGAAGGTTTACCATGCGAAAGATCTCGCCAAATCGGTCGCGTTCTGCGACGAACTCGCCTCCATGTTAGTACCCAACGCTCCCATTGCGACTGGGAAGGATGCCATTGCGAAGGCGATCGAAAGTGATTTTAAGAACGACGACATCGCATGGCATGTGAAGAAAGTCGGCGTCGCCAAATCCGGCGATTTGGGCTACACCAGCGGCACAACCGAAATGACTTTTAAGGACGCATCCGGCAATACCAAGTCCGACAAGGGTAAATATCTGACCGTGTGGAAGAAACAGGCGGACGGCACCTGGAAGGTGTTGTTCGATATGTTCAATTCCGACCTGCCTGCGACAACTGGTCTGCCCCCGGCGTAGCCTCATTCCCTGCCGAAGGTAAGCCGCATCGACAGTTTCACCGACACCAACGTAGCCAGTAGCGCCATCCCAGTCCAGATCACCGCAGACTCTACACCCCCATGGAAGATGGGTGGCATCCCGGACGGCAAGGACATAGGAAACTGTGCCGTTGACGTTCTCCCCGACTGCACCATGGCCAAAATCGCCGCCACCAGAACCACTGCCAGTGCAAGACCCCCAGCCACCAGCCCGGGCAGAGCGCGCTTCCACGGGAACGGAATCGGCGGCGGCGCGGCAGCCTCGCGCCGAACCGCGTCCATAACGGAAACGGCGAAGCCCGACGATGGGAGGATTTCATCCTCACGGGAAAGAATGCGATCGATCTCGTCCTCGTCATGTCGAATCAAGCGGCTCATTATGCCTCCTTCAAACACGGCACGGCCAACCCTTGCGGAAGTTTGCCGCGCAAAATTTCCCGGCCGCGAAACAATCTCGCCTTGACCGTGCCCTCGGGCAGGCCCAGGCTCCGCGCCGCCGTGGTCACGTCCATGTCGTGAAAATAAAAAAGAATCAATGCCTCGCGATACTTCGCCGGCAAAGCTCCAACCGCGCGCCGCACCGCCAAGTCCCGGTCCCGGTCTTCGAGGCCACCGTCAGAAGCGCGCGCGTCCACGGGTTCGGCAATGTCGTCGAGCGACACCGTTCGCGCCGGAATGCGCCGCAGTTCCGAGCGATAGAGGTTCGTCGCCAGCGCGAACAGCCAGGTGGAAAAGACAGCGTCCTTGCGCCACTGGCCGAGCCCCCGGTAAGCGCGCAGAAACGCTTCCTGCGCCATTTCCTCGGCCCGGCCACGATCGCGGCAAAAGCGATAAGCCAGGTTGATCAGCGGCCCTTGCCAGCGCCGGACAATCCCTTCAAAGGCGGGTATATCGCCATCCAGAACTCTTTCGACATCCCTCTGATCGTCGCTCGCGCTCACTCTACTGCCTCAAACGGTAGGACACGGCGAATCTGCGCCCGGTTGCATTATTTCAAAAATGGACCCCCACCGAAGAAAATGCAACCGCAGCAGCAGCAGCCCGGTCTTACCGGACGAAAGCAGAAGAACCCAAAGGAGCTGATTATGGCATTCGATGTGGACGGAAACGCTGTCGGGATGGTCGCCGTCGCTATACCCGTCGTGGGGAGTATTGCCCTGTTCTCATTCCTGGCTGTGGCGACATGGTCCGATGCGCGCCGCAAAGAAAGAGAAACATACTACAAGAGCGAAACCCTGAAAAAAATCGCGGAGAGCTCAGGCGAGGGAGCCAGGGCCGCTATAGAACTGATACGCGAGCAGGAGAAGAACGCTGTAAAACGCCGCTTCGAAGGCATGAAGCTGGGCGGCTTGATCACGGCCGTCGTCGGGATCGGTGTCATGGCGCTTCTGCGCGGGTTGGTGCAGAGCGAGCCGGTCTATCTCGCCGGACTGATTCCATTTCTGGTCGGCGTTGTCTTGATGGTGTATGGATTCTTCCTCGCACCCAAACCGCAAGAGTGAGAAAGCGCAATCCGGCCGGCACTCTCTGCCTGCGCTTTCTCCCTGCACTATAATGAAACTGTTGGCAGCCGGACCGGACGGTCGCTCGTCGCACCGGGGTCCCCGGCGCGCCCGCTTTTGGCGTGCTGGGGTGGCTAAGACGGGAGGAAAGTCCGAACTCCGCAGAGCAGTGTGCCGGATAACGTCCGGGAGGGTGGAGTCAAGTCCACTCGACGGAAAGTGCCACAGAAAACATACCGCCCGGACCGCAAGGCTCGGGTAAGGGTGAAAAGGTGCGGTAAGAGCGCACCGCCGGCGCAGTAATGCGCCGGGCAAGGCAAACCCCACACGGAGCAAGACCAAATAGGGAGGAAGTCCGGTTTCGGCCGGATGCGTGCCGGCTCGGTGCGCCACAACCTCCGGGTAGGTCGCTTGAGCCTTGCAGTAATGCGTGGCCCAGAGGAATGACCGTCCTGCCGCAAGGCAGACAGAATTCGGCTTACAGGTCCGGCTGCCATCTAGTTGCTTCTTTTGAGAGACTTCCAAAACTGGCCCTTTGGATTGTGACGCCGGTGGGACGCACTTCCCGAATCCCCACCGTAAACACCGAATCCGCGGGCGGTGAACACGCCCCCCAGCAAGTGGCAAGCCCGGCAGCCCATCTATCGCACCTCCGTCGCGCGCTGGCGACGCTACGAACCCTGGCTGGGGCCCTGCGCGCGCTCGTCGATGTTAAACAGAATGACGACGGACCGGAACTGGACGCTGGTATCGCCCGATCATGATTGGGCTGAAGCAGACCACCTCACCGGCAAGCCCCGACCACAAGTCCGCGAAATGGACTCTGCTTATCGTGGAGCTGCGCACGTCACAATCCGCGAGAGAAGTTCAGCCTCTGTAACAGAAGTTTCACCCTATCTTCATAGGCCCGTAATAAGCCCGTAACGCTTGCCAACTATTATTCCGGATCATATTTCCGACCCAATGTTTTTCCACCCAATGTCGCACGACCGATCCCGGTTGCGTGAAGAAAAAATCCAATAAGGAGAATTGTGTATATGTCACGAAAAACGGCTCGAAATCAGTCTCTGAGTAGGCCTCGCATCAATTGTCTGCGGGCGCTCGCCGTCCTGGCAATGGCGGCGGCTCTAAGCGTTTCGGCGCTCGGGCAGTCTCAAGAGTTCCCGACCTACACACCCGGCGAGAACACGAGCGCGACCACCGGCCCGACCTACTCGCAGCCCTTGTCCAACCCGTGGGTCGTCAGCGACGGCACAATCATCACCCCCGCCGGCACCCAGGTCTACCTCGGCGTCACGACCCGCGCCAAAGCCATCGCGCTGAACCCAACCGGCAATCACACCGCCGCCGTCCTACAAATGGAGGCCGCACAGGCCGTCACGGTCTTCAACACCACAACCGGCGCCATCCTGCAGACCTATGTGCCGGATGTCGGGGGCAAACAGGATCCAGACGGCAGCACCACCGGCATCGCCTATTCGCCGGACGGCAAGTACTTGCTGTTCAGCCAGGACGGTTATAACGGCCCGGGCTACGTGGGCTACGTTGGCATCGCCAGCGTCAATCCGACGACGGGCTGGCTCTCAGACTACGCCCGCGTCAGCGTTCCGATGGACATCAACTGGGCTCTCCTGGCACAGGCACCGCCAGATAACCCATTCGAGGGCGCTTATCTGACCACCGTCACTTGCTTCCCGAACAGCCCTGGGGGGACCAGTGGCAGCTTTAATATCCCGTGCAGTTACCCCTACGCGATTTTCTCATATGACACAGTCACTTCCTATCCCATGGGCATCGCGGTCTCGCCGGATGCCAAGACCGCTTACGTCGTATTAGACGACAACGATACGCTGACCAAGATCGACCTGACCGCGGCTACACCGGTGGAGGGTCCGGAGGTCCGCGTCGGTAACGTCCCGCACAGCGTCGTGATTTCGCCGGATGGCACCACCGCCTATGTCTCCAACGAGGCCGGACGGATTGCTACCGCGCACGACTTCCAGGAATACTCCAACGGCACTCCGGTCGTCGCCCAATATCCGACTGGCTCCACGGCCACGGGTACGGTTTCCGTAGTGAACCTTTCAACGTTTACGGTCGCCGGAAGCATCAACGTCGGGCTGCACCCGACGGGTATGGCCTTCTGGGGCAAGTCCCTGTTGGTCGCCAACACCTATGATGACACCCTCTCCGTGATCGACACGTCCATCAACCAAGTGGTACGGACGATCGACCTCGGGCTGCCGATCGGCGTGCCCGGCGAAGGCCACCCCGCTTATGGCGCCGGACCGAACTCGATCGCCGTCGATGCCGCGAACAATATCGCCTACGTCGCGCTTTACAACGCCAACGCCATCGCCGTGGTCAACCTCAACAACTGGTGGTGGAATCCCGTCGTGGGCATGATCCCGGTCGCTTATGCGCCGGCCTCGGTTGTGCTGGACACGGCAGACGATGCGCTGCTCGTTGCCAACGACAAGGGCATCGGCACCACGGGCTACGGGGTGGTACCGCCTCCGAACTCTTCGCCCGAAAATTCATACGCCAAATACTACGGCGTGTCCGACTTCAACACCCACCAGGACCTTGGCACCGTCAGCATCGTTCCCATTCCGAACCGCACGACCCTGGAGGCGATGACGCACCAGGTCTTCCAGAACAACCACTGGGATCTTGCTGAGAACATCTTGAGTGCCTCCGGCGGCAACCGGTTTGCCAGGCCGGTCGCAATCCCGAACAAGATCGGTGATCCGTCGGTGATCAAGCATGTGTTCCTGATCATCCGCGAAAACCGCACCTACGATCAGATGCTGGGCGATGTGACCGAGGGCAATGGCGACGCCTCCCTGGCCGTCTTTGGCGACCACTCGACTTACGCCGAATACCCCCTCGTAACGCCCAACGCGCACACGCTGATACAGCGCTTCCCGCTTCTGGACAACTTCTACGACCCGAGCCGCCAGTCGGCCGACGGTCACAACTGGATTACGCAGGCCATGGCGCCTTACTCCGACGACATCCAGTCGCCGGACTGGATCCGCGACTATCCCTCCAACGGCGGCGATGCGATTGCGTATCAGAAGAAGGGCCACCTGTGGGACCAGGCTGTAAAGGCTGGGGTCTCGTTCAAGAACTACGGCGAGTACATCGAGTACAACACGTTCACCGTGCCGGGTTGTACTACGAGTAACCTCACGCAAGCAAACTCCTATAATGGTCCCGGTTATGCCCTTCCATTACCGTTTCCTGTTTCGGACAGCTGCGAGCCGAGCTGGACCCAGTTCTACAACGACACACTGTTGTACGAGGCTGGCCTGGAGCCGCAGCTCCAGTACTACAACGTCATCGGCTCGGTCTCCCCGCTCCCGAACCTGATGAGCCACACGGTCCAGAACTTCCCGCAGTTCGATCTGGGCATCCCCGACCAGTACCGCGTGGATGTCTGGAAGCAGGACTTCCAGAATGACGTCAACAAGGGTAGGGTGCCCCAGTTGGAGTTGATCTGGATCATGAGCGACCATACCACCGGCCCGCCGAACCCGACAGCCGAAGAGGCCGATAACGACCTGGCGGTTGGGCGCATTGTCGACTACATCAGCCACAGCAATGTGTGGTCCTCATCGGCGATCTTCATCGAGGAAGACGACGCGCAGAACGGCGTCGACCACGTCGACGGTCATCGCAGCCCGGGCTATGTCGTCAGCCCCTACGTCCCGCAGCAGGTGAACCCCGACGGCACCGGAGCCGGGGTAACCGAGGAAGGCACCTTCTACACGCAGGTCAACATGACGCGCACGATCGAGCAGATCCTCGGTGTGCCGCCTATGAATCAGAACGACCTCAAGGCCTCGCCCATGAGGACGCTCTTCGTCGACCATCCACCCAAGGATAACTTCCTGCCGTGGTCGCATGTAGCGAACGGGGTTCCGCTGTGTTACGGCGTTACCAATTATTTGGACCCCAACGGCAACCCTTGCCCCTCCGCCGCAAACGCAGCCCTGCAGGATAGCCCTGCAGTCAAAGCTCTGCGGGCTGGTTGGCTCAAAATGAAGGCGGAGGTCTTCGCCGCCAAATATCACACGCCCGACTCCTTAGACCCGGACACCGTCAGCCACTACGACTGGTACGATGCCACCGGGTTTAAGGTCCCCTATCCCGGCGAGAAGACGGTTCGTCCGGCGAGCGACTTCAATCGCCCGGCACCTGCCAAGGCTGACGACGACGACTAAAGCACGTTCCGACTACAACAGCCCTCTCCCCGATGACAGGGGAGAGGGTTCTTCACAGACACCGGCTCCTTCAACGCACGGGATGAAGGTCAGTCCCAGTTGATACTCGCGCTTTGGTCGGGCTGGCTTCCCAAAGCTGGCCCGAGTCAGGGCTTACGGGATTCCAATATCCCTCATCTAAGATCGTAAATAACGCGGTAGGGAAACGCGTAGGTTAAGCAGGCTCGGAGTTCGGCAGTGGAAATCGTTGGAGGAACCACATTGAGGCAATCCGCCATTCGATTCAGCGGGAGAATGACAGTGGTCAATCGTCTGGCTGTGTGCAGCGTTTTGGGGGTATTGGCAAGCTGCTTACTGTTGACTGCCCAGAATGTCGTATTGACTGGCGCGCTCGGTGGACGGGTCACCGACCCGAGCGGAGCGGTCGTGCCCGGAGTGTCAGTTGTGGCGCGGAACCTGGCAACCGGCGTAGAGCAAACTGCTGAGACCAATCACGCCGGACTCTACCGATTTCCCACCGTTATGCCGGGCTCCTACTCTATAACCGCCAATCTCAAAGGGTTTCGTGAGGTCGAGGCCCTGGTGCGAGTGCAGGTGGGAAACACCACTTCTCAGGACATAAGGCTTCAGGTGGGAGCCAGCGCTGACACAATCAAAGTAATCGGGACGACGCCGCTGCTGCGGCCGTCGGAATCGTCCGCCACCACGGTGCTTGAGCGATCGTTAATTGAGGAATTGCCGCTTAACGGACGCCGTTATACCGGCTTCGCAACGCTGACGCCGAATACCAGCTATGACGGTGATACCGGCCTCGTCAGTGTCGCCGGACAGCAGGGAGGCGAGGACTCGGGCTACGCCAACGGCAATGGCACCAATGCCTTCACCGTCGACGGAACCAACGCGACCAGCAACTACTTCGCCGACATCATAGGCCGTTACCGCATCCCCTACCTCTATGGCGAGGACGCAATCGAGGAGTTCCAAGTCTCGGTCAGCCCATACTCGGCCATCTATGGAGGTGGAGCGGGATTCGTCAACGCCGTGACCCGGTCGGGAAGCAACGCGTTCCACGGCAGTGCGTTCTATTACAACCGCAATTCCGCGTTCGAAGCCAACGACGCTATCGACAAGGCCAACGGCTTCCCGAAGCCGGAAGATGCTTTGCAGCAATTCGGCGCCGGGTTGGGTGGGCCGATCCTGCGCAATCGCCTATGGTTCTTCGTGGATTATGAGCAGCAACTGCGGAACAATCCGATTCCGGTCATCAACCCGGCGTTGGCCACGAACCCGGCGAACCTGGACGCCTTTGTGCTCGCTAATTTTTTCCCGCCTTCTGTAACGACGGCCCCAGCGCTGCCTCCGCCCAACGGACCTTTGCCAGTACCGAACCTCGATACCCAGGCCCAGCTCCCGGGCGATCCGTATTACCAGATATACCTCCAGCAAATTTCGAACACGCTGAACGCGGTAAACTCGAATCTCGGCACCAAAGCCAGAAAGCGCAACGACCTGGTGATTACGCCCCGGCTGGACTATCAGGCCAGTTCCCGCGATGGCTTGTTCCTCACTTTCAATGTGAACCGCTTCAACTCCCCCGGAGGAGTCATCACCGACCCCACCGTCGGAAATTATGGAACGCAAACCTTGGCCAACGCCTACGTGCATGCCTTTCAAGCCAGCCTGGGATGGACGCACACCTTCTCCCCCCAACTGCTGAACGAATTTCACGCCGGCACCTCGGAAGACAACCAGATCTCGACTCCAACCGGTTCGGCTCCCAATACCCCCACGATGATTCTGGATAGTCCCGCCGCATTCATCTTAGGCAACGCCCCTTTCTCGGTAGGAAGGGTTTTTGAAAGACAGTACTCCGTGGCCGACCGCGTCGACTACGTGATTGGCAAGCACACGCTGCAATTCGGTTTCGATATGAGCCGCGCCTGGGATGCCGACAACAATGATGGCGGCGCGGATCCGAACGCCGCCGTCCAGTTCGGCTCGTTCCTCGGCAGTTATGAATTTTCGAACCTGGAGGCTTTTGCGTTAGGCCAATACAACGTCTTCAGTCAAACTTCGGGAAATCCGATTTTTTCTTTTTCAGTGCCGTACTACGGATTCTACGTGCAGGACACCTTCCGGGCTTTGCCGAAGCTGACCCTCGAAATGGGCTTGCGCGAGGATTTCCAGGTTTACCCGCAGCCGATGAAGAATCCAACGTTCCCGCTCACCGGGCAGTATCCCAACCAGTTTCGCCGCGTGGCGCCGCGCTTCGGATTTGCCTGGCAACCTGAGTCGAAGACGGTAGTGCGTGGCGGATTCGGTCAGTTCTACACCAACATGAACGGCCTGAATTATCGCAACGCGGTAGTCTCGAACGGACTGCCGTCCCAACAGTCTTCGGCAAGTGTCAGCTACGGCGCGGGCGCGCCGAACCAGCAAGTGCCAACGTTCCCGAATATCCTTCCCGCGATTTCCCCCCTGTTCGCGGCTTCTCCCGACATTTCGCTGGTTTCTCCACAGTTCCGGGTGCCCTATATTCTGCAGGCAAGTTTGCAGATTGAGCGCGAGATCTTCGAGAACACGACTCTGACCATTGGCACCATGTGGAATCACGGGGTGCATCTGCTTTCCGGCAGCGCCTACGACTTGAACCTGCAACCGTTGCAAGGAACGACGACGTACATAGTCTGTCCTCCGAGCGCAACTACAGCGCCCTGCAATGGCCGGACAATTACCCTGCCGAACATGGACAACGGTCTGCTCACCGAAGGCCGCATCACCTCCAACTTCAACGAGATCAACGAACTGATCAGTCCCGGGCAAAACCATTACAACTCTGTCTTCGTGCAGGTGCAGCGCCGCATGTCGCAAGGTCTCTCGCTGCAATTTTCTTACACCTACGCCAAAAGCATGATGCTCGACGGCATGGACTTCAACAATCAGTTCGATTTCAGCAATACCCACGCTCCCTCGCTGCTAGACCAGCGCCATCGCCTGACCTTTGCCGGCATCTACCGGCCGGGGCTAGAAAGACTGACCCGTTCCGGCCCCGGGCGTGACCTGCTCTCGGGCTGGAGACTGAGCAGTGTCATGGAGTTCTCTTCTGGCCGGCCGTACGCTGGACTTTTGGCCCCCGCGTCCGGCGGTGACAACTTGAACGACACCGCCTTCAACCAGGACACTGCGAACACTGCGGGCGGCATCAATGGCGCTGGTCCCACGCCGGGCATCGGCCTGAATTCTCTGTACGGCCCCTGGCTGCAGAGGATCGACGTCGGACTGGCCCGCAGCTTTGAAGTGAGGGAAGGCAAGGAACTGGAATTTCAAGTGCAGGCGTTCAATCTGTTCAATCACGCCAACTACTACGTGCAGAACGGCAACGGAATCAACCAACTGCAATACAACCCCATCGGCACCACGTGCGGCGACGGAGTAACGCTCAACCAGACCTGTTATCTGGTGCCCAATTCTGGCCCGGGCAATTTCGGATCTCTGCAGGAAATCAGCCCCAACGGTCTTCCCCGCGTCTTGCAGTTTTCCGCAAGATTCACGTTCTAGGGGCATGAGCCCCCCCGTTTTTCGTTGGAATAATCTACACCGAAACAGGCGCTGAGCGAGAAAATCGAGTTCGGGCGAAAGCAAGCCCGGATAACGGAGCAAGAGATCCCAGGGTTATAATCACTTCCGCATGTGCGGTCGCTATCGCCTCGCCCGGAAGAAAGAGATTCTGGCCGAAACTTTCGACGCAGAGAATGAAGTCGACTGGCTCCCGCGCTATAACGTCGCGCCCGGCCAGGACGTACCTGTCGTTCGGCAGGATGCGGCCCGGCCCACACGCTCGCTTTCGCTAATCCGCTGGGGATTGATCCCCTCCTGGTCAAGAGACGCCAAGGCTGGATACAAAATGATCAACGCCCGAGCCGAAACGGTTGCCGATATGCCCGCCTTCCGCGATCCCTTCCGCTCCCGCCGCTGCCTGGTTCCCGCCGACGGATTTTATGAATGGACGAAGCAGGGCAAGCAGAAATCCCCCTTCTGCTTTTCCCTGGCCGACGATTCCATCTTCGCCTTCGCCGGAATCTGGGACCGCTGGGCCAACCCTAACTGGGGCAACCCTAATAAGAGGAACCCCAACCAGACGAACCCTGATCAGGAGTGGCTGGAAACCTGTTCCATCATCACCACGTCGGCGAACGCGCTTCTCTCCGGCATTCACGACCGCATGCCCGTCATCTTGCAGCGCGATGACTACGACCTCTGGCTCGATCCGGGCTTCAAGAAGGTGGATGATCTTCGCGACCTGCTCAAGCCCTTCCCCGCCGACGCCATGCGCCACTACCGCGTCAGCACCCGTGTGAATTCCGTAAAGAACGACGACCCCGCTTGCGCCGAAGAGTATGTTCTCCCGAAACTGTTGTTCTAGCGAGCGCTGGAAAAAGTCTCCAGGGTGCCGGCCAACCATCCAGAATTGCTGCATCCGCTGCAACGTGCTGCGCAGGCTATAATGACGCGCAGCTATGGCCCTCACTGCTGGCACAAAACTCGGCCCCTATGAAATCCAGTCGCCGTTAGGGTCTGGCGGGATGGGTGAGGTATACCGTGCCATCCAGAGCAGCCTCGGTCGTCAGGTGGCCATCAAGGTCCTACCCGCGGAGAAAGTCGCCTGACCCCGAACGAAAGCAGCGCTTCGTGCAGGAAGCGAAGTCGGCTTCGTCGCTGAACCACCCCAACATCATCACCATTTACGACATCGGCCAAGCCGACGGTATCGATTTCATTTCGATGGAGTTCGTCTCCGGCAAGACGCTCGACAAGCTGATCCCCCGGAATGGGATGCGGCTGAATGAAGCCCTGAAATGCGCGGTCCAGATTGCCGATGCGCTCGCTCGGGCGCACGCCGCCGGCATCGTCCATCGGGATCTCAAACCCGGGAACATCATGGTGAACGAGGATGGGCGCGTGAAAGTTCTCGACTTCGGCCTGGCGAAGCTCACCGAACCTGCTCCTGCGAGCGAGGACGAATCCACGCGTACCATGCGGCCCACGACCGAAGAGGGCAAGATCGTCGGCACCGTTGCCTACTTGTCTCCCGAGCAGGCAGAGGGCAAGAAGGTCGACGCCCGTTCCGACATCTTCAGTTTCGGATCGGTGTTGTACGAGATGGTGACGGGAAAACAAGCATTCCACGCTGACACCAAAGCCTCGACCCTGGCGGCGATTCTGAAAGACAATCCGCGGCCGGCAAGTCAACTCGTCGATGGCCTTCCCAGGGAAGTTGAGAGGCTGATCTCCCGTTGTCTGCGGAAGGAAGTCAATCAGCGCTTCCAGCACATGGACGACGTCAAGATTGTGCTGGAGGAACTGAAAGAGGAGTCCGATTCCGGAGTGCTGGGAGCCGCTGCTGTGGCAAAGACGAAGCCTGGTCTTCGCCTCACCTGGGCCCTCAGCGTAGCGGCAGCACTGGTTATAGCAACGGTCGGAGTGTGGCTGGTTCGACCGAAGCAGGAAGTGCCAGAAGTGCCGTTGGTCGCAGTTCCGCTCACCAGCTACGCGGGCGATGAGGAATGGCCGACGCTTTCCCCGGATGGCACGCAAGTCGCGTTTTCCTGGAACGGGGAAAAGCAGGACAAGTCCGATATCTACGTCAAACAGATCGGCGTGGAGCCGCCTTTTCGCTTGACCAGCGATGCGGCTATGGATTACAGCCCTGCCTGGTCCCCGGATGGAGGCTTCATCGCTTTCTTGCGGGAGCTGTCCCACGACAAGACCGATATCGTGATCGTACCCCAGCGAGGAGGGCCGGAGCGAATTTTAAGCGAGATCAAGGGATCAATGCAGCAGGCTTTGCTCTGGGGCCCGTACTTGTCCTGGACTCCGGATTCGAAGTGGATTGTCTGCTCAGCGCCGAGAAGCGGCGAGCGCGTTTGGGCTTTGCATTTGTTCTCCACGGAAACAGGAGAGCAGATCGAGCTAACCAGCCCGCCCAGCAGCGAACTCGGCGATTTGGCGCCGGCAGTCTCCCCAGACGGCCAGACCTTGGTGTTCTCGCGGGTTTCACCGGACTTCTTCAATGCCACTATGTGGTTACTGCACCTTGGAGAAGGCTACAAACCGCTGGGCAAAGAGGAACAGATTCAGTCCCCCGGGATGACAAACATCGGCGCGGCTTGGTTGCCCAATGGCCGTGAGTTCGTATTTGGTTCCGGAACTGGAATCAACTACGGGCTCTGGCGGACTGCGGTATCCAAGGGCGCTGTTCCCAGGAGGCTCGAGCTTGGAAGCGCTGGCGCCGAGCCGACGATTTCGCGGCTCGGAAACCGTCTGGCGTTTGCAGTCTCTAAGTCTAATCTTCATATCTGGCGCGTCGACTTGAAGGGTCCCGGCAAAGAACCGAGCCAGCCCACCCGTTTCATTTCCTCCACCCAGGATCAGTATTATCCGACCTTTTCGCCAGACGGTCGGCGGATTGCCTTCATGTCGGATCGATCAGGGACGCAGGAAATATGGATCTGCGACGGCGACGGATCCAAGGCCCTACAGTTAACTTCGTTTGGCGGGGCGGCGATCTACGGCCCGAGTTGGTCTCCGGACGGCCAGAACATCGCTTTTACAGTTGCACAGAAAGGAATGAAAGAAGACATCTATGTCGTCAGTGTGAACGGCGGCGCTCCCCGGCGCATGACGACAAATCCCGCGGAAGACAAGTGGCCTTATTGGTCGCATGATGGCAAGTGGATTTACTTTGCCTCCACCCGCACCGGCCGGGAGGAGATCTGGAAGATGCCGTCCGATGGTGGGGAGGCGGTTCAGATCACGCGGAACTCCGGCGACCGACCGGAAGAGTCTCCTGACGGCAGATTTCTCTATTACATGAAGGGGTGGCCGGACGCGGTGAGTGTCTGGAGAGCCCAGGTCGATGGCAGTCAAGAAACCAAAATCCTCGACTCCGTGCATAGCGAAGGCCAATGGACTGTGGGTAAAGAGGGGATTTACTTCTTCAGGATTCCCGACAAAATGGGACACAGCGACATCTGCTTCTACGAATTCGCCAGCGGCCAGATCAGGAAAATCCTGACAATTCAGATGCCCGTGAATAACCATATCGTGGTTTCCCCCGACGGCCGGACGATTCTGTACCCGCAGTCTGACGAATCGGGCAGCGTCCTCATGCTGGTCGAGAATTTCCGCTAGGCGCACCTCACGCCCTTGCCCGTTCGCCCCTCGGAGCACACAGCATCATCAGCCCTCCCGCCAGTGCCGAGACCATCATCACGGCCAGTCCATACGAAAATGATCCCGTTCGAGTGTGCAGGTAGCCGAACAGGTAAGGGCCGGCAAAGCCGGCAACGTTTCCAACTGCATTGATCATTCCAACTGCGACCGCTGCCGCCGACTGGCTCAGGATTTCGGTCGGGATCGCCCAGAACGCGGGAAGATAAGCGGTGCCCAGGGCCACCATGGTGAACAAGGCGAGCGAGAGCGGAATCGATCGGGGGTGCCCGAGAAGGCCCAGCATTCCGGCGGCCGCGATGAAAAGCGGGATCGCTGAGTGCCACCGTCTCTCGCCACTCTTGTCAGAATGATATCCGTTGACCTGCATGGCGATGAAAAGGACAAAATAAGGTATGGCTCCGAGCAGGCCCACATTTACGTCCGAGAATCCTGATTGCCGTTTCAGCATGGTCGGGAACCAGAACACGAAGGTATAGGTGGCAAAATAATTCAGAAACGTTCCACCGGCCAGCAGCAATATCGTGCGCGACCCGATGGCCTGACGCACTGTCGTCGCTTCTGAGTTGGCAGGCTTTTCTTCTTGCAGCTTTTGTTCAATCCATTGCCGCCGCTCGGAAGCCAGCCAGGTCGCCTCAGTCGGCCAGTCCGTCAGGAAGAAGTAAGCAACCACACCCAGCACGATGGCAGGCGCCCCCTCCAGAAAAAACAGCCACCGCCAGCCCGCGACCGCCAACCAATTGTGTCCGAGAATCCAGCCCGCGATGGGCGATCCGATGACAAACGACATCGGAATGGCCGCCATAAAGTTGCTCGTTGCCTTGGCGCGGTCCTCACGCATGAACCAGTGGCTCAGATAGACGATGACCCCGGGAAAGAACCCAGCCTCTGCCGCGCCCAATACAAAGCGCGCCGTGTAGAGTTGCGCTGGCGTTTGCACCAGTGCTGTCAGCGCCGTCAACGATCCCCACGCGATCATGGTCGCGCAAATCATCCGGCGCGCGCTCCAGCGTTCCACCAGCAAGGCGCCCGGTATCTGCAGGGCCACGTAGCTGATGAAGAAAATTCCTGCTCCCATTCCAAACACACGGTCGCTGAATCCAAGGTCGCGAGCCATTCCGATCGCGGCATAGGCCACGTTCGTGCGGTCCACGTAATTAACGATGTAAAGGGTGAAAAGAAACGGCAGCAGCCGCAAGGCAATATGGTGCCGCGTCCGGTCCCCGAGCTGGGCGGCGGCGGGCAGGATCGCAGGCAACGCGGCTTCGGCCAGTCAGTGTCTCCGGCGGACGGGAGTCCGGGTCCGCAGAGTATACCGGAACCCCGAACGGTTAAGGAATCTAAATGCGACAGGCGACCCTGCCGATAGATAGTCGACCGCTAACATAGTTTCCTGGTTGGCGAGAAACGCGCAGGCATGCCCTAACCCCTGGCACGAAACTCGGCCGACCTGCCCGAGCCATTCCCCCGCCGACGCCATGCGCCACTGCCGCGTGGACACTCGTGTGAATTTCGTAAAGAACGACGATCCCGCCTGCTCCGAAGAGTATGTCCCGAACCTGTTCTTTTAGGGATCCCAGAATAGTTCCCTGATTGCCGGCCAACCGGGAGTAATAGTGACGGTAAGCGCATTTTTCGGCATTAATCCTAAGGACAAACCGATAACTTCCGGGTTGCCCGTCATCCGACCGAAACCACGTACTCTCACCTTTTATTGTTTTTTTGTCGTTGACAAAACCCTCGAAACGGAACTACAAGTAATCGTTCGTAATATATCGAAGGCTACTGCTGCTACTGCGGACGGTTGATTTTCTAGGAGTAAGACTTATGCAACGCGATGTCGCGTCCATACGGAACCGAGTACATGCCTGGCCCATAGTGGTTCTCCTGATGCTGGCGCAGTCACTTGCCGGACAAGTTGGGGCAAGGTTCTTTGTGTCCAAAGCGGGCAACGATAGCAATCCCGGCACGATCGCTGCGCCCTGGTTAACCATCCAGCACGCGGCAAATTCGGTCTCAGCGGGCGCCACGGTATACGTATTCGGCGGAATCTACTACGAGGCGGTGAACTTTCCGTCATCTGGAATGCCGTGGGCGCCGATTGCATTCCGGAACTATCCTGGGCAGATTGCGGTGATCGATGGCACCGGCGTGAAGTGCTGCACATCGAACCCCGCGTCGAGCGGGAACGGGACACAGGGCCTCATCACCATCGTGAGCCAGAGCTACATCATTATCAGCGGATTTGAAATTCGCAATTTCACCACCAGCAACGCTGCATTAGTTCCGACTGGTGTCTGGATCACGGGCTCAGGTAAGGGAGTGCAGATTCTCAACAATCGGGTGCACCACATCACGACCACGTCGGAAACGAATGGCAACGCTTTCGGTATCTCCGTTTACGGCACATCGAAGAGTCCCATCACGCATTTGGTCATCAATGGCAACGAGGTTTACCACCTGAGAACCGGGAACAGCGAATCAGTGAATGTGGATGGGAACGTGACTCACTTTGCCATTACTAACAATCTGGTTCACGACAACGACAACATCGGCATCGCTGCCATAGGGTACGAAGACGTCGGCCCCGTCGGCTACGACGAGGCAATGTACGGAGAGATCAGCGGGAACACAATCTATAACATCAGCGGAATAACCAATCCTGGTGAGGGCCACGAGTACGACGCGGACGGCCTCTACTGTGATGGGTGCGCCTATGTCACCTTCGAGCGGAACGTGATCTTTCAGGTCGACTACGGAATCGAGACGACCAGCGAAAATCAAGTCTGTCAGGCCAATGGCACCGAGTGGTCTGGGGGAAATACCGGATCTGGAACCGCTGCCAAAGGCAAGTTCCCGTGTTACGGAAGGTATGCTACGGTGCGCAACAACATATTCTACAAAGCCGACTCCTGCGGTAACTCCATCGGCGGTTATGCGGCTGCGACCAGCAGGGGCGGTCACAGCAATGGAGGAGGCAGCAGCTACCACGATGTCTTCGTCAATAACACTCTGTACGATAACGGTACTCAACCAGGTAACGCGAACGAAGGCACACCCAGCGGCGAATTCCAGATACAGTTTCAGGTGGGCAGCGCGCAGGGGAACATCTACGAAAACAACGTTCTTTATGCTGGCTCGCCGAATATTTGGATCAACAGCTTCGTCCCGTGCAGTTCAAGCTATCCATGCCCCCCAGCAACGCTCAATTGGAACTTGTACAACTCGGTTGCGGGTTACGTGGAAGGAACGTCAATCTTGTGGGCTGACGTCAGTAGCTATACGAGTTTTGCAAACTGGCAGAGCACAAGCGGCGAGGACGCAAATTCCCTGAACACGGATCCACTTTTTGTCAATCTGGAGGACACGCCTCCAAACTTTGACACGATTCCTTCCTCGCCGACCGTGGATGCCGGCAGCACCAGTCTCTCGTGCAGTGTTGGCTGGTGTGATCCCAGCGGCAGCTCGCCCAACTCCATCTACGGCAGCACCGACTTTCTGGAAAATCCCCGGACGCATGGTTCGAAAATTGACATTGGCGCCTTTGAAAATACCGGAGTCGCAATTACCAACTCATTGACGGTGGATCTCACTTCGAGGAGGCACATTCTCCGGCCAGGTCAGGCGACCACTCTGACAGTCACGGTGTCCGCCGATCCCGGTGGCGGCGGCGTGCCCAGCGGCACGGTGAAATTCATGCGGAGCTCAAGTTTGCTGGGAAAGCAACCGCTGCTGCCGTTGAGCGCCAGGAAGTCTGTGGCCAGTCTGCCGCTTAGCGCGTCGCAGCTCAAGCAAGGCGCTAACACGTTAACCGCAGTGTACTCGGGGAATGCGATTGCGCCGTGTTGTCCTGTATCAGAAGCGTCGGTGACGGCCTACGGAAGCTCCACCTCGGCGCCAATCACGGTGACGCTGCAATAGTTCCTGAAGACGGCTTCCACGAGGTTTCGGTCTGGAGCGAATCCGATTCTGGGCGAGTTGTCGGGTACACGGAAGTTAGCCAGATTGGGATATGCGGATCGATAATGATAAGTCGGCATAGCGGATGTTAATTCTCCAGACCATTAGCGACTCCAGGGTGGTCAATGGAAGTTGTGAGATCGCACTTCGACGTTGCTGATCTCCAGTAAACGCACCACATCCGCCTTCACCGAAATCACATTTTCCTGGTTTTGCAGCGTGCCCTCGACCAGCAGAAATTTGCCGTAGGTAACAACCCGCCGGTATTGCTCGTAGACAGCGGGAGTAACGATTGCGTTGGAGATTCCCGTTTCATCTTCCAGGCTCAGGAACACGAACCCCTTGGCTGTTCCCGGCCTCTGCCGCGCAATCACGCATCCTGTGATCGTAGTCTGTCGCCCGTCTTCGTACTTCTCCAGATCGCGCGCACAAACGATACCCATGCGGGATAGAGCCTCCCGGTGATATGCCATGGGATGCGGTCCTGTGGTGACGCCCGTACCGTGAAAATCGGCCGCCAGCCGTTCATCCACGGTCATTTGCGCAAGTGGAGATTCGTTGTCTATGTGGTGGCGGGGCAGAGTCCCGTCACCACACGTAACTCCGTCTTGCTCCGGCAAGTCCCGCAACAGCGGCCCCGTAGGACGCCCGGCATATTCCACCTGCCAGAGCGCGTCGCGGCGATGGATATTTTCTCCCAGTGAATTCAGCGCCCCGATCTTCGCCAGCATGGTGAGATCGTTCTTGCGCAACTCGGGCACGCGCAGCGCCAGATCGTGAATGGAATCGAAGGGATGAAATTGGCGTGCCTGAACCAAAGCTTCTCCCACTTCCTTCCGCAATCCGCGCCCATAGAGCAACCCCAGCCGCAGCGCGAAGCGATTGGCCTCGCTGCCGCCCTCCGGCTCCAGCGTGCAGAACCAGTCGGAGCGCTGCACGTCGATCGGCTTCACTCGCAGTCCATGACGCTGCGCGTCTTTCACCAGCGTGGCCGGATTGTAAAAACCCATGGGCTGGTTATTCAGCATGGCCGCCGTGAACGCCGCCAGATAGTGGCACTTGAGATAGGCGCTGGCGTATGCAATCAGCGCAAAGCTGGCCGCGTGCGACTCGGGAAATCCGTACAACGCGAACGACGCAATGGACTGAATAATCTGCTCTTGCGCGTCGGAGCGAATGCCGTTGGCAGTCATTCCCTGGCGCAGCTTGATCTCCAGCTCTCGCATTCGCGCCTGCGAACGGCGCATTCCCATGGCTCGCCGCAGTTCTTCCGCTTCTCCCCCGCTGAAGTTAGCGACGATCATCGACATGCGGATCAACTGTTCCTGAAATAACGGCACTCCCAGCGTTCGTTTCAGCACCGGCTCCAGCAGCGGATGCGCATACGTCACCGCTTCTTTCCCCTGCCGCCGCTTCATATAAGGATTCATCATCTTGCCCACAATCGGCCCCGGACGGATGATCGCGACCTGCACCACCAGGTCATAAAAACGCACCGGGAGATTGCGCGGCAAGGCTGACATCTGCGCCCGGCTCTCCACCTGGAACATCCCCACCGTGTCGGCCCGTTGCAGCGTGCGATAAACTTCCGGATCGTCTTGCGGAAGCTGCGCCAGATCGAGTGGCTCCTCGTAATGCCGGGGCACCAGCTCGAGACAGTCTTCGAGCACCGCCATCATCCCCAGCCCCAGCAGATCCACCTTGATGATCTTCATGTCGGCGCAGTCTTCCTTGTCCCACTGAATGACGGTGCGCCCCGGCATCGACGCCCTCTCCAAGGGAACAACCGCATTCAGTTGCCCCGCGCAAATCACCATGCCGCCGGAGTGTTGCCCCAGGTGGCGGGGAATATCCTGCATGCGCTCGCAAATTTCCAGATACTTGGCGATGCGGCGATGCTGAATGTCGAACCCCGCCGTGCGAAAGCTGGCGTCCAAAGTGTCAGTAGGTCCCTTCCATTCCCATGCCCCCACCAACTTAGTAAGTCGCCCGAGCGTGTCCGCATCAAACCCGAGCGCCTTGCCCGCCTCGCGCGCCGCTGACCTTCCGCGATAGGTAATGACATTGGCGGTCATCGCCGCGCCCAGTTCGCCATAGCGCTGATACACGTATTGCAGGGCGCGTTCCCGGCGGTCTCCGCTGGGCAGATCGAGATCGATATCAGGCCATTCGCCGCGTTCGGCCGAGAGGAAGCGCTCAAAAAGCAGTTCCATACCCACCGGATCAATCGCCGTAAGGCCGAGCGCATAGCAAACCACACTGTTCGCCGCCGATCCCCGCCCTTGAACGAGAATCCCTTCCCGCCGGCAGAACTGCACGATGTCCCAAACGATCAGGAAATATCCCGCCAGTTCCAGTTGCCCAATCAGCGCCAGTTCGTGTCGAGCTTGTTGTCGGGCTTTCTCGAAACAGTTTCGGGTCACGCTTCGGCAGATACCGTTCGCGCACGCCTTCTTCCACACGCTTCTCCAGGAACGCCTGCATGGTTTCCCCATCGGGCACCGGATAACTAGGGAAGCGGTATCCCAGATCGCTCATCGTGTAAGTCAGGCGCGCGGAAAGCTCCGTGGTGTTAGTAACTGCCTCCGGAAGATCGCAAAACAACTCCTGCATCTCCCGCGGAGAACGCAGATGTCGTTCGGCATTCAGTGAAAGCAAGCGGCCCGCGGTGTCGAGCGTCGAGTGGTGGCGGATGCTCGTCAGCACGTCCATGACTTCCCGCTCGTAGGCCGTGGCGTAGTTGACGCCATTAGTGGCAACCAGTGGCAGCTTCAAAGCCCGCGCAATTCGGACCGCTGCCTGGTTGCGGTGTTCCTCCATGCGGTCAAAGTGACGCTGCAATTCAACGTAAACATTTTGCGGACCGAACAACTCCACAAGTTTTCGCAACTTCGCTCAGCGCCGCATCAAATCCGCCACAACAGAGAGCTGCCGCCAGCGGCCCTTCGTCGCCCCCCGTCAGGCAAATCAATCCCGCCGCGTGTTCTCCGATGTCCGCCCGGGTTGCGGCGCCTTCAGCCTTCGTGGCTTCCCGCAATTTATAGCGAGTGATCAACCGGCAGAGATTCTGATATCCAGTGGCAGACTCGACCAGCACCGGAAAGCGCACCGGCTCAACCGGCACGCGATGTGGCACCCACTCCGGTGGACGCACTCGCTCCCCCGCATCCCGCACCGCGATCTCGGCCCCAATGTGTGCGCGCGTACCGGCCTTTTCCGCCGTGATGTGAAAGCGCGGCGCCCCGTAAAGGCCGTTGCGGTCAAGCAGCGCCATCGCCGGCATCTGCAACTTGGCGCAGCGAGCCATCAGCATCTCCGGCAGAGAAGCGCCTTCCAGAAAGCTGAAAGCCGAACGGGCATGGAGTTCCACATACATAGCATGATCTCAGTCGTAGATCCCGATCAGATACCAGCAATCTGAGGACGTGTCATAAGCGACGCGGCAGCATTTCTTGTCCTCTCCACCGAGTGCCAAGTCCCACTCTTCCCGCGACCAATCCGGATAAGTCCACCATGCTCCACATGCCTTCCAGGGCCCCGAGTCTTTCTGCACCACAAACTTTTGCCCTTCCAGAAAAAACGCAGCCAAATGCGATCTAGGTTGGTTTCAGGGTAGGCTTTATGCGGGCACAGCATCAAAGCTTGCGGAAAACTCGATGTTGAACTTGCTTTTGGGTGGCGCAGCGGTTCACCGCTGCGGTAAGCGCATTGTTGTGAATCCGGCTTTAGCCGCTGAGGGCACGACCCTTGCTCAGAAACTTCCACCCGAATCACGCGCGGCGGCCGCAAGATCCGCAATGCCGACGGGCAAGGTCCTACAACAGCTCGCGAAGCTGTACCAGTTCCCGGCACAAAAGCCGCCATTCGGAATGCATCCGGCCGGTGGTTGTCCAACAACTCCGCCGCCCCCACCCGCTCCTCCCCGACCAGCTTGCGCAGCCGCGCCAGCAAGATTTCCAATCGTCCGGCCTCTGGTGTTTGCGGCGTGAACAATCCCTGCTGCACGCTCTGCGAGCGCGCCGGCTGCGCCACCAGATGCAACGCGATCACTGCGGCCTCCGGTGGATGCAACTCCAGATCCAGTTGGATCAACTTCAGCAAAGTCGAATAGCTCCATTCCGGCAATGCCGGCCGCACGACACGCCGATGTTCTCTGCGCATATCTCTGCGTATTGGGCCATCCAGCACCAGCCGCGTCTCCACCTGCGCAATCGCGAGCGAACGCGCCGCCGCGCGTCTGAAAATCTGCTCCAGCATTCTGCTGATCAAAAACAAAAGTGGTTCCAGCAGATCCACCGGATGCTCCAGCTCCGTGCTTTCGCTGAGAACGGCGTCTGCCGGAGGCTCAACCGGAGCCAGCAAGTGCTCGCAGTCGCCCCGCGACAGGCTTGCAGCCGATGCCCAACCTCCCCAACCCGCGCCACGAGCGCCGTCTGCGGCAAGCCCGCCAGTTGGCCCAGCGTCCGAATTCCCCAAGAAGCAAATGTTTCCCTCTGTTCCGCTTCAAGTTCCAGCACTGCCAGCGGAAGCGGAGCCAGAACGCTGGCCTCGCTGCCGGCAGGAATAACAGTGATTCCAGCAAATCCGCGTGCCGCTACCACGGCGGTATAAGCATTAACCGAAGTAGCAATGCTGGCCTCAAACCCCGCAGCGTCCGCCGCCCGGAGCAGCGCCATTGCAATCTGCTTCGGCGTCCCAAAGAGCCGTTCGCAGTCAGCAATGTCCAGGACCAGCGTCGCGCCAGCAACACTCTCCGCCGGAGAAGCCAACACTTCGATCCGTGGCGAAAACCGTCCCGCACCCTCCATCAGAACGCGGAAAGCCGAATCTTCCTGAGCCTTAACTCGCACCCGCAGTGCAATGCCGCTGCCCTTGCTACTTCCAACGAAAGACTCCGCCTGCACCCGGCTCATTCCACGCTCAAGCCCGAGCCTGCGTGCCGCGTCGTTCAGCGAGAAGACGGTTTCAAGTGGTGGGATGCCATCGAGAACCGCCACTGCCTGCCCGCGCAATTCAGGACAACCGCGCACCTCCGCCTGCACCGGAAAATCGCGTACATGCAGCCCTAAATACAACGGTGCAGACATGTCTCATCTCGCCCATAAGGTCGTACCGTTCCATAAAGTCGCGGCCACCGACACTGGTTTCTTCTTGCAGGAATGAAGATGAAGAGGAAATGACTCCATTGCACTTCCACGCTTGCGGTCGACGCTGACCTGGTAGCGGAACCCCGTCAAAAGCGGCCAGCCGACCGCAGCCTCATTAGCGTATTGCCATCGTTCCTCCGCTTCCCGGCAACGTAGAACTACAGAAGCGCAACTGCCGGCACAAGCCGTTTGCGTAACCAGCAGGAGAATGGCGTGCGACTTTTCCGCTTGCAGCCGAAAGCGATACCACGAAGCTAACGGCACGCGGCGCGCCTGTTCCGGACCGACGTCGCCCATGTCGATCACAATGGCGCGAAAGCCTCCTGTGTTCAGCAACAGGTCCGTAGCTCGCAGCCCCTGGTCCAGACGATCCCAGACTTCTTTTGTAGCCGAACGCCGCCGGGGCGTAGGGGATGACCGGAGCCCGGGACCAACTGACCGTTCCGCAGCCGTGTTCTTCGTCAGCGTCACGCGCTCCGGCGACCGCGTAATACGTCTTCCTCGAAGAGATTCGGAGCAGCGGGGTGTGTAATCCACTAAAGGAATTTCAGCGTCCTGAGGAGCGGCTTTAGCCTGAAACAGCCTTTCGACCGCCTGCTCCATGCCCCGCATTTCCGTGCGCGGATGCGAGCCTCCACAGCCATACTTCACGTCGTCTCTTTCTTTTGACCGCGTTCGCACTTCCCGTGGCCACTTGTCCGTGCCCGCCAGACTCCCGGACGTTTCCTCTGCCGAACCTCCAGCGCGCACCCAGAGCAGGCGTCCAAGATCAATTCCCATCGCCGCGGCAGAGAGCGGATCCAAAGCATCCGAGACGTCCACGTAGGCCGCTGCCGCCCCTTCCCGGGTAATGCCCGTAAGAACGGAAAGCACGAGCGTGCTCCTGCCGGAAGAGGCTCGACCAATCACCTCCGTCACGCCACCCAGCGGCAACCCTCCCTCCAGCAGCGCGTCCACTTCCGCGATGCCAGTGGGTAGAAGTTCTGGAGCGCTGCGCGGGGGTACGGAAAGGGCCGAGGGAATCCGCCTCGCCAAAACGGACTCGATCTGCTCTCGGAGGGCTGCCGCGGATGGCATGATATTCGCCTTTTGTTCGCCTACATAGGCTACGGTCCGCCAGGCAGTTTGTCAACTTACCCATAGTTTAGAGAGTTCGTATAGAGGTGTCTGCTTCGTTCTAATGGACGTGCCCCGCTTGCCTAGCCTGCGGGCCGGCAATATACTTTGCGAGGCTTGCCTGCGACGTGGCCAGACAATCCCAACCGCCATCATTCGGAGACTTTTATGAAAACAATCGACCTCGAACAGGAAACTAATCCTTGGCAGGCGCAAGCCGCCCGCTTTGACCTGGCCGCCCACAAGCTGAATCTTGATGAAGGGCTGTGGAGGGTTCTACGCAGCCCCAGCCGCGAAATCATTGTTCATATTCCGGTGATGATGGATGACGGGCACCTCGAAGTCTTTACCGGATACCGCGTGCAGCACTCCATCGCGCGCGGCCCGGCCAAGGGCGGACTGCGCTATGGGCCCGACGTGAACCTCGACGAAGTGCGCGCGCTGGCCAGCTGGATGACCTGGAAGTGCGCAGTGGTCAACATTCCGTTCGGCGGCGCCAAGGGCGGCATCATTTGCGATCCGCACAAAATGTCGCAGGGTGAGTTGGAGCGCATGACCCGCCGCTATACCGCCGAACTGTTCGATTTCATCGGCCCGGAAAAAGACGTCCCCGCTCCCGACGTGAATACCAACGAGCAGACCATGGCTTGGATCATGGATACCTACTCCATGCACATGCGGCAGACCTGCACCGCGGTCGTGACCGGCAAACCGGTCAATATCGGAGGATCGCGCGGCCGCCGCGAGGCTACTGGCCGCGGCGTTCTCATGGTCTGCGACCAGGCCATCAAGAAGCTGCGCCTCAATCGCGACACCACCCGCGTCATCGTGCAGGGCTTTGGCAACGTCGGTTCGAACGCCGCCCGCCTCATGTCGGAAGCCGGATACAAGGTCATCGGCATCGGCGAGGTTGATGGCGGCCTCTACAAAAAAGATGGCATCGACACTGAAGCGCTGTGGGAATTCCGTCAGCGCAATGGCACCATTCACGGTTTCCCCGGCGCCGAACCGTACGATCCGTTAGAGCTTTTGCTGGTCGATTGCGACATCCTGATTCCAGCGGCCACCGAAAATGTGATCACCAGCCAGAATGCCGACCGCGTGAAATGCAAGATCTTGGCCGAAGGCGCGAATGGCCCCACCACTGCGGCCGCCGACGATATCCTCTCCGAGAAGAAAGTCTTCGTGATTCCCGACATCCTGGCCAACGCCGGCGGCGTCACCACTTCCTACTTTGAGTGGGTGCAGGATCGCCAGGGCTACTTCTGGAAGGAATCGGTGGTCAACGAGCATCTGGAAGAGATCATGGATGAGGCGTTCGCCGATGTTGTCCGCTACTCGGAAACTCATGGCGTAAACAACCGCATCGCCGCCTACATGCTGGCCATCGACCGAGTGGCCTACACCATCCGCCAGCGCGGAATCTACGCCTAGCAGCGCCTGATGTAAGGACGATTCGTATCAGGGACGATTTGTATCAGGGTATGCCTTTAGGCATACCGTAACTGCCGTGCTATGAATGCGCCTTTAGGCGCTGGTTATCTCGCGAGGACATATGAATCATTCCCAACGCAAACTTACCCTCTGCATGCTAGTTTTCTGTCTGCTGCTCACGGTCGGCATTTCACCTGCTTTGGCGAAGGCGCAGGCCAGCAGCGCCACCCCCGCAGCCCAAACCAGTCCCAGCGCAACTCCCGCCGCTCCCAAGGCAACCACCAAGACGGCGGCCGGCGCGCCGTCCACTCAGGAGATTGCCGCCGCCAAAGCCAGCGGCAAGGTCTGGGTCAACACCGACAGTGGCGTCTACCACAAGGGCGGACGCTGGTATGGCAAGACCAAAGCCGGAAAATTCATGACCGAAGCCGAAGCCAAGGCCGCCGGTTACAAAGAAGCTCAGAGATAGGTGGGTAGTACAGTTGCATGATCGGACGGCAGCGGCATGAAAATTAAGAACCTGTGTGAGAGCGTTCTAGCCGGGGCCATTTCGGCGTTATTCTCCTACGCTGCGCTCTCCGTGCCCGCAACTCTCGTCGCATTAGCAATACGGCGCAAGATGCCAGATGCTTGGTTTTCAGGACTAATCGTTTGGTACGCGCACTTTGCCGTCATTGCGATTTCGGTAGTAATAGCCGGAGTTGCGTGTCGGATGGTCTATAGACATGTAACACGTTCAGCCTAAGAGTGCGAAATTCAAAACGGCCCACTACCTGCCCTCATCTCCGTTGCCATGGCCTCAGATGTAGAGGATAATCACCTAGGCTGCCCTCGCGGCCTTGGCTCAGTCGTCGCGTGAATCTTCCGAACTACATCACGCTCACCCGCATCGCGGCGATCCCGCTCCTCATATGGATTCTGTGCACTCCCCGCTTCGCGACCGAGCAGACCGGAGAACGAGAAGCCCTGGCCTCGGCGGTTTTCATTCTGGCTTCGATCACCGACGGCATTGATGGCTATCTGGCGCGCAAACGCGGCCAGATCACCACCATGGGCATGCTCCTCGATCCGTTGGCCGACAAGTTGCTCATCGCCGCCGCCTTCATCACCCTGGTGCAGTTCAATCCCGCGCTCGTTCCCGCCTGGATGGCCGTCGTCATCGTCGGCCGCGAGTTTCTGGTCAGTGGCCTGCGCTCCATTGCCGCTTCCGAAGGTTTTACCATTCAGGCCAGCGAACTCGGCAAGTTCAAGATGCTGGTGCAGATCATCTCAGTCGTGGCCGTGATTCTCGCTCGCCGCTGGCACGATTGGCCCATCTACGGCATTTACGTTCTCCCGGTCCACTGGATTGCGTGGGTTGCGATCTGGTTTATGGTTCTGCTTTCGCTGGTTTCCGCTCTCGACTACTTCGTCGCCTTCTGGTCGCGCATCGACCGCAAATCGGAAAAGCGGCGGCGCCGGGCCTTCGTTCTCTCCCGGCGGAGAAAACGCGATGTCCAAGCTGTCTGAAAACCCGCCTGCAAATCTGAACCAAGGCGCCGCCCTTCTATCCCCGGAGTTCTCGCTCGACGAACGGCGCACCCTGCTCCGCATTGCGCACCAGTCGATTCTTTCCGCTCTGGACCGCCAGCCTTTTCCAGCCCCGCCCTCTCTTCCGGCCAGGCTGTTGGAATCGCGAGGCGTCTTCACCACTCTTTATCTGCCCGGCAATCTGCCCGGCGATCTCCACCGCCAACTTCGAGGATGCGTCGGCTATGCCGCGCCCATCGCCCCTCTGCACCGCGCGGTGGCCGAAACCGCTCGTGCCGCCGCTTTCGAAGATTCCCGCTTCTTGCCGGTGACTAAGCAAGAAGCTCTTCAGTTGGAGATTTCTCTGAGCGTGCTCTCCCGTCTCTTCCCCATTCACCCCGACGCTGTCGAAGTCGGGCGTCACGGCTTGGTCATCTCCGATGGCGGTAGGCGCGGCCTGCTGCTGCCCCAGGTCCCGGTTGAATATGGCTGGGACCGGGAAACGTTTCTGGAGCAAACCTGCCGCAAGGCAGGCCTGCCCCTGGACGCATGGCGCAAAGCCGCTACCCTCGAGGCTTTCACCGCCGAAGTGTTCGGCGACGCCGATGTCGAAGTTCCCCGCTGAATCTCCCGGCGAAGATCTCTGAAGAAATTCGCATTGACTCTTTCGCGTCCCCCACTTTAGTACTCTTGCTTTCTCTGCGAAACGAAGTAAGCTGAGCCCTGCTGTTGAGTTGTGAGGGCAACATGGAACTCGTCATTGTGATTGTCGTAGTGGTCGTTGCTGGCGCGATGATTCCAGGGAATCCGAAAATCCTCTTCTTCCGCTGAATAAAGGCAGGTCTCAGGTCTCAGGAAAAACGTGGACTTTAGGTTTTCCTAAGACCTAAGACCTGACACCTTTCTTCCTCCTGAAAGTCCAAACCAATAAAAAAGGGGAGATTCACTCTCCCCTCATTCCCTTTCGATGGTTTTGTTCTTTTACTCTGATGCGTCCAGTTCCACCATGTCGCCGGCATGCACATCTTCCAGCGCGAACACCACCATGGCGGACGCTGCGGTCGGCGTCACATTCAGCACGACCACTTCTCCCACGGCGCGCCGCGGCAGGTCGCTCACATGAATGTTTGGTCCTTTGGTCTTGTTGAAGCGGCCCGCCTCATACGTCGGCGGACGCATCTGCGTGTCTTCTGTAGTCCCAGTCATGAAGGAGAGCGAGTCCACCGGATCATGCAAGTCGGCGGTGTAGGAGCGCACTACCCGGAAATAGTCTCCCACCTTTACGCCCTGGTTCGAGCCCATGTTCATATAAAGCTTCATGCCTGTGCCGAGCACGCCGTCAAAGTCCTTACCCAGCACGACCCGTCCACTCAGCTTCCCACTCGCTGGCGCGAACCTGTCGAAATGCCCAGGCGCGCGGAACGCGATCGCCGGTCTTTCCACGAAAGGCACCGCGACATCTCCCGGGTTGATGGGGTCGCAACTGAATTCCACTTGCGCGATGGCGGCGTTGTGGCTGCGCGTATCGAGCACCCGCACCCTCCCAATTTCTCCATACGGGCGTCCCGTGGCAGCCAATATTTTCTTCTGCCCCGCAAAGAGTTCGTACTCGTTAACGTCACGCAGTTCGCGGACGATCGAATACAGTTGCCCAGCCTGGTAGCCACTCCCGGTCAGGTAAACCAGTTCCCCGAGCTTGAACTTGGTTGAAACCGGTGTCTCCAGGCCCCCGCTTACGTAGTTAGCGTCGGGAATCCGGTCCTTGGTAATGAAACCTGCGCAATAAATGTCTTGCGCTCTGGGCGTCTGGTAACGAACGAAGGGCACATTGCCCGACGTGCTGACGATACCGGACGCATCCGGAGTGCTCGCCGTTGTCCCCGTCAGTTGGGCCACCGCGAAGGTCGCCGTCAGCATCAGCAGCAATAACAATCCTGTTTTCTTCATCTTACCTCCGACCCCCAACTGCTCCGGCTCTGCCCCGGCTATCTCTTTCGTAAGACAAGGGTTACACCCAAAAAGTAACAAGCGCCCGGAAACGGGTCAAGGTTACGAGGGTGTTTGGCCCTCATGCTCCCAAAGTGTTTTCTGGGCCACACGGTAACCTTATGTTGCATCTGCGCCTACGCCCCTGTAATATCGCGCCGTTGTTGAAAACAAATGGCCTTGGCTTTTTCTTCTACTCTCGCGCCCCGTCTTCTCCCTTTACGCCTGCCGAAGGTCTGCCTCGCCCTGAGCGCCGACTCCGTCGAAGACATGCTAGCCATCGCCGAGTCCATGGCTCGCGATAACCCCTTCCTCGAGCTCCGTTTGGATTACCTTAAGCAGCCCCTGGCCGCGCTTCCCAAAATCCATCGTTTTCTTGAAACTCACCAATACGTCACCGCCATCGCCACCTGCCGCCGTGCCGACCATGGCGGCAAGTTCAAAGGATCGCTCGCTTCTCAACTCGAAGTCCTCAACAAGGCCCAAGCCGCTGGCTGTCCGATCGTCGACCTCGAACTTCAGAGCGCGCTGAAATCGAAGCCCGAAGCGATTAAGCGCCTGCGCAGCCGCGCCGCACTCATTCTCTCGTTCCACGATTTCCACGCCACCCGCAACCTCGACGACACGCTGGAAAAAATGCTGAAAATTCCAGCCGACTTCTACAAGGTCGTCTCCACTGCCACCACTCTCTCCGACAACGTGGCCATGATGAAGTTCCTGCAAACCCAAAGCGGCAAGCATGTGCTCGTCGGCTTGTGCATGGGAGAACAAGGCATCATCAGCCGCGTGCTCGGTGTCCGCGCCGGCAGCGCTTTCACCTTCGGCGCCGTCAGCGACGACCAAAAAACCGCGCCCGGCCAGGTCACCACCCAGGATCTGCGCAGCATCTACCGCATCGAGCAAGTCGACGCCGCCACCCGAGTCTATGGAGTAGCTGGCGATCCCGTAGCCCATTCGCTCTCGCCCGTAATCATGAACGCCGCCCTGCGCCGCGAGAACGTCAATGCCGTCTATCTTCCTCTCCACGCCAAAACGCTAAAGGAACTGCTCCACTGCGTCCGCGACATTCCTCTGCACGGCCTAAGCATCACCATGCCCTACAAGCAGTCCATAGTTCCGCATCTGGACAACACCGACGCCCACACCGCCAAGATCGGAGCCTGCAACACGGTAGTTCGCGCCCAGGATGGCAAGCTCTACGGATTCAATACCGACATAGCCGGCGTGCTTCGTCCGCTAGAGCAGCGTCTCGTCATCGAGAACGCAAAAATTCTGGTGCTAGGTGCCGGAGGCGCGGCCCGAGCCGCCGTCTTCGGACTCAAAGAGCGAGGCGCCGAAGTCTGGATCCTGAATCGCACTTCCGTCAAGGCTCAGAAGCTGGCGCGCCAGGCCAAAGCGCGCACTCTAAAACGCGCCGACCTGCGCAAGACCGCCTTCGACGTCATCATCAACGCCACTCCCGTAGGCATGGGCAACACTCGCGACTGCCCACTCAAGGACGACGAAATTCAAGCCCGCGTAGTCTTCGACATGGTCTACGACCCAGTCGAGACTCACCTGCTGCAAGTAGCGCGCGCCAAGGGAATCGCCGTCATCCCCGGAATCGAAATGTTCGTGCAGCAAGCCGCAAGACAATTCGAAATCTGGACCGGCAAGCCCGCTCCCGCCGCCGACATGCTGGGCGCAGTGACCATAGCTCTGCAAGAAAGAGCCGCCAACCAAAAACAGCCCAGGACCTGAAGCGCTGCTCGAACGCCGCATGATTCTCCGTTTGTTCGCCCGAAAATAAATTTCCTGGTGGTTGCTTGGGAAGATTGCATTTTTCTGCGTTTGGTGTTTACTGGTAGGTAATGGGGTACCCACCCCCTCCATGGCCAGTCTTTTGGGATCAACACTTTAGCTGGGCTCTGCCATCCAGGTCTTTGAGGAATAAGGACTTAGATGTAAAGTCTTTATTCTTCTTTCACTTAGAGACGTTCCGCCGCCGACTCGGGATCCGGGAATGGGCGCTTTTGCTTCCTCCCGGCGTTGGACCCCCATTTCGTCGCGATCAAAAAGTCAAGCTTGACAAGATCGAGGCCAGGAGAGGGGAGCCTTTTCTTGCGTCATGGCAGTGGAACCCACCCCTTCGACTCCGCTCAGGGCAGGCTCTAACGTCGAAAAGCGCGACGTTAGGATGGGGCACCCGGCAGCTCGCTATTCACCTGTGGAGGCGTTCTGAGTGTAAACGCCTGATAGCGTAAATTGACCGTCGAGCCTTCGTTGCTAAACGCTCCGCAACTGCCAAAACCAGCCACCAGCGTGCTTTCCTGCCACCAAACTCCGTGAGGTCCATCACTCGGATTATCCTTGACAGCGATTTTGCCCGAGAGTATGAACAGGTGGTGTAAAGGGCTTGGCGCCTTCTCAGCGCCACTGTCTCCTCGCCTCCCGAAGCGCAGCTGCCACGACGGGACGCACACCCCTCAGGCGAGCAACGGACCTTCGTTCGACTTAAACAGCAAGTTCAAGTCAATTTATTTCACGGAGGAATTCATGAAACGCATCAGCATTTTGCTTTTGGTTTTCTGCACATGTTTTCTTTTGGCGTCGTGGCCGCAAGCGCAGGGACAGATTAACGACCCCGGTCAACTGGGACCCTATGCGATCGGACACACCAGTTACATGTTGACCGACGCCAGCAACGGGAATCGGTCGGAGTATTTCATGGTCTGGTACCCGGTTAATCCCAGCACTGTGACTGCTTCCACGCCTCCGGCGCAGTATCCCTTAGACCCATACTCAACCTATCTGCCTGTTTCCACTTCGACGGACTGGCAAGCAGTCGGTAATTACGATCCCGCGTATGAGGGACCAACGCCCTCGCAGGAAGGACCTTTCCCATTGCTCGTCCTGTCGCCGGCCTTTGGTGGGGATGCTTGGATGTATATCTTCATCGGCACGCGGCTCGCTAGCCACGGCTACGTGGTCGCAGCGACCGAACCCTACGCCGACTGCCAGTGGTCCTGGAGCCCCTGCGATGACCTCTTGACCGTAATGGTCAATCGTCCCCGAGACGTTTCCTTCATCATCACGCACTTGCTGATCAAGAACCACACGCCGGGGGAGTTATTATTTCACACGATTGACCCTGACAGAGTTGCCGCGAGTGGGCATTCAATTGGTGGATACGCCACCTATGCGCTCACGGGCGGAGACAATTTAGTCTGTGACGCGTTGTGGCCAGCTATTGTTGGCGCTGATACGCTGCCCTACCCACCAAGCACGTGTGTGCCGACCTATCCTGATCGCCGCATCAAGACGATGGTTTCGCTGGACGGTTCGTCGCAATTGATGCGCTACCGAGAACTCGCCAGAATTTCCATACCTAGCTTGATTATGGGTGAGACGGTAGACCAATCCGTAGAGCTCGGAAGTTTATCCGGCATGCCAGACCCAACACAGCTCAGAGATTGGATCGCGCGTCCTCACGCAGCAATCGACCGTGACGATTCCTATCGAGTGGATGTAAACGGAGCCAATCACTACTCATTCACCACTTATTGTGACGCTGCCCAAGTTTTCTTTAATCTGGGATTGATTTCGTCGGACGACTTGGCGGGCTGGCTGAGTTCATGGCCCTGCACAAATACAGGAATCGATGCTGTGACCGTCTCGTCAGCAGACGGACACGAGGCGGTGACCAAGTACATGATCGCCTTTCTGGACGTTTATTTTCACAATCCAGTCGGGAACCCATGGCTTGACTGGTGGATTCTGACTCCGGGATATGCCCTCAACCACACGCCAACCGTACAGTTCTTCGATTCCGAAATCTGCTACGCGAGTCTGCCTAACAATACCTATTTCACGTATCGATCGTATCAGACTTCCAGAGAATGTAACGTTGCCCAGAAAGACCCAACCGGATGGTTCGCATCGCAATCGTCGTCAAGCAACTCTGATTCGATGCTTCGCACGCCAGCGGCGGACGTTCCAGGCCTCCGCCCGCAAAGGCGGCCCTTCTAGTTTCAAGGATTGGCAAAAAGCCATGCCGCCCGATGTCTGGGCGGCATTTCTTTGTCATTGGCCGGATCGTTGGCGTTAAATCCCGATTACACTCACAACCCCATCCGTGGGCGGGAGGCACCCTTCTCTCCGGCGCGCAGGTTAAACGCGGGTTGCTAACCGTTGGCAGAGAAGAAAACGGGGCTGCCAACTCCCAATCACACCCCGCCGTGATCGAAATCATTGACCTAAGCCCCGTAGCGCGCGACGATGAAGTCTGATTGGGGCAGTTCTGAGGGTTCTCGTCTCCGAAGACGCACCTCGAAGCTGCCCCAAATCCGTTTTCAGCGCTCTTTGATAATGCAACTCGTTGGTTTTTAAAGACTTTACCCGCAAGTCCTTTAAACAATAGCTAAGAAAGCTGGAACAGTCGCAGAGAAACAAGCCAGGAAGACCCGGTTAAATCGATTCAGAAGCCGCAGATCGGCGAAGCAAATTGAAACCAATCGGAAAGAATGTTTGCAAATCACTGACGATGGCAGTAATATCGCTTTGGATGCAGTTTTTCGCGTCCACCTTGTCCAACAAAAACCAATCTTCCAGGTAGAAAACGCAGCCCTAGGACTAAATCTAAAGGGGTATTTATAGCCCCGGTGCAATTCGGAGAGAATGCATGTCGTGGTACGCGTACTGCCTCACTGAACACCAGACCCTAGCCAACGGTGTTCGTTCGCGTCGTCCCTACGTTCTGGAAGGCATTCAAGGCGTCAATTCCGCTCCCGTGATGAGCTACCCCAGTGGAGAATTCGCGGTGATTGTCAGCGAATTTGACCGCACGACCTCCAAACTCGACGAAAAGTCGGTGCTGGAGCATGCCCGCGTGGTCAGCCAGAGCTTCCGCACCGCGACTGTCCTGCCCTTCCGCTTCGGAACGATTTTCGACACCGAAGATGCCATCCGACAAGCCGTCCGAGCCAACCGCCGCACTTTCTGCGAGAGTGTGGAGCGGCTGCGCGGCAAGTCCGAAATGCGCATCAAGCTGGTGGTGCGCGACGGTTCTCTCCGCGGTCACATGGAAGATATCGTCCTGCCCGATACGGTAGGCCGCGAGTACCTCTCCAAGCTGCGCGAAAAGGCGTCCCGCGAGCGCGAACGCCAGACCAAGGCCCGAGCTCTCTCCGTCCAGGTGCACAAGCTCTTCAACCCCCTCGAGGAAGAAGTCAGCTGCAAGAAGGTCGATGCCGACGGAATGCTGCTCGATATCGCCCACTTAATTGACACCAAGTCGATCGAGAAATACCAGAACCGTTACAGCACCGCCGCCAAGCAACTGAAGAATTGCGAGCTGTTCGTGACCGGTCCGTGGCCGCCCTACCACTTCCTGCCCGGAAAGGTGCGCACCGTAGCCGGAGACAGCTAAAACCCTGTCCCGAATTTCTGCCAAAGTGCAGCTTTCTGCATTCGGCTGCGCATCATGCTAGATCCCGCGACCAGCTTGGCTTCTGGGGGATTTATCCTAAATTATTGATTTGGAACAGGTTCCAAAAACGGGACGCCGTTCCTGCCCCCTAGTCACGACTTTGGTTCAGCAAATGCTCCATTCCAAGGCACTAAAGAGGTCGCGCTCGTTTGACAAACTTCACTCTCGATGTTCTCGACATCTCACTCTGTCCGTTCCACTCCCCGGAACGGCGTCCCAAACGTTCCTCATGATTCCCACCCTTTAACCTCTTTAAAAGGTTGGCCCCGAAAGGGGCCGCTTTTTTTGTTTCTCCCGCTCCTGTAAACTCACGTTTCCCGATGAATTCCAAAAAAGCCGTCTTCCTTCGCTTCCTTCTTCCACTGCTTCTGCTTGCCCTTGCGGCCCAGAAACCCTTGCTGCACGCCCAGAAGCCTCCGGCCGCAACCGACGATCTTCTCCTCGCCACCATGGAAAAGGAGTTGCATCGCGGCCAGGCCGAGCTTGCCAAGCAGGATCCTGCTCCCTACTTCACCAGCTACAACGTGACCGACGGCGAAGCGCTGGTCATTCTCAGCGACCAAGGCGGAGTGCTCACCTCATCTCACGTTCGCCACCGTTCTGCCGACGTCAGCATGCGCATCGGCGCTCCCGCTCTCGATAACACTCACGACCAGGAACGTTCCTCCGGCATCACTTCCGGCCAGCTTCCGCAGCAGGACGACCCCGATGCGATCGCCCGCGTCCTCTGGCGTTTGACCTACGAGCAATACCGCAAGGCGCGACAGGCCTATACCAACGTCAAGACCAAGACCGCCGTCCGCGCCAAGGACGAGGACGACTCGCCCGACTTCTCCGAGGAGAAGCCCTCGATTTATATCGAGGAAGCTACGTCGCCGGCGTTTCCCGAGCAGAAGGCTTGGGAAGAACTTGCCCGCCGTTACTCCGCGTTCCTTCCGTCAGTTTCCTCAGGTCGAAGAGTCCATGGTGATTCTTTACGCCGAGAGGGACCACAGCTACCTGGTCTCGACCGAAGGTACGAAGATCGTCACCGCCGACGACGATCTTCCGCCTAGTGATCCAGGCGCAAACCCTCGCCGACGACGGCATGCAGCTGATGCGCGTCGAAACCTTCCAGTTTTCCGACCCGTCGAAATTGCCCTCCGAGGCGGAAGTGGCGGCGAGCGTAAAGAAAATGGCGAGCGACTCTGAGCGCGTTGCGCGCGGCTCCGCTCGCCGAACCCTACAGTGGTCCAGCGTTGCTCTCCGGACGCGCCGCCGCGGTGTTCTTTCATGAAGTGCTCGGCCATCGCGTCGAAGGACAACGCCAGAGGGGCCGCGACGAAGGCCAGACGTTCACCAAGAAGGTCAACGAAAAAATCCTGCCCGAGTTTCTCAGCGTCACCGACGACCCCACGCTGCGCGCACTCGACGGCACGGAACTGTCGGGCTTTTACCGCTACGACGACGAAGGGATTCCCGCCGCGCGCGTCGAAGTGGTTAAGGACGGCATCCTGAAGAATTTCCTGATGGGACGATTGCCGGTGAAAAACTTCAGCAACTCGAACGGCCACGGCCGCGCCCAGGCCGGACTGATGCCCGTCGGCCGCCAGGGCAATCTGATCGTAAGTTCGTCGAAGACCATTCCCGACGCCCAGCTGCGCGCCCGCTTTATCGAGGAAATCAAAAAGCAGGCGAAAACCCTACGGTCTCTACTTCGAAGACATCCAGGGCGGATTCACGCTGACCTCACGCGCACTCTGCCGCAAGCGTTCCAGGTGTTGCCCGTCATGGTCTGGCGCGTTTATGCGGATGGACGTCCCGATGAACTCGTCCGCGGCGTTGACATCGTCGGCACCCCGCTCACGGTGTTGACCCAGATCGCCGCCACCGGAGACACCACCAGCGTCTTCAACGGCATTTGCGGAGCCGAATCCGGGAGCGTTCCTGTATCCGCCGCCGCACCGGCCATGCTGTTTTCGGAGATGGAAGTCCAGAAAAGAAAGTACGGCGACACGCGTCCTCCCATTCTTCCGCCCCCACCGCAAGCAACTGACGAGAAGGGAGGTGCGAAGTGAATCGTCGCTTCCTGTTAGCGCTGTTTGGCGTGATGTCTGTCGCGCTCCTGATCTGCGCCACGGCAGCTTCCGCTCGCGCCGCCGATGCCGCTTCCAATGATCCCGTCCTCCGCGCTCTTCGCGAAGAGATGGACCGTTCCAAAGCCAAGCTGAAAATGGACAACGTGCCCGCGCCGTATTACATCGAATACCGCGTTACCGAGGTCGACCAGTTCGAGGCCAGCGCCGTTTTCGGCGCGCTGCGAAACCAGGAGCGTAATCGCGCGCGCTTGTTGCGCGTCGTAGTCCGCGTCGGCGACTACAAGCAGGACAGCTTCTACGGCACCGGAGAAGGCACCATCGACCTGGTTCCATCCGATGACGACGTCTACGCCATCCGCCACCGCATCTGGCTCGCCACCGATCGCGCTTACAAGGCGGCCAGCGAAGCCCTCTCTGCCAAGCAAGCTGCCCTGAAGCAATTGAAGGTGGACGAGCCGGTTGACGATTTCGCCAAGGCCTCGCCGGTTGAGGCCGTCGAGCCTCTTGCCCGTTTTTCTGCAACCGACTTCACTCCCTGGATTCATCTTCTCGAAGAATCTTCCGGCCAATATCGCACCGACAAAGAGCTGGAGAACTTCGACGCTGCGCTGCGTTTCACCGCCGAGAACCGTTACTTCCTGAACTCCGAGGGCACGGTTGCCCGCTCGGGTCACACGCACTACCTTATCTCTATCGCGGGATCAACCCAGGCTTCCGACGGCATGTTGCTGCAGCGGTCGCACGCCGACCAGGCCAACGACCTTACGCAGCTCCCCACCCGCGAAGCATTTCTCAAGACCACGGCCCACATTCTGGAAACGCTGAAGCTGTTGCGTGACGCCCCGGTCGCCGATGAGGAGTACCGCGGCCCAGTCTTGTTCTCAAACGATGCCGCTGCCACCGTGGTTACCGAACTCATTGAGCCCAATGTTCTAGGCAAAAAGCCGCAGCTCGGCGAGAACGCCCGCACCACCGGGAAATGGTCCAGCAGCTACAAGTCGCGCGTACTGCCCGACTTCATCAATGTGTTCGATGATCCGACAATTTCCACTCTTTCCGGCGAGCACCTGTTCGGGAACTACACTCTCGATGACGAAGGCGTGAAAGCCCAGCGCGTGTCTTTGATCGAAAAAGGGCAACTTGTCTCTTACCTCATGGGACGCCAGCCCATTCGCGACTTCCCGGTGTCGAACGGTCACGGTCGCGCCGCCGCGCCTGCTGCGCCCGCGCCTCATCCCGGCAATCTGGTTTTGCAATCGACCGACCCCCAACCTGACGCCAGTCTCAAGGCAAAGTTGATTGAGCTTTGTAAGAATCGCGACTTGCCCTACGGGCTCTACGTGGAAACCATGGGACCCCGCCTCGAGCCTCGGCTCCTCTATCGCATCTACACCAAAGACGCTCATGAAGAACTGGTGCGCGGTGGAGTTTTTGGAGATCTCGACGTCCGGTCGCTACGCGGCGATCTCATCGCCGCCGGAACCGCGCCTGCCGTCGAGGATCGTTCTGAGCCTGTCTGGTTCAGCGTCGCCAGCCCCGCGCTTCTGTTCGATGAGCTGCAAGTTAAGCGAACGCAAGCCACTAAACAGAAGCTTCCCGAGTATCCTCCGCCCCCGCTCGGAGCGGTCGCGAATCAGCCGTAATCGGCTTCTCCTCCAGTTGACGCCAATCTCCGCCGCGCTTAGGATATTCGTTTGACTTCGCGCGGGAATGGGTCCCGTTTGGGCGGGCCTTTCACTTCACTGCGAGCAGCAATCATGGATAAGAAGAAGCTAGAGACGTTCAGAAAAAGATTGGAAACCCGGCGCCAGGAACTGCGCCACATGGTTGTCCGCAACCAGCAGGATGGTCGCACCGCCGACGACGAGGCCACGCAGGACGTCGCCGACCGCGCCGCCAGTTCCTACAACAAGGAGTTCCTTTTCAGCCAGAGCAACAACGACCGCCAGTTGCTCAACATGGTGGATGGCGCTCTGTCGCGCATCCGCGAAGGCAGTTTCGGGGAATGCGTCTCCTGCGGCAAAGAGATCAACGCCAAGCGCCTCGAAGCCGTGCCTTGGACTCGCCATTGCATAGCGTGTCAGGAAAAGGCCGAGAAAGGCCTGCTGGAAGCCGCGCAATAGAAGTGTAGCGCGGACCTGCCCT
>CAWITH010000042.1:0-20473 GCA_963838935.1 uncultured Acidobacteriaceae bacterium
CCGATGCCGCTTCCAATGATCCCGTCCTCCGCGCTCTTCGCGAAGAGATGGACCGTTCCAAAGCCAAGCTGAAAATGGACAACGTGCCCGCGCCGTATTACATCGAATACCGCGTTACCGAGGTCGACCAGTTCGAGGCCAGCGCCGTTTTCGGCGCGCTGCGAAACCAGGAGCGTAATCGCGCGCGCTTGTTGCGCGTCGTAGTCCGCGTCGGCGACTACAAGCAGGACAGCTTCTACGGCACCGGAGAAGGCACCATCGACCTGGTTCCATCCGATGACGACGTCTACGCCATCCGCCACCGCATCTGGCTCGCCACCGATCGCGCTTACAAGGCGGCCAGCGAAGCCCTCTCTGCCAAGCAAGCTGCCCTGAAGCAATTGAAGGTGGACGAGCCGGTTGACGATTTCGCCAAGGCCTCGCCGGTTGAGGCCGTCGAGCCTCTTGCCCGTTTTTCTGCAACCGACTTCACTCCCTGGATTCATCTTCTCGAAGAATCTTCCGGCCAATATCGCACCGACAAAGAGCTGGAGAACTTCGACGCTGCGCTGCGTTTCACCGCCGAGAACCGTTACTTCCTGAACTCCGAGGGCACGGTTGCCCGCTCGGGTCACACGCACTACCTTATCTCTATCGCGGGATCAACCCAGGCTTCCGACGGCATGTTGCTGCAGCGGTCGCACGCCGACCAGGCCAACGACCTTACGCAGCTCCCCACCCGCGAAGCATTTCTCAAGACCACGGCCCACATTCTGGAAACGCTGAAGCTGTTGCGTGACGCCCCGGTCGCCGATGAGGAGTACCGCGGCCCAGTCTTGTTCTCAAACGATGCCGCTGCCACCGTGGTTACCGAACTCATTGAGCCCAATGTTCTAGGCAAAAAGCCGCAGCTCGGCGAGAACGCCCGCACCACCGGGAAATGGTCCAGCAGCTACAAGTCGCGCGTACTGCCCGACTTCATCAATGTGTTCGATGATCCGACAATTTCCACTCTTTCCGGCGAGCACCTGTTCGGGAACTACACTCTCGATGACGAAGGCGTGAAAGCCCAGCGCGTGTCTTTGATCGAAAAAGGGCAACTTGTCTCTTACCTCATGGGACGCCAGCCCATTCGCGACTTCCCGGTGTCGAACGGTCACGGTCGCGCCGCCGCGCCTGCTGCGCCCGCGCCTCATCCCGGCAATCTGGTTTTGCAATCGACCGACCCCCAACCTGACGCCAGTCTCAAGGCAAAGTTGATTGAGCTTTGTAAGAATCGCGACTTGCCCTACGGGCTCTACGTGGAAACCATGGGACCCCGCCTCGAGCCTCGGCTCCTCTATCGCATCTACACCAAAGACGCTCATGAAGAACTGGTGCGCGGTGGAGTTTTTGGAGATCTCGACGTCCGGTCGCTACGCGGCGATCTCATCGCCGCCGGAACCGCGCCTGCCGTCGAGGATCGTTCTGAGCCTGTCTGGTTCAGCGTCGCCAGCCCCGCGCTTCTGTTCGATGAGCTGCAAGTTAAGCGAACGCAAGCCACTAAACAGAAGCTTCCCGAGTATCCTCCGCCCCCGCTCGGAGCGGTCGCGAATCAGCCGTAATCGGCTTCTCCTCCAGTTGACGCCAATCTCCGCCGCGCTTAGGATATTCGTTTGACTTCGCGCGGGAATGGGTCCCGTTTGGGCGGGCCTTTCACTTCACTGCGAGCAGCAATCATGGATAAGAAGAAGCTAGAGACGTTCAGAAAAAGATTGGAAACCCGGCGCCAGGAACTGCGCCACATGGTTGTCCGCAACCAGCAGGATGGTCGCACCGCCGACGACGAGGCCACGCAGGACGTCGCCGACCGCGCCGCCAGTTCCTACAACAAGGAGTTCCTTTTCAGCCAGAGCAACAACGACCGCCAGTTGCTCAACATGGTGGATGGCGCTCTGTCGCGCATCCGCGAAGGCAGTTTCGGGGAATGCGTCTCCTGCGGCAAAGAGATCAACGCCAAGCGCCTCGAAGCCGTGCCTTGGACTCGCCATTGCATAGCGTGTCAGGAAAAGGCCGAGAAAGGCCTGCTGGAAGCCGCGCAATAGAAGTGTAGCGCGGGCGCCCTCGCCCACGGCTTTTGGTGTAAGCCCTTGATTCCAAGATGTCCAAGAGAATAGGCAAAGCCCTATTCGAAACCGGGGCATGGCCCTTTCGGGCCATGCCGCTCCCGCACTTTCCCGCACCAGCCCGATAGCAGGAGTGGTATGCTTCTCTATCTCCACCCGCGCCGTGCGTGGGGTTCGGCGAGGAAAAAATCTCTAACCTAAGGGTAAACGTTATGACTTGGACCAGTCCGGTTTTCGAAGAAGTTGTTCTGTGCTGCGAAATCAACTCCTACGTGAGCGCGAAACTCTAACCCTGCAAGATGCACATTCAGATCCTCGGTTCCGCGGCCGGGGGCAGGTTTCCGCAGTGGAATTGCGGCTGCGGAAATTGCACTGCTGTGCGCAACAAAAAGTTCTGCGGCAAGGAGCGCACTCAGGCTCAACTAGCGCTGAGCGCAGACGGCTCCACTTGGTTTCTAGCCGGAGCCTCTCCCGACCTGGCCTCTCAAATTGAAAGTTCCGCGGCGCTGCATCCGCGCGGGCTGCGTGATTCTCCGATCGCCGGCGTGGTGCTCGCAAGTGCCGATCTCGACCATGTTGTGGGATTACTCCTGCTCCGCGAACTTCAGCCGCTGCGCGTCTATGCCGCCCCTTCGATCTTGCGGATTCTGCGGGAAGAGAACAGCATGTTTGGCATGCTGAACCGGGTCGAGCCGCAGGTGGTTTGGACACCGATGACGGCGGGCGCGCCATTTCCCTTGTTGTCCGCTGATGGGAAGGATTCTGGATTACGGTGCGAGGTCCACTACCTTTCCGGACGCTATCCGAAATATGTTAAGAGCAAAGACAAAGACCTCGCCCGTGATCAAGCCACGGCCGCGTTATTCTTCGAGTCCGTTTCAGGAAAACGAGTCGCTTATGTTCCCGCCGTCGGCAACCTCAGCGAGGCGCTGCTCGAAAAGATCCAGCACGCGGACCTGCTTCTATTCGACGGCACCTTTTGGAGCGATGACGAGTTGCAGCGCGTTCAGGGGAGCGGCGAGACCGCGCACCAGATGGGACACATTCCGGTGGAAGAAAGTCTTCGCCTGCTGAACAATAGTAAAGTTGAGCGCAAAATGTTCATTCACCTCAACAACACCAATCCGATCCTGAATGAAGCGAGTCCCGAACATCAGGCGGTGCGCCAAGCCGGATGGGAAGTGGCGGAGGACAATTGGCAACTGGAACTATAGCTACCGATAAAGACCCGGGCAAAGACCCCGGAAACACTTCCAAGCTTACGTTTGAGCAGCTGCGCGCGGCGCTGCGCCGGGTTGGCGAAGAGCGCTATCACCACAAACACCCCTTCCACCTGCTCATGCACGAAGGCAAACTCAGCCGGGGACAGTTGCAGGCCTGGGCGCTGAACCGTTACTACTACCAGTCGATTATTCCCATTAAAGACGCGATCATTCTTTCGCGCTCGATCGATCCGTCGTTCCGCCGCGTCTGGCGCAAACGCATTGTGGATCATGACGGGGACGACAAGCGCGATGGCGGCATTCTGCGCTGGATCAAGCTGACAGAAGCGACCGGACTCGGTCGCGAGCGCGTGGTCCGGGCCGATGAGGTTCTGCCGGCGACGCGTTTTATCGGAAATGAATACCTCAACCTGGTGCGAACGCGGCCGTTTCTAGAATGTGTCGCTTCGTCGCTGACCGAACTTTTTTCGCGCGATCTGATTGCGCTGCGCATGGAGAAACTGCGCCAGCATTATCCCTGGCTCACGTCCGCCCTCGACTACTTTGAGGCGCGGCTCACGGAGGCTCCGGAAGACGCCGCCTTTGCCATCCAGTATGTGTTCGACCACGCCGCCACGCGCGCCGAGCAGGAGAGCGTCATTCAAGCACTGCGCGACAAGTGCGACATTCTTTGGGCGCAGCTCGACGCACTCTATTTCGCCTATGTCGAACCGGGCTGGCCGCCGCCGGGCGCGTTTCGAATTAAGGATGAGGGCAACCGTGGCTGAGCTGAGCGATGCGAGCGTTCCGAAGTTTGCCGCGGGATGCCGCTGGGGTGGAACCACCGAAGCTCCGGTCGTGCTCTTCCCGGAAGGCGCGATCCGCGTGGAAGGAACGGGCCGCATCATTCTCGAACTTTGCGACGGACATTTCTCGCTGGCTGAAATCGTTCAGAAGCTGGAAACGCAGTTCATGCTGGCGCCGAAGGGAAAGATTCGCGCCGATGTCCTGACATTTCTGGAGCAACTGCACGCCAAGCGCATCATTGATTATTAGAAGCAACCCGGAAAAAGGTGTCATCCTGAGCGAAGCGAAGGACCCATGCACTCTCTCGACACCGGCAAAGTACATTGGTCCTTCGCTTCGCTCAGGATGACAAAGTAAGTTGGATCGACGCTCCGAATGGCGAATCCGCTGGCCCTGATTGCCGAGATCACGCACCGCTGCCCGCTGCACTGCGTGTACTGTTCGAATCCGCTGGAGCTGACTTCGCGCCAGGAAGAGCTCGCGACCGCTGACTGGCTGCGCGTTTTCGGCGAGGCCGTAGCGCTCGGCGTTCTGCATCTTCACCTCACGGGAGGCGAGCCGCTGGCGCGCACGGACCTGGCCGAGATGATCGAGGGTGCGCGGAAGTCGCGCCTCTACAGCAACTTGATCACCTCTGGAATTGGGCTTTCACGCGAGCGTCTGGCGCAGCTTGTCGACGCTGGACTCGACCACATCCAACTCAGCTTTCAGGATTCGATCGAAGGCCCGGCCAACTGGATTGCGGGCGCACGCGCTCACGCGCACAAACTCGAACTGGCCGGCTGGATTCGCGAACATCAGATCCGCGAGCATCGTAATTCCATCGCGTTCACCGTAAACCTTGTCGTTCACCGGCAGAACATCGAGCACCTTGCAGAAATGATTGCCGCGCTCGAAGCGCTCCATCCCGATCGCATGGAAATCGCGCACGCGCAGTATTACGGCTGGGCGCTGCGGAACCGGTCGGCGTTGCTACCCACGCGCGCGCAACTTGACCGCGCGGTGGCTGTGGTAGCAGCCGCCGAGGAGCGGCTGCGTGGCAGAATTCGCATCGACTCCGTAATTCCCGACTACCACGCCCGCTATCCCAAAGCCTGCATGGGCGGCTGGGGACGCCAGTTGCTGCTGATCGATCCCGCCGGCCGCGCGCTACCGTGTCATGCGGCGGGCGTCATTCCGGGCATGCGCTTTGACAACGTGCGCGAACACACGCTCGATTGGATCTGGCAGAACTCGGAAGCATTTCGGAAATTTCGCGGCGAAGACTGGATGCCCGAGCCTTGCCGCTCCTGCGACCGCCGCAAGGAAGACTTTGGCGGATGCCGGTGCCAGGCATTTCTGCTGACAGGCGACGCCGGGGCGACCGATCCCGTTTGTGAGCTAGCTCCGTTGCACCACCTGATTGAAGATGCGGTGCGTGAGGATGCGGTGACGGATTCTGCTCCCGAGGTTCACGAGGCTCCTTTCCACGTTCTACAGGAGAGGATGGCTGGGTTCTGGAGTTACCGGATGGATCCGAAGTGATGAGCGCCCCCGCGATTTTGCTTCAACAGCAGCGAACCGCATCACGTGCGAACCGCTGCCGTATATGAATTCACCGATTCATGGCTCCTCGAGAAGCCCCGGCCTTGTGGCTGGCAACTACACCGTAGGCAGTGCAACGTCGGTGTTCTCCATTTCAGACCTGAGGCTGCGTTTCTGGCCTATTGTCGCGACCATTGCATTCGGATTTCTGGTGATCCTGCCGAGCGCATTGGCAAGCGATTGGGTCGTAAAACTCGTGGGCATGGAAAGGAGCATGGCAATGCCATGGCTTGCTCTCTATGCAAATCACCTGGTGCAACTGTTGACGGGTCTGCTGATCATCGGCCTGCTCAGCAAGGGCCGGTTCAGCGAATACGGTTTGCAGTGGCCCAAGGGTAAATCCTATGCGATGGCTGCAATTGCGTGGGGCGCAATCTTTGGTGTATTGATGACGATCGTTGACTATCTCCCCCAAATCCTGGCGTGCACGGCTCCCTGGGATCTGCCGCTGACCGCTTCAAACCTGGCGGGCTGGCTCAGTTTCGAAGGATTATTCGTAGGGTTCGGCGAGGAGATTCCGTTCCGGGGTCTGATGCAAACGTTTCTGATGAAACGAACTTCTGGCCGTATAAGGTTCTTACAGTTTGATATGCATGTGGCAGGAGTTATCTTGGCGCTGCTGTTTGCGCTGGCACATATAACGAATTTGTGGGAGCGACCGTTTTGGTTTGCAATGGGGCAGCAGAGTTACGCTTTTGCTCTCGGAATCCTGTACGCATATTGGTACGAAAAGTCTGGGAGCTTGCTAGCTTCGATTATTGGCCACAACCTGGGAGACGTAGTCGAGTACGGCCTGATGTTTTTCATGGTCCGGCTGTGGCACTGAAACCAGGAAATCGCTAGCGAGGTCGCGGTGTCCCCGAACCCCGAACCGTCCGCTTTGACGCTCCCGAAATCCCCCTGTTAAACTGAATAATTGCCATCCTACCGTTAAGCGAAGAAGGAAGCCTGTGCGCGCAGAAACCCGGCATCAACTGAAACAAGACCGCTTCAGCAAGGTCACCATCGAGGCAGCGGAGAACGCCGCCCACTGGAGCGAGGAGCACAAGACAAAACTAATCGTCATCGTGGTTGCGGTAGTCGTCATTGCCGCCATCGTGTTCGGCGGCTGGTACTACATCAACTCGCAGGACGAAAAAGCCAGCGCCGAGCTTTCGACGGCGGTCCGCACCCTTGAAACGCCGGTGCGTCCGGCAGGCGTTCCCGCGCAACCGGGGTATGACAGCTTCGCCTCGACCGAAGAGCGTGCCACCATGGCGCGCAAACAGTTCCAGGCGATCGCCGATAAGTATCCGCATACGCGCACGGCCGATATGGCTCGTTATTTTGTGGGATTGGCCTCGGCGCAGCTTAACGACAACGCGGCCGCGGAGCGCAGCCTGCAGGAGGCGGCCTCGTCTTCAAACGCCGACCTGGCGGCACTCGGCAAGTTCGCGCTGGCTTCGGTTTATCGCGCGGAAAATAAGGACACGCAGGCGGTCGATCTTTATAAGCAGTTGATCGACAAGCCCACGATCGTCGTCAGTAAAGCCACGGCGCAGCTCGAACTCGCCGCGTTCTACGAGACACAGAAGAAGCCCGACGAAGCCAAGCGGATTTACGACCAGGTGGAAAAAGAGAATCCTGCCAGCGAAGCGGCATCGCAGGCGCAGCGCCGAGCAGCGGCCCTGAAGTAGCCGCATTTCACCGTCCAATTCCTGGCCAGTCTCATCCCTCACGCGAGGCGGCTGCCGCTATCGCCATCTCGGCGTTGTTGTTGGCGGCGTCTCCAGCTACATCCATCACCAACTCGCGGCGGCTTTCCGTGGCGTTGCGGGGCTCGATGGTGCGCACGCGGCGCACGGCGATATTCACGGGAGTGAGTTGAAGAAGCTGGTCGTCGCGGACCTGAACCTGAAAACGGAACCAATCAGTGCGGTACATACGGCCGGCGGCATAAAAAGTCAGGGATACGGCGATCTGGCCCTCATAGTCGTCGCCAGTGCAGGCGAAAAAACGCTTGCTGATATCCTCGCTCCACGTGGTGCCGCCAACCAGTGGCTCATTGAGAAAGTATCGCAAGGAGGGGACGGCCATCGACACCTTGCGCAGCTGCACCATCTGCATCAGGGCAGAGACTTTCGCGAGGTTGGTGGCATAGATTCTTGGTTCGCGGGCTGAGATCCGCGCCATTTTGATGTGCACCTCCGGCGCCCATTCGCGCTCGAACTGCTCGCGCGCGAGCGCCAAGCCCCGGTCGCTAGCTTCCGAGTAACGCAAGGTAGCGCGCACCAGGATAAGACTGACGACGGTGGTCACGATCGTCGCAACCAATGGAATGTAGGCCAGAATCAAGGTGAACGAAATGGCGTGTTGACTGAACCACTGCATCAGGTTCATTGCAGGATAGTCCTCCTCTAACTAATCGGGACGGATGGACTACTGTAGCGAGGCTTGGAGCCGCCGGATAGCTGCCGAAAGTATCGTTTCCCGGTTCTAGGCCTTTGGTCACTTGGCGCACTGCACGCCCGGTTTCACCGGCTTACGGTCAGCGGGAAACGTTAGCCGTCTGCTTCAGGCAGGCGATCAGCCGCTCGCCGTCGGTGGCCGAGTTATACACGTGCGGCGTCACGCGGATGGAAGTGCCACGCACGCTGACGAAGACCTTTTCGCGCGCGAGCATTTCGGGGAATTCTCGCGGGATGCCGGCTTTTCTTCGCAGGCAGAGGTAATGAGGGGCGCGCAGATCTTCCGGTGGAGACGAAAATCCGAGTTCCGCGGCAGCGGCGGCGATTTGGCGGTTGAGCGCGCCGGCGGTCTCGGAGATTTGCTCGACCTTCCACTCCAGCAACTGCTTCATGGCGCGTACTGCAGCCGGCAGCAGCGCAAAGTTGGATCGTTCGCCCATGTCGAAACGCCGCGCACCCGCGTCGTAGTCTTCGGTGTAGAGGATAAGACTCGAGAAATCGCGGGCGTTCGAGCGTTGAATCCAATTTTCTTCCAGCGGCATCCCCTCCTGCCGTTTGGGAGCGACATAGAGAAGCCCGATGGAATAAGGCCCAAGCAGCCACTTGTAGCTGGCGGCAACGGCGAAATCCGGCTGCACGCCATTCTGCAAATCGCCGACGCTGAAGGGCAGCGCGCCCAGCGATTGGGTGAGGTCGAGAACCAGCGCCGCCCCCAGCTTGCGGCATGCTGCGCCGATGCGGACGAGGTCGAGTCTTCCTCCGCTCGTCCAGTGCACGTGTGGGAGCGCGGCGACGGCCACATCGGCGGTCAGAGAATCGAGAACAGCCGCAGTCCAGTCATTATCTTTATCACTCGGCCAGGCAACGACTTTCAGCGCAGCGCCGTCTTCTTCCACCCGCCGCTGCCACGGATAGTAGTTGGAGGGGAACTGCTCCTCAAGTACAAGAACGCTTTGGCCTTTCTTGACCCGCAGGTTTCGCGCCGCGGTTGCGAGGCCGTAGCTGGCCGAGGGGACGATGGCAATGCAGTCAGCCGGGCAGTCTATGATCCGCGCTGCGGTGGCGCGAAACTCGTCTGAGCCGGTAAAGAACTTCTCGGCCGTGAGCTCCCATGGATGCGCTTTGCGGGCAAGGCCTGCGCTTCCAGCCTCCAGCGCCGGCTTCATCAGCGGTGACATGTAGGCGCAGTTCAGGTAAGCAACGTCGTCGGGGATATCGAAAAGATGGCGCTGGCAGGGAATCATGAAAGCTCCCGCGTTTAGTGTACCAATGGCAAAGGGAATGCCTGCTCGTGGTTGAGAGGGCTTCGAAAGTAGTGCGAACTCAGAGCCTCTGTCCGGTGGCGGGCTGGCCTGCCAGAAGAAAGGTTTTCGGGTACCTTCCTTCGCCGCAGAGTTTGAAAGAGCCGAAATCCTTGTACCATCGTTCCTCAGGGACAACTGGCTTCGAGTCGATCCAGAGCCGGAGCCGGTTGAGGTCTTCGACGTTGATTTTGCGATCGCGCATCCGGTCGATGAGGTGATCTCGAATCGCAGGCGGCAGGCGCGACCAGACCTCGATTTGCGGCATTATTCACCGAAGACAAAGCGCCCCAACTCGTCACCGAGTTTCTTGACGTCGTTCGGGTCTTTCGAGGAGCGGAAGCGCTCCGCAATCTCGAAGAAGGCTTGTTCCTTTTGTTTGGCTGACTCAATGCCCTGTTCGATGAGTTCCACCAGTACCCGGTTGTCGCTGAGGCGGCGGCGCTTGGCAAGGCGGTCGATTTGCCGGGCGATCTGAGCGGGGAGTGTGACGCTTCGCCGGACTTGTTTCGTGATTGCCATGGCACCAGTATACACCATTATGGTGCATCGTGAACCCCGCATAATGCCGGCCGTTGCGAACTAACTCTGGCCGCCCTCGGTTTCAAGTTCCTGACGAAGTTGCTCGCCCAGAGTCTTCGCCACCGCATTCAAATCCTTGGCCAGTCCAAGCCGCCACTTTTCCACGGATTGCTGCGCCAGTTCTTCGAATTTTTGCGCGATCGACTGCACTGCTTCCTCGCCTTGGGCTTTTAGAGACCCAGAAAACGAGCCTTCAATCCGGTTCTGGATGGTTCTCAGGTGGCCGCATATCTCGTTGACCCGGCTTTCGGCTTCATTCGAGCCACGTGCTTGCATGTCTTTGAGGGCCTGCGCGACAGCGCTCTGGAGTTGAGTTTGCGCCGCGGAGACGATTTCGCCTGCGACGCGCTCCAGATGCGCGTCAAGATCGGACTCCAAACGGCGCACGGACTCGTTCAGGGCTGCAATTCTCCGGCCGAGGTCGGACACATCCGACTGAAGGTGAGACGCTTTCGCGGCGGTATCAGCCTGGATCTGTTCGATCTCCCGGCGGTGAACGGCATGGGAATCCGTGAGTTGTCCCTGCAAAGAAGACAACAGCTTTTCGCCTTGAATGTTGAGATGTGCTCCCGTCTCCAAAGCCTGCCGCTGCAGTTTTTCGATGCCAGCGCGGACATGCTGTTGCGTCGAACCGGTGAGTTCCTTTGCCAACACCTGTGCCCGTTGCTCGACGGCGTGCAGTTCACCGGAAAGACGGTGCCGAAACTCGGTCAGGGCTGCACCGACCTTTTGCTCGATGGATGCTTGCGCCGATCCCAGCACTTCGGCGGACCGTTCCCGCGCCTGCTGCATAACGCGTGTTCCAACGTCTTGCCGCAGGCGGTCCCACAGCCTCTCCTCCAACTCAGGCGGAATATACCTGAGAGATACTTCAAAGCGGTTGCGCCTGGCATTCCCGGCCAGCTTTTCATGAAGTTCGGTGACCTCCGCCTGCAGGGGCTGAACCAGTTTGGCAAGAATGCCGCGCAAACGGTCCTCGGAGAGTTGCTCCTCAATCTTCTCGAGAACGGCTCGCGAGGCCCGGGAAGGAGCTTGCGGTTTGTGTGTAACAACAAGGCTGGCTGACGGTTTTTGCGGAGGTTGTTGAGCAGCGGGCGTGGGCATCTCCAGTACCCGCCAATCGTCGGGATAGGACTCCAGTCCCCAGAAGTTTTCCGGCCGGTCGAGCCGCGCCCCCAGCCGGAAGCCTTGTCCGTCGGACCCCATCGGCTGGCAGAAAACGACGCAGGCCGTGGCCTGTCGGCCTCCCCGGCTGTGCAGGAGCAGCGTGCTTCCCTCGTTCAACTTCAAGGGGAAGCGAAGCGCGCAACCGTGCGCACTGACCACCAGCGTCTCGCAGATCTCGGAGAACTTGGCATTCGGCTCCATGCTGGTGACGCGGACGGGAACCGTGACCGGTACCCTCGAACTGCGCCGAACTGCTTGACCGTTGGTAGCTGGCATAGTGATCCTCTGCATTTAGGGTACCGCGGTGGGAAGGATGTGACTTCTCTCGGGAGTGTGCTACCAGGATGTTCCAGCGGGCACGCGGCGACTGCCCGTTTTCCCGAATCGGGAATGTACTTCGGACTTTGCACAACTGGTCGGTGCGGGCTATGACCCAGATTCCTGAGGGTCCGCGCCTTCCCACCTGAAAGGCATTTACGAAGCAGACTCTAGAAAGCTCCCAGCCAGCGCACGGGAAAGCGGCTTCCTAGCGCGTTGACCAGGCGCTCGTCGGCGGTAATGAGTTCGGTTTTGGTCGCGAACGCTAGCGCGACATAAAGGCTGTCGTAAAAACTGCGGTCGCAAGCCAGCGCGATCTGCAGCGCTTGGCCCGTCAAATCAGACGTAGGAAGGACCTGGATTCCAAGAGCAGCGTACCGTCGCAAGGAGTTCTCGGCTTCGGGCTGGCTGATCCGGTTGCGGCGAACGGCTTTGCAGAGGACATTGCCGATTTCAGCTTCGATTAAATCCGGTGCCAGCAGTTGCAAGTCTCGCCTCACGTGCAATGCAATTAAGTGATCGGCCTGGTCCAGGAGACCTTCGCCAGCTGCGGGCAGAAGCCATTTGGCAGCGACACTGGCGTCCACGATGCAACTCGTCACCGCTCACGATCCTCGCGGATCATCTCCTCGGTACTGGGAAAAGGTCCTGGGCCGGGAGGAGTCGACGCCTGCAACTGCATCAGTTCTTCAAAGGCGCGCTTCCGGCGTCGCAATTCTTCGGCGGTTGGGACGAACTGCTCCAGCAAGGCGATGACCTCGGCGGCAATCGAACTGCGATTCTTGCGGGCGCGGGCGCGCAGCGCTTCGTAGAGGTCTTTGGGCACGTTTTCCACGTATAGGGTTGGCATAGGGATAGTCTAGCATATCCCTAGGTAGGGATTGCGGGCCGCTTGCTTGACACCGCTATTTCAGCCCTTTATCCTTGGACATTGCTCCCTGAGAGACTTTCGTCTCTGTGCGCACTTCCGCGGGCCTTTGCGGTAATTGGAGTGGGGGCGGCGGAGGTTCCGAATGCTCATCGAACTTGAGGATCTGGAAATCCACCCGGTAGATTTCCGGGAGGAGTTCAGTCCGGGTGTGATCGATCTGGGTGACGAGGTCCGGCAGCAGTCGCCTCTGCGCAGCCACGGCCAGGCCGATCTGGTTGAGGAGCATCACGGCAAGCACAAGGTAGTACAGGATATCCGGGTGAAGGGCAAGCTGGAGACGAGCCTGGAAGTGGCCTGCGCGCGCTGCCTGGATCCGGTCCTGCACCAGGTGGAGCGCAGTTTCGATCTTCTCTACCGGCCGCTCGGAACCGATGCCGGCCACGAAGAACTTTCGGTCACCGATGCCGAGGCCGAAATCGGTTATTACCAGGGCGAAGGGTTGTTGCTGGAAGACATGCTGCGTGAGCAAGTGCTGCTGGCGCTGCCGTTGAAAACAATTTGCCGCGAAGATTGTAAGGGTTTGTGTCCGCACTGCGGAAAGAATTTGAACGAAATTCAGTGCTCCTGTGCGGAGGAGTTTGAGGACCCGCGCTGGTCGGCGCTGAAAGAGATCAGAGATAAACTGAATCAGTAAAGAGTTGTCAGTTTTCAGTTGTCAGTTTTCAGTAAAAGCGGGTCTCACTGATAACTGATAACTGACAACTGAGAACTAAGAAGGAACATCATGCCGAATCCAAAACGCAGACATTCCCAGGCGCGCACCGCCAGCCGGCGCGCGCATGACTCGCTCTCCAAGCACTCGTTGTCGGAGTGTCCGAACTGCCATGAGCAGAAGATGCCGCACCGCGCCTGCCCGAAGTGCGGAACCTACAAGGGCCGCGAAGTAATAGAGGTCGCGGAGAAGTCGTAGTTTCCTCTTCCCTCATCTTTCATGCCTAGCATAATCGCACTGGACGCGATGGGGTCCGACAAGGCGCCGAAGCCGGAGATTGAAGGCGCATTGCAGGCGGCGCGCCACCACGGTATCCGCGTGCTTCTGGTTGGCCCCGAACCGCAGTTGCGGGCCGAACTGGCGCGCTATCCCGGCGCGCGGCGGTTGCCGGTCGACGTGGTTCACGCCAGCGAAGTCATTACCATGGACGACAAAGTGGAGGCGATTCGAGCCAAGCGCGATTCGTCGATCCGCGTGGGACTGCGACTGGTGCGCGAAGGACGCGCCGCGGGCTTTGTGACGGCGGGCAACACCGGCGCTGCCATGGCCACGGCCAAAGTGGTGCTGGGGGCGCTGCCCGGCGTGGACCGTCCGGCGCTGGCGGCGGCGTTTCCTACGGTTAATAACACGGCGGCGGTCCTCCTCGACGTCGGCGCGAACGTGGACTGCACGGCCAATAATCTGGAGCAGTTTGCGGTGATGGGGGATATTTATTGCCGCTCGATTTTCGGCATGGAGCATCCGCGGGTCGGGCTGCTTTCGATCGGAGAAGAAGAAGGCAAAGGCAACGACCTGACGCGCGAGGCGTTTCAACTGCTCAAGCGGCTTCCCATCAATTTCATTGGCAATGTCGAAGGCCGCGATCTATACAACGGCCAGGTGGACGTGATCGTGGCCGACGGGTTTGTCGGCAATGTTGCTTTGAAAACTTCGGAAGGCCTGTCGCGGATGGTGCGTACCGTGCTGAAAGAAACCTTGAAGGCGACGATCACGCGGCAGGTAGGCGCTCTGCTTTCGCGCAACGCGTTTTCCGATTTCAAGAAGCGGCTGGATTACACCGAGTATGGCGGTGCTCCGCTGCTGGGAATAAAAGGCGTGTGCATCATCACCCACGGATCGTCGAATACCAATGCCATCAAGAACGCGGTGCGGGTGGCAGCGGAATTCGCCGAGGGCAAAGTGAATGAAGCCATCGAGCGGGAACTGGCTCAGCTTTCCGCGACGGTTGCAACTTAAAAAGGGTCAGAGGTAAGAGGTCAGATTGCAGAGGTAAACTCCGCGATCGCCGATATCGTTGGCACGATGGGTTTTAACCTCAATCTGACCTCTGCCCTCTGACCTCATTCTTAATTAATATGACAAACACTCCTAATCGAATTGCTTTTCTCTTTCCCGGCCAGGGTTCGCAAGCGGTTGGCATGGGCAAAGAACTGGCCGCCATCTATCCGGTGGCGCGTCGAACCTTTGAGGAAGCCGACGAGGCGCTTGGCTACAAGCTGTCCGAACTTTGCTTTGAAGGTCCGGAAGAAAAATTGAAGCTGACCGAGATCACGCAGCCGGCCATTCTGACGGCGTCGGTGGCGGCGTGGCGGGTTCTAAAGGAAAAAGCGCTGCAGGAAAAAGATCTGAAGCCGGATTTTGTTGCGGGACACAGCCTGGGCGAGTATTCGGCGCACGTGGCCGCCGGCACGCTCACCTTTGCCGATGCCGTGCGGACGGTGCGCAATCGCGGCAAGTATATGCAGGAAGCAGTGCCCGTGGGCGTGGGCGCCATGGCGGCCATTCTTGGGATGACGCTCGACCAGGTCAGCGAAATTGCGAACGAAGCTGCGAACGACGCGGCGCAGGAACAAAGAGAAGTTTGCCAGGCGGCCAATATCAATTCGCCTGAGCAGATCGTGATCTCGGGCCACGCCGGTGCCGTCAGCCGTGCCATCCAACTGGCCACTGAACGGGGAGCGAAGAAGGCCGTGAGCTTGCCGGTCAGCGCTCCTTTCCATTGTGCGCTGATGCAACCGGCGCAAGATCGTCTGGCAGAAGATTTGCGCGCGCTGCGTTTTCAGAATCCGTCTTGTCCAGTAGTCTGCAATATCGATGCTGCGGTCATCACGTCCGCGGAAGCTTCACGCGAAGCTCTGATTCGCCAGGTGACGGGCGCGGTGAGGTGGGAGCCGTCGGTGCGGCTGCTGATCAATCAGGGTACCAACCTGTTTGTAGAGGTCGGCCCGGGAAAAGTTCTCTGGGGACTGATGCGGCAGATCGATCGCTCGCAGACCTGCGCGACGGTAGGCGATGAAGCGTCACTGCACAAAACGTTGGCACAAATTTCGGGCTAGCTCGTGTGGGGACGGGCGTCTCGCCCGTCCAAACCGAGCGAAGCTCGGCCGCAGCCGCGCTAGAACGGATACACCGTCAGCGTCTTATCCGACTTCTGCACGAACATGCGGGCGTGCTCCGAACGCTCGTTGACGATGACCTCGACCACGACTCCACCGCGGCCAAAACCTTTTGTGTTCGCCGATCCGTAAATCCTGTACGACTTGATCAAGCCCCACTCGCCTCCCGGCCCCCAGTCGCGATAGAAATCCGCATAGGTGTATTGAGAATACTTCTGCCGATGCTGAACCCAGGTGGGATCGTTGAAGTAAATGCCGTAAGCGGCCTCGTAATTCTGATACTCGAGGGCAGCGAAAAACTTGTCCACGGTGTGTTCTTCGGGCCAGTTACGGTACATCCAGGCAAGCACGGCCAGAACGATTACGACGGCGACGGAGGCCAGGATCCGAATCTTCCGGCGCCGTGCTTTTGCGGGGTCGTAGGGCTGGGCATCGAGCAGGGTCATAGATCTCTTTTAAGCATAACGGATTCCAGCAGAATAAATAAAGGTAGGTAATGGAACCGGGGTTGGCAACGTTCTGCCCAAGGTTCCGCTCCTGCTTCGCGCGCTCGCTGGTTACGGAAGTCGCAGTCGCGTTCCCTAAAGCGTGGCATCGAACTGCCGATGTACATCACGTCAGCCGGAAATGGCGGCACTCCTGCCTGGTGGCGTGACCGCGACAAGCCGCAGAGTGGTGGAAACCATGAATAAAGTCCGAGCGCTCATTGTGGACGACTCCTCGGTGATGCGCAAAATCGTCGAGCGCTCGCTGCGTCAGGCGGGCATCGAACTGGACAAGGTCGTGGAAGCCTCGAATGGGGCGGAGGCGCTGGCCGCTTTGCAGAGCAACGTCGTCGACCTCATTCTCTGCGACATCAATATGCCCGTGATGGACGGATTGGAATTCGTCCGCCAGGTCGCGACGGTGGGAAGTGCCAAAGGGGTTCCAATTGTGATGATCACTACCGAGGGTAGCGAATCGCACGTGGTGGCAGCGCTTTCGGCCGGCGCTCGCGGATATATTCGCAAGCCCTTCACCCCCGATCAGGTGAAAGAGCACGTCCTATCCTTGCTGGGGAAAAAACCGTGACCACGGATATCTCCTTTGCCACTCGCGCCCGCGAGGAGAACTGGCTGCCTATTCTCGAACTTGCGGCCGAGGAGGTTTTTGAAATCATGCTGGGCAGTCGAGTAAAGCCGGCGTCATCCGAGCATGTGGTAAACGCGGAATTTACCGCCATGGTCGGTTTGGCCGGAGCGCTGTGCGGAGTTCTGACCATCCGCAGCGACGCGAAGACCGCCCGCCAAGTTGCCCAGTCCATGCTGGGGGACACGGCCGACTCCGAACAGCAGGTGGCGGACGCACTGGGAGAAGTCTGCAACATGGTCGCGGGAAACTTCGACAGCGGCGCGGCCCAGATGAAGTCGACTTCCGAAGCCGCCTTCGATCGCATCGCCGGCATGCTTCGCCAGCGCGACTATCGCTTGCGCATCGAGGGCCATACCGATAACGTCCCCATTCACAGCGCCCAGTTCCCCTCAAACTGGGAGCTCTCCACCGCCCGAGCAACTGAAATTGTGCGGCTCCTTATCGTCCGGGACGGCTTCAGTCCCGATCGCCTGAGCGCTGGGGGATTCGCCGAGTATCATCCGGTTGCGTCCAATCGCACGGCGGAAGGCCGAGGCATGAACCGCCGCGTGGATATCGTCGTTCTCGGCCACATCCTACAGCCATAATTCCATCCACAGCGCGCTTTCGATGGGAATGGAAGAGTACGGCGCGATCTCCCGGAATCCAATCCGCCGATAGAGTGCGACCGCATCCTTCATTGCCGATTCAACCGTATCCAGACGCATGCGGTCGTAGCCGGCGGCACGCGCCTCGGCGATCAGGCGTTCCACCAGCATCCTGCCCAGTCCCCGTCCGCGATCTTCGGGCCGCACGTAAAGCCTCTTCATCTCGCAGATACCGTCTTCAAGTTTGCGCAACGCAATGCATCCGGCGGCGTGGTCCAGGCCAGGATCAGAGACGTACCGGGCAAGCAGCAATCTTCCGCTTGGCGGCTCGTAGGCGCCGGGAAGGGTTTTCAACTCTTCCTCGAAACTCTGAAAGCACAGGCTGAAGCCCAGAGACATGCCATATTCGAGGAACAGGCAGCGAACTTGTTCGATGTGTTCGGGCAGTGTGGCTTGAATCAAATCAATCGGGACCCGATCGGTATGGCGGCGATTGTCATCGCGAAGGTCGTCCCGAACAGGATCACGTTTGCCTTCAGCCGAGGTGGTCATGAAAAAACCTCCTAAGAACCCCACGGTTGCACCCGGAAACTTCACCGATCTTATTCCTGTCCGTGGCCGCCTCACAATCGCACCCCTCGCGCCCCACCGTTTGCGCCGCGGTTTGATCCCACCCGCAAGGCAACCCGATCTCCGGGCGTACTTCGGAGGAATCGCTCGCAAGAATGGTTTCAAGGCGCTGGCGGCGGGTGGTACCGATAATCACCTGCACTTGCTTCTTTCCTTGCCGGCAACTATGCCGGTTGCGAAGGCGATGCAACTGCTCAAGGGCGGCTCCTCAAAATGGATGAATGATTCGGGGGCGAACTCATTTGCGTGGCAGAAGGATACGGCGCATTTTCCGTAGGGATCTCGCAACAGAGCGGGACGATTTCCTACCTTCGGTCTCAGGCCGAACATCATCACAAGCGTGGATTTGAAGAGGAATTCCTCGCCTTTCTTAAGAAGCACGGGATCGAATACGACCCAACCTACGTTTGGGGGTGATTGCAGACCCCTGTCCCGGCGCTAAAGCGCCGGGCTATTGTCAAACGCCCCTCCGGGGCTATCCCAGCCCATCGGTAGTGTCCTAATCTGAACTTTTCAGCATTAGAGACTGGCATGAATCGTGCTCCGAATCCACTCTGAGACATTTTGATTGCTAGCCTTTGCGCGCGCTGCAATGGCCTTTAGATCGTCTAGCGCGAACCGTACTGGCACGATCTTACCCTTTGCTTCGCCCTTCGGCAGTTTGGGACGACCGACTTTAGCTTTCTTCTGGCTCAAGGCTCTTAAACTCCTGAATAATGGCTGCTTTTACAGCGTCTTGCGCTGATTTGATGGGATGCAGATGCAGAACAGTGACGTGGCGTTTGTGGTTCGCCGGATCGTCGGTATCATGCGACCATGCGTAAACCCTGTGCGCCGTCGGATGGCCAACTAAATCGAAAACTTCGACAATGCCCTCCCAAACCGTTTCGCCATTAAAAACCTCTTTCACTGGCACGCTTTCAACGTGCGTAGCCTCCGCGCTATGCACGCGTCTGATTACGTCTCGCAGTTCTTCTAAATAGGTCATAAGGGCACATCAAACATTAGCTTCTCAAGGGCTTTACGTCTTGTTTGCCAGAGATCGTATTGCTTGCCAAAAATATCAACCTTGCAATCTCCATCATCGTTTAGACCGATGGCAGCTTCGAATAATACTTGGTCGTGGTCTTTTACGATGATGGTCTGCGCCGCAAGCGTGAATTCCACGAAGAGGCCTGCGTACTGTTGATACATATCATGCCAGTAGACTCTGATTGTCTTAGCTCTCTCGGCAATCTTTAATATCGGTGCAGCGGGAGTACGATTGCCCGGAAGATTAGAATTACGCCTTTCCACGTCTTCTCTGATTCCTAGTCTTAAAGCTTCAAATACTTCCTGCAACGAACACTGTTGCCGTGCTGTTACCCAATCAAAATTAGATGGTTTCTTATGTTCATCAGTCATGACGAAGCCTCCACAAGCTGCCCGATCGTCCAGAAATCCCGCTCGACTCCCGCTGCCATTGCCGGAGTGCAGCGCAGCGAATTGTGACGCTTCACAAGGTTGTAATAAGCGAAGTGCAGCCCGACCGCTGCCTCAAAGTTTTCCAGCTTTTTGCTGAAGGCTAGCGTCAAGCGGGTCAGACGGCGCATATGTAAGCCGTGTCGTGGCATTCAGGCGCTCGATGTAGCTGGTGGAAATCAGGCTCACTTCCGGCTGACCGACTATGACCTTCTTCTCAGACGAAACGAATTCCGGAGCACTGTAACGGCGATTGTTGCTCACTTCTTCATTGCCGTAAGTCTTGACGATCTGGGCATAGTCCACCTCGGAGCCGAATGCTTTCTCTATCGCTTCGACATAAGCACGTAGGCCATCTGTCGAAATTTGCACGCGATTTCTCATGCGACTGGCCACGTCCTGTACAAACGCATTCGCCGTAGCTGCGTCGCGTTTACCCACCTTGAACGCCGGAACTAGCTTTGTGTCCGAATCTACAGCGCAGAACGTCCAAGCATCGCCACATTCTGGGCCATCGTCCACCGTGACGTGCTTTTCTTTCTTGCCGATGAATCCCCAGATTTCATCAAATTCCAGACGGCGGCATGGTAGATCGCGCATCTTCGCATCTAGCAGAACGGTGCATCCCTGCCCAACCTTCACGCCTAGCCGCATGATCGTATCGCGGTGAATGCCTGTAATCCGTTCAATCGAGCGAATACTAGAGCCTTCCGCCAGTGCTCCGATGATTGCGATCTGCTTGTCGGTATTGAGTACGTTTGCCATGCCATTAATGTATTACAGAAACTAAATTCTGTCAAGTCTTTTTGTGTTACAATAACACTTTCCCAAGCGCCCGTGTTATTCCAACAAACTGGAGGGCCAAATGGAAGAACCAAAATCCAAGAACAGCGAGAGCCGTGCCAATAACGGCAATGCGGATAGTCCCACTGTTGAGACTGGAGAACAGACAAAGGTAGCTGATTCCGAAAAGGCAACACCCAAGGCACCCAAGGAAGCAACCGAATCCCAAGCGCAATCTTGGGAAATCTGGGAGCCCATAAAGCGCGGATGGGAAACGATACAGAAACCCGAATCCACTAATCTCATCATGGCTATCGCTACGGTCGTAATAGCGGTCTTTACGGCTCTGT
>CAWITH010000043.1:0-20224 GCA_963838935.1 uncultured Acidobacteriaceae bacterium
CGCCGCCGACGCTGCTTCCGGTGATGTCGTCCTCCGCGCTCTTCGCGAAGAAATGGCGCGCTCCACCGCAAAGCTGAAAATGGATAACGTGCCGGCGCCGTATTACATCGAATACCGCGTTACCGAGATCGACCAGTTCGAAGCCAGCGCCGTTTTCGGCGCATTGCGCAACCAGGAGCGTAATCGCGCGCGCTTGTTGCGCGTCGTAGTCCGCGTCGGCGACTACAAGCAGGACAGCTTCTACGGCACCGGAGAAGGCACCATCGACCTGGTTCCATCCGATGACGACGTCTACGCCATCCGCCACCGCATCTGGCTCGCCACCGATCGCGCTTACAAGGCGGCCAGCGAAGCCCTCTCCGCCAAGCAAGCTGCCCTGAAGCAATTGAAGGTGGACGAGCCGGTTGACGATTTCGCCAAGGCCTCACCGGTTGAGGCCGTCGAGCCTCTTGCCCGTTTTTCTGCAACCGACTTCACTCCATGGATTCATCTTCTCGAAGAATCTTCCGGCCAATATCGCACCGACAAAGAGCTGGAGAACTTCGACGCTGCGCTGCGTTTCACCGCCGAGAACCGTTACTTCCTGAACTCCGAGGGCACGGTTGCCCGCTCGGGTCACACGCACTACCTTATCTCCATCGCGGGATCAACCCAGGCTTCCGACGGCATGTTGCTGCAGCGGTCGTACGCCGACCAGGCCAACGACCTTACGCAGCTCCCGACCCGCGAAGCATTTCTCAAGACCACGGCCCACATTCTGGAAACGCTGAAGCTGTTGCGTGACGCCCCGGTCGCCGATGAGGAATATCGCGGCCCAGTCTTGTTCTCAAACGATGCCGCTGCCACCGTGGTTACCGAACTCATCGAGCCTAATGTTCTAGGCAAAAAGCCGCAACTCGGCGAGAACGCCCGCACCACCGGGAAATGGTCCAGCAGCTACAAGTCGCGCGTACTGCCCGACTTCATCAATGTGTTCGATGATCCGACAATTTCCACTCTTTCCGGCGAGCACCTGTTCGGGAACTACACTCTCGATGACGAAGGCGTGAAAGCGCAGCGCGTGTCTTTGATCGAAAAAGGGCAACTTGTCTCTTACCTCATGGGACGCCAACCCATTCGCGACTTCCCGGTGTCGAACGGTCACGGTCGCGCCGCCGCGCCTGCTGCGCCTGCGCCTTTCCCCGGCAATCTGGTTTTGCAATCGACCGATCCCCAACCTGACACCGGCCTGAAGGCAAAGTTGATTGAGCTTTGTAAGAATCGCGACTTGCCCTACGGACTCTACGTGGAAACCATGGGACCCCGCCTCGAGCCTCGGCTCCTCTATCGCGTCTACACCAAAGACGCTCATGAAGAACTGGTGCGCGGTGGAGTTTTTGGAGATCTCGACGTCCGGTCGCTACGCGGCGATCTCATTGCCGCCGGAACCGCGCCTGCCGTCGAGGATCGTTCTGAGCCTGTCTGGTTCAGCGTCGCCAGCCCCGCGCTTCTGTTCGATGAGCTGCAAGTTAAGCGAACGCAAGCCACTAAACAGAAGCTTCCCGAGTATCCTCCGCCCCCGCTCGGAGCGGTCGCGAATCAGCCGTAATCGGCTTCTCCTCCAGTTGACGCCAATCTCGCGCGCGCTTAGGATATTCGTTTGACTTCGCGCGGGAATGGGTCCCGTGTGGGCGGGACTTTCGGTTCACTGCGAGCAGCAATCATGGATAAGAAGAAGCTAGAGACGTTCAGAAAAAGATTGGAAACCCGGCGCCAGGAACTGCGCCACATGGTTGTCCGCAACCAGCAGGATGGTCGCACCGCCGACGACGAGGCCACGCAGGACGTCGCCGACCGCGCCGCCAGCTCCTATAACAAGGAATTCCTCTTCAGCCAGAGCAACAACGACCGCCAGTTGCTCAACATGGTGGATGGCGCTCTGGCGCGTATCCGCGAAGGCAGTTTCGGAGAATGCGTCTCCTGCGGCAAAGAGATCAACGCCAAGCGCCTCGAAGCCGTGCCGTGGACCCGCCATTGCATAGCATGTCAGGAAAAGGCAGAAAAAGGCCTGCTGGAAGCCGCTCAGTGAGAGTGTGGCGCGGACCTGCCCTGAGCGTAGTCGAAGGGGCCCTCGCCCGCGGCTCTTCGCCTAAGCCCGTGATTCCAATAGTTCAAGGAGTGGCCCTTTCGGGCCATGCCGTTCCCGCACTTTCCCGCACCAGCCCGATAGCAGGAGTGGTATGCTTCTCTATCTCCACCCGCGCCGTGCTTGGGCTCGGCGAGGAAAAATCTCTAACCTAAGGGTAAACGTTATGACTTGGACCAGTCCGGTTTTCGAAGAAGTTGTTCTGTGCTGCGAAATCAACTCCTACGTGAGCGCGAAACTCTAACCTTGCAAGATGCACATTCAGATCCTCGGTTCCGCGGCCGGGGGCAGGTTTCCGCAGTGGAATTGCGGCTGCGGAAATTGCACTGCTGTGCGCAACAAAAAGTTCCGCGGCAAGGCGCGCACTCAGGCTCAACTAGCCCTGAGCGCTGACGGCTTGACGTGGTTTCTGGCCGGAGCCTCTCCCGACCTCGCCTCTCAAATTGAAGCTTGCTCTGCGTTGCATCCGCGGGCGCTGCGTGATTCCCCGATCCCCGGCGTGGTGCTCGCAAGTGCCGATCTCGACCATGTGGTGGGATTACTTCTGCTCCGCGAGCTTCAGCCGCTGCGCGTCTATGCCGCCCCTTCGATCTTGCGGATTTTGCGGGAAGAGAACAGCATGTTCGGCATGCTGAACCGGGTCGAGCCGCAGGTGGTTTGGACGCCGATAACGTCGGGCGCGCCATTTCCCTTGTTGTCCGCTGATGGGAAGGATTCTGGATTACGGTGCGAGGTCCACTACCTTTCCGGACGCTATCCGAAATATGTTAAGACTAAAGACCTCGCCCCTGATCAAGCGACGGCCGCGTTATTCTTCGAGTCCGCTTCGGGAAAACGAGTTGCTTACGCTCCCGCCGTCGGCAACCTCAGCGATACGCTCCTCGAAAAGATCCAGCACGCGGACCTGCTTCTATTCGACGGTACCTTCTGGAGCGATGACGAACTGCAACGCGTTCAGGGCGGCGGCGAAACCGCGCACCAGATGGGACACATTCCGGTGGAAGAAAGTTTGCGCCTGCTGAAAAATAGTAGAGTTGAGCGCAAAATGTTTATTCACCTCAACAACACGAATCCGATCCTGAACGAGGCAAGTCCCGAATATCAGGCGGTGCGCCGGGACGGCTGGGAAGTGGCGGAGGACAATTGGCAACTGGAACTATAGCTACCGATAAAGACCCGGGCAAAGACCCCGGAAATACTGCCAAGCTGACATTTGAGGAACTGCGCGCTGCGCTGCGCCAGGTGGGCGCAGAGCGCTATCACCACAAACATCCCTTCCACCTGCTCATGCACGAAGGCAAGCTCACCCGCGGACAGTTGCAGGCCTGGGCGCTGAACCGTTACTACTACCAGTCGATCATTCCGATCAAAGACGCGATCATTCTTTCGCGCTCGACCGATCCGTCGTTCCGCCGCGTCTGGCGCAAACGCATTGTGGATCACGACGGAGACGAGCGGCGCGACGGCGGAATCCTGCGCTGGATCAAGCTGGCAGAAGCGACCGGACTCGAACGCGAGCGGGTGGTGCGGGCCGATGAAGTTCTGCCCGCCACGCGCTTTATTGGAAATGAATATCTCAACCTGGTGCGAACGCGGACGTTTCTCGAATGCGTCGCTTCGTCGCTGACCGAACTTTTTTCGCGCGACCTGATCGCGCTGCGTATGGAGAAGATGCGTCAGCACTATCCGTGGCTCGCTTCCGCGCTCGACTACTTTGAGGCGCGGCTCACGGAGGCTCCGGAAGACGCCGCCTTTGCCATCCAGTATGTGTTCGACCACGCCGCCACGCGCGCCGAGCAGGAGAGCGTCATTCAGGCACTGCGTGACAAGTGCGACATCCTCTGGGCGCAGCTCGACGCGCTCTATTTCGCTTATGTCGAGCCGGGCTGGCCGCCGCCGGGCGCGTTTCGAATTAAGGATGAGGGCAGCCGTGGCTGAGCTGAGCGATGCGAGCGTTCCGAAGTTTGCCGCGGGATGCCGCTGGGGCGGAACCACCGAAGCGCCGGTCGTGCTTTTTCCGGAAGGCGCTATTCGCGTGGAAGGAACGGGCCGCATCATTCTCGAACTTTGCGACGGACATTTCTCGCTGGCGGAAATTGTGCAGAAGCTGGAAACGCAGTTCATGCTGGCGCCGAAGGGAAAGATTCGCGCCGATGTCCTGACATTTCTGGAGCAACTGCACGCCAAGCGCATCATTGATTATTAACGACGATTGAGTCATTGAATCATTGAGGCATTGAATCATTGGTTTTCAATGACTGAATGACTAAATGATCCAATGACTCAATGTTCTAATCCGCTAGCCTTGATTGCCGAGATCACGCACCGCTGCCCGCTGCATTGCGTGTACTGTTCGAATCCGCTGGAGCTGACTTCGCGCCAGGAAGAGCTTGCGACCGCCGACTGGCTGCGCGTTTTCGGAGAAGCCGCCGCTCTCGGGGTTTTGCATCTTCACCTCACTGGAGGCGAGCCGCTGGCGCGCACGGATCTGGCTGAGGTGATCGAGGGTGCGCGGAAGTCGCGCCTGTACAGCAACTTGATCACCTCTGGAATCGGCCTTTCACGCGAGCGTCTGGCGCAGCTTGTGGAAGCAGGACTCGACCACATCCAACTCAGCTTTCAGGACTCGATCGAAGGCCCCGCCAACTGGATTGCCGGCGCCCGCGCGCACGCGCACAAGCTCGAACTGGCCGGCTGGATTAACGAACATCAGACCCGCGAGCATCGCATTGCGTTCACAACAAACCTGGTCGTTCACCGGCAGAACATCGAGCACCTTGAAGAAATGATTGCCGCGCTCGAAGCGCTCCATCCCGATCGCATGGAAATCGCGCACGCGCAGTATTACGGCTGGGCGCTGCGGAACCGGTCGGCGTTGCTACCCACGCGCGCGCAACTTGACCGCGCGGTGGCCGTGGTTGCGGCGGCCGAGGAGCGGCTGCGTGGCAAGGTTCGCATCGACTCCGTAATTCCCGACTACCACGCCCGCTTCCCCAAAGCCTGCATGGGCGGCTGGGGACGCCAGTTGCTGCTGATCGATCCCGCCGGCCGCGCGCTGCCGTGTCATGCGGCGGGCGTCATTCCTGGCCTGCGCTTTGACAACGTGCGCGAACGCACGCTCGATTGGATCTGGCAGAACTCGGAAGCATTTCAGAAATTTCGCGGCGAAACGTGGATGCCAGAGCCCTGCCGCTCCTGCGACCGCCGCCAAGAAGATTTTGGCGGATGCCGGTGCCAGGCATATCTCCTGACGGGCGACGCCAGCGCGACCGATCCGGTTTGCGAACTGGCGCCCTTGCACCACCTGATTGAAGATGCGGTGCGTGAAGATGCTGTGACTGGTTTAGTACCAGAGGCTCGCGAGGCGCCATTCCACGTTCTGCAGGAAAAGATGGCTGGGTTCTGGAGTTACCGGACGGACCCGAAATGATGAGTGCTATTGCGATTTATCGACAGTAATCTGGATCATTCTGCTGCGGCGGTTGCTAGAATGGGTTCCGAACTGCGGTTAGGATGTCGTTTTTAGCTAGCGCTGGCTTCGGGTGAGCGTAATGAAAACCAGTTTGGCCACTCTGATCGGGATAACGCTGCTCGCGAGTGGACTTCCTGCCCAAAATGAGCCGAAACCAAAACTGGTTTGCCAAGGTGAGTATTCGGTGTTGGGGAAGGGCAGTAAAGGCGACCCGAAAACTACAAGACTCGACCGTTGGCATATGGACTTAATGCAGGACGGTTCCTATTCCGTCAATGTAGAAATGGAACGCCCAAGAATCGAGGAGTACCGTCTTTTCACGAAGGAACTCAAGCCCACGTCGGTCGTCTCGGTCGGGTGGGTCCCCTCAGATGGAATCCGAGTGGGCAGTCAGCCTATGACGATCGAATTCAACTACGGATCGACAGAGCTTAGTTGCCACACTACCTTTAACGGCTCGTCAGCGGCTGCAACGCTCGCACAACGACCGCCGTATGCTTCCGTGCCTACGTTCGAAGCTCTAACGTTCGACCTTCCGTGGACGTTTCAGGCCGTCGTTTCACAAGCGGAACGGACTATTGGGCATAAGACAGCTATTCCGCTAATCGTTCTGGAAGATGGCGAGACCAAGGACAGCATTAGTCTCAAGGTTCAGGGAGTCGTGCAGGTTGAGTATCGGGGCCGCGAGACCATAGAAATCCTAGGTCGAAAGATTCCTGCCCACAGATTCAGACTCGTCGACTCGAAAGAGCCTGAACGAGCACAGGACTTTTGGATGTCCGAATCCGGGATTCTATTATCAATGACGATGGACGACAGCGGTACGAGAATCAACCTGACTGAGTATCAAGGCCCTTCACTCATACCGTAACAATCGAATCCTCGGATCAATTACGTTTGCACTGGCTGTTGGTAACAGGCGATTGGGCTCATTGAGACATTGCTGGTGAAGTCGCGATGTCCCAACATCCGAAGCCCCCGCTTTGACGCTCCCGAAATCCCCCTGTTAGACTGAACAATTGCCATCCTACCTATAGCGAAGAAGGAAGCCTGTGCGCGCAGAAACCCGGCATCAACTGAAACAAGACCGCTTCAGCAAGGTCACCATCGAGGCAGCGGAGAACGCCGCCCACTGGAGCGAGGAGCACAAGACAAAACTAATCGTCATTGTGGTTGCGGTAGTCGTGATTGCCGCGATCGGATTTGGCGGCTGGTACTACATCAACACGCAGGACGAAAAAGCCAGCGCCGAGCTTTCGACGGCGGTCCGCACCCTTGAAACGCCGGTGCGTCCGGCAGGCGTTCCCGCGCAACCGGGATACGACAGCTTCGCCTCGACCGAAGAGCGTGCCACCGCCGCCCGCAAACAGTTCCAGGCCATCGCCGATAAGTATCCGCATACGCGCACGGCCGATATGGCGCGCTACTTTGTGGGATTGGCCTCGGCGCGGCTTAACGACAACGCGGCCGCGGAGCGCAGCCTGCAGGAGGCGGCCTCGTCTTCAAACGCCGACCTGGCGGCGCTCGGCAAGTTCGCGCTGGCTTCGGTGTATCGCGCGGAGAACAAGAACACGCAGGCGGCCGATCTTTATAAGCAGTTGATCGACAAGCCCACGATCGTGGTCAGTAAAGCCACGGCGCAGCTCGAACTCGCCGCGTTCTACGAGACACAGATGAAGCCCGACGAAGCCAAGCGGATTTACGACCAGGTGGAAAAAGAGAATCCAGCCAGCGAAGCAGCATCGCTGGCGCAGCGCCGGGCAGCGGCCCTGAAGTAGCCGCATTTCACCGTCCAATTCCTGGCCAGTCTTATCCCTCGCGCGAGGCGGCTGCCGCTATAGCCATCTCGGCGTTGTTGTTGGCGGCGTCTCCAGCCACATCCGTCACCAACTCGCGGCGGCTCTCCGTGGCGTTGCGGGGCTCGACGGTTTGCACGCGGCGCACGGCGATATTCACGGGAGTGAGTTGAAGAAGTTGGTCGTCGCGGACCTGAACCTGAAAACGGAACCAATCAGTGCGGTACATGCGGCCGGCGGCATAAAAAGTCAGCGATACGGCGATCTGGCCCTCATAGTCATCGCCGGTGCAGGCGAAAAAACGCTTGCTGATATCCTCGCTCCACGTGGTGCCGCCAACCAGTGGCTCGTTCAGAAAGTATCGCAAGGAGGGGACGGCCATCGACACCTTGCGCAGCTGCACCATCTGCATCAGGGCAGAGACTTTCGCGAGGTTGGTAGCATAGATTCTTGGTTCGCGGGCTGAGATCCGCGCCATTTTGATGTGCACCTCCGGCGCCCATTCGCGCTCGAACTGCTCTCGCGCGAGCGCCAAGCCCCGGTCGCTGGCTTCCGAGTAGCGCAAGGTAGCGCGCACCAGGATAAGACTCACGACGGTGGTCACGATCGTCGCAACCAATGGAATGTAGGCCAGAATCAAGGTGAACGAAATGGCGTGTTGACTGAACCATTGCATCAGGTTCATTGCAGGATAGTCCTCCTCTAACTAATCGGGACGGATGGACTACTGTAGCGAGGCTTGGGGCCGCGGGATAGCTGCCGAAAGTATCGTTTCCCGGTTCTAGGCCTTTGGTCACTTGGCGCGCTGCACGCCCGGTTTCCACCGGCTTACGGTCAGCGGGAAACGTTAGCCGTCCGCTTAAGGCAGGCGATCAAGCGCTCGCCGTCGGCGGCCGAGTTATACACGTGCGGCGTCACGCGGATGGAAGTGCCACGCACGCTGACGAAGACCTTTTCGCGCGCCAGCATTTCGGGGAATTCTCGCGGGATGCCGGCTTTTCTTCGCAGGCAGAGGTAATGAGGGGCGCGCAGATCCTCCGGTGGAGATGAAAATCCGAGTTCCGCGGCAGCGGCGGCGATTTGGCGGTTGAGCGCGCCGGTGGTCTCGGAGATTTGCTCGACGTTCCACTCCAGCAACTGCTTCATGGCCCGCACCGCGGCCGGCAGCAGCGCAAAGTTGGATCGTTCGCCCATGTCGAAACGCCGCGCGCCCGCGTCGTAGTCTTCCGTATAGAGGATAAGGCTCGAGAAATCGCGTGCGTTGGCACGTTGAATCCAATTCTCTTCCAGCGGCATCCCCTCCTGCCGTTTGGGAGCGACATAGAGAAGCCCGATGGAATAAGGCCCAAGCAGCCACTTGTAGCTGGCGGCAACGGCGAAATCCGGCTGCACGCCATTCTGCAAATCGCCGACGCTGAAGGGCAGCGCACCCAGCGATTGGGTGAGGTCAAGAACCAGCGCCGCCCCGAGCTTGCGGCAAGCTGCGCCGATGCGGACGAGGTCGAGCCTTCCGCCGCTCGTCCAGTGCACGTGTGGGAGCGCGGCGACGGCCACATCGGCGGTCAGGGCATCGAGAACAGCCGCAGTCCAGTCATTATCTTTATCACTCGGCCAGGCGACGACTTTCAGCGCAGCGCCGTCTTCTTCCACCCGCCGCTGCCACGGATAGTAGTTGGAGGGGAACTGCTCCTCAAGTACAAGAACGCTTTGTCCTTTCTTGACCGGCAGATTTCGGGCCGCGGTTGCGATGCCGTAGCTGGCCGAGGGGACGATGGCAATGCAGTCAGCCGGGCAGTCCATCAACTGCGCGGCAGTCGCGCGAAACTCGTCTGAGCCGGTAAAGAACTTGTCGGGCGTGAGCTCCCATGGATGCGCTTTGCGGGCAAGGCCTGCGGTTCCGGCCTCCAGCGCGGACTTCATCAGCGGTGACATGTAGGCGCAGTTCAGGTAAGCAACGTCGTCGGGAATATCGAAGAGATGGCGCTGGCAGGGAAGCATGGTCGACCTGTGACATCCAGTTTAGCAATAAAGAAGGGACCGATGGGTTCGGGATGGATGGGGAATTGATGCTGTAAATTCGCGGATTCCGTTCCCAGCGCTGACGCGCTGGGCTAACGAATCATGCCGCTCCGCGGCTCAGATTAGCTTTGTCCGGCCTCGGTTTCGAGTTCCTGACGAAGTTGTTCGCCCAGAGTCTTCGCCACCGAATTCAAGTCCCTCGCGAGTGCGAGCCGCAACTTTTCCGTGGATTGCTGTGCCAGTTCCTCGAATTTTTGCGCGATCGACTGCACCGCTTCCTCGCCTTGGGCCTTTAGAGAACCAGAAAACGAGCCTTCAATCCGGTTCTGGATGGTTCTCAGGTGGCCGCATATCTCGTTGACCCGGCTTTCGGCTTCATTCGAGCCGCGGGTTTGCGTGTCTTTGAGGGCTTGAGCGACAGCGCTCTGGAGTTGAGTTTGCGCCGCGGAGACGATTTCGCCTGCGACGCGCTCCAGATGCGCGTCAAGATCGGACTCCAAACGGCGCACGGACTCGTTCAGGGCTGCAATTCTCCGGCCGAGGTCGGACACTTCCGACTGAAGGTGAGACGCTTTCGCGGCGGTATCAGCCTGGATCTGTTCGATCTCCCGGCGGTGAACGGCATGGGAATCCGTGAGTTGTCCCTGCAAAGAAGACAACAGCTTTTCGCCTTGAATGTTGAGATGTGCTCCCGTCTCCAAAGCCTGCCGCTGCAGTTTTTCGATTCCGGCGCGCACATGCTGTTGCGTCGAACCGGTGAGTTCCTTTGCCAACACCTGTGCCCGTTGCTCGACGGCGTGCAGTTCACCGGAAAGACGGTGCCGAAACTCGGTCAGGGTCGCACTAACCTTTTGCTCGATGGTCGCTTTTGCCGATCCCAGCATCTCCGCGGATTGTTCTCGCGTCTGCTGCAGAACGCGGGTTCCAACGTCTTGCCGCAGGCGGTCCCACAGCCTCTCCTCCAACTCAGGCGGAATATACCTGAGAGATACTTCAAAGCGGTTGCGCCTGGCATTCCCGGCCAGCTTTTCATGAAGTTCGGTGACCTCCGCCTGCAGGGGCTGAACCAGTTTGGCAAGAATGCCGCGCAGACGGTCTTCGGAGAGTTGCTCCTCGATCTTCTCGAGAACGGCTCGAGAGGCCCGGGAAGGAGCTTGCGGTTTGTGCTGAACGATAGAGCTGGCGGACACCTTTTGGGGAGGTTGTTGAGCGGCGGGCGCGGGCATCTCCAGCACACGCCAATCATCGGGATAGGACTCCAGTCCCCAGAAGTTTTCCGGCCGGTCGAGCCGCGCCCCCAGCCGGAAGCCTTGTCCGTCGGACCCCATCGGCTGGCAGAAAACTACGCAGGCCGTGGCCTGTCGGCCTCCCCGGCTGTGCAGGAGCAGCGTGCTTCCCTCGTTCAACTTCAAGGGGAAGCGAAGCGCGCAACCGTGCGCACTGACCACCAGCGTCTCGCAGATCTCGGAGAACTTGGCATTCGGCTCCATGCTGGTGACGCGGACGGGAACCGTGACCGGTACCCTCGAACTGCGCCGAACTGCTTGACCGTTGGTAGCTGGCATAGTGATCCTCTGCATTAGGGTACCGCGGTGGGAAGGATGTGACTTCTCTCGGGAGTGTGCTACCAGGATGTTCCAGCGGGCACGCGGCGACTGCCCGTTTTCCCGAATCGGGAATGTACTTCGGACTTTGCACAACTGGCCGGTGCGGGCTATGACCCAGATTCCTGAGGGTCCGCGCCTTCCCACCTGAAAGCCATTTACGAAGCAGACTCTAGAAAGCTCCCAGCCAGCGCACGGGAAAGCGGCTTCCTAGCGCGTTGACTAGGCGCTCGTCGGCGGTAATGAGTTCGGTTTTGGTCGCGACCGCTAGCGCGACATAAAGGCTGTCGTAGAAACTGCGGTCGCAAGCCAGCGCGATCTGCAGCGCTTGGCCCGTCAAATCAGACGTAGGAAGGACCTGGATTCCAAGAGCAGCGTACCGTCGCAAGGAGTTCTCGGCTTCGGGCTGGCTGATCCGGTTGCGGCGAACGGCTTTGCAGAGGACATTGCCGATTTCAGCTTCGATTAAATCCGGTGCCAGCAGTTGCAAGTCTCGCCTCACGTGCAATGCAATTAAGTGATCGGCCTGGTCCAGGAGATCTTCGCCAGCTGCGGGCAGAAGCCACTTGGCAGCGACACTGGCGTCCACGATGCAACTCGTCACCGCTCACGATCCTCGCGGATCATCTCCTCGGTACTGGGAAAAGGTCCCGGGCCGGGAGGAGTCGACGCTTGCAACTGCATCAGTTCTTCAAAGGCGCGCTTCCGGCGTCGCAATTCTTCGGCGGTTGGGACGAACTGCTCGAGCAAGGCGATGACCTCGGCGGCAATCGAACTGCGGTTCTTGCGGGCGCGGGCGCGCAGCGCTTCGTAGAGGTCTTTGGGCACGTTTTCCACGTATAGGGTAGGCATAGGGATAGTCTAGCATATCCCTAGGTCGAGATTGCGGGTTGCTTGCTTGACACCGCTATTTCAGCCCTTTATCCTTGGACATTGCTCCCTGAGAGACTTTCGTCTCTGTGCGCACTTCCGCGGGCCTTTGCGGTAATTGGAGTGGGGGCGGCGGAGGTTCCGAATGCTCATCGAACTTGAGGATCTGGAAATTCACCCGGTAGATTTCCGGGAGGAATTCAGTCCGGGTGTGATCGATCTGGGTGACGAGGTCCGGCAGCAGTCGCCTCTGCGCACCCAAGGCCGGGCCGATCTGGTCGAAGAGCATCACGGCAAGCACAAGGTAGTACAGGACATCCGGGTGAAGGGCAAGCTAGAGACGAGCCTGGAAGTGGCCTGCGCGCGCTGCCTGGATCCGGTCGTGCACCAGGTGGAGCGCAGCTTCGATCTTCTCTACCGGCCGCTCGGAACCGATGCCGGCCACGAAGAACTTTCGGTCACCGATGCCGAGGCCGAAATCGGTTATTCCCAGGGCGAAGGGTTGTTGCTGGAAGACATGCTGCGTGAGCAAGTGCTGCTGGCGCTGCCGTTGAAAACAATTTGCCGCGAAGATTGCAAGGGTTTGTGTCCGCACTGCGGAAAGAATTTGAACGAAATTCAGTGCTCCTGTGCGGAGGAGTTTGAGGACCCGCGCTGGTCGGCGCTGAAAGAGATCAGAGATAAGCTGAATCAGTAGGAATGTTGTCAGTTATCAGTTATCAGTTTTCAGTAGAAGCGGGTTTCACTGATAACCGATAACTGACAACTGAGAACTAAAAAGGAACAACATGCCGAATCCAAAACGCAGACATTCCCAGGCGCGCACCGCCAGCCGGCGCGCGCATGACTCGCTCTCCAAGCACTCGCTGTCGGAGTGTCCAAACTGCCATGAGCAGAAGATGCCGCACCGGGCGTGCCCGAAGTGCGGAACCTACAAGGGCCGCGAAGTAATAGAGGTCGCGGAGAAGTCGTAGTTTCCTCTTCCCTCATCTTTCATGCCTAGCATAATCGCACTGGACGCGATGGGGTCCGACAAGGCGCCGAAGCCGGAGATTGAAGGCGCATTGCAGGCGGCGCGCCACCACGGTATCCGCGTGCTTCTGGTTGGCCCCGAACCGCAGTTGCGGGCCGAACTGGCGCGCTATCCCGGCGCGCGGCGGTTGCCGGTCGACGTGGTTCACGCCAGCGAAGTCATTACCATGGACGACAAAGTGGAGGCGATTCGAGCCAAGCGCGATTCGTCGATCCGCGTGGGACTGCGACTGGTGCGCGAAGGACGCGCCGCGGGCTTTGTGACAGCTGGCAACACGGGCGCCGCCATGGCCACGGCCAAAATGGTGCTGGGGGCGCTGCCCGGCGTGGACCGTCCGGCCCTGGCAGCGGCGTTTCCCACGGTCGGGAACACGGCGGCGGTTCTGCTCGACGTCGGCGCAAACGTGGATTGCACGGCCAATAATCTGGAGCAGTTTGCGGTGATGGGGGATATTTATTGCCGCTCGATTTTCGGCATGGAGCATCCGCGGGTCGGGCTGCTTTCGATCGGAGAAGAAGAAGGCAAAGGCAACGACCTGACACGCGAGGCGTTTCAACTGCTCAAGCGGCTTCCCATCAATTTCATTGGCAATGTCGAAGGCCGCGATCTATACAACGGCCAGGTGGACGTGATCGTGGCCGACGGATTTGTCGGCAATGTTGCTTTGAAAACTTCGGAAGGCCTGTCGCGGATGGTGCGTACCGTGTTGAAAGAAACCTTGAAGGCGACAATCACGCGGCAGGTGGGCGCTCTGCTTTCGCGCAACGCCTTTTCCGATTTCAAGAAGCGGCTGGATTACACCGAGTATGGCGGCGCTCCGCTGCTGGGAATAAAAGGCGTATGCATCATCACCCACGGATCGTCGAATACCAATGCCATCAAGAACGCGGTGCGGGTGGCAGCGGAATTCGCCGAAGGTAAGGTGAACGAAGCCATCGAGCGGGAATTGGCGCAACTTTCCGCTACGGTTGCGACCTAGGAAGGTTAGAGTTGAGAGGTCAGATTGCAGAAGTAAAACCCCGCGATCGCCGACGCCGTTGGCACGATGAGTTTAACCTCTGCAATCTGACCTCTAACCTCCGACCTCCTTCTTAATATGACAAATCCCTCTTCTCGAATTGCTTTTCTCTTCCCCGGCCAGGGCTCGCAAGCGATTGGCATGGGCAAAGAACTGGCCGCCAACTACGCGGTGGCGCGTCGAACCTTTGAGGAAGCCGACGAGGCGCTTGGCTACAAGCTGTCCGAACTTTGCTTTGAAGGTCCCGAAGAGAAATTGAAGTTGACCGAGATTACGCAGCCGGCAATTTTGACGGCGTCGGTGGCGGCGTGGCGGGTTCTAAAGGAAAAAGCGCTGCAGGAAAAAGGTCTGCAGCCGGATTTTGTTGCCGGGCACAGCCTCGGCGAGTATTCGGCGCACGTGGCCGCAGGCACGCTCACCTTTGCCGATGCCGTGCGGACGGTGCGCAATCGCGGCAAATATATGCAGGAAGCGGTTCCCGTGGGCGTGGGCGCCATGGCGGCCATTCTTGGGATGACGCTCGACCAGGTCAGCGAAATTGCGAACGAAGCTGCGAACGACGCGGCGGAGGAAAAAGAGAAGTTTGCCAGGCGGCCAACATCAATTCGCCCGAACAAATCGTGATCTCGGGCCATGCCGGTGCCGTCAGCCGTGCCATCCAACTAGCCACCGAACGGGGAGCGAAGAAGGCCGTCAGCCTGCCGGTCAGCGCTCCTTTCCATTGTGCGCTGATGCAGCCGGCGCAGGATCGTCTGGCAGAAGATTTGCGCGCGCTGAATTTTCGGAATCCGTCTTGTCCAGTAGTCTGCAATGTCGATGCTGCGGTCGTCGATTCCGCGGAGGCTTCACGCGAAGCCCTGATTCGCCAGGTGACGGGCGCGGTGAGGTGGGAGCCGTCGGTGCGGCTGCTGATCAATCAGGGAGCCAACCTGTTTGTAGAGGTCGGCCCGGGAAAAGTTCTCTGGGGACTGATGCGGCAGATCGATCGTTCGAAACTCTGCGCGACCGTGGGGGACGAAGCGTCATTGCAGAAAACGCTGGCACAGATTGCGGCGACGCCGGCCTAGAACGGATACACCGTCAGCGTCTTATCCGACTTCTGCACGAACATGCGGGCGTGCTCCGAACGCTCGTTGACGATGACCTCGACCACGACTCCACCGCGGCCAAAACCTTTTGTGTTCGCCGATCCGTAAATCCTGTACGACTTGATTAAGCCCCACTCGCCGCCCGGCCCCCAGTCGCGATAGAAATCCGCATACGTGTATTGAGAATACTTCTGCCGATGCTGAACCCAGCCGGGATCGTTGAAGTAAATGCCGTAAGCGGCTTCGTAATTCTGATGTTCGAGCGCTGCGAAAAACTTGTCCACGCTATGTTCTTCGGGCCAGTTACGGTACATCCAGGCAAGCACAGCCAGAACGATCACGACGGCGATGGAGGCCATGATCCGAATCTTCCGGCGCCGTGCTTTTGCGGGGTCGTAGGGCTGGGCATCGAGCAGGGTCATAGATCTCTTTTAAGCATAACGGATTCCAGCAGAATAAATAAAGGTAGGTAATGGAACCGGGGTTGGCAACGTTCTGCCCAAGGTTCCGCTCCTGCTTCGCGCGCTCGCTGGTTACGGAAGTCGCAGTCGCGTTCCCTAAAGCGTGGCATCGAACTGCCGATGTACATCACGTCAGCCGGAAATGGCGGCACTCCTGCCTGGTGGCGTGACCGCGACAAGCCGCAGAGTGGTGGAAACCATGAATAAAGTCCGAGCGCTCATTGTGGACGACTCCTCGGTGATGCGCAAAATCGTCGAGCGCTCGCTGCGTCAGGCGGGCATCGAACTGGACAAGGTCGTGGAAGCCTCGAATGGAGCGGAGGCGCTGGCCGCTTTGCAGAGCAACGTCGTCGACCTCATTCTCTGCGACATCAATATGCCCGTGATGGACGGATTGGAATTCGTCCGCCAGGTCGCGACGGTGGGAAGTGCCAAAGGCGTTCCAATTGTGATGATCACTACCGAGGGTAGCGAATCGCACGTGGTGGCAGCGCTTTCGGCCGGCGCTCGCGGATATATTCGCAAGCCCTTCACCCCCGATCAGGTGAAAGAGCACGTCCTATCCTTGCTGGGGAAAAAACCGTGACCACGGATATCTCCTTTGCCACTCGCGCCCGCGAGGAGAACTGGCTGCCTATTCTCGAACTTGCGGCCGAGGAGGTTTTTGAAATCATGCTGGGCAGTCGAGTAAAGCCGGCGTCATCCGAGCATGTGGTAAACGCGGAATTTACCGCCATGGTCGGTTTGGCCGGAGCGCTGTGCGGAGTTCTGACCATCCGCAGCGACGCGAAGACCGCCCGCCAAGTTGCCCAGTCCATGCTGGGGGACACGGCCGACTCCGAACAGCAGGTGGCGGACGCACTGGGAGAAGTCTGCAACATGGTCGCGGGAAACTTCGACAGCGGGGCCGCGCAGATGAAGGCCACCTCTGAAGCCGCCTTCGATCTCATCGCCGGCATGCTTCGCCAGCGCGACTATCGCTTGCGCATCGAGGGCCATACCGATAACGTCCCCATTCACAGCGCCCAGTTCCCCTCAAACTGGGAGCTCTCCACCGCCCGCGCAACTGAAATTGTGCGGCTCCTTATCGTCCGGGACGGCTTCAGTCCCGATCGCCTGAGCGCTGGGGGATTCGCCGAGTATCATCCGGTTGCGTCCAATCGCACGGCGGAAGGCCGAGGCATGAACCGCCGCGTGGATATCGTCGTTCTCGGCCACACCCTACAGCCATAATTCCATCCACAGCGCGCTTTCGATCGGAATCACGGAGTACGGCGCGATCTCCCGGAATCCAATCCGCCGATAGAGTGCGACCGCATCCTTCATTGCCGATTCAACCGTATCCAGACGCATGCGGTCGTAGCCGGCGGCACGCGCCTCGGCGATCAGGCGTTCCACCAGCATCCTGCCCAGTCCCCGTCCGCGATCTTCGGGCCGCACGTAAAGCCTCTTCATCTCGCAGATACCGGATTCAAGTTTGCGCAACGCAATGCATCCGGCGGCGTGGTCCGCCGATCGGGCAAGCAGCAATCTTCCGCTTGGCGGCTCGTAGGCGCCGGGAAGGGTTTTCAACTCTTCCTCGAAACTCTGAAAGCACAGGCTGAAGCCCAGAGACATGCCATATTCGAGGAACAGGCAGCGAACTTGTTCGATGTGTTCGGGCACTGTGGCTTGAATCAAATCAATCGGGACCCGATCGGTATGGCGGCGATTGTCATCGCGAAGGTCGTCCCGAACAGGATCACGTTTGCCTTCAGCCGAGGTGGTCATGAAAAAACCTCCTAAGAACCCCACGGTTGCACCCGGAAACTTCACCGATCTTATTCCTGTCCGTGGCCGCCTCACAATCGCACCCCTCGCGCCCCACCGTTTGCTCCCCACCCCCGCCCGGCGCTATATGGGATCGTTTGCTCGCGAGGGAGTTTTCGCCACAAAACCAGTGTTCACCGGTCACAGCATCATCGGGTTAGTTTGTGTCAAAACGGTGAGCGAACGCCGAACGCCGACGAAACCGCTGAACATCCCGTCCCGGAGGGACGATTGGAAATAGCCCGGCGCTTCAGCGCCGGGTCAGGAAGCGGAAAGGAGCAAGCTCCGGAGGGGCGACTGCACCCCATGTCTCATACCTACGTTTCCGTACTGCTACACTGCGTGTTTTCCACCAAGGGACGCCGCGGTTTGATCCCACCCGCAAGGCAACCCGATCTCCGGGCGTACTTCGGAGGAATCGCTCGCAAGAATGGTTTCAAGGCGCTGGCGGCGGGTGGTACCGATAATCACCTGCACTTGCTTCTTTCCTTGCCGGCAACTATGCCGGTTGCGAAGGCGATGCAACTGCTCAAGGGCGGCTCCTCAAAATGGATGAATGATTCGGGGGCGAACTCATTTGCGTGGCAGGAAGGATACGGCGCATTTTCCGTAGGGATCTCGCAACAGAGCGGGACGATTTCCTACCTTCGGTCTCAGGCCGAACATCATCACAAGCGTGGATTTGAAGAGGAATTCCTCGCCTTTCTTAAGAAGCACGGGATCGAATACGACCCAACCTACGTTTGGGGGTGATTGCAGACCCCTGTCCCGGCGCTAAAGCGCCGGGCTATTGTCAAACGCCCCTCCGGGGCTATCCCAGCCCATCGGTAGTGTCCTAATCTGAACTTTTCAGCATTAGAGACTGGCATGAATCGTGCTCCGAATCCACTCTGAGACATTTTGATTGCTAGCCTTTGCGCGCGCTGCAATGGCCTTTAGATCGTCTAGCGCGAACCGTACTGGCACGATCTTACCCTTTGCTTCGCCCTTCGGCAGTTTGGGACGACCGACTTTAGCTTTCTTCTGGCTCAAGGCTCTTAAACTCCTGAATAATGGCTGCTTTTACAGCGTCTTGCGCTGATTTGATGGGATGCAGATGCAGAACAGTGACGTGGCGTTTGTGGTTCGCCGGATCGTCGGTATCATGCGACCATGCGTAAACCCTGTGCGCCGTCGGATGGCCAACTAAATCGAAAACTTCGACAATGCCCTCCCAAACCGTTTCGCCATTAAAAACCTCTTTCACTGGCACGCTTTCAACGTGCGTAGCCTCCGCGCTATGCACGCGTCTGATTACGTCTCGCAGTTCTTCTAAATAGGTCATAAGGGCACATCAAACATTAGCTTCTCAAGGGCTTTACGTCTTGTTTGCCAGAGATCGTATTGCTTGCCAAAAATATCAACCTTGCAATCTCCATCATCGTTTAGACCGATGGCAGCTTCGAATAATACTTGGTCGTGGTCTTTTACGATGATGGTCTGCGCCGCAAGCGTGAATTCCACGAAGAGGCCTGCGTACTGTTGATACATATCATGCCAGTAGACTCTGATTGTCTTAGCTCTCTCGGCAATCTTTAATATCGGTGCAGCGGGAGTACGATTGCCCGGAAGATTAGAATTACGCCTTTCCACGTCTTCTCTGATTCCTAGTCTTAAAGCTTCAAATACTTCCTGCAACGAACACTGTTGCCGTGCTGTTACCCAATCAAAATTAGATGGTTTCTTATGTTCATCAGTCATGACGAAGCCTCCACAAGCTGCCCGATTGTCCAGAAATCCCGCTCTACTCCCGCTGCCATTGCCGGAGTGCAGCGCAGCGAATTGTGACGCTTCACAAGGTTGTAATAAGCGAAGTGCAGCCCGACCGCTGCCTCAAAGTTTTCCAGCTTTTTGCTGAAGGCTAGCGTCAAGCGGGTCAGACGGCGCATATGTAACCGTGTCGTGGCATTCAGGCGCTCGATGTAGCTGGTGGAAATCAGGCTCACTTCCGGCTGACCGACTATGACCTTCTTCTCAGACGAAACGAATTCCGGAGCACTGTAACGGCGATTGTTGCTCACTTCTTCATTGCCGTAAGTCTTGACGATCTGGGCATAGTCCACCTCGGAGCCGAATGCTTTCTCTATCGCTTCGACATAAGCACGTAGGCCATCTGTCGAAATTTGCACGCGATTTCTCATGCGACTGGCCACGTCCTGTACAAACGCATTCGCCGTAGCTGCGTCGCGTTTACCCACCTTGAACGCCGGAACTAGCTTTGTGTCCGAATCTACAGCGCAGAACGTCCAAGCATCGCCACATTCTGGGCCATCGTCCACCGTGACGTGCTTTTCTTTCTTGCCGATGAATCCCCAGATTTCATCAAATTCCAGACGGCGGCATGGTAGATCGCGCATCTTCGCATCTAGCAGAACGGTGCATCCCTGCCCAACCTTCACGCCTAGCCGCATGATCGTATCGCGGTGAATGCCTGTAATCCGTTCAATCGAGCGAATACTAGAGCCTTCCGCCAGTGCTCCGATGATTGCGATCTGCTTGTCGGTATTGAGTACGTTTGCCATGCCATTAATGTATTACAGAAACTAAATTCTGTCAAGTCTTTTTGTGTTACAATAACACTTTCCCAAGCGCCCGTGTTATTCCAACAAACTGGAGGGCCAAATGGAAGAACCAAAATCCAAGAACAGCGAGAGCCGTGCCAATAACGGCAATGCGGATAGTCCCACTGTTGAGACTGGAGAACAGACAAAGGTAGCTGATTCCGAAAAGGCAACACCCAAGGCACCCAAGGAAGCAACCGAATCCCAAGCGCAATCTTGGGAAATCTGGGAGCCCATAAAGCGCGGATGGGAAACGATACAGAAACCCGAATCCACTAATCTCATCATGGCTATCGCTACGGTCGTAATAGCGGTCTTTACGGCTCTGT
>CAWITH010000044.1:0-51991 GCA_963838935.1 uncultured Acidobacteriaceae bacterium
TTCTATTGAAAAATGAATACCCTTCGTTTCGCTCTTTCCCTGCTGACTTTGTGCCTGGCCGCCAGTTCCGCTCATGCCGGCTCCTATCAATACCTTCGCATCGGAAACAAAAACGACATCCAGACCAAGCCGGCTCCCGGCATTGCCATGATGGGGGGTGGCAGCGATCTGGACGAGGCGTTTCGCTGGCTTTGTCAGAAGGGCGACGGTGGTGACTTCCTCATCCTCCGTGCCAGCGGGAGCGACGCCTACAATTCCTACATCAACGGATTGTGCAAGCTGAATTCGGTGGCGACACTCATTCTTTCCGGTCGCCAGGCCGCGCAGGATCCCGCCGTGTCCGAGATCATTCGCCAGGCGGAAGTGGTATTCATTGCCGGCGGCGATCAGGCTAACTACATCCGTTATTGGAAAGACACACCGGTTCAGGACGCGATCAATGCCAATCTCGCCGAGGGCAAGCCGATTGGCGGTACCAGCGCTGGCCTCGCCGTGCTGGGCGAATTTGTGTACGGCGCGCTCGGAGACCCGCCTGACGGCAGCGCCCTTGTTTCCGCCGATGTTCTGCCCAATCCCTACACCGAGCGCGTAACCCTGATTCGCGGATTTCTCAAGACTCCGCACCTGGAGAACCTGTTGACCGATTCACACTTCGCAAAGCGCGACCGCATGGGCCGAACTCTGTGCTTCCTCGCCCGCATCATGCAAGATGGATGGTCGAAGTTTCCGCGCGAAGTTGCGATTGACGAAAAGTCGGCGGTGCTGGTTGAGCCCGATGGCAAAGGAACCGTGTTGGGAAGCGGGAAGGGCGCGTACTTTCTTCGGCCGACGCAGGAGCCCAAGACTTGCAGGAAAGGCGAGTCACTCACCTTCCAGAAAATCAGCGTCTATAGAGTTCCGGCGGGCGGACACTTCGATTTCACATCGTGGACAGGCGATGGCGGAACGGCTTACTCACTCTCGGTTGAGAAAGGAAAGATTGATAGTACGCAGGCCAACCACGATATCTATTGATTGACCTTCAGCAGGCATAGCCATATCGCACTCGAGAAAACCGACGTTTCCGCGCTGTCGTTTGACTTCGTCGCCATTCCCTGCAAGAATTCGATGCGAGAAATTTGAGCCTGAGGTACGTCATGAGCAGGCACTTGCGTTTCTTTCCTTCGCGCGCATACACATTTGAGCAACTCCGCTTTCTCCTGGAAGCCGGCGAACTCGAAGCCGGCCTGTGATTCCCTTCCCGTGAGCTAGCTCACTGACAATGTTTATTCCTGGCCTAGGATGCACCACAAAATTCAAGGAGCTCTTATGAAGTCTATTCGTGTCGTGACCCTCGTCGTTCTTATGTTCTTGGTCCTCGAGCTATCCATGATGGCGCAGACCTCGCAAGGCAGAATCCTGGGCACGGTAGTTGACGCGTCCGGTGCGGTAGTGGTCAACGCTAAGGTGACGATCACGAACACAAGCACCAGCGTGAGTCGCGCCGTGGTCACAACCAGCGCGGGTGACTATACGGCACCGAACCTCGATCCCGGCACCTACACGATTTCTGTGGAGGCGCCAGGGTTCAAGAAGACGGTGAGCACGCCGATCCTCCTCGAAGTTTCGCGCGAGGTGCGCGTCGATTTGAAACTGCAACCCGGCATGGTGACCGAAACCATGATGGTCACGGCGGAGGCGGAACTAGTCGACACCACGAACACTACGCTCAACGGCGTGCTTTCGAATAAGGCGATCTCCGAACTGCCCGTGCAGGGCCGCGACTTTCAGAATCTGCTGGAACTCCATCCTGGGGTACAGCGTACGCCCGGCGGCGGCTTTCACTCGGTCACATCCAACGGCAATCGGCCCGATGACAACAACTTTTTCATTGACGGCGCCGACGACAACGACGTGTATTACGGCGAAACCGTGGTCAATGACGCCGGCATTCAGGGTACGCCGGCAAGCTTTTTGCCGCTCGATGCCATTCAGGAATTCAATACCCAGGAGAGCCCATCAGCGGATTACGGCGTCAAGCCCGGCGTGGTCATGAACATCGGCATCAAGTCCGGCACCAATGATATTCACGGCACGGCGTACTACTTTACTCGCAACGCTGCTTTCGACGCGCGCAACTATTTCGATCCAGCTCCCGACCCGGTAGCGGCGCTGCTGATGCACGAGTTCGGCGTATCCCTGGGCGGCCCCATCAAGAAGGACAAATGGTTTTACTTCGTCAACTATGAAGGGATTCGTGACAAGGTCGGCAATCCCGGGCTGACAGATAGCCCGGTGACCGTGTCGCTGGCCAATCAGATGGGTGGGATCGCGAACTCCGATGGGAGCCCGAATTCGGCTAGCTACAGCGTTCCAGACGCCATCGCTTATTTCAATGATCCCAACAATGTTAACTATTGCTTGAATAACACCAATTCTACGACTTGCACAGTGAACCCGCTCAGCGTTCAATTGGCAAACTTGTTCCTGCCGAATCCGGGATATACCTTAACGCAATCCGATCCCGCCGGAATCAACTTTGACTTCACCAATAAAAACCGCGGCGATAACCTAGTCGCCAAGACCGACTACACGCTCAACTCGCATCACGTTCTGAGCGCCCGCTTTATCTACGCGAATACCGATCAAACCGAAGAAGATACGGTTCCATTGCGGCCGCAGTGGCTCTCGACCACCAGCCCGACCACTCAGGTGTTCGGCGTGAGCCTCGCTTCCACGTTCGGTTCCGCGTGGACAAATGAACTTCGCTTCAGCTACAACCGGTTCAATGAAGCCATATTCCCAGTCGACCACAACGTCAACCCGATGACCTACGGCCTCAATACCGGCGTCACCGATCCGCGCTTGTTCGGATTCCCGCGCATCAACCCGGGAACGGACGCCTTTAACTACATGGGCGGCAATTCCAGCTGGCCCCTGGAAACCACCCCCAGCAAGACGGATAGTTTTTCCGACACTGCGACCTACACGCACGGCAAGCATTCCATCCGCTTCGGCGGATCCTTCCGCTACGGCGACGTGAATTACTATCGCGCGACTGAAGGAAGAGGCCGTGTCGATTTCACCGATCTTACGGATTTCATGGATGGCAACGTCCACCGATGGGAGTTCCTGTACGGCGATCCCGCGCGCAACGTCAGCCAGAAGTCTCTTGGCTTTTTCGCACAGGACGATTTCCGGGTTCGCTCCAACGTGACTCTGAACCTTGGCTTGCGTTACGACATCACCGACCCGATCAAAGACTCGCGTAATCTGCTGGCCAACTATGTCCCAACCTCGCAGTCGGGCCTCGTCCAGGTCGGCCAGGGCATTAGCTCTCCGTATCCAACCAACTACAACAATCTGTCTCCACGCGTCGGGGTGGCTTGGGACGTCTTCGGAACCGGCAAGACGGTGTTTCGTTCCGGGTTCGGCATCATCTTCGAACAACCATCGATCCGAACATTCATGTACAACGGAGGCGGTCTCAACCTGAACCCGAGTGGCGTGCCATACGTCGACGGGAACGGAAATCTGATTCAGCCGACGGGCACGATAACTGCTTTTCTGAGGGAATCTAGCGATGGTACTCAGATTAACTGGAGCTCCTCAGGCGGGCCCATTTTCCCCTCAGCGGCGGGAAACCAGTGCAGCCTGTTTGACGCTGACGGAAATCCCAACCAGTGCAACGTCTTCGCCGTGGATCCACACCTGAAGACTCCCTATGTGATGAACTGGAATTTCAATGTGCAACAGGAGTTGACGAAGTCGACGGTCTTGCAGATCGCCTACGTCGCCAATCACGGCGTCAAACTGTACAGCGTCACCGATATCAACCAGGTGAACTACGCCAATGACCAAATCGTGAATTCCGCTAACCTTTACCCTGGAGGCGAGGCCTACGGGAGGCCGCTTAATACCAACTGTCCGGTAAGCGAAGGGGGTCTAGGCACAGGTGGACCGTGTTTTCCGTGGCTTGGCTTTTTCAACTATCTCGGTAATCGATCAGATTCTATTTACAATTCCCTGCAAGTTACCTTGACCAAGCGTTATTCCCACGGACTTTATCTGCTCGCGGGTTATACCTGGGCGCACGCAATCGATACTGCGACCAGCAATCTGGCCGGCGTGCCCCCGGATAGCACCAACTACAACGAAGAACGCGGCAACGGCGATTACGACATCCGCAATCGCTTCACGCTTTCCGTGACTTACGATCTACCCTCCGTCAAGACGAAGTGGCAGATGCTGGAAGGCTGGCAGGCAACCAGCATCGTCAACCTGCAAAGCGGTGAACCCTACACCCTCGGCGATTATGGCGACGACATCAGCGGCACCGGCGAATATAACGACCGCTGGAACATGACTGGCCCGGCGAGCAATATCCACTGGTCCCCTTCAACGACGATTCCCTATTTCCCTTCCGGCGATCCGGCTTGTGCTCCTTACGCTGATCCCGGCCAACTCGCCTACTATGGCTGCTTTGTTTCGGGCAGTACGGTGATCACGCCGCCCGATGCGGGCACTCAGGGCAATATGGGTCGTAATATTTTCCGTGGGCCGGCGTTCGCGAACTGGGACTTCTCCCTCGCCAAGGTCTGGAAGCTGAATGAAAGGGTGAAAATGCAGTTTCGCGGCGAGGTGTTCAACATTCTGAATCACGCCAACTTCGACGTCTTCACTATGAACACGGACTTGTCCAGCCCGTCCTCGGTCGGCTTGGTCATCTTCACGCCCGATGTCGCCTCTTCTAACCCCGTCATCGGTTCCGGCGGCTCGCGCCACATTCAATTGGGAGCGAAAATTATCTGGTAAGACTTGAGAGAGAAGGTCATCAGGCCGCATTTTGTTTCCAGTTCGGCGATTCGACGCCATCAGTCCAGGCAAGAAAGTGACTGCCTGAGGAGGCTTTCGTGACTTCACTACGTTCTTTTGTCGTATATGTAGCAGTGATTACGTTCAGCAGCGCTGCTCTCACTTTTGCGCAATCTGCGCCGACCCCGTCTGCTGACACTTCCCGTCTGGCCGGCTATTCGACGCAATCCTCCCAGGCCGAGCGCGACTGGGAGAAGAAACTCCAAGCCGGCATTGTCCCGGAGAATTTGCGTCAGAACATGCAGCGCTTGAGTGCGCGCCCGCACCACGTGGGTTCTCCCTACGACAAAGACAATGCGGACTGGATTCTTTCCAAGTTCAAAGAATGGGGATTTGACGCCCACATTGAGACCTTCCAGGTGCTTTTCCCGACGCCTAAAGAACGCATCGTCGAAATGATCGAGCCGACCAAGTTCCACGCCAAGTTGCAGGAACCTGCTGTTCCGGGCGATCCGACTTCCAATCAAATTGCCGAACAGTTGCCGACCTATAACGCCTATTCCATCGACGGAGACGTGACTGCCCCACTGGTGTACGTGAACTACGGCAACCGAGAAGACTATGAGCAACTCGACCGTCTGGGGATTTCCGTCAAAGGCGCCATCGTAATCGCGCGTTATGGCGAAGGCTGGCGCGGTATCAAGCCTAAAGTTGCGGCCGAGCACGAGGCGATCGGTTGCATCATTTATTCCGATCCCAAGGACGATGGCTTCTACAATGGCGACGACTATCCCAAGGGTGGTTGGCGGCCGCGCGAAGGCGTGCAACGCGGCAGCGTCATGGACACCGACTATCCCGGCGATCCTCTGACCCCCGGAGTCGGCGCAACGGCCGACGCCAAGCGGCTCGATATCAAAGATGCGAAGACCATCACCAAGATTCCCGTGCTGCCGATTTCCTGGGGTGATGCCCTGCCGTTGCTCGACGGCCTTGCAGGGACAGGTTGCGCCCGAAGCGTGGCGAGGCGCTCTGCCTATCACCTATCACGTCGGTCCCGGCCCCGCGAAAGTTCATCTGAAGGTCGCTTCGAACTGGGACCTGAAGCCGGTCAACGACGTCATCGCCACCATGCGCGGAGCCGATGCGCCAGACCAGTGGGTGATCCGTGGCAATCACTACGATGCCTGGGTCAATGGTGCCGATGATCCCATCTCCGGCATGGTCACGGTTTTAGAAGAAGCTCGCATGCTCGGCAATCTGCATAAACAAGGATGGAATCCGAAACGGACCATCATCCTCTGTGCCTGGGACGGCGAAGAACCCGGCTTGCTAGGCTCGACCGAGTGGGTCGAAACCCATGGCGACGAACTACAGAAACATGCCGTCGCTTACATTAATTCTGATAGCAATGGCCGGGGCTTCCTCTTCGCCGGCGGTTCGCACGATTTGCAACACCTCATTAACGATGTAGCTTTGGATGTTCAAGATCCGGAGAAACACATTTCAGTCCAGCAAAGGGCACGTCTGCAGCGGATTGCAAGGGCACACAATGCCGAGGAGCGGGCCGAGATCAGAAAGAGCAACGACCTGCGGATCGGCGCGCTGGGAGACGGTTCGGACTACGCACCATTCATCGACCATGCCGGCATCTCTGCTCTTAACATCGGTTACAGCGGTGAGAACGATGCCGACTCCTATCATTCCATCTATGACGACTTTTACTGGTACACCAAGTTTGTGGATACCGATTTCTCTTACGGCCGCGCGCTGGCACAGACCGGTGGAACTGCGGTCATGCGGCTAGCGGATGCCGACGTGATTCCCTACGAGTACAACGCTGAGGCGGAGACCATCGAACGATATGTGAAGGAACTGGAGAAGCTGCTCAAAGACAAGCAGGACGAAATCACCGAGCGTAATCTCGAGCTGAAAGAAGGCGTGTTCACGGCCACGGCTGACCCGCGCAGGACCTATGTCCCTCCGCTAGCCAAGCCGGTCCCACCGTTCATGAATTTTGCGCCGCTCAAGAACGGAGTTGAGGCGATCAAGAAAAGCGCGGAACGATATCAGTCGGCGTTTGCCAAATGGCAGGCTGCCGGAACCGCTTTGCCCGCCCAGACCGCCGCCGCTCTGAATGCCGATCTGATGCAGATTCAGCGAGCGTTTCTAACCGAGAAAGGTTTGCCGGAACGCCCGTGGTTCAAGCATCAGGTCTATGCTCCCGGCGCTTACACCGGGTACGGGGCGAAGCCGATTGCGGCGGTTCGTGAATACATGGATCAGGAAAAATGGCAGGAAGCCGATGCCCAGGTTCCCATAGTTGGCCAGGTGCTGGCGAACGTCGCCGCCGCAATCGGCAAAGCCGCCGATGATCTGGAGAAAGCGTTGGCGCAGGGACAGTAGCCGCCTTACCAGTCCCGGATGTGTATCAGCAACAAGATCACAGTTGCTGCCAGCGGCACGGCAAGACCGGCGCGCAGGTTGCCCGTGGTTTTCGAAATTACTCCCACCGTCCACGGCAATACCGCCGGTCCTAGCGATGCTAAGGAAAACATCACTGATCCGATGCTCCGGGCGGCGACCCCGAAGCGATGCGAAAAGCGCGCGACTGTGATGGGATACAAGGTGGCAAAGCTGAATCCGGTGATGAGTGCGGCGGCAGTGACGCCCGGCAGGCTCGATGACCACAGCATCAGCCCAATCCCCGCCGTCCCCGTTAAGAAGCCCACCTCCAGCACGCGCCGCTCCGGCACGTGTCTCAAAAGCAGGCCTGCCGCGGCCCGGCCCAACATCAGTGCCGACCAGAAAAAAGCCGGCATCATGGGTCCCATCGCCGCCCCACCAGATCCCATCCGGGCCACATACGAGCCAATCCAGCCACCCACCGCGGTCTCTGCACCGGGGTAGAGAAAGAACACCGCGGCGAACAGCCATATTGCGGGATCCTTGCAGATTTTCCGCCACGCGACCGGCGAGCCGCTGGCCTTGACCGCATGGGGAAACGGCAGGTTACGCACGCTCACTGCCAGCACCACAAGAAATACGGATACAGCTCCGAGAAATACGGGAATCAACTGGTGCCGCTGCGCCCACGCGACCAGCACCGAGCAGAGTACAGCGCCCACTCCCCAGTAAAAATTCAGCAGGCTTACGGCCGCCGCCCGCGAATCTGGAGTAATCTCTGCGATCATCAGATTGTCGGTAGGAACAATCAAACCCAAGCCCAGCCCATACACCGCTACCGACACCATTCCCAGCGCAGGCGATCCCAGGTAGAGCGTGGCTACGCCGCCGGCCATCAGCAGTAGTCCGGAAAGAAATGCCGGTCGGAACCCCGCTCGTGCCAGCAGTATCCCGGAGATTTGCACGCCCGCAAGCGCAGCCAGGAACTGCACCAGGAAAAGATTGCCTGCCTGCGTGTCGTTGAGCGCCCAGCGCGCGATCAGGATGGGCAACATCGGGCCCAGCAGAGTGGTCAAAATGCCCGTGGGGAGAAAGGCGATCTGCGCGGCCAGGACCAGCTGCCGATTCGACCCCAGCCGCGGATACTCATGTTGAGGCCTTGCCATGCGGAAGGCGGTTATTCCCAAACACGGTGTCGAGAACCTTCCAGCATAGTACCAGTAGCCGTCTTTTAGTTGTGGTGGGGATAAGGGAACGCTTCGCGCAGCCATGCCGCTGCCCGCAACTTCATAACAAGATCAAAGCCGCGGAGCCGAAAGGAGCCGAACCACAATTGCGAGGAGCCGGATACAGACGCCTCACCCTCGCCAGTCGTGCATCATAACTATCTCCCTCATTTGACGGCTGCCGGCTCAGCTACCTGTGCCGGCGACTTGGCATCGAGATGGTCTCTCATCTGCTGCCACGCGTGCCGTGCCTCTTCCACCGAACCCTCATCTTCGATGGTCGTAATGTCACCCGCATTCCGATCCTGGGTGACGGCCTTCAACACTCGGCGCATGATCTTGCCACTCCGCGTCTTGGGCAGCATCTCGACGAAGTTCAAGTCACCGATTACGGCAATCGGCCCGAGTTCATGCCGCACTTGTTCCAGCAGCGCTTTCTTCATTTCCTCCGATGCTTCAAATCCTTTCTTGAGCACGACAAAGGCCGAAATCACCTCGCCGCGAAGCTCGTCGGCGCGGCCCACCACTCCCGACTCTGCCACCGCGGGATGCGTGAGCAGAGCGGTTTCCACCTCGATGGTACCGATGCGGTGCCCGGCAATCTTGATGATTTCGTCGGCGCGGCCGGCGAACCAGACGTAACCATCATCGTCGATATGCGCCGAATCTCCGCTGTAATAGACGTCGCGAATGATCTGCCAGTAATCGCGGCCATAGCGTTCCTTTTCTCCCCACAACGCTGGCGTCAAGCCGGGGAAAGGACGCCTGATGACCATGATTCCCTTCTCATTCGTGCCGCAGGCCGTGCCGTCGACTTGCACCACCGCGGCGTCAATACCCGGCATCGCAATCGTCGCTGAACCCGGCTTGATCGGGAGCATGCCCAGCCCATACGGATTGCCGAACATCGGCCCGCTGGTTTCCGTCTGCCACATGTGGTCGATGACCGGAATCCTGTCTTTGAAGATCTTCTTCTGCAGCCATTCCCAAGCCGGCGCGTTGAGCACTTCGCCCGCACAAAACACTCGCTCCAGGTAGGTATGATCGGTCTTGAGCAGGGGCGCATCCCCATACTTCATCAGCATTCGAACCGCAGTGGGAGAAGTAAAGATGCCGGTGACCCGGAATTCCTCGATCGCCGCCCTCCAATTTGATTCTGCAGCGGGATAATCGAGCGCACCCTCAAAGGCAACCGTGGTGGCTCCAACGATCAACGGCGCATAGACGATGTAACTGTGCCCCACGATCCAGCCGATGTCGGACGTTGACCACCATACATCGGTCGGCCGGAGCGCAAACAGCCACTTGCCCATGCTATGGATGTGAACCTGATAGCCACCATGCGTGTGGATCGCCAGTTTCGGAGTCGCCGTTGTACCGGACGTGGCGAGGATGAATGCTGGTTCATTGGCTTCCATCGGAACATAGTCGCCCGACTGGCCGTCGGCGCGCTTAAGGAACTCGTCCCAAGAAAGGTCGCGCCCCGACGTCCACGGCGTTTCCGCCGCGGTTCGTTTCAGCACGATGACTCTCTCTACGTCACTTCCCGCTTGCAGCGCTTCATCCACGATCTCTTTCAGGCGAGTGTCCTTCCCCTTGCGGTAAGTCGCGTCAGCCGTGAAAACCAGGCGCGATCCGCTGGCCCGAATGCGGTCGCCCAACGCTTTCGCGCCGAATCCCGCGAAGACCACGGAGTGAATGGCGCCAATACGAACCGTTGCCAACATCAGGATGATGGCTTCCGGGCAAGTCGGCATGTAGACCGTGAGGCGATCACCCTTCTGGATGCCCAGCCCGCGTAGCGCCGCCGCCACTCGCTCGACCTCGTAAAGCAGTTGCGCATAGGTGAAGACGCGCCGCTCACCGCGTTCATTGAAATAGATCAGCGCCGTATGCCCGCCCCAACCGCGCTTCACGTGATAGTCGAGGGCGTTGTAAGCCAGGTTCGTCTGTGCGCCCACGAACCAGTTGAAGGTCGGCGGAGTCCAGTCCAGCACTCGATCCCACTTGCGAAACCATGGTAGCTGCTCCGCCGCGCGTCCCCAAAAAGCTTCCGGGTCATTCTTTCCTTCATCGATCCACTTTTGCACGATCGGATTGACCAGGCTCATTGTGTTCTCCTTTCGCCCTCGCAGCTAAGTTGTCAATTGGGCCCTGCCGGCCCAGAAGGAGGGTTCGAAGCGCTCATGCGGACCTCCCGAGCACGCGGCAAACTGCGAATACGTGCGGAGGATTTTGCTTTGGTTCACGGGCCGACCGCTGTGATGGCAACTACGATGATGTGTGACGGCAATCACAGCATAGGGTTTGAAAACAACATAATGTTCCGCCCCATGTTCTGTGGCCAGGCCTGAGCCGAGCCGGAACGAGGAGGACACCGTCTATGTTGAAGTTGAAATCGTGGTTGCTAAGCCTGCTGGTACTGGCCCTCACGGCCGTGCCCGTCATGGCGGGAAACAACGACACAACAACGGCAAATGACAATGCCGCGAATGCAGCCAGCGCGGAAGGTAGCGCTGCCGCAAGCCCAAACCCTAGCCCAAGTCCTAGTCCTAGCCCTAGTCCAAGCCTGACCTCAACCACAAACGATTCGAATGTCACGGCATTGCTCGGAGTGCTCGTAATGAAGGGTGTTCTGGCGCCTACCGAGGCCAACGCCATTCGAAGTGCTTCTCCCACAGCTCAATTTCAAGCTCTGGTCGAAGCGCTCAGTCGCAAAGGCTTATTGAACGCAGCCGATCTCTCCGCGGCCGCGAGCCCGGCAATACAACCTTCTACCAGCGTGGCCGTCCCGGAAGCCGCAATCTCAACCTCCCTCGCCAGCATGGAAACCCAGCCGGCGCAGGCTGCTGCGCCACCGAAACCCCCCGCACCGGCGGTGATACCGGCGGTTGTTCCAATCCGGGTGTTCCCAGTCGACGCGCCCAAGACCGGCGGACTAAGCGGTATCAAGGTGGGCCCGATCACGCTTGCGCCTTACGGCTTCATCAAAGCGACGGTCGTCCATGACAGCAGCGACCCCGATGGCGATGACTTCCCGTTTCCTGGCATATGGCTGAATTCGGGAAATATTTTGAGCACTGGCCCAACGAAAGATCCTGAGTTCCACGTCAAGGCGCGGTCCACGCGCTTTGGAGCGAACTTCGAATGGCCGGATATTTCCAAGAACCTGACGCTTACCGGCAAGATAGAGGGCGACTTCGAAGGCAACTTCAGCGAAGTCGACAACCGCGACGTTTCCTCGATTCGCAGCAATATGCCGCAACTACGTTTGGCCTTCGTTCGCCTGGATTACCACGCCAGCGAGAACACTGATGTCTTCTTTGTCGGTGGCCAGGACTGGACGCTTTTCGGATCTGGCGCACTGATGAACATAATGGAAACCACATTCAACGGTGCATATTGGGGCAACACTTGGGAACGTTCGCCACAACTGCGGGGCGGGATTATACAGACCCTGGATAAGGAACACCACGTCAATCTCGAGGGTCAATTTGGGATCATGATGCCTAGCACCGGTCAGATCGAGAAGCTCGGGTCGCTCGGTCTCGCTGGCCAAATCGGACAAGGCGAGCGCGAGGGCGCCGACTCCGACCGTCCCGAATGGGAAGGCAGAGTGGCCTTGAGTTTCCAGCTCGACAAGGCCAAGGGTGTCGCCCCGGCGCAAATCGCCTTTGCTGGATTCCGTGGCTCGCGCACATCGATCGCTTACAATTTATCCGCGGTCGGTTCGTCCGCGCCATACGCGGATTTGTGTGCGAATACCAACTACTGCACCACCTTCCCGAACGGCTTTCAGGCTTCCAGCCATATGTGGGGCGGCCAGATCGTGGCGCAATTGCCCACCCGCTGGTTCACTTTGGTGGCGACCGCATACAAGGGAGGCGACCTGCGCTTCTTCTTCGGCGACCAAATCAACTCTTTCGCCACCGACGTGAGCGGACTGAATGGCGTGCAGGGGCCGTTCCCCACTCTCGATGGCGGTCCGCTTGCTGCTGCCGGTGGCGCCGTACTGGGTTGCTCGGGCGCGTTTACCGCCACCGGGACGACGCTAAAGGACGGGATTACCCCTGGAACCTGCGCCGGCACTGTTGTGGTTGCTCCGCAGCAGCCCATCCGGTCGTTCGGCGGATTCGTCCAGCTCGGCTTGCCGCTTTCCCGCTGGTTTAATGCAGATCCGCATGGTCACAACGCGGGCTGGCAGCTTCAGTTCACCCTCGGCAAGGACCAGGTGGTGGATCGTGACCTGAATAATCCCGGCTATAAAGCCGCCTATAACGGCGGCGGGACGGCCCCATTGCCCCTGTTGATGGGCAAGTCGGCCATCGGAACCCTGAACTACAAATTCAACAACTGGTGCCAGTTCGGTTTCGAGCAGTCGATCTACGCCACCCGTGGTTTGGACCATGCCAACATATACACAATTGCTGGAAGTCCATCCAACGAATGGCAGGATCACCGTACGGAGTTCGGGCCGATCTTTACGTTCTAGAACCGACCCTCCAACCCCGGCGGCCAAAGAGATGGCCCGCCGGGGTTTCCGGTCGCATGACTGAAATGGCCGGTGCAGACCGACGGCACCGGCTACCCAAGAAAAGGGGACGGGCTCCACGCGGGGCGGTGGCCGGCAGGTGAGTCTGTCCTCCCCAACCCCCTCCAACGGGGAAAGCTATTGTGCATGACACGCCAAGGGATCACAATGTACCGAATCTGCGGGACCGGCCTACTGGATCGTTCGGGAAATCCCGGTAGGCGACTGATGCATCTGCAGTGTTTGGAGGATTTGGTTCGATGAGTATGCGTAAAATGGCGGCTTTGCTGGCGGGTCTCCTGTTGGTGTCAATGTTCGCGAACGCCGCTTCGCGGAACAAAACAATACGGATAACGGTGCTGGATTCTGAAACCCGAGCGTTGAGCCTTGACAACAACGGTGTTCCCAACAATTGCGACCAACTCACCTTCGACGCATATTGCCGTTCCACTACAAACGCGCCACTGGTGAATACCTTGCTGGTGCAGGAAGGCAACGAGCCGCCGATCCGGGTCACGTGCACCATGGGGTCAAGAAATTCCAGGTGCGTACCGTTGCCCAAGGGCGAGACTTTGGACGCCCGAAGGGGAAAGCACGGCATCACCGTGTACTACGTGGATGACAAGGGCAAGGTGCGAGGTCAGTTCTACAAGCTGGTAGATACGAACGAAAAGACTGGCCTGCCCACGACTGCGGTCGCAGTTGCAGCTCAGCCCGTCCCGGCCGCAGCTAAGAATTCCGGGCAGGCTCCAGCTGTGCCAGTCCCGCACGCTGCGGCGCCGGTGCAGACTTCAACAGTCTCCGTGCCTGCTCCGCCACCTGCCTACGCGCAGGCAGCCTCTCCGGAGAAAGTGAAGTGCAATTTCGCCTCGACACCCTCCGGTGCGGAAATCACCGTTGACTGGAGATACGTAGGCAGCACGCCCTCCGAAATCGGCCTTAGCCCTGGGACACATGTCGTCGTCATTTCCCTTTCAGGCTTTGCCGAGTGGAAGCGGGAGCTCACGGTGGAGGCGGATTCAGCGGTGAATGTGACCGCTAACCTGCAAAAGACGCAGCCCTAAGCCGGGATGGCGGTTGCAGGGCATATTTAAGCTAGCGCTTGAAGGTGGACCGCAGTATGATATCGCGCAAAAGTTGGGGTTGGTTGGAAGAATCAGCACGTAGGCATCTGCCGTAAAGGAGTCGTGGTTGTAAAGCAAGAACGGCTCCCGGTTCTCATTTCATTTTTGTAAAGGAGAAAAACTGTGGCTAACGCAAATATTGAATCTGGTACCGCCGGCATAAGTCGCTGGTGGCGCGTGGTCGGCGGTGTGTCCATGAACCTGGCACTGGGCTCGCTGTATGCCTGGAGTGTCTTTGTGGCCCCGTTAGAAAAGGAATTCCACTGGAAGCGAGCTGATACCTCCAACGTGTTCATCATCGCGGTGGTGGTCTTCGCGCTCACGTTCATTGTCGCTGGCCGGTTGCAGGATAAACTTGGGCCTTTCAAGATTTCCCTGATTGGCGCCATTCTGGTGAGCCTGGGCTTTTTCCTCTGCTCTTCCGCCGATAGCCTGACCAAGTTTTTCATCTTCTTCGGCGTCCTCGGAGGATTGGGCAACGGTTTTGGTTACGCGACTCCGATTCCGGTCATGTCCAAGTGGTTCCCGGACAAGCGCGGTCTCGCGGTAGGGCTGGCGGTGGGCGGATATGGCGGCGGTTCCGCTATCTTCGGCCCGCTGGCGGCCAGCTACCTGATTCCGCACTTTGGCTGGCGTGTCACCTTTCAGGTCCTGGGCGTGATCTTCTTTGCGATGACGGTGTTCGGCGCGTTCCTGCTGAAGAACCCACCCGCTGGTTACAAGCCTGCTGGCTGGACACCTGCTCCGGCTTCCAAGGCTGTGGCTAGCACCTATGACTTCACCCCCGGCGAGGTGTTGCGCACGCCGACGTTCTACTTGATGTGGGTGGCATACGCGTTGGGCTGCGCGGCCGGTCTCATGGTCATTAGCCAGTTGGTACCTTTCGCCAAGAGCGTGGGTATTCCCGGCACCACCCTGGCTGCCTTTGGCTTGGTGGTGGGCGCGACAGGAAATGCCATGGGCCGCATCCTGTCGGGTTGGATGTCGGACCACCTCGGCCGCATTAACGTCTTGCGCCTGATGATCGGCATCTCCATGGTGGCTATGCCCATTCTGTATTACGTGGGCGGCCACGTGGTGGCCCTGTTCGTGATGTTGTTCATCGTTTACTGGTGCTACGGCACCCAGCTTTCGGTCAACGGATCAACGGCAGCCGACTTCTGGGGCACCAAGAACTTGGGCATCAACTACGGCATGCTATTCACTGCATGGGGTGTAGCCGGTCTCCTCGGTGGTCGCATCGGCGGTATGCTGTACGACAAGTACCACAACTACCAGATGGCGTTCTACACGGCGGCGGTCTCGCGGCAGTTGCCCTGCTCTGCGAACTGGCAGCCAAACGCCCGTCCGCACCGAGGAGGTGAATCGCGGCGAAAAAGGTGCCGTCGGCAGCGTAAGGTACGGCAGTGTAAAGTAAGGTTTCAGAAGCCGCTCCCAGGCCCTGCGCCAAAGCCTGGGAGCGACGGTACCAACGGGTTCTTAAAAATCGCGCACGACCTTGATTGACTCCGCGCTGGCGGGAAACCGTCAGTGTGCATTACAAATTCAGAATTTAAGGGGTAAACCGATATGGCTGATATTCTCCAGAAAAAAACTGTGGTGACCGAGACCACTGAGGCTCAGATCGCAGTTCATTGGCGCGAAGAAGAATACTACTATCCTTCTTCCAAATTTATTGGCCAGGCGAATCTGAGCGATCCCGATGTCATCGAACGCTTCAGCGAGAAGAATTACCCGGAATGCTTCCGGGAGTACGCTGACCTGCTGACCTGGTACAAGTACTGGGACAAGACGCTTGACACCAGCGATCCGCCGTTCTGGAAGTGGTTCGTCGGCGGCAAGATCAACGCCTCGTACAACTGTATCGACCGTCATCTCGCCAAGTACAAAAACAAAGCCGCGATTATCTTCGTTCCGGAGCCGGAATCCGAGACGCCCGTATCGCTCACCTACCGCGAACTCTACGTGAGAGTGAATGAATTCGCGGCGTTGCTCCGCGATTTCTGCGGTCTGAAGGCCGGAGATCGCGTCACCATCCATATGCCGATGGTTCCCGAGTTGCCGATCACCATGCTGGCCTGCGCCCGCCTGGGCGTGATCCACTCGGTTGTGTTTGGCGGCTTCAGCGGCGAGGCTTGCGGAACGCGTATCGCCGATTCGCAAAGCCACATCTTGATCACGATGGATGGCTACTATCGCAATGGCAAGTTGCTCGACCACAAAGCGGGCGCTGATATTGCGCTGGCTCTTGCCAAGAAGGAAGGCCAGACTGTGGACAAGGTCCTGGTCTGGAGACGGCACGCGGGACAGAATGCGTCCGCAACGCCGTTTGTGAAAGGGCGCGATTTCTTCGTCGACGAAGTGCTCCCGAAATACAAAGGCGAACTGGTGGCTCCCGTCCCCATGGATGCCGAGGCGCCGCTGTTTCTTATGTACACCAGCGGCAGCACCGGTAAACCCAAAGGCTGCCAACACCGCACCGGCGGCTACCTCGCTTATGTGACCGGCACCTCCAAGTACATCCAGGATATTCATCCCGAGGATGTTTACTGGTGCATGGCCGACATCGGCTGGATCACGGGCCACTCCTATATTGTCTACGGTCCGCTCGCATTGGCTGCTACCAGCGTCATCTATGAAGGTGTCCCGACCTACCCCGACGCTGGCCGCGTATGGAGAATCGCCGAGCGCCTCGATGTCAACATCTTCCACACCTCGCCCACCGCCATTCGCATGTTGCGCAAGGCCGGTCACGACGAACCCAACAAGTACAACTACCATTTCAAGCACATGACCACGGTGGGAGAGCCCATCGAACCCGAGGTTTGGCGCTGGTACTACGAAACTGTCGGCAAGCGGGAGGCCGCCATCGTCGACACTTGGTGGCAGACGGAGAACGGCGGATTCCTCTGCAGCACGAAACCGGCGCTCGATCCCATGAAACCGGGCAGCGCCGGCCCAGGCGTGCCGGGAATCTATCCGGTGATTTATGACGAAAACAGCCAGGAAGTCACGGCTGGATCGGGAAAGGCGGGCAACATCTGCATCCGCAACCCCTGGCCCGGGATCATGCAAACCATTTGGGGCGATCACGACCGTTTCGTGACCCAGTACTTCGCCAAATACTGCAAGAATCGCAACAGCAAGGATTGGCATGACTGGCCCTATTTTGCGTCGGACGGAGCGGTGCTGGCCGCCGACGGCTATTTCCGCATTCTCGGCCGAGTCGATGATGTCATCAATGTGGCCGGCCACCGTTTGGGCACCAAGGAAATCGAGTCTGCATGCCTGACGGTTTCCGAGGTGGCAGAAGCGGCCGTGGTACCAGTGGCGGACGAGATCAAGGGCCGCGTGCCCGAAGTCTATATCGCCCTGAAACCCGGTATTAAGTCGAGCCCGGAGATCATTGAGAAGGTCAACAAGGTCATTGAAACCATGATCGGCAAGATTGCCCGTCCCAAGCACATCCACGTCGTTCCGGATATGCCCAAGACCCGTTCCGGCAAGCTCATGCGCCGTATTCTCGCCGCCCTCTCCAACAACATGAACACTGGAGATATCACTACCCTGGCTAATCCAGACGTGGTGGAAAGCATCCGCGAACTGGTTCAGGGCAAAGAGGTGGTGGCATTGACCGATGGACCGGAGGACCTGAAGAGATTCGGGACCGAGGAGTAAGAGCTTAATTGTCAGGAGCGCACTTCAGGAGCGAACCTCAAGCCTATCTGCAGGTTCGCTCTTGCTTTTTTGTTCTGATTCACTGCTGGCTCCGGCTCCTCTGCACGAGGTACCAGCACGCCCGTGCGATCATCCAGTCTTCCTGCGCATGAATTACAAAAACGCGGACGGTAGCATCCCGAGAGGAGATATCCTTATCTTTATCTTTGTCCGAGGGCGATGGTGCGTTCTTTTCCTGGTCGAGCCGCACCCCCAGGAACGCAAGATTGTCGCAGACCGCGGCACGAACCTCGGATGAATTTTCGCCGACTCCCGCTGTAAAAACGAGAGCGTCAATGCCGCCCAGCACCGCAATCATGGCGCCGATTCCCGAGCGCAAGCGATGGACATACATATCCAGCGCCAGCTTTGCCCGCGCCATTCTTTCCGGTTCGTTGCCGTTCTTGCTGGCGGCAAGAACTTCCCGCATATCGCTGGAGATCCCCGAGATTCCAAGCAGTCCCGATTTCTTATTCAGCACGTCGTCAAGTTGCTCGTCCAGGAAGTGTCTCCGCCGAATCAAGTAAGTGAGGACGCCCGGATCCACCGAGCCCGAGCGCGTGCCCATCATCAGACCTTCGAGCGGAGTAAAACCCATGGTCGTGTCGACGCTTCGACCCTCGCGAATCGCCGCCAAAGAGCAACCATTCCCCAAGTGGCAAGTCACGAGCTTCAGCGAATTCGCATTCTTGCCCAGCAACTGAGCCGCACGCTCCGCGCAATATTGATGATTGATGCCGTGGAATCCGTAGCGGCGAATTCCCTGCTCGAACCACTCATACGGACCTGGGTAGGTGGCCGCAGCTAACGGCATGGTTCGATGAAAACCGGTGTCGAAGACGGCGACCTGCGGCAGTGTACCTAGCAACTTGGCGACAATTTCCATGCCTTCCAATTCAGCGCGATTGTGCAGTGGCGCAAAAACGGAAACGCTCTTGATCGCCGACTTGACCTCAGCGGTCACCAACGCCGGCTCGAAGTGGTGCGGGCCACCGTGAACCACCCGGTGTCCCACAACATCAATATCGGAAGAGTCGGGAATGGCTTGCGTTTCACCGCTCCACAAGCTCTGCAGCAAGCGCTCAATGGCTTCCGCACGCGAGCCCACCGACGGAAGATCCTCTCGGGAAACTCCGCGCGAGTTCTTGATCGAGTACTCAGCCTTGCCATCAACCCACTCGATCTTCCCTTCCCAAATCGGAGCCGGTGGATCGGCGGGCAGCGTATCCCCAATTTCGTAGAGACAGCTCTTCTGGCTGCTGGAGCCGGAGTTGAGAACTAGCACGTTCATTAGTAAGGCCAGGTCCAGTCCCGGATTTCCGGCATGTCGTCTCCGTGTTCGTGAATGTATTGCCGATGCTCGACCAGTTTGTTGCGCAGCAACTGCTTGAAGTGGCCTCCCACTTTTTGCAGTCTGGGAACACGGTCCACCACATCCCCCGCCAGGTGGAAGCGGTCAAGATCGTTGAGGACCGTCATATCGAACGGCGTGGTGGTTGTCCCCTCCTCTTTATAGCCCCGCACATGAAGATTGTCGTGATTGTGTCGCCGGTAGGTGAGGCGGTGAATCAGCCAGGGATAGCCGTGATAGGCGAAGATAATCGGCTTATCCACGGTGAACATGGAATCGAAATCAACATCCGAAAGCCCATGCGGATGTTCGCCCGGGGGCTCTATGGTCATCAGGTCAACCACATTCACCACGCGAATCCTGATGTCAGGAAAATGCTGCCGCAAAAGATCGACCGCTGCCAGGGTTTCGAGCGTGGGGACATCGCCTGCGCAAGCCATTACGACATCAGGTTCGGCTCCGTTGTCTGTACTCGCCCACTCCCAAATGCCAATCCCAGTGGTGCAGTGTTCGATCGCCGACTCCAGGTCGAGAAACTGCAAAGCGGGTTGCTTGCCGGCGACGATCACATTGACATAGTGCCGGCTCCGCAGACAATGATCGGCGACCGACAACAGGCAATTCGCGTCGGGCGGAAGGTAGACCCGGACGATGTCGGCTTTCTTATTCACCACGAGATCGATGAAGCCAGGGTCCTGATGCGTAAACCCATTGTGATCTTGCCGCCACACGTGAGATGTCAACAAATAGTTGAGGGATGCTATCGGACGTCGCCATTCGATATCGCGTGTCACCTTCAGCCATTTCGCGTGCTGGTTGAACATGGAATCGATAATGTGAATAAACGCTTCGTAGCAGGAGAAGAACCCGTGGCGCCCCGTCAGCAAATACCCCTCCAGCCAGCCCTGGCACATATGCTCGCTGAGCATCTCCAGCACGCGGCCGCGCTGCGAAAGATGTTCATCCACCGGAAAGATGGGCTCCATCCATTGCTTGTCGGTCGCCTCATAGAGAGCCTCCAGTCGGTTCGACGCCGTTTCGTCCGGGCCGAAGACGCGGAAATTCTTTGCGTCCGCGTTCAGCTTCATCACGTCACGCAAAAATCCCCCGAGCACGCGCGTGGCCTCCGCATTCTCGGTGCCGGGCTTCGGAACGTTGACGGCGTAGTCGCGAAAGTCGGGCATCACCAAATCGCGTAGCAGCAGGCCGCCATTGGCATGAGGATTCGCTCCCATCCTGCGCTCGCCTTTGGGAGCCAGTTCCGCGAGTTCGGAAATGAATTTGCCGTTCTCGTCAAACAATTCCTCGGCTCGGTAGCTTTTCATCCAATCTTCAAGGATCTTCAGGTGTTCCGGCTTCTGCAGGTCAGCCACCGGCACTTGATGCGCGCGCCATGTGTTCTCGACCGGTTTTCCATCCACCATTTTCGGTCCCGTCCAGCCCTTCGGACTGCGCAAGACCACCATCGGCCAAACCGGCAGGCCCGAGTCACCGCCGCTCCGGGCACTGTATTGAATCGCTCGAACCTCGCTCACCACGGTGTCCAAAGTTCCGGCCATCAGTTGATGCATCGCTTCGGGATCGTCCCCTTCGACAAAATACGGTTTCCAGCCGTAGCCGGTGAAGAAATGTGTAAGCTCCTCATCATTCATGCGCGCCAGCACGGTGGGATTCGCGATCTTGTAGCCATTGAGATGGAGAATCGGCAGCACGGCGCCATCCCGCATCGGATCCAGGAACTTATTGCTATGCCAACTCGTCGCCAGTGGACCCTGTTTCTGCCTCGCCGTCTCCCACCACGCAACACGCAATTAGGTCGGGGTTGTCGAATACCGCGCCGCAAGCGTGCATGATCGAATACCCCAACTCCCCGCCTTCGTGGATGGACCCCGGCGTCTCCGGCGCCGCATGGCTCGGAATTCCTCCAGGGAAAGAAAACTGTTTGAACAGCCGCTTCATGCCCTCTTCGCTTTGAGTGATGTTGGGATAAAACTCGCTGTAGGTGCCCTCCAGGTAGGTATTGGCGACCAGTCCCGGCCCGCCGTGTCCAGGACCGGCAATGTAGATGACATTCAGATCGTAGTTCTTGATCAGGCGATTGAAATGGACGTAGATGAAGTTCAAGCCGGGCGTCGTCCCAAAGTGTCCCAGCAGTCGCGGCTTGATGTGCTCGATCTTCAGCGGTTCGCGGAGAAGCGGGTTCTCATACAGATAGATCTGGCCCACGGAGAGATAATTCGCCGCCCGCCAGTAGGCGTCGATCTTGCCCAGCTCCTCGGGCGTCAAGGGCTGGATCGAAATCGGATTCTGAGCGGGGGTCAATGAGGTTAGGGGAGTCATTGAGTCCTGCCTTTCTATTCGTGCTGTTCTCTATCTTAGTTTTCCGGCTTCCCCTCCGCCAGCAGCCGAAGAGACGTAGTCGAGGGACCGGCAGGCTTCGATGAATAATGCTCACGTGAGACAATGCTTTTCATGAGGTGGCGGTGGGAAGCCCCTGGAACCTCGGGACTCCCTTAGTGACTTTCATCACGGAACGCTGTACCGCCCGTCATGGCCGCGAATCACGCAGGCGTTCAAACTAAAGTGTTTGGTTTGCGGAGGGGAGGTCGTCATGATGATGCTTTATCGTCTCGTTCGGCTGATCGAGACTCACTCTGAAGCGCTGGCGGTGAGCCTTCTCGAGCGCGTTCAGAATTCTGAATTGACCCCAGGCTATCGCAACGTCCCCAGCGCCGATCTGCAAGAACGCGTATATGAGATCTACCGTCATCTGGGTGAGTGGCTGGTGGGCAAGGATGAAACCTACCTCGAGCAACGCTATCTGAAGATTGGAGCTAAACGGGCCGGTCAGGGCGTGCCGGTGAGCGAAGTGATTTGGGTGATCGTTTTGACGAAGGAGAACCTGTGGGAGTTTGTTAAGAAAGAAGCGGTTTTAGAACGCCCTGTGGAAGTGTTCGGTGAACTGGAAATGCTGCAACTGCTGGAGCAGTTCTTCGATCGCGCCATCTTCTATGCCGCGCTTGGTTACGAACAGGCGCTTAAGGAGCAAGCTCTCGGCGAACCGAGCACACCGTCCAAAAAGGGCTAACCGGCCCCGCCAGCGGTCAGGAGTTGACCATAGCTACCAGGGCAGCCTTGTTGCGGATAATCAGGGTTGCGCCCTTGAATTGCACCAGTTGCTTCCTCTTGAACTGCGAGAGCAAGCGGCTGACGGTTTCCCGCGTCGTGCCAATGATTTCGGCGATTTCCTCGTGCGTCAGCGTCAGCTTCAACTGCAGAGGGTCTCCATTGCGCGAGGCCTTGGACCATCCCAGCAGTAATTTCGCGAACCGTTCCGACGGGGAGTTGGTAAGTCCCAGCGTGCGAATTCCTTCGTACGCGGTGTAGTAATTGCGGCTTAATTCCTCCGCCACTCGCAGCGCCACGGCTCCATGTTCGCGCAGGAAGTGCAGCAAGGCATCCCGGGTAATAAAATTTGCCTGGCCGGGCTCAATCATCTCGGCGGTCACTTCGTACGGCCGATTGGAAATCGTGGCGCTCAGCCCCAGCACGTCTCCCGGCTCGGAGATTTTGGTAATCACCGTCCTGCCCTCCGCCGATGACGTCGAAAGCTTCGCCTTACCTGTGCACATCACGAACACGCCGCGCGGCAGCTGTCCCTCGATAAACAGCATCGCTGATCTGGGGTAGACGGCGGTGGATTTGATCTCGCTCAGCCTCTGCAGCGCGGCTTCCGGTAGATGGCAGAACAAATGTTCCTCCCGCATCGGGCAAGCCAGACAGTTGTCGAGGATGTTCAGCCCGTAGGGCGCACGCATTCGCCACCGCTTTCCGGAAAAATTGTATCACCGATTCCTTTGTGATCAGGATCACAAAAAACTGTGACTACAAACATGGTTAACTACCCCCTCTGCGGCCAAACTCTATACCCACAGGAGATCTGTGGCGGCTGCGCCGATCGTGGCCTCCACCAGCACCACAATCGGTGCCGGGGCCGACTGCAATCGAAGCCGTAAGAAAGTGGCGCTACCGTCCATTCCCAGCAAGGAGTGACTGGTGAACCGGTGGCAAGGGCAAACCGCGAGTACCGCAAATTTCGAGACCTTCCAAGTGAGGTCTCGATGGGCCGTGATTTTAAACTGCGGGAACGAGGAAAGGGATAACGCCATGGAAGATTCACTTCGGTTTCGAGTCGTTGCCTGGTGGGCTTCTGGCCGCACCGGCTTTGCCAAATCCAGTTCCGCACCCAATGCCATCCATTTCACATCCCCGCCTGCTCTTGGCGGCCTGGAAGGCAGGTGGACACCTGAGGACTTGCTGCTGTCCGCCATCGCCAGTTGCTTCACCATCACCTTTCGGGCACTCGCGGATCATTCGAAGCTCGCCTTCACCGATCTGCAGGTGGAAGTCGAAGGTTCCGTCAACCGGGCTGACTCCGGCTATAATTTTGGCCAGGTACTCATTCAGACAAATCTGACGATTCCGCAAGAACAGGAAAGGACACGAGCCTCCAAGCTCTTACATAAGGCCAAGGAATTATGCCTGGTGTCTCGTGCTCTCTCCGTCGAACAGAAGTTTGAAGCCCTGGTGCAGGTCGGTAAACCACGAGTGGAAGCGGACCAACCTCTACCAGTTTTCGACAAAGACGCTTATCGATGAGACCTGCGCGCGAATCGGCTTTCCTGCTTGCTAAAGCTGCACTATAACCTTGATAGACTCGACCGAGGCTGCATCCCGTGGCTGATCTCGTAGAACACTCACCGAATCCCGCTAGCGGAGAGCGCCAAACACTCCCGCCGAGCTACGGCCTGGATGCGATGTTTACTCCGCGTTCGGTGGCCGTTATCGGTGCCACCAGTCGTCCCGGCACGGTGGGCCGCACCGTCCTGGAGAACCTGCTGCGCGGCGCCGCACAAGGAAAAGTGTATGCCGTCAACGACAGGCACCCGGAAGTACTCGGGCTGAAAACCTACAGCAGCATTCGCGACGTCCCCCGGCCGGTGGACTTGGCTGTAGTTACGACCCCGGCGACGACCGTCCCACAGATAATTGGAGAATGCGTGGATGCTGGCGTCGGATCCGCCATCGTGATTTCTGCCGGATTCAGAGAGCGCGGCGCCGAAGGTGCTGCCCTCGAACAACAGATTCTAGAACACGTACAGCGCGGTTCCTTGCGCTTGATAGGCCCCAACTGCCTGGGCATTATGAATCCGGCAATCAATCTGAATGCCACCTTCGTAAAGGATCCTCCCAAAGCCGGTAATGTCGCGTTCCTCAGCCAGAGTGGAGCGCTTCTGGTCGCGATCCTCGACTGGAGCGCTCGCGAACAAGTTGGATTCAGCGCCATCGTTTCTACCGGCTCCATGCTGGATGTGGGTTGGGGTGATCTGCTCGACTACTTTGGCGACGATCCGCGCACCAAGAGCATTCTGATCTACATGGAATCAGTGGGAGACGCGCGTTCGTTTTTGTCCGCGGCCCGCGAAGTCGCCCTCACCAAGCCCATCATCGTGATCAAAGCCGGCCGCTCGGAAGCGGCGTCGCGCGCCGCGGCCTCGCACACCGGCGCCCTGACGGGAAGCGACGAAGTCCTCGACGCTGCCTTTCACCGTTCCGGAGTTTTGCGGGTCCACAATATCGCGGACCTGTTCTACATGGCAGAAGTGCTGAGCCGGCAGCCTCGCCCCAAGGGTCCGCGGCTTACGATTCTGACCAATGCCGGCGGCCCGGGAGTCCTGGCCACGGATTCGCTGGTGGCCAATGGTGGAGAACTGGCCAAGCTTTCACCCGAAAGCCTCAGGCTCCTGGATGAGTTCCTCCCTGCCCATTGGAGTCATAACAATCCCATTGATGTTCTCGCCGATACCGATTCCGAGCGCTATGCTCGCGCCCTCGAAATTGCTTCGCAAGACCCGAACAGTGATGGATTGCTGGTCATTCTCGTCCCGCAAGCCATGGCCGATCCTGTGCAGGTGGCAGAACGCATGAAGGCCCATGCCAAGGGACCGAAGCCGATACTTGCCAGCTGGATGGGAGGAAACAGCATTGCAGCCGGAGAAGCTATCCTGAATGCCGCGGGCATTCCAACGTTTCCATATCCCGACACAGCGGCGCGGGCCTTCACCTATATGTGGCGCTACAGCTGCAACCTGCGCGGACTCTACGAGACTCCCTCGCTGACCGACCAGTCTGAGCTGGAGGGCTCATCCCGCGCTCAAGCTGAGCACATCATTCTGAGTGCGCGAGACAAGGGCCGCGTCCTGCTCACAGAGTTGGAGTCGAAGCAGTTGTTGTCGCTCTACGGTATCCCGGTGGTCGAAACCCGCGCTGCGGCCAATGAAGACGAGGCGGCTAAAATCGCTGCGGAGCTCGGCTTCCCGGTTGTCGTGAAAGTCCTTTCCGAAACCATCACGCACAAAACGGATGTCGGCGGCGTCAAGCTGAACTTGCAGGATGAAGCGGAGGTTCGTTCTGCTTATCGCGCCATCCAGTCTTCGGTTGCCGAAAAAGCTGGGCCCGGCCAATTCTCCGGCGCAACCGTGCAGCCCATGGTGAAGCTCGATGGTTACGAATTAATTCTCGGCAGCAGCATCGACCCGCAGTTTGGGCCCGTGATCCTGTTCGGCTCCGGCGGCCAGTTGGTCGAAGTGTATCGCGACCGCGCTCTGGCGATTCCGCCGCTGAACACGACGCTGGCACAAAGATTGATGGAGCAAACCCGAATCTTCACCGCGCTGCAGGGAGTCCGCGGACGCAAGCCGGTCAACCTGGCGGCACTGGAGAGCTTGTTAGTCCGCTTCAGCCAGCTAGTGCTCGAACAGCGCTGGATCTCCGAAATCGATATCAATCCCCTGCTGGCTTCGCCGGAACATCTGCTCGCGCTCGATGCCCGAATCGTGTTGCACCCACTCGCCGTGACCCGCGACCAGTTGCCCAAACCCGCCATCCGTCCCTATCCCCTGCGCTACGTCTCGTCCTGGACCATGAAGGATGGAACTGAAGTAACCATCCGTCCCATCCGTCCCGAAGACGAACCGCTGATTGCTAAGTTTCACGAGACGCTTTCCGATCGCAGCGTCTACTTGCGCTACTTCTGTTCCCTCAGCCTGAGTCGGCGAGTGGCGCATGAACGGCTGCTGCGCATCTGTTTCGGCGACTACGACCGCGAAATGGCGCTGGTAGCCGAACACACCGATCCCGCCACGGGAGAACGCCGGATTCTTGGTGTTGGGCGTATGAACAAGCTCCACGCCAGGAGTGAAGCCGAAGTTGCTGCGCTGGTTTCCGATAAGTATCAAAAGCTGGGTTTGGGCCACGAATTGCTCCGCCGTGTCGTTCAAATTGCCCGCGATGAAAAGTTAAGCCACGTGTCCGCCGAAATGTTGCCTGACAACATAGCCATGCAAGCTGTGTTTAGACGACTGGGCTTTCGCATTAAAGCGGATGAAGACATGACTTCGCTCCGCGCCGACTTGGACCTGTAAGTACTTTCTACCCGACCTCCATTTTCTAGAGCGTGTTTCAAAAGTAGGTTCGGCCTCGCAGAAGGTGCTCATGTGCGAGGCAAGTGAACTGAGTGGCTAGCGAGGAGATCGAAAAAGGCTATTACTTATGCTTCAGGTTTGGCTTGGCGGCGAATCCATGAAGATTGCTCACCTGACGTCTAACCGCCGAGCTGTGAAAGTTTTATCCCCGTAGCGGCATGTCAAGCCTGACACTCTTCCTTCAGCATCTGTCAACATCACCATGCGCCCAAAGAATTTCCGCTCTAAGAAATCCGCCTGCGAAAGTGGAACAAGCGGCATGTGCTGCTCCCCGATGTGCATGAGCAGGAAACCCGGCTTCGCTGTCAAAGTGAATTTTGCATTGGGATCGAAATAGTCTGGCCCGTACTGATACTGTCCTGCGTACGATGCCAAAAGTGAGTCTGGGATCTTGACAGCGTGTATAGGTGTAGATGGCGGAGTTTGCTGGCCGAAGACGATTGCAGCAAGGCCCGCTGCCATCGGATCTTGGGAAACGGTGCTATAGCTGTTGCTGAGCAGAATAATTGTTACGTCGTCGTCAGGAAAGCGGTCCAGTTCGGCTGTGAAGCCAGGACTACGACCTTTGGCGGCCATCAAGCGGTGCCCCGCGCGTCTCCACGTGTACCAGCCATAACGGTTCTCTGTGCCGTCAACGAAGTATCTTTGGCGAGTGGCGCTCTTCAGCAGAGTATCCGTATTGAGCGCGCGATCGAAGCGATAGAGGTCGTCGGCGGTCGAGTACAAAGAACCGTTTCCCGTTTTGTTCGACCAGTCGATGTAAGGCGCCCTCTCGTAGTCGCTGATGCCGGCGGGTACATAGCCGGAAGCGAGAGATGGGATTACGCGTGAGGCGTCGCCGTCGGGCCCTGAATTCTGCATTCCCGCGGGCTCAAAGACGTGTCTGCGCAAGTAATCGGCGTAACTGTCACCGCTAATTTTTTCTAACACCAGAGCGAGCAGGTTGTAGTTGGAATTGCTGTATTGTTGATCGGTGCCGGGCTGGAAGTCCAGAGGCAAACTGGCAAACTTGGCCACCAGTTGCTCGACAGTGTGAGGGCTGCGAGCGAAAATGTCATAATCGGGCAGATCGTTGATATCGTGAATGCCCGAAGTATGCGTCAGCAAGTTGTCCAGTGTGATCCGGTCGCCGTTAGGAAAGTCTGGGATGTAATGAGATACGGGATCAGACAGGATGAGACGTCTCTGTTCCTGTAATTGCAGAATCGCCAACGCCGTGAACGGCTTCGAAACGGAGGCGATATGGTAGCGAGTCTCGGTCGAATTCGGCACCTGCAACTCATAGCTCGCCATTCCGTAGCTCTGCCGAAATAGAACACGGCCCCTGCGAGCAACAAGCACGGTTCCGCTGAGGTTCTTGGTCTCATCGAACGGCTTGAGATACGCCCTTAGACGGCTCGCTATTTGGCGGTCCGTCAGGGCCTGACACGGCGCAATGGCAGTCGGCAGAATAACGCATGCAATCTGCAAGAGGATTGAAACAGCAAACCGTTTCATGGGAGCCTTCCGCGCCGCCTTGTAATGGTCTCGTCGCTTAAGAAGAAGGTGTTTCGAGAGTTTAGACGTTGAGAAAACTGATCCGTAAGCGCTGTTCCGTGCACTGTGAAAATAGTGCTCCAATCAGTGCCCGATGCTCATCCGGCGGTAACGCGTGCCGTTTCTTCATGGTGGAAGCTCAATAGCCAACCTCCCTCACGCATCAGCGCCTAACGCGAGGACGAACCTATTTTTGAAACACGCTCTAGTCATTTTTCTTTGTGACGTGAATCACACGTCCCTGTGCTCCACGTTCCCGACAATATCTCATCCTTCCGTCATCCTCTATATGTATATGGGACCGTTCGCTCAGAACGGTCGGGGCTACAGAGAAATTCAGAAGGGAATGTCATGAAGCGTAAGTTCAAGACCATGGACGGCAACGAAGCCGTCGCGTATGTCGCCTACCGCCTTAACGAGGTCATCGCCATTTATCCAATTACACCCTCGTCCAACATGGGCGAATGGGCGGACCAATGGATGTCGGAAGAGGTCCCCAATATCTCGGGCACCATACCCCACGTGATCGAAATGCAAAGTGAAGGCGGCGCTTCCGGGGCGGTTCATGGCGCGCTCCAGACCGGAGCCCTGTCCACCACCTTCACCGCGTCGCAAGGCCTGCTGCTGATGATCCCGAACATGAACAAGATCGCCGGCGAACTTACGGCGACGGCGTTTCACGTCAGCGCGCGCACGGTTGCAACCCACGCCCTCTCGATTTTCGGCGACCACTCCGACGTAATGTTCTGCCGGACCACGGGATTCGCCATGCTCTCCTCGAACTCGGTCCAGGAGGCTATGGACCTGGCACTCATCGCGCACGCCGCTACACTCGAAACCCGCATCCCTTTCCTGCATTTCTTTGATGGCTTCCGCACGTCCCATGAAGTCAACAAAATCGAGTTGCTCACCGAAGACGACATGCGCGCCCTCATTAATATGGATCGCGTCGTCGAGCACCGGCAGCGAGCGCTTTCTCCCGACCATCCCGTGTTGCGTGGAACCGCACAGAATCCTGACGTCTTCTTTCAGGCGCGCGAAGCCGGCAACCCTTTCTATGACGCATGCCCGGATAAGGTCCAGGCGGTCATGGACAAGTTCTCCCAAGTTGTGGGCCGTTCTTATCACCTGTTCGACTACGTGGGCGCGCCCGATGCCGAGCGCGTGATCGTCATGATGGGCTCCGGCGCAGAGACTGCGCACGAGACGGTGGATTATCTGAACGATCATCTGGCCAAGCCCGGCGAGAAGGTTGGCTTGCTGAAAGTCCGTCTTTACCGGCCGTTTTCCGTCAAGCGATTCTTAGAAGCTCTACCCGCAACCGTCCGTAAGATTGCGGTTCTGGATCGCACCAAGGAAGCGGGCGCCGGCAGAGAGCCACTCTACCTCGACGTCGTAAGCGCGCTTCAGGAAGGAATCAAACTGGGCTATGGAACGCTGAAGTCCGCACCGGAAACCATCGGCGGACGGTACGGCCTCTCCTCCAAAGAATTCACACCTGCCATGGTCAAAGCCGTTTATGACAACCTAGCGGCGAGCCAAGACCCAAAGACCATTTCACCGTCGGCATTCAGGACGACGTGGGCCATACCAGCCTGGATTACGATTCCGATTTCTCCATCGAGCCCGACAGCGTGGTGCGAGCCATGTTCTACGGCCTGGGCGCGGATGGTACGGTGGGCGCGAATAAGAACTCGATCAAGATCATCGGCGAGAACACTGACAACTACGGCCAAGGCTACTTCGTCTACGACTCCAAGAAGTCGGGCGCGATGACGGTTTCGCACCTCCGTTTCGGGCCCCAGCCCATCCGCTCCAGCTACCTGGTGTCGAAGGCCAACTTCGTGGCCTGCCATCAATGGATCTTCCTCGAGCGCTACGACATGCTCAGCGCCCTGGTCCCGGGCGGTGTTTTCCTCCTCAATAGTCCTTTCAATAAGGACGAGGTCTGGGACCAGTTGCCGCGCGAAGTCCAGACACAACTGATTGCCAAGAAGGCCCGCTTTTTCATCATTGACGCTTATCAGGTGGCGCGCGAAACCGGTATGGGCTCGCGCATGAACACAATTCTGCAAACCTGCTTCTTCGCAATTTCAAAAGTTCTGCCGCGCGATGAAGCCATTGAAGCCATTCGTGAATCCATCCGCTACACTTACGGCCGGAAGGGTGACGAGATCGTGCAGCAGAACCTTCGCGCCGTGGATGAGACTCTGGCCCACATGTTCGAAGTCAAAGTACCGGATAAAGTCACGAGCCACACCGAAATGCCAGCCGCGTTTGCTGCCGGGGCCCCCAAGTTCGAGCGCGATGTGCTCAGCGTAATTTACGCCGGCCACGGCGATGAGATACCCGTGAGCGCTTTCCCCGTCGACGGTACCTTCCCCACCGGCACGGCGAAATGGGAAAAGCGCAACATCGCGCTCGAGATTCCTGAGTGGGATACGAAACTCTGTATTCAGTGTGGCAAGTGCGCGATGGTCTGCCCGCACGCCGTCATCCGCATCAAGGTCTACGAAGCCAAGCAACTGCAAGGTGCACCCGCGACTTTCAAGTCGACCGAGGTGCGCGACAAGGACTGGAAGGACTTGAAATACACCATCCAGGTTGCGCCCGAAGACTGCACCGGATGCGGCATCTGCGTCGATATCTGTCCCGCCAAGAACAAGAGCGAGACCCGTCTGAAGGCGATCAACATGGTGCCCCAACCTCCGCTGCGCGCCCCCGAGCGCGAGAACTGGGACTTCTTCCTCAAAATTCCAGAACTCGATCGCCGACAAGATCAAAGTCACCAATATCCGCCAGCAGCAGGTGCAGGAGCCTTTGTTTGAATTCTCCGGCGCCTGTTCCGGATGCGGCGAGACGCCCTATCTGAAGCTGGTCTCGCAGCTCTTTGGGGATCGGTCCGTGATCGCCAATGCCACCGGTTGCTCTTCGATCTACGGCGGCAACCTGCCGACCACGCCCTGGGCTAAGAACGGCGACGGCCGCGGTCCGGCATGGTCCAATTCCCTGTTCGAAGACAATGCCGAGTTCGGCCTGGGATTCCGCCTCTCCATTGACAAGCAGGCCGAATTCGCCCGCGAGTTAGTGCGCCGTCTAGCTGGATCGATCGGCGAAGAACTCGCCACCGCTCTCGTCACCGCGCCCCAGAAAGACGAGGCGGACATTTTTGAGCAGCGACAGCGCGTCGATCTGCTGAAAGAAAAGCTAAGAAGTCTGAACTCTCCCGATGCCAAGCAACTACTCGTCCGTCGCCGACATGCTGGTGAAGAAGAGCGTATGGATCGTCGGCGGCGACGGCTGGGCTTACGACATCGGCTACGGAGGTTTGGACCACGTGCTCGCCAGCGGACGCAATGTGAATCTGTTGGTGCTCGACACCGAGGTTTACTCCAACACCGGCGGCCAGGCCTCGAAATCCACGCCGCGGGGAGCAGTGGCCAAGTTCGCAGCAGGAGGCAAGCCGGGGAAGAAAAAAGACCTGGGGATGATGGCCATGAGCTACGGCAACGTCTACGTGGCCAGTGTTGCCATGGGCGCCAAGGATGAACACACACTCAAGGCGTTCCTGGAAGCGGAAGCCTACGATGGCCCCAGCATCATCATTGCCTATTCGCATTGCATCGCGCACGGCATCGACATGACGACGGCGATGTCAGACCAGAAAGTTTTGGTTGACTCCGGCCAGTGGCTGCTCTATCGCTACAACCCGGAGCGCACCCTGGCCGGCGAGAACCCGCTGATACTCGATTCCCGCACCCCCACGCGCCAAGTCAAGGACTATCTACAGCAGCAGACGCGCTTCAAGATGCTCCAGAAGAGCCACCCTGAACACGCCAAACTCTTGTGGCAGGAAGCGCAGCAGGATGCTGAGACTCGTTATCGCCTGTACGAATATATGGCGCAACGCAAACCAGAGCCGGCCGCGACTCCGGCCGCTCCCGTAGAAGAAAAGTCCGTGTAGAGATGGGGCTTGCCCCCTTCATGCGCGGAAATACTGCGGTTTTATGACTTTGTTTTGAAGGGGCGCGACTTCAGCCGCGCCGAAGAACATCGAGGAAAGATCATGGACCTAACCACAAAATATCTCGGCATGCAGTTGCGCACGCCGCTGGTCGTCTCCGCCTCCCCGCTCTCCCAGGAAATCAGCGGCATCCGCAGCCTCGAAGATGCCGGCGCCTCAGCCGTCGTGCTCTATTCCCTGTTCGAGGAACAACTTCATCAGGAGGCGCTTGAGCTCGAGCTCCATCTCAACGCCGGTACCGAGAGCTTTGCCGAGTCGCTCACGTATTTTCCTCAGTCCAGCGAATTCCACACCGGCCCCGAGGGCTATCTGGATCACATCCGCAAATCCAAAGACGCGGTCGACATTCCGATTATCGCCAGTCTCAACGGTGCGACCCTGGGCGGCTGGTCGAAGTTTGCCCGCCAGATTGAGCAAGCCGGAGCCAACGCGATCGAGTGCAATCTCTATTTCATCCCCACCAACATGGACCTTCCTGGGTCCGAGACGGAGAAAATCTATAAGGATATTCTCCGCGAAGTGAAGGGTTCAGTGCGCATTCCAGTGGCCGTCAAGCTTAGTCCGTTCTTCAGCAACATGGCCAATATGGCAAAGCAGTTTGACCAGTTAGGTGCGGATGGACTGGTGCTGTTCAACCGCTTCTACCAGCCCGATATCGACCTCGAAGAATTGGAGATCAAGCCCAATGTCCTTCTCAGCACGCCGCAGGCGTTACGGCTGCCTCTGACTTGGATCGGCATTCTTCATGGCCGCATCAAGGCCAGCCTGGCGGCGACCAGTGGGGTGCACGGCCCCGAAGACGTAATCAAACTGCTCATGGTTGGCGCCGATGTGACCATGATGTGCTCCGCCCTATTGCGCAATGGCGTCAAGCATCTAAGTCAGGTAGAAAAAGGCGTTCGGGAGTGGATGGAAAATCACGAATATGAGTCTGTGCAGCAGATGCGAGGCAGCATGAGCCAACTCCGCTGCCCCGATCCCGGAGCCTTCGAACGCGCCCAATATATGCGCGCCGTCAAAGGCCTGCAGCACGTGCTCCAAGGATGACACTGGTCTGACACGTCCATAAGAAAGTATGGGTTAGGAACAACACGTGATCTGGCTCTCTTTCACGAGTGACGTGTGTCACAGCCCCTTGCCCTGGCATTCCGGACAATATCCTGTAAGGCAATTCATGGGGAAACATGTTCAAAATACTGCATGCTGAATTCCTTGCGCCCGGTATCAAGCGGTTCGTAATCGAGGCGCCCCGCATTGCGCGTAAACAAAAACCAGGCCAATTCGTAATCCTGCGGCTGTACGAGCAGGGCGAACGCATTCCCGATCACCATCGAACACTCCGACCCCGAGGCCGGAACCATTCGCATCGTGGTGCAGTCGGCCGGCAAAACCACCAACCTGCTCAATTCCCTGTCTACCGGCGACAGCATCCTGGATGTGGTTGGGCCGCTGGGCAAGCCGTCGGAGATCGAGAAGTTCGGCACCGTGGTGGTGATGGGCGGCGGTGTGGGCACGGCCATGACTTATCCCACCGCTGCCGCGTTGAAGCGGGCCGGCAATCGCGTCATCTCCATCGTCGGCGCGCGCAATAAGGAACTGGTCATCCTCGAGAAAGAACTGCGCGAGGTCAGCGACGCCCTGATGATCACCACCGACGACGGCAGCTACGCCGATAAGGGCTTCGTCACCGATAAGCTCAAGCAGTTGATCGAGAACGGCACGCGCATCGACTTGGTGCTGGCCATCGGCCCCATTCCTATGATGAGAGCGGTGGCGGAAATGACGCGCAAGGAGCGCATCCGCACCATCGTCAGCCTCAATCCGATCATGATCGACGGCACCGGCATGTGCGGCGGTTGCCGCGTGCTGATCGACGGAAAGAGTGAGTTTGCCTGTGTCGATGGCCCCGAGTTCGATGCCCACCGCGTCGATTTCGCGGTCCTGGTGCAGCGCAATTCGATGTACCGGGCAGCCGAGCAGAAATCGATGGAAGATTTCCAGCGTGAGACCGAGTCGCAGATCGAGAGCGTTCGTAAAGGACAGACCGGCGCATGCGCGCTACAAGGAGAAGTTCGTTGACCGAGACCACTAAGCAGCCCCCTAAACCGCCTTCGGCGAATCCTGTGCCCCTCAAAGAGCGCATGAAGGTTCCCCGGCAGCACATGCTGGAGCAGCCTCCGCTGTTGCGGGCCACCAATTTCACGGAAGTGAACCTGGGCTATTCCGAGGAACTGGCGCGGCGGGAAGCGCAGCGCTGTCTGGAGTGCGCCAAGCCGGTCTGCACCACCGATTGTCCGGTGGGCGTTAAGGTCAAAGAGTTCGTGCAGATGATCGTGGCTGGCGACTTCATGGGCGCGGCTGCGAAGATCCGCGAAGACAACGTGCTGCCCGCCATCACCGGACGTGTCTGCCCGCAGGAGGACCACTGTGAAGGCGGCTGCTTGATGGGTAAGAAAGTTCAGCCGCTTGGGCATCGGATATCTGGAGCGCTTCGTCGCCGACTACGAACAACGCCACCTCGATATCAGCAACCTGCCCAAGGCGCCGCCGACGGGGAAAAAAGTCGCCATCGTGGGCAGCGGCCCCTCCGGCCTCACGGCCGCCGGCGATCTCGTCCAGAAGGGACACCAGGTCCACGTATTCGAGGCATTACACGAGATCGGCGGCGTGCTCGTGTATGGCATCCCGGAATTCCGCCTGCCGAAAAACATCATTCGCCAGCAAGTCGATTACATGCGCGCCATGGGGGTCGTGTTTGAGACCGATGTAGTCGTCGGACGCACCGTGACCATCGACGAACTGATGAACGGGGAAGGCTACGACGCGGTGTTTATCGGCACCGGCGCTGGGCTCCCGCAGTTTATGGGCATTCCCGGCGAACATCTGAATGGCGTTTATTCGGCAAACGAATTCCTGACGCGCATCAACCTGATGCATGCCTACGAGTTTCCCAAGTACGACGAGCCCATGGTGGATTTCCGCGGCAAGAACGTAGCCGTGATCGGCGGCGGCAACACCGCGCTCGATGCGATCCGGTCGGCGCTGCGACTGGGGGCGGGCAAGGCGTTCATTCTCTATCGCCGCAGCGAGGCAGAAATGCCGGCCCGCAAGGAAGAAGTGGAGCACGCCAAGCAGGAAGGCATTGAGTTCCAGGTGCTGGCTGCCCCGCTCGAGTTCCTCGACGACGGCAAGGGATGGTTAGCCGGTGCGCGCTGCCAGAAGATGGCCCTGGGCGAACCCGATGCTTCCGGGAGGCGCCGTCCAGTTCCGATGGAAGGCTCCGAATACGAAATTCCTCTGGCCGTGGCCGTCATTGCCATCGGAACCAGTGCCAATCCGATTGTCCAGAGCACCACCCCGGGTCTGAACACGAATAAGCGGAATTACATCGAAGCTGACCCGATGACCCAGCGCACATCGCGAAAGGGAGTTTTCGCCGGAGGTGACATCGTCACAGGAAGTGCGACCGTGATTTTGGCCATGGGCGCAGGAAGACGCGCCGCCAAGTCGATTGACGAGTATCTGACTAGTCCCGGCACGTGGTAAAAACTTGAGTGCTAAGGCTTAAGTGGGAATTCGTTGTGATGCGCCTCACCATGACTGGTGCCTAAAGTCATGGCCACAAAGCTGGAGCAGTCGTCTAATAGAGACTGACGCGAGGCGCGGGAGTCTGGGAAGAATCTCGCCCCGGGAAGGCCGGCGCTGAGGTGAGTGGTGGGACGGCGCGGGCAAGGGGGAAAGACAAATGAGCCGTAAGCTCGGCTATAAGGATAAGCTTCAAACCGCAGACGAGGCGCTCCGCTGCGTGCGCTCGGGCATGCGCGTCTACATTCAGCCCGGGTGCGCTGAACCGGAGGCTTTGGTAGAGGCGCTGATGCGCCGCGCTCCCTTCGTGCGGGACGTAGAAATCGTTCACATGATGACCATGGGAGTGGCTCCGTATGTGGCTCCCGATATGGCGGGCCACTTCCGGCACAACGCCATGTTTATCGGCGCCAATGTGCGCCAGGCCATCAACGATGGCCGCGCCGACTACACGCCCATCTACCTGAGTGAGATTGAGGAGCTTTTCGATAGCGGCGCCATGCCCATTGATGTTGCCCTGGTCGAACTCTCTCCCCCTGATTCCCACGGCTTCTGCAGCTTCGGTGTAGGCGTGGATACATCGCTTACCGCGGCCAAATGCGCTCGCTACGTGGTGGCGCAGATTAACGATCAGATGCCGCGTACCTACGGGGACAGTTTCATCCATGTGACCGAACTGGACGCCGTAGTCGAGGCTTCCCGCCCACTCTGCGCCATGAAGCCGCCGCAGATCACCGACTTGCATAAAGCCATCGCCCGCAATGTCGCCGACTTGATCGAGGACGGGTCCGTGCTCCAGACCGGCATCGGCGGAATCCCCGATGCTGTGCTTCCCTTCCTCATGGATCGCAAGGATCTCGGAGTGCACAGCGAACTGGTTTCCGACGGCGTTATCGATTTGATCGAGGCCGGCGTGCTTACCGGCGCTCTCAAGAACTTCAAGCCCCGGAAAATCATTTTGGGATTTGCTCTGGGCACGAAACGCCTGTTCGAGTTCCTCGACAACAATCCGATCTTCGAGTTCCACCCCACGGCCTACACCAACGATCCCGGTTTTATTGCCCGTAACGACAACATGGTGGCCATCAATTCTGCCCTGCAAGTCGATCTCACGGGACAGGTCTGCTCCGATTCCATCGGAAACCAGTTCTATAGCGGCATTGGCGGGCAGGTGGACTTTCTCCGCGGAGCTTCACGGTCCGTAGGCGGCAAGCCGATCATCGCCATTTCCTCGACCGCAAAAGATGGCACCATCTCCCGGATCGTGCCCATGCTCAGCCCGGGCGCGGGAGTGGTTACGTCGCGCGGCCTCGTCCGTTATGTCGTGACCGAATACGGAGTAGCCTACCTGCACGGCAAGACCATACGGCAACGGGCGCAGGCACTGATCGACATTGCCCATCCCAAGTTCCGGGAAGAGCTCTATCAATTCTGCGAGACCACCAAATGGCTGCAGCGGCCTGTAGCAGAGGAAATAGCAACACCGAGGTAAACGAAGACGAGGTGAAACATGGCGGGCCCAGCGCGCGGTAAGGTCACAGTCGATGTCGAGGAATGCAAGGGATGCGGGCTCTGCGTCGAGTCCTGTCCGCCCAAGTGCCTGGAACTGGCGCCCGAATTGAGTTCCTACGGGTTTCACCCCGCTCGCTACACCGGCGAGGACTGCACCGGTTGCGGCATCTGTTTTTATTGTTGCCCCGAACCGGGCGCGATCACCGTGTACCGCATCAAGGCGAAAGCAAAGGCGCCGGCACCGGCGCAAGAAGGAGGCGAACTTGCGCCAGCTTTGTAAAGGCAACGTTGCGGTTGTGAAGGGCGCCATCCTCGCCGGGTGCCGCGCCTACTATGGATATCCCATTACTCCGGCCAGCGAAATCGCCGAGGCCGCCGCCCTGTACTTCCCCCAGGTCGGCGGAACTTTTATTCAAGCCGAGAGCGAAGTCGCCGCCATCAACATGGTCTATGGAGCCGCGGCCGCTGGCGTCCGCGCCATGAGTGGATCCTCCGGTCCCGGCCTCAGCCTGATGCAGGAAGGCATGTCCTACCTGGCGGGCGCGGAACTGCCCTGTGTGATCGTGGATGTAATGCGCGGCGGACCTGGCTTAGGCAACATCGCTCCCGAACAAAGCGACTATTTCGCCATGGTGAAAGGCGGAGGCCATGGCAACTACCGCAATATTGTGCTGGCGCCCGCATCGGTGCAGGAGATGGCCGAGTTCACCATGCTGGCCTTCGAACTCGCGGACAAGTATCGCAACCCCGCAGTCGTGCTCACCGACGGCTTCGTCGGGCAAATGATGGAGCCACTCGATCTGGAGGACCGTGAGATTCAGCCGCCTGAAAAGCCCTGGGCGGTAAAGGGAACCCCGGAGACGCGCGCCAACCTGCTCAGCTCCATCTATCTCGAAACCGATGAGTTGGAAGAACACCAGCGCCGCATGGAAGCCAAGTACATCCGCGCGCAGGAAGCTGAACCACGCTGCGAGCTCTGTCACACCGAGGATGCCGAGGTGCTCCTGGTCGGCTACGGCATCGTGTCGCGAGTGCTGCTTTCGACCGTCGAAGCGCTGCGCAAGGAAGGCGTGAAAGCAGGACTGTTCCGCCCCATCACTCTGTGGCCCTATCCGGCAAAGGCTCTGGTGAAGGCGGCCGCAAAAGTGCAAAAAGTTTTGGTTGTCGAATTAAGTAACGGACAAATGGTGGAAGATGTGCGCCTGGCACTGAGCGGCAAGGTGCCAGTGGAGTTCTACGGCCGGGTAGGCGGCAACGTGCCCTCGGTCGCCGAGCTGCGCAAAGAAGTGTTGACACGCATGGCCGTAGCGGTCTGAAGTTCCGGGCAGGGCACGGTTTCAAGAGCCCCGGAGGGGCGATCGAACTTAGCCCAGCGCTTTAGCGCTGGGAAGAGTCAGATTCGCAAAGGACAACGAAAATGGCAAACGAGCGCGGAACTGGCACAGTGGATCCTGAAGCGAAGCTTGAGTTAAAGGTTGAAATGAAGTCTGAACCTGGGCCGGAAGCCAGCCCCACCAACAACGGCTACGACATAATCCACTCCAAGTCGCCCCTGTTCTATGACCTCTACGATCGCAAATCCGAACTCAAGCACCAGACCCACTACTGTCCCGGCTGCGGACACGGCGTAGCCCACAAGTTGATTGCCGAGGCCTTGCAGGAACTCGGCCTGCAGGACAAGACGATTTTCGTCAGTCCAGTGGGTTGCTCGGTGTTTGCCTACTACTATTTCGACGTAGGCAACGTCCAGGCCCCGCACGGCCGGGCGCCCGCAACGGCCACCGGAGTCAAACGGTCTTGCCCCGACAAAATCGTAATCTCCTACCAGGGAGACGGCGATTTGGCGGCCATCGGCACGGCGGAGATCGTTCATGCCGCAAACCGCGGCGAAAAGATCACTGTCTTTTTCGTGAACAACGGAATCTACGGCATGACCGGTGGACAGATGGCCCCCACTACCTTGGTCGGCCAGAAGAGCACCACTTCTCCTTGGGGCAGGCGGCCCTCGAACGAGGGCTTCCCGATCCATATGGCGGAACTTCTGGCCACGCTCGAGGCCCCTGCTTACATCGAACGCGTGGCGCTTTCCGACAATAAGAACATCATGAAAGCGCGCCGGGCAATCCGTAAGGCGCTCGAAATCCAGCGCGATGGCGCGGGCTTCTCCTTTGTAGAAATCTTGTCGCCGTGTCCCACCATTTGGGGTAAAGACCCCGTCGAGGCGCGGCGCTGGGTTCTCGAAAAGATGATGCCTACCTTCCCGCTGAACGTCTTTCGCGACCGCCGGGAGGTGATTCCAGCGGAAACCGAACCGCCGCAGCGCCCCGTGGCCGACGTGCTTGGCATCACCGCGAAAGAAGGAGTGCCCGATACTTCCAAGTCGAAACACGCCCACCACTTCAAGAATGTCAAAATCAAGATCGCAGGTTTCGGTGGCCAGGGCGTGCTGCTCTTGGGCCAACTCCTGATCGAAATGGGCATGCGCGAAGGGCTGGAAGTAAGCTGGCTGCCGTCCTATGGCCCGGAGATGCGTTCCGGTAGCGCCCACTGCCATGTCTGCCTGTCGAAAGAGCGCATCGGCTCGCCCCTGATCTCGAACCCCGATGTGCTCGTGGCCATGAACGAGTACTCGCTGCGGAAGTTTGCCCACGAAGTAGCGAGCGGCGGAATCATTCTCTACAACGGCGCGAGCCTTCCAGCCGACTTTACCGCGCCCGACGTCCAAGTGGTCGCCATGCCGGCTTCGGAGATCGCCGACAAACTCGGCTCAACCAAGGCAACTAACATCGTGATGATGGGCGCGCTGCTGGAAGAGACCGAATGCCTGGCTCCCGGAACTGCCTTGAGCGTGCTCGAAGACAAGGTGAAGAAACTCAACCTTCTGGAGATTGACCGCAAAGCGCTCACCGCGGGCCGTCTGTTTATCGATGAACAAGCCCACATCGGCGCCGTAAGTCAGCCCGATGGCTTCGCGTAGAGCGGCACTTTTTGCGAGTTGCCATCCGTTTAAGGATTGTCATCCTGAGAGAAGCGAAGGACCTGCTTTTTTGCCGCGGACTACCGATCGCTCGCTTCGGGATGACAAAAATTAGATAATGGCGATGTAAAGAGGGTCTGCAATGTCGACTGCCTGGACAGCTCGTTACGCGCTGCGCACCAAGGGCATTACCAGTTCTCAAATTCGCGAGTTACTGAAGCTCACTCAAAGACCCGGCATGATCTCCTTTGCCGGCGGTCTTCCCGCCCCCGACGTCTTCCCCGTCCAGCGCTTTGAGGAAGCCTGTCACAAGGTACTGACCGAGCAGGCCGCCTTAGCACTGCAGTACGGGCAAACCGAAGGTTACCAGCCCCTCCGCGAACTGATTGCCAATAACATGGCCCGCTATGGCATCAATGCCAAGGTGGAGAACGTCATGATCACCTCGGGCTCGCAGCAGGCCCTCGACCTGCTGGGCAAGCTGTTTATCAATCGTGGAGATCGCGTGCTGGTCGAAGCGCCGACCTATCTAGGCGCCCTGCAGGCGTTCAACGTCTATGGCGCGGAATACGAGTCCGTTCCCATCGACGAAGACGGCCTCCGCACCGACCTCCTCGTAGAGCCTCTGCGTTCCGGCCCCAAGTTCATGTACGTGCTGCCCAACTTCCAGAACCCAGCCGGAACCACCTTGTCCGAGGTGCGTCGCCATGAACTGGTGCTGCTGGCGGACCGGTTTGGCATTCCAATCGTCGAGGACGATCCCTACGGCCAGTTGCGCTATGAAGGCGAGCACCTCCCACCGCTGGTCGTGCTCGATCGTGAGAACCTGCGCCGCGATAGCGGTTATTCCATCGGCAACGTCATCTACCTGAGCACATTCTCAAAGACGCTCGCTCCCGGCCTTCGTCTGGGATGGATCGTCGCTCCGCCAGAGATCATCAGCAAGCTGACGCAACTGAAGCAGGGTGCCGACCTGCACACTTCGACCTTCACCCAGTTCGTGGCGTACGAAGTAGCACGCGATGGATTCCTCGACAAGCACGTCAAGTTGATTCGCCAGATCTACAGCGAACGCCGCGACGTAATGCTTCAGGCTCTCGAAGAGTTCTTCCCGCCCGAGGTAACCTGGACCCATCCTCACGGTGGCCTGTTTCTTTGGGTAACACTGCCCGAAGGACTGGACATGGAGACGCTTTTCAAATCAGCACTCGAGCAGAATGTGGCCTTCGTCCCCGGCGATTCCTTCTACGCACCTGACGGCCACGACACCGACAGCCGTGAAGGTTCCCGCCACATGCGCTTGAACTTTTCCAACGCCGCTCCGGAGCAGATACGAGAAGGCATACGACGTTTGGCCGCGGCTGTGAAAAGCCATCTCACCGGCACTACGTACCGGTTAAAGCTGCCGATTGAAGTGTAGAAGCTTTCTGGCTATTTCATAGAATACGTCGGTCGGGCACACCGAAATAGGACCGGCAAATGCCCGATTACAACAGCCATCGGTAACAGTACGCAGAGAAGAAGATCTGTTTTAGCTACCGCAGCTTCGCGTACTCCGCCTTGGCCTCTTTCAGGATGGGCACGTCCGGGTCGGCGTCTTTCCAGAGGGTGAGGAAATCCTGATAAGCAGTTTTCGCCTTGGCCGTATCGCCCTGCATGGCGAATGCACGGGCCAGTCCGAGGCGAGCCAGTGCACCCCACGGAAAGTTCGCCACCAGTCCTCGGTGGTCAATGAACTTCTGAAATTCCGCTGCCGCTCGGTTGCCGTCGTGGAGCATGAGATAGGCTTCCCCACGTAGATAAACTGGGCACAGGTTTATGGAGAGGTTCGTTTGCCCAAGTTCGATCGTGCTCGTCGCCTTCAAGAGTTCGATTGCCCGATTCGGATCCTTGCGCTGCAAGGCGATCCCCGCCCGGATCGTGGGCAGCCAATATCTCTGCACCAGCGTGTCCAGCGGGAAGGTCTTTTCGAGTTCAGCCGCCAGCTTCTCCGCCCCTGCCGTCTCACCTGCCCGCGTAAGAGCCAGCGCCGCCATGTCCCGCACACCGCGGCCCGGGGCCAGCTTCAACGCCGCATAGGCCTCGGCACGCGCCTGCTCCCGGTTCCCCAATTCCACCTCGCGCAGCGCAGCCTCTGCCTGGTATCCTGCCGCCGTCTCTTTGGCGTCGTTACGTTGGGCGGAATCCATCGCCCGCCTGGTCAGTTCGTGCGCGTTCTTCAGCTTGCCATACCAACCTTCCGTATCCGCTTGCGCCGCCAGCAACATGTCTTCTGCGCCCGGCTTTCCCATGGCGGCTGAGACCAAACGCGCCATTCCCGCCGCATCGCCCTTGAGAAAAGCCAACTCGTAGCGGTTCTCGAGCAGGAACTCACCCTCCAGATTGCGGTCCTCTGCCTGCTTGTACACCGCCTCCGCCTCATCCAGCCGGTTGAGGTTCGTATAGGTGTCCCCAACGCTGGCATAGTTGGCCATCCTGCTGGGCTCCAGGCGCAGCGCCTCTCGGTATTCCTGCAGTGCCTTTTCCGAGCTTCCAAGCCATGCTGAAATACCTCCCAGCACTATGTAAGGGGCATCGTCCCTTGGGTAGGTCTGCTGCCATAGTTCATAAATCTGCGCCGCCTTCTCCAGTTCTCCCGTCACGATTTGATAGTAGCGCCCCTCGATGTAGAACCGCTCCCGTTCGCTCACCTTATCCCGCAGTTCGTAAGCCTTGCGTGCGTTCTCCGCCCCCCTTTCATATTCGGTGAGGTTGACGTAAAGGCTTCCCATCCGGGCGTAAGCCATGGCAAAATTCGGATCAAGCTCTACCGCACGCTTATAGAACGGCAGGGCGGCTGTCATCTCTTTCGTATACAAGGTCTTTTGCCCCAGGCTGAAGGCTTTCAGCGCCTCCAGCGATGGCGTGGTCGCTTCCGCCAGGGGCGTGGCGTATTTCTCCACCGTGCTAAGCGACTCGCCGAGCTTGCCGCGTAATCTGATCGCCGCAGCGTCGAGAGCCTTGAGCACCGCTTCCTTGCCTGCCGCCTGCTCCTGCGTTTCCGCCAGCACGTCGCCGGTGTTGCAGTTCACGGCCTTCAGCCCAATCACGTACTGGCTGCCTAGCCCCGCAATCGAGCCGGTCAGCATCGCCTTGCTGCCCGTGCGCTGGCAGACCTCGCGGGTGACGTTCGCCGTTAGGCGGTCACCGGCGGGACGTCCCATCAGCTTCAAGGTCTCATTTACCTTGTCCGCTGAAAGAAGGTCGAGAAAGGGCGACTGCTCAAGCTGTACCGAGAGCCCCTGCTTGAGCGTGTCATCGAATACGGGATCGCCCGTCTTGTTGTCAAAATCGGAAAGAACGATGGTGTCTTTGTCGGTTAGGCGCTCGCTTTGCTGGTGCCAGCGATAGTAGAGCCCGCCAGCGACAAGCAAGACGACAAGCAGGACGGGAACCGCAATTTTCCAAACCTTAGCAACCCTGGCCGCAGGGGCTTCTGGGACGGCCGCCGTGCCGCTCTCGCTGTCCCGCTTCAGCCGTTGCAGGTCGGTGCGCATCTCCGAGGCGTGCTGGTAGCGCAGATTGCGGTCCTTCTCCAGAGCCTTGTTGATGATCCGTTCCAGCTCGGCCGGAACGTTGGGATTTAGCCGCACCGGAACTACCGGAGCACGGTTCAGGATCGCCTCGAAGATCGTTCCTGTACTGTCTCCGCGAAATGGCAACTGGCCGGTGGCCATCTCATAGAGGACAGCTCCAAACGAAAACAAATCCGTTCGTGCATCTAATTCCTTAGCCCGTACCTGCTCCGGCGACATGTACGTCACCGTTCCCAGCGTCGTGCCCTTGCTGGTCAAGTCCGTGCTGACCGAAGCCGTTTGCGCGGATGCGTCACCTGTCTCGGTCTTTGAACTGGCGTTGATCTTGGCTAAGCCGAAATCCAGAATCTTGGCGTGTCCGCGTTCGGTAACAAAAATATTGGCAGGCTTGATGTCGCGGTGAACGATCCCCTTGGTGTGGGCGGCGTCGAGTGCGTCCGCGATCTCGATGCCGAGCACCAACAGGGTTTCAATTTCCAGCGGACACCCGGCAATGCGCTGCTTCAGCGTCAGCCCGTCCAGAAACTCCATGACGATGAAGGACTGCTCACCGTGGTTGCCGATCTCATGGATGGTGCAGATGTTGGGATGATTGAGAGCGGACGCCGCACGTCCCTCGCGGTGGAAGCGCTCTAGCGCCCGCGGGTCTCGCGACAATTCATCGGGAAGGAATTTCAGGGCCACGAAGCGGCTAAGCTCGGTGTCCTCGGCCTTGTAGACGACACCCATGCCGCCATCGCCTAGCTTCTCGACGATGCGGTAGTGGCCCAGTTCCAGACCGACGCGTAAATCTTGGCCTAACCCTCGGCTGGCCATAGGGAGGAGTTACTCCTTACCTCTCACGCGCCCATTCCAAGGCAGTCGGCGCCAAGGTTTCTCAGTTCTTCCCAGGCGCCGCCCTACTCCAGCACAAAAATATTCTTCCCCGCGCACATCTGTTTCAGGATCTTCGGCCACACCGTAACGCTGACTTCTCCAAGATGCGCTTTGCGGAGCAACTGCATCAACGTCCGTGACTGCCCGATTCCACCGCCGATCGAGAGCGGAATTTTGTTGTTCAAAATCGCCTGGTGATACGGCAGCTTCATGAAGTCCAGCTGCTTCGCCATCGTAAGCTGCTGTTTCAGGGTCTCGGCCGTAACCCGGATGCCCATCGACGTCAGTTCATGGCGTCGCTTGGTAACCGAGTTCCATACCAGAATGTCACCATTCAGCCCATGCGTGTCTTTGCCCGTCTGATCGCGGGTGTCGGTGACCCAGTCGTCGTAATCGGCGGCGCGCATCTCGTGCGGATACCCATCCTTCAACGGCCAGCCAATCCCGATAATGAACACCGCGGGATACTTCTGCAGCACCGCCGTCTCGCGCTGCTTGCGCGGCAGGTCGGGATACATCTCGAGAATTTCCTCGGCGTGCAGGAAGGTCAACTTCTCCGGCAGATTCGGATAGCGCGAGTCCTTCAATTGCGGAAACAGCGATTGCCCAAACTTCTCCGCGCCCACAATCACTTTCCAGATCTTGCTGACGATTGCCTTCAGGAAGTCCAGGTTGCGCTGCTCGGCCGTGATCACGCGCTCCCAGTCCCATTGATCGACGTAGGCGGAATGGTCGTGATCCAGAAAATAGTCCTTGCGAACGGCGCGCATGTCGGTGCAGACGCCCTCACCTGCTTTGCAATCGAACTGTTTGAGCGCCATCCGTTTCCATTTGGTCGCGGCTTGCACCACTTGCGCGTCGAGCGGATGCAGGTTGTGATCGTTCGAGATATGGAACTGAATCGGTGTGCGCGACCCGTCCCGATCGAGCATGTCGTTCACTCCGCTCTCCACATCCACGATCAGCGGCACTTCCACCATCATCAGGTTGAGTTCTTTGCACAGGTTGTCTTCGATATAGCGCTTCACCTGGAAGATCGCTTGCTGTGTCTCTTTCGGGGTCAGTAACGAGTGGTAATCTTTCGGAAGAATCTTTTCCAGCTTTTTGTAATCGCCAATTCCGGGTCCAGCCAGGTCGGCTTTCTTTTCTTTATCCAGGACAACCGTGCTCATCAGATGTCTCCTTCGCAGACGGATTCCGCGCGGTTACCATGTGGTTACCACGCGGGCTATGGGTGCTTCGGTTTAAGGGAGGGGCAGTGCCGGAGGTCACAGCAGGTGCGGCTTCGCCGTGGATGGCATGGGTGTGCTTGCGGTGCTCCAGGATCATCGCTGTGGTCAGCAGAATCCCAATCAGACCAAAGATTATTAACGCGAGCAGAGCCATCATTAGTATCGGCATAGCTACACCTCGCTGCTGCCCAAGATTGTCTCGCCCTGAGGCTGCAAGCGCCGCTGTGACCGCAGTCACCGGATGATGTGACTCAGAGACTTCCAAGCCTATTTTGCCTGGCGCGCGTCCCCCGGCCGTAGTGTCACCATCTAGGGTGACATGGATCACTGCGGGTATCCCCTGGCAACGTTGAAACTCTCAGCTAGGCAGCCATGGGCTGCTGAGTTCTGTTACATCCAGTGTCTTGGAGGCTTATATAGGTGGTTACTTTCGCAACACGAGCACCACTGCGAGATGAGCCGCTAATTTAATCAGGTTGCAAAACTTTACAAGGAGAAAAGACGAAATCATGAAGACGACTAAGCTGGTGATGCTCGTAATGACAATCGCTGTGGCCCTATTCATCCTGATCCCCAATCTGTCGTGGGCTGATGACGGAGCTGCTCTCTACAAAGGGAAATGTGCAATGTGCCACGGCGCCGATGCCGCTGGTAAGCCCGCAGCCAAGATTCCGAGTCTGATTTCGGATGAGGCCAAGAAGAAGTCCGACGCCGACCTGGCCAAGGCCGTGACCGAGACGGCTAAGCACCCGGCCCCGGTAAAGGGTTTGGCCGCTGACGACGTGAAGGCCATCGTGACCTACATTCGCAGCCTGCAGAAGTAGTGTTGGCTTTAGTGATTGGCTGTTCCTCTTTTCTGCACCGCCGCTGTCGCATGACCAACCGTCTCCAGCGGCGGAAGAGGACGAGAGAGCAAGTATGAAGATGTCCGGCTCAATTCGACGGACGGAACCGACATTCGACCGATCCGTAGCCTGCCGGAAAGCTTCTCCTCTGCTTGCTCTCCCATCAGGAACAGCCCGCCCGGGTCTGGGTGCAGCCCACTCCAGGCCCGGCCCTTTTTTTGTAGTCGCCCCAAAGTGTTCTGTACGGTTCCCAAGTCCGTTCTTTTACCGCGAACTCTATACGTCCTATTTCATTCCTCTGGAACGGAAGTCCCGCTTGAGAACAGTGAGGAGCAATTTCCATGAGTAAGGCCATGCTGTATGACGCAACCATCTGCATCGGTTGTAAACAGTGTGAAAACGGCTGCGCGCAGCAAAACAAGCTGCCCTACGACGACAAAGATAGCTGCCGAGTCGGTGCAATCGGAACATAAATTCACCGTCGTTCTTACCAAGGACGACAAATTCATGCGTCGCCTGTGCATGAACTGTGAGCATCCCGCTTGCGCCTCGGTTTGTCCCGTTGGCGCCATGCATAAGACCGCGGAGGGTCCGGTCGTCTACGACGTCTGGAAGTGTATCGGCTGCCGCTATTGCATGACGGCTTGCGCGTTCAGTCAGCCCAAGTACGAATGGCACTCGCTGAATCCGCGCGATTCGCAAATGCATTATGTGCCCGGACCGCATCAGCGCCGGCAAGCAGACGGCATGTGCCGAGATCTGCCCCACCGGGGCCACCAAGTTTGGCGATCGCGACGACCTCATCAAGGAAGCGCAGGATCGTATCCGCCAAAGTCCATCCACCTACTTGCCTCGTATCTACGGCTCTAAACGAAGTTGGCGGTACATCGGTCCTCATCATTGCCGACAAGAACGTCGAAGATTACGGTTATCCCGCCTCCGCCAAAATCGGTGATACTCCGATGCCCGAATACACCGGCCGAGTGATGGAGCGGATTCCAGACTTCATCCCGGTGTGGACCTTGGTCCTGGGAGGCATTTACTGGGTTTCGCATCGCCGTGAAGAAGTGGCCGCTGCAGAAGCGCAAGAGCAAGAGAAAGAGAAGAACGGGAGTGCCCGATGAAGTTCAAACTGACCTTTTGGAGAGTCGTATTCATTGTCGTTATGGGCCTCGGCCTGTACTCCACCTTCATTCGCTTTTTCTATGGCCTGGGCGCGGTTTCCAACATGAGCGACCAGTTCCCCTGGGGACTTTGGATCGGCTTCGACCTCTTGTGCGGAGTCATGCTCGCGGCGGGCGGTTTCTGCATTGTGGGTGCCGTCTACCTGTTCAACGTCGAGAGCCTGCACAGTGTTGTGCGCCCCGCCGTGCTGACGGCTTTCCTGGGCTACGTGCTTTTCATCGTTGGCCTGTTGTTCGACCTCGGCCGCCCCTGGTTCATCTGGCATCAGCTCATCTACATGAACCCGCACTCGGTGATGTTCGAGGTAGGCATATGCGTGATGTCCTACACCACCGTGCTCTTCTTCGAATTTCTTCCCAACGTCTTCGAGCGCTTCCATATGCAGACGCCCATCAAGTGGATCAAGAAGGTCTACCCGGTGCTGATCATCATGGGCATCCTGCTCTCCACTCTGCATCAGAGTTCGCTCGGATCGCTCTATCTGATCATGCCCAGCAAGCTCCATCCCTTCTGGTACACGCCTGCCCTTCCCTTCTTTTTCTTTGGTTCGGCGATTGCGGTTGGATTGGCCATGACCATCTTCGAGTCCACGCAGAGCGCGAAGGCCTTCGGCCGTCACCTTGAACTCCCGGTTTTGGTCGAACTAGGCGGCGCCCTGCTGGTTGCTCTCTGGGTCAATGCCTTGCTGCGCTTCGAGGACTACTTCCATCGCGGGTTGTTGGGACAGATCGTTAAACCCAGTTACGAAGCGTATTTTCTGTGGCTCGAATTGGCGCTGGCTTTCGTGATTCCGATCACCATGCTCAGCTTCAGGAAGGTCAGGCTATCGCCCAACGGCCTGTATCTGGCCTCCATCTCCACCGTGCTCGGATTCATCACCAACCGCCTTAATATTTCCCTCACCGGCTTTGAGACTTACGTCGGGCATCACTACCTGCCGAAATGGACGGAATTCTGCGTCACCCTAATGATTGTCGCGGCCGGTTTTGCACTGTTCGGTTTGGCGGTGAAGTACTTGCCTATCTTCCCCGAAGAAAAACATTCCCCCAAGCAACGTCTCGCAACGGAAGCCTCTCCCGCGGTTGCGACAGCGGTCTTAAGCCATGCCGGAGATTGAGCCAATTCGCGCCGCTTCGGGATGGAAGCGGCTGACCAACAGTGTCAGCGCCAAGCTGATCGGGTCGTTGTTGGCCGTCATGGTCGTGATCTTCGCGCTTCTCGGATTCTTGAATATCCGCTTGCACCGCCAGCACCTGGAAGCAGCCACCTTGGCCAGCGCGGAGCGGGTCAGCGACGTCATCAAGCACAGCACGACCTATTACATGCTGCGCAACGATCGCGAGGGCCTCTACCACGCCATCCAAACCATGACGGACGAGCCCGGCATGGTTAAGGTGCGCATTCTTGACCAGCAGGGGCGGGTCAGCTACTCCACCGAAGCGGCGGAGGTCAGCCATGTGCTCGACAAGAAGGCGGAGGCCTGCTACGGCTGCCATAACCAATCGCAGCCGCTGGCGCGCCTGAATCGCCCCGACCGCTTTCGCATTTATCGCAGTGCCGGCGGAGAGCGTGTGCTCGGAATTATCACTCCCATCGAGAATCAGTCCAGTTGCTCTAACGCCGACTGCCATGCGCATCCTGCCAGCCAGCAGGTTCTCGGCGTTCTGGACACCAATCTTTCGCTCGCCAAAGCCGACGCCCAACTCAAGGTCAGCAGTGCCCGTATGCTCTATTACACGATGGGGGCGATGCTGATTATCGCGCTCTTAAGCTGGTTATTCGTCTGGAGCGAGGTTGGCCAACCCATCAAGGCACTCAAGAAGGGCACGGAACATCTTTCTCGAGGCGAGCTCGGTTACCAGATCGAGGTGCGATCCAGGGACGAAGTGGGCGACCTTGCTCAGTCGTTCAACGGCATGAGCCTGCAGTTGCGCGCGGCCAATGAAGAAATCGTTACCTGGGCAAAGACGTTGGAAGATCGAGTCGAGCAGAAGACAAGGGAGCTCAAGCGCGCGCACGACCACGTGCTGCATGTGGAAAAGATGGCTTCCATCGGCAAGATGGCGGCGGTGGTGGCACATGAGGTGAACAACCCGCTCTCTGGGATTCTGACCTACGCCAAGCTACTGCGGAAGTGGGTAGCGTCGGGCCAGACCGAACATGAGAAGCGCGAAGAAGCGATCCAATGTCTGGAGCTGATCGCTGCGGAAAGCCGGCGTTGTGGCGACTTGGTCAAGAACCTGTTGACTCTTTCGCGAACCGCGCCCATGAACATAGAGTCTACCGACCTGCATGCCGTTATCGATAGGTCGTTGTTACTGGTACGTCATCAACTCGAGTTAGTCGGAGTCCACTTGGAACTGAACTATGCCGAAAACCTGCCGCGTGTGCCCTGCGATCCGGCACAGATTGAACAGGTCTTCCTGGTGTTGATCATGAATGCTATCGATGCCATGCCCCGCGGCGGCAATCTGTGGATCGAGACTGCGCTGAGTAGCGATGAGAATGAAATCAAAATCCGGGTGCGCGACGACGGAGCCGGCATCGCTCCTGACGTTTTGCCGCAGATCTTCGAGCCTTTTCTTACCACCAAGGAGAGCGGGCACGGAGTCGGTCTCGGCTTGGCGATCAGTCGCGGTATCGTGGAGCGGCACCAGGGGCGTATCGAAGTCGAATCGGCGCTCGGCCGGGGCACGACTTTCACGGTGACGCTGCCGGCCCAGGGGGATGACGCTTTGCTGGCGGGTGTTGGAGCCAGCAATGCCGCAACGAAGGTGAGGTGATTGCAGTGAGCACACAAGGAAAAATGCTGATCGTGGACGACGAACTGAGCGTGCGCGACTCGCTCGGCAAATGGTTCCGCGAAGAGGGCTACGAAATTGCCACGGCCGAGAGCGCTAACGACGCACTCACCCGGCTGGCCGAACAGCGTTGGGATGTTGCCCTGGTCGATATCAAGATGCATGGCACCGATGGCATCGAGTTGCAGCGCCGCATGCACGAAGTCGACCCCGAGCTCCTTGTCATCATCATGACCGGTTATGCCTCGGTCGAGACGGCGGTCATGGCGCTGAAGAACGGCGCCTATGACTACGTGACCAAGCCACTCGACCCCGACGAGATCGCGCACCTGGTGAAGAATGCGCTGGCACATAAGCGAACCGCCCAGGAAAACGTCCTTCTGCGCGAAACCGTAGCCGAGGTGGCGCGTCCCGGAGACCTGGTCGGCCAGAGCGGCCCCATGCGCAAGATCTTCGACGCCATTGAAACCGTTGGTCCCACCGACGCAACGGTCCTCGTCACCGGCGAAAGCGGCACTGGCAAGGAACTCGTGGCACGTGCCATCCATCACGCCAGCCCACGAAGATTTCATCCGCTGGTAGTCATTCACTGCGGCGCTCTGACTGAGACGCTGCTAGAAAGCGAACTCTTCGGACACGAAAAAGGCGCGTTCACCGGCGCGCAGTACCGCAAGAAAGGCAAGTTCGAAATCGCCGAGGGTGGAACGGTTTTCCTGGACGAAATTGGCGATATCACTCTAAAGACGCAGACCGACCTGCTCCGCGTGTTGCAGGAACGTGAAATCACCCGTGTGGGTGGCAACCAGATCATCAAGGTGGATTTCCGCTGCATCGCCGCCACCAACAAGAATCTCGAAACCCTGATCGAGGAAGGTAAGTTCCGTCCCGACCTTTTCTATCGGCTCAACGTCTTCCGCATCGAACTGCCGCCGCTGCGCGACCGCCGCGAAGATATTCCGCCGCTCGTGAACCACTTCGTGCAAAAGTTCTCTCAAGCCATGAACAAACGCATCACCAGGGTTTCACCTGCGGCCATGAACCTCTTGCAGCAGCAGTCCTGGCTGGGCAACGTTCGAGAACTGGAAAATGCAGTGGAGCGCGCCATGGTCGTAGGGCAGGAACCGGAACTGAAAGAGGAGGACTTCATCTTCAA
>CAWITH010000045.1:0-187413 GCA_963838935.1 uncultured Acidobacteriaceae bacterium
AGTGGTGGAGGCGGCGGGAGTTGAACCCGCGTCCGAAAATGTTACTGGTCAAGAGACTACATGCTTGTTCCGGTTCATGCCCTGGGCATTACCCCAGGACGTTCGCGACACCGGCTCAGAACGGACAAGAAACCGTTGCCGCTAGCCTGAGATCTTAGCTTCCCGGCCCAGACGTAGCCGAGAAGAGCAGCCCGCAGTGTGACGTTCTTCGGAGGCCCACGGGCGAAGCCTCCTCGAACGGCTGCCTAAACTAGTTAGGCTGCGTATGCCATCTGTTGATTGGCAATTATCATTTTGCACGCGATTACGGGTGTGTGCACCCCGGCATGCCTCTTGGCCGCAAGCATCTCCGTCGAATCCGTGACGCCCCCACTGGTGGGATGGCCGGCAAAGAACTATCTCTATTCTGCGGAGGAAGTGGGGGGAAGTCAAATGCCGGTTGAACCAGGCTCCGCTCAAGATGACAAGGTTGTCAGAGTTGAGAGCGGAATAAAAAAGGGCGCGGGAACTGTCCGCGCCCTGCGTACAAATTAACCAACTACAAAAGCGTCAACTACTTCACCGTCAGCGCAATAGCCGACGTGGTGTTCGATGCTACACCGCCCTCGCTCGCTGTTACCGTAATGCTGTACGGCGCTCCGACGATGCTCGTGGGGACGGTTGCGGGCGTGATCGTTACCGTGGCCGTAGCGACCTTGCTGGAGTCGGCCTGGGAAGTTGCGGTGATGGTCGCGCTTCCCGGCAGACCGACGGCGATCGTGGGAGCTGTGTAGGCCACCGTCAAGCCGTTCGGTGTGATTGATCCCCCGGTCGACGGGCTGATCGACCAGGTCACGCCTTGGGTCGAATTCGTGACCATTGCCGTAAACGACGCCGTTTGACTTGGCCAGCCGTCGTTTGAATCGTTCGGGAACAGAGTCGATCCCTCAGGACTTACGCTAACGCCCACCGGTGGGGCGCTGCTGCTTCCGCAGGCAACCAGCAACCCGAGGAGCACCAGTGAGACGCAAAGGCAGGCAACCACAGAGTACTTCGACATCTTCCTTCCCGCGAATCCGACCATAACGACGCCTGCGAGCGGCAACGACAGTGGGAGCCACGGGGAACGACTGTCAGCCCTGCGCCGAATCTTAATATTCCCCCCGGCTGTATTGGGGCCGGTGGTGGTAAGGGTGAGGGTGACCAGGGTTGGTCCGGAGCCAGCCGCGATCTGAGTTGAATTAGCCTGCCCTGTATTGACGCTGCAGGTTACGGTCGTGTCGGGAAGTCCGCTGCAAAACGGGAAGGTAACGGTGGCAACGAACGTTCCAGCGCCCCCGGCGGGCGAAACTGTAAAGGTGGAGGTGGTGGATTCTCCGGCGAGCACGGGCGCGGGAGTAGTGGGGGTAGAGAAGGTGAAGGTTGGGGGATTGATGGTCTGAGTCAGGATCCCTGATGTGCTGGCAGCGTTGTTCGTGTCGCCAGCATAGGCGGCGGTGATCGCCTGCGTGGGGGGAGCGAGGGTGGAGGTTGTAAAGGTTGCCACCTGGGCACCGGCCACGGTGGTCAGGGGCTCAGTGCCTAGAGATGTGGTGCCATCATAAAAGGTCACGTTGCCGGTGGGCGGGATCGTGCCCGTGGTTGTAACGGTCGCGGTGAAGGTTACCGAATCACCGAAATTCGACGGGTTCTCGCTTGACGTAACAGCGGTTGCGCTTGCGGCAAGTTTGGTGCCGACCCACTCCTGGGCCAGGTTGTAGGCATCGACGGAGCCGAGGCCGGTCACAAGGTTGTAGTTTGTAGTCGCGTCGAATTTTGAGGCGCTGTAACCCAAAAACCCTTCCGTCGCCGGTGACACCGCCGCGGGGCATACCAGGGCCGGGGGCCAGCCCGGCTCGCCCGAGGAAGTCTCGTTGGGGGTACCGGTCTCGCAGAAAACGCCGTTGGAGCCCGTACTCGAGCTGGAAGCGAGCAGGTTGAAGGCACCATTGGCCGGGGTCGCAGCCAGGGTGTAAAGGGTCGTATTGATGTTGCCCAAGCCCGGCTTGGTTTGAAGTCCGCTCTGCACGACATCCTGATTCAGCAGCGTCACAATGCCGGCAAACATTGGAGAGGCGATAGAAGTGCCTCCGAACGTATAGCCGTAGCTAAAGAAACCGTTGGCCCCGGTGAGTCCGTTTGCACATATGCTAGCAGTGTTGCTGCCGCCTTTGAGTTCGTCTACGGGAGTGCAGACGATAAATCCGGGCCAAAATGTCGATGCAAGCAGCGAGACATCGGGTGAGAAGCGGACGGCCGTCGTCTGGCCCAGATCGCTGAGGCTGAGGCCCGCCTGGTAACTCGGCTGAGCAGAGCCGCTGATGCAAACGCCGGTGTCCGCATTAACAGTGGTGCAGTTGCTTGCGCCGCCGCCGCCAGCACCAATACCAAAGTACGCCTGCGCGGTTTGCCAGGAAGTAATGTTGTTGGTGGTGCAGAAACTGTCAGAGGGGTTCGCGATGCAATATGCCCCATATTCCTCATCGTCATTCCATCCCTGCTCGGGAACGTATTCGGTGACGGAACCGCCGGTGGGACCGTTGGTCCCACTCCAGTAGGTGCTGGTGTACTCGGTATAGGGAATCATCGTGCCGCCGACGCCGGTAACATACTGGCTGCTGGCGGGGTAGCTTACGGCCAAGCCAAGCGTGGCGAGTGTACCGTTCGGGTCGCCGTAACCGTTCGGTTCGCACTCTGTCGCGCCGTCGTCGCCACTCGAATTCATGAAGGTGATGCCGTAGGAGTTCGCCGCGGCCAGTTCGGCTTCATCGGAAGCGAAAGCCCCGGGGTGTTCGCCTCGAAAAGCTCGCAGAAGCCGTAGCTCAGGGTGATCACCGGAGATATGTTGTTGTCGATAGCGAAGTACCAGGAGTCTGTGACGCCGTTTCCGTTGGGATCGGGAGCGTTCACATAAATGATCTTGTGCATCCTGCGCGACGGCGTTGGACCATTCAAGATCGATGTCGGCCTCGACTAGATCATCCTGGATGGAATTCGGCGCCCCTGGATCGTTGTCGCCCGTCACCAGCACGTACTGGAAGTATGTCGAGTCGCAGGTCTGGATGACGTTGGTTTCAGGGAAAAAGGTGCAGCCGCTGATTTGTTGCGGGAGACCGAAGACGGTGCGGAAATCATTCAAGTCGGCAAGATATACGTCGGTTTCGCCCATGACCGCCAGCGTATATCCGGCACCGGTGATGCCGGCGTTGTAAAGTTTTTGGAGGTCGTACATGGTTGTGATGTCGCCGGGGGCGATCCAGTATTGGCCGGGGGCCTCAGTGTAGTTCGGCTTTGCATGGCGAGCGTGTGATCTCGCCGGGAAATTGCTGAGCCCGCGAATTCCGGTGACGATGCCGGTGAGCGCGGCGGGAATCGAAGGGGGAGTGATGTTGGAGAAACGCTTTTCTCCGTTAATGTCAAACTTGTGGATCTGGGTCTGGAAGGCGGTTTCGGCCTGAGCGGCGGTCCCACTGAAAACGATGAAATTGCGAGCGCGGGCAGCCCTGACGACGGTAAAGCCCTGGGACTGCAGCCATGTGGTGAGCTTCTGGATGTCGTTGGAGCTGAGGCCGAAGCGGTCGGCATACTGCTCGGGCGTAAGCCACTGGTGGTACTGAGGCGAGTGGGGATCCTGCTGCTGCGCCAGAAGCTGGTTGATAGCTTTTTGCTGACCGGGCGAGGGCACCGTGAGCAACGTCATGTAGCCGAGCCTGAGCGACGGATCGACAGGGCCCTGGTCGTACTGGGGCTGCGCTCTCATCGGGACGCCTGCCGAGAGCCTGACAAGCTGACTGGACACAATCGGCCCGGCGATACGGTCAGGTGCGGCGGCGAAGCCGAGGGTCGAAAAGATCAGGATGCAGAGGATGAGCGTCGAAAGATTGGACAACGACAGCAGGGCCGATCGCGAGCGTTGCATGGTCACTCCATTGGGCAAAGGGATGGTCGGGGACTCGGAAGCATTATCCATGCTTCTCCTTGTCTGAGCAAGTTATTCGGTGTGGGGTTGTATGAAGAAGAACAATTAGTTGGCGATTGCGACGAGAAATTGACATTTGCCTCTCGGTCCGCGGGTGGCGGGCGAGGGCGCCCGCCCTACACGGGCTTTGGCGGGCTTTGCCCGGCTGGACGGGCGAGACGCCCGTCCCCACACGAGCACGAGCTTCTAGACTTCGGCTAGTTCTTCTTCCAGTAACTGTTTGTTATAGAGGTCGGTGTAATAGCCGTTTTGGGCTATTAGCTGGTCGTGGGTGCCTTGCTCTACTATGCGTCCGTGGTGGAGAACGGCTATGGAGTCGGCGTTGCGGACGGTGGAGACGCGGTGGGAGATGAAGATGGTGGTGCGTCCCTGCATGATTTCGCGGAGGTGGTTGAGAATCTTGTCTTCGGTGTGGGTGTCAACACTGGAGAGGGCGTCGTCCAAGATCAGGATGCTTGGACTGCGAAGCAGGGCGCGAGCTATGGCGGTGCGCTGCTTCTGGCCTCCGGAGAGAGTGATGCCGCGCTCGCCTACGGTGGTGTTGTAGCCTTCGGGGAAACCTTCTATGTCGTGGGCGATGTTGGCGGCTTCGGCGGCATCTTCTATTTCTTCTGGGGTGGCTTCGCCGTCTTCCTGAGCTACGCCGTAGGCAATGTTTTCGCGGATGGTGTCGCTGAATAGGAAAGTTTCCTGGGGGACGAATCCTATGTGGCGGCGGAGAGAGTCGAGAGGGAAGTGACGGATAGGGAGGCCGTCGATCAGAACGGCTCCGGGGTCGGCGTCGTAGATGCGCGGGATCAGGCTGACAAGCGTCGTTTTGCCGGAGCCGGTCGGGCCTACTATGGCCAGGCTGGAGCCGGCGGGGATGCGGAGATTGATGTCTTTTAGAACGGCGGTGCCGTTGTAGGCGAAGTTTAAGTTGCGGAATTCGATTTCGCCTTGGATGGTGGTAGCCGGGAGCCGGGCTTCGCCCGGCAGGACGGGCGAGTCGCCCGTCCCCACACTTACTGCTTCAACTTCGTCGGCTATTTCGGGTTGCTGGGTCAGGATTTCGTTTATACGGGCCATGGATGCGGTTCCGCGCTGGAAGATGTTGATTACCCATCCCAGGGCGATCACTGGCCACATCAATTGCGCCATGTAGGTGTTGAAGGCTACGAAGTCGCCTACGTCCATTCGGCCCTGGAGCACTTGGCGTCCGCCTAACCAGAGCACGATCACTACGGCTATGCCTAGCATCAGCTCCAGAGTTGGCCATAGCATGCCCATCAGGCGAACCAGGCCGAGGCTGCGGCGGATGTATTCCTGGTTGGCGGATTCGAAGGCGGCTATCTCGGATTGCTCCTGGACGTAGGCGCGGATTACGCGGGCGCCGGAGAAATTCTCCTGGGCGCGGGCGGAAATGTCGGAGAACATGGCCTGAATGCGTTCGAAGCGCTCGTGAATCTGGCGGCCGAAATACTGGATCACTATGCTGGCTACGGGGAGGGGAAGGAAGGCGTACAGGGTCAGCTTGGGGCTGATCTTGAACATGTAGCTCACGGCCAGCGCGGTGAAGACTATGGTGTTGGCGGAGTACATGATGGCCGGACCTAGAAGATTGCGCACGGCATTCAGATCGTTGGTGGCGCGGGCCATGATGTCGCCGGTGCGGTTGCGCTGGTAGTAGGAGTAGGAGAGACTTTCGAGGTGGGCGAAGAGATCGTTGCGCAGGTCGAATTCGATGTCGCGGGAAATGCCGATGACGATCCAGCGTGTCAGGAACTGGAAGATGCCCTTGGCCACAAAAACGACGATCTATGGCGAGGGCGTACTTCAACAATTTTTGGGAGGTGACTCCGGAGTGGAGGTCGTTGGTGGCGTGGCGCAGAACCTGCGGAAACTGGACGGCGATGCCGTTAGTGAGCAGTACGCATAGAGCTCCCCAGGTGAGTCCCCGGCGGTAGCGCTTCAGATAGGGAACGAGGGGGCGAAGCTTCTTCGGCACCATGATGAGTCAGAGCCCGATGTTCTGTAGATGAAATTGTAGCAGCGGCGGGTGCGGAATTTCGGAGCGCGGGCGCGAGGGCAACACAGGTGGCGGTGAGCAGCAGCGCGGTCCAGACAGACAGGATGCCGGCGGCGAACATCAATCCCGAGTAGAGCAGGTCGGCGCGTTCCATTCGGTTCCTCCACTTTGAAAAATCTGGGCGAGGACGGAGGTTCCGTTCCTCACCCGGAGGGAGAGAGCGCTCGCAGTAGCGAGTTATTCCTGGGGCGGAGGCGGGTGTGGTTCTTCATGTGCTCTTGCATGCGCGCTTCCTTGTTGGCCTCGATCTGAGCCAGTTTGGCTTTCTGATCGGCGGTCAGAATCTGCATGATTTCAGACTTCATGCGGGCATGCGCGACCTGAAGCTCAATCATTGTCTGCGCATTTTGCGTCGCCAGGGCGCGGGTTTTGGCCTCGTCGAAGGGGCCGCTGGCCTCCAAGGCTTTCATGGCTTGGCGGTTTTGCCGCATCTGCTGCATCAGGGGTTGCAGGGCCGGCTTCTCTTTTTCAAAGATCGCCTTGACCTGGCTGTGCTGGTCGGGGGTCAAGTCGAGCTGCCTGAGCATGTGGCGGAAGTCGCCGCCGGGGCCACCAAAACCGTGGCGGCCTTGTGCAATCGCGGTGGCCACAATCAGCAGGACAGCGGCGCTGATGATGAAAATGCGTGTACGAGTTGATTTCATTGGAACTCCTTTTGAGGTGCTATTGATCTCGTAGGTTCCGGGAGGCAGCCCGGACATCTATGCTGATAAGAACACCGTTTGGGAAGAGGGGAGGTAAAGAGTCGGTCAAGCGCGGTAAAGTTTTGTAAAGAGCTACTGGCTTCTGGCAACTAGCTACTAGCGAGCTCGGGTTGCCAGCAGCTAGAAGCCAGCAGCTAGCAGCGGTTTTCCGCAATCACAAATCTTTACTACAAAGAGACGAGTGAAGTGTGATGATCAAGAGAATGGAACACGTACTGGTGGTGGATGACGACGTTGAATTGTGCGGTCTGGTGCAGGAGTACCTGACGGCCGAAGGGTTCAGCCTGAAGGCTGTCCATGACGGCGAACAGGGGCTGCAACAGGCGCTGACGAACGAGTATGCGCTGGTGGTGCTGGACGTGATGCTGCCGGGGATCAATGGTTTCGAAGTGCTGCGGCGGATTCGCAGCGTGTCAAAGATTCCGGTGCTGCTGTTGACGGCGCGCGGCGAGGACGTGGACCGCATTGTGGGATTGGAAATCGGAGCGGACGATTATCTTCCGAAGCCGTTTAACCCGCGGGAGCTGGTGGCGCGAATCCGCGCGATCCTGCGCCGCACCAAGCCGGTCAGCGCGACGGACGTGGTGCCGGAAGTGCTGACGGTGGGCGACGTGGAACTGGATCCGGCGACGCGCAGTGTGACGCGAGCGGGGCAACCGGTTGATCTGACTTCGGTGGAATTCAATCTATTGGAAGTGCTGCTGCGCGAGGCGGGGCGAGTGGTGACTCGGGAGCGGCTGGTGAATGCCGTGCTCAGCCGGAAGTTCATGCCGTTTGATCGCAGCATTGATATGCATGTCAGCAAGGTGCGGCGGAAACTGGGCGACTCGGAAGAGAACGGGGACCACATCAAGACCATTCGCGGCGTAGGCTATATGTTTGCGCGGCCGGCGGGGAAGGCGAGGAAATGAAGACGCTGCTAGCTTCTAGCTACTGGCTCCTAGCAAACAAGAGGCGGGCTGGGAGTCAGTAGCTAGAAGCCAGGAACCATTCTCGGAAATTATGAAGAGCCTCTTCCTGAAGATCTTCTTGTCGCTGTGGGCGGCGCTGGCGCTGTCCATGATGCTGGCGATTCTGGTCACGATCGCGCTGCGTCCGCCACGTCATGCGATGGAGAACCAGGCGCCACAAATCCTGGCTGAAGTCGTGAATGCATATCAGACCAATGGAGAGCATGGCGCCCACGAGTATCTGGAAGAACTCTGGCACACGCAGCACGTACGGGCATTCGCCTTTGACCTGACGGGCCATGAAATCAGTGGACGCCATGTGCCGCCCTGGGTCGAAGATGTGCGGCAGGGCGGTTCACTGCGCGGCGGTCCGCCACACCACCGTGAGTGGATGGACAATCTGATGCCGGACCGAATGGTGCGGCAGGCGCTGACGCTGGACGGAAAACGGTACACGCTGGTGCTGGAGTTGCCGCCGGGACCGCGCGTATTTTTCGGCCCTCATGACGCCTCGTTGCTGGGAATCGCGGTAATTTTGTCGGGGCTGGTTTGCTATCTGCTGGCCTGGTCAATGACCAGTCCGGTGACGCGTTTGCGGAAAGCAGCGCAGAGCCTGGCGGCGGGCGACTTGAGCGCGCGCACGGGCGCTCCTATAGGCGGCGGGCGCGACGATCTGACGGAGTTGATGCGAGATTTCGATCGCATGGCGGAACGGATCGAAGGACTGGTAGATTCGCAATCGCGATTGCTGAAGGATGTTTCGCACGAACTGCGATCTCCGCTGGCCCGGCTGAGTGTGGCGCTGGGGCTGGCGCGGCAGCGGGTGGCGTCCGAGAGTGGACCGGAAGCCGCGCCGGAACTGGAAAGTGCGCTGAACCGGATCGAACTGGAGGCCGACCGGCTGAATCAACTGATCCAGCGGCTGCTGACGATTTCGCGGCTGGAGTCGGGGACGGACGGACTGCGAAAGACCGAGTTGCCGCTGCGGGAACTGGTAGAGCAAGTGGCGCGAGACGCCGAGTATGAAACTCCGGGGCGGCGATGCCGAATTACGACGGATCAGACGGCCGACCCTGCGGATCAATTTGTGGTGGAGGGCGATCCCGACCTGCTCCGAAGCGCGGTGGAGAATGTGGTGAGGAACGCGACGCGGTATACTGCTGAAGGCACGACGGTGGAAGTGCGACTGGAACGGCAACGGGCCGCGAACGGCGTAGAAGAAGTTATTGTTCGCGTACAGGATTCCGGCCCCGGCGTTCCAGATGAAGCGCTGCAAAAGATATTGGAGCCGTTTTATCGGCTAGACGACGCCCGCAACCGGCAGACCGGCGGCGCGGGGTTGGGTTTGTCGATTGCGGATCGGGCTATAAGGCTGCACGGCGGGCAACTTCGTGCATCCAACCGAAACGAAGGCGGGTTAGAGATTGAAATCCGGATTCCGGCGGTTGCGCCGGTGCAGGGGTTTGCTCTTCCGGCTGGTTCCTGATACACAAATCAATGATCATCGGGTCATCGGGTGATCGGACCATCGAAGGTCAAAAGGCACTTGACCTTCGATGGTCCGATCACCCGATTGCCCGATACCATTTCTGGAGAATAGATGTCGAAGAAAATAGGCGGAGTGGTTGCGCTAGCGGGGCTGTGTGCGCTGAGTTTGTTTCTGCTGAATTGCGGCAGTTCCTCTTCACGGCCCGCGGGAGCGTTGTATGTGTTGACCGAGGGCAGCACCGGGATTGGGAACAACGTGAATACCTATGCCATCGATTTGGGCAGCGGGAACCTGTCGTTCGTCAACGCAAATGCGAGCACGTGTCCTACAGCGGCGAGCCAGAATGATCCCGAACCGTGCGGACTTCCGCTGGACATCTTGCTCGACCCGACGGGTTTGACGGCGTTTGTTCTGAATCAGGGTGCGCCGGTATGTCTTGCTTGCGGGCCTGGTGGCAATAATCCTATTGCGCCTTCGATTTACCCTTATACCGTGAACTCGGACGGCAGCCTGTCAAACCCTGGCACGGCGGTAAACTGGACCACCTATCCGGACTCCGCTGTAGCCATGACGCGCGATGCCGCGGGACAGTTCTTATTCGTGATCGATCACGGGTCTTACCCTCTGCCGGAGACTTGTCCGGCGATTGCTATAGCTGCTGCGAACGCTACGCAAGCCGCGGATTTTGAGGGCTGCCCGTCAATCTCGGTGTTTGCCATGCCGAGGCCGCCTTCAACCACTTTGACCTTTGTAAGCCAAAGTTCTGCCTACCAAAGTCCGCTCTTCTTAAGCAAGACTCCGAGCGCACTTTCGGCGATTACATTCACGCCGCCAGGCGGAGCGGCCGAGGAACTTCTTTTTGTAACGAACAACTATGACCTGTGCACGGTGGCGTGCACTCCGCAGACCACGCCCAATGACAACTCGGTGAGCGTATATAGCGTGGGTTCCTCGGGCGTGCTGAGTGAGACGACGCTTTCGCCTTATGCGGTGGCCGCGGTGAATCCCATCTCGGTGCAGGCAGTCTATACGAATCCTGCGGGTGAAAATGCCGGCGGCCTGTTTGTGTACGTGGGCAATGAGGACCCGAATGGCGGGCATTTATATCCGTTCCAGGTGTGCACCGTACAGGGCGATGCGAACTGCACGCAGCCGCAAGTGCAGCAAACGCTGATGTTTCCGCTGACAACGTGTCCGCAATTATCCTGCCAGGTGCAGCCGACCTCGGCGGGACAGAGCCCGGTTGCCATGGTGGTGGATCCGACGAACAGTTTTCTCTACGTGGTCGCCCAGGGAACGAGCCAGGTTTTTGGATTTCACATTAGCGCGGCGGCGGGAACATTGACGGCGCTAAGCCCGGCGAACTATCCGACGGGGTCCGGAGCACAGCCGGGGGCGTTGGCGCTACACGCGAGCGTATACAACACCGGTCAGTTTCTTTACGTGTCGAACAGCAACTCGAGCAACATTATGGGCTTTGGGCTGAACACGACGAGCGGATCGATGAGCAGTCCGATCACGATCGACAGCCTGCCGACGCCTAGCGGCATGGCGGCGAGGTAACAAAGCCTGCCCCTACGCTCACGTGGGCATACGTAAGATCAGATAGCCGCCGATGAAGCCGAAGACCAGGTCTGGGGACCAGGCAGCTACGGCGGGTGGGAGTTGACTCAGATTGCCCATCGCTTCGAACAAGCCCGAGATCGTCCAATAAACAACGCCAATGCCGATGGCGGTCGCCACACCGGTCAGAGCGGAACGCTTGCCGGCGGAAAGCGCGAAGGGAATGGCTAGGATGGCCATCACCAGCGTGATCAGCGGGTAAGCAATCTTCTTTTGCAGTTGGACACGCAGGCGGACGACGTCAAAACCGCTTTGTTCGAGATCGTAAATGTAGCGGCGGAGTTCGTCGTAGCTCATTTCCGAGGATTGTTTAATTTCCTTCTTGAAGTAGGCGGGCGCTTCTGCCAATTCGGGGTAAGTGGCGACGTCGAACTTGCGGTAGTTCTCGATCGCAGCGCCGCTCAGGCTTCGCTCCCATCCCTGCTCGTAAACCCAGCGGCCCATGGAGTTCGACCAGTGCGCGCGGTCGGCGGTGATGCGATGCGTGATCTGGAAAGTGTGCGGATCGAATTGAAATACGGAGACGCCGCCGAAGACATCGCGGTCAGGATCGAAGAATTGATAGTAGTAAATGTCAGAATGCTGGCCGAAGATCCATTTGCGGTCGGGGCGAAGATAGGTTTGCGCGGGCTTGCCCTTGATCTGGTTGCGAAGCGCGTCCTGCCGCTTGTTGGTGTAGGGAAGATAGAGCTGGTCGGAGAGAAAGAGCACGCCGGCGACGAGCGTGGCGGCGATCAGGACGGGAACGATAACGCGGTAAAGACTGATGCCAGTGGCCTTGATGGCGGTGATTTCGTTGGAGCGCTGCAATAGTCCGAAAGTGATCAGCACCGCCAGCAGCATGCTGAGCGGCGTGGTGTTATAGAGAAAATAGGGCACAACGTTCAGTAAGTATTCGCCCACGGTGAGCGGCGAAACTTGATTGCGCAGAATGTCGCTGAGCAATTCGAACAGGGTGAACACCAGAAGCAGCATGAGGAAGGCGGCGACGATCATGCCCAGATAGAGGGTAAAGTCGCGCAGCACATAATCGTCGAGGATGGTGGGGAAACGAAGATTAAACAAGCGCCAGCGCCGGGGCCAGCTGGTCAGAATATTTTCGCGAACGGGAGCAGACTCACCGTTCGGGGGCGACGCTGATGCCAGTTGGTCGGGTGCCGAAGCCGGCAAGCTGGAAGACTTGAAGCTGGCAATACTGAGCTTTGCAGTCTTGAACCTGGCAGTCTTGAACCAGGCAGTCTTGAACCAGGAGCGAAGCGCAGCCAGTTCGATGGGGCGGCGTTCCGATTGCCAGAGCAGAACACCGCCGCCGAGAAGAAATACGAAGTCGGCGAGCCAAACTCCGGCGGCGGGAGAAAGGCGTCCCTGGCGCGCGAAAGAGACTCCGATCAAAGAAATCGAATAGTAAACGAAGACCAGCAGAATAGTGAGGACAAAGCCACTGGACTTGCCGCCTTTCTTCGATGAAAGGCCGAGAGGAATGCCGACCAGGGCGAGGACGATGCAGGCGGTCGGGAGGGCGAGGCGGCGGTGGTATTCGATGATGTGCCAGCGGCGGGTCACCGGGTCGGCGGTTTTCAGGCTGCGGAGGAGGTCGGCTACGTTGATCTCGCCGAGTGACGTGGGTTCGTGTTCCTGGCTGCTTTGTGACGCTGGGATCTGGATGGGGATATCGGTGGTCTGAAAGGTGGAGATCTGGTACTGGTCGGGATTCTTGGGATCGTTTTCGTGCGTAGAACCGTTGGTGAGATGCAGGTCCAGAGTATCGGGCCCCTGGCTGACGAGCAGACCTTCGTGGGCCAGGCTGATGCGCGGCGCGGCGGGATCAGTCAAATCGGCTAGGAACACACCCTTCCAGAGGGCTCCCCCGGACATGGCTTTGACGTCCTGCACGTAGAGAATGATCTTGGGGAATCCCTCGTAAAACACGCGCGGTTGAACTTCGAAAGAGGCTTGAGAAGACTTGAGGTTGTCCTGGAGCTGTCCCAGGGCGGCGAGCGAGCGGGGTGCGAGATAGACGCTGTTGCCGAGAGCGAGCAGCCAGGCCGCGATCACGAAGATCGAGATCACACGCAGGAAGGTCCAGACGCCTAGTCCGCTGGCGCGCATGGCGGTGACTTCACTATCGGCGGCCAGGCGGCTGAGTCCGATGAGAATGCCGACGAGGACGCCCATGGGAATGGTGTAGGTGAGCGCGACGGGGACGGTGAAGAAGAAGATTTCTGCTACGCTGGGCAGTGGCGCGCTGTTGCGGACGACCAGTTCGAGGATGCGGCCCAGGTCGCGGGTGAAAAGAACGAAAGTGAAAACGGCCGCGCCGATCAGGGCGTGGGAGACAACTTCTCCCAGGATGTAGCGGGTGAGGATGCGCATCCGCAAGGGTGGTTCACTCAAATGCGAGTCTAGCATGAGATCGGCAGGGCGGGAGTGATGGAGGTGCCGCGTTTGTTATCGGCGTAGGGCTGTCCGACAGCAAGCAGAATGCGGTAAGACGACAGCGTTCAAAACCAGCGCCTAAAGGCGCTTCAGAGAAATGCGCTTACGGTATGCCTGAAGGCATACCCTGATACGAACCTTGCTTGCACGGCCGGTTGTTTTGGTCAGTGGGATTTATGTTCTCGCAGCGCACAAACTGGCGGCTTAGTCCGAACTCGCTTACGCGCGCAATCGCGGAAGTGCACGCTTCGGGACAAGAGATTCTGGACCTCACGGTTTCGAACCCGACAGAAGCCGGCATCCGTCCCGATGCTGAAATTGTGCTTGCCGCATTGGCGAATCCTGAAGCGATGCATTACGACCCGCAGCCTCGAGGTCTGCTTGGGGCGAGACAGGCGGTGTGCCGCTACTATCGCGAGGCGCATGAGGTTTTCGATCTCGATCCCGACCGGTTGATTCTGACCACCAGCACCAGCGAAGCCTACTCCTATGTCTTTCGTCTGCTGTGCAATGCCGGGGACGAGATTCTTGTACCCAAACCGAGCTATCCGCTATTCGAGTTTCTTGCCGACCTGGCCGACGTCAAACTGGTTTCGTATCCGCTGCTCTACGATCACGGCTGGCAAATCGACTTCGATTCGCTCTACAAAGCGGCCACGCCGCAATCGCGAGCTGTGATTCTGGTGCATCCCAACAACCCAACCGGCTCTTATGTTTCTGCTCCGGAGACGGCGGCGCTCAACGCTTTCTGCCTTGACTACGATCTGGCGCTGATTGTGGACGAAGTGTTTCTTGACTATGGGCACGACGGCGCGCTGCGCAGCAGTTTCGTGGCCAACGACAAGGCGCTCACGTTCACTCTTAGCGGAGTCTCGAAGATTTCTGCGCTGCCACAGATGAAATTTGCCTGGGTAGCAGCGAGTGGCCCGAAAGAGGCGGTGAACGAAGCGGGAGCGCGGCTGGAAATTATCGCCGATACCTTTCTATCTCTGAATACTCCGGTGCAACTTGCTGCGCCGGTGCTGCTTGATCAGCGGAAACAGATCCAGCCGATTGTTCTGGATCGATTGCGGGTAAATCTTGCGGAACTGGATGGGCAACTCGCGTGGCATCCGGCGTGCGTTCGGTTAGAGGTCGAGGGCGGATGGTATGCGGTGCTGCGGGTACCCGCGCTTGGAACCGACGAAGATCTGGCCGTCGACCTTCTGCGGAGGATGGGTGTCATCGTGCATCCGGGGCACTTTTATGATTTCGCGGGCGAAGGGCATCTGGTGCTGAGTTTGATCACGGCACCGGAAGGGTTTCGCGAAGGGGTGGCGCGGGTGCTGCAAGTGGTTGGGGTGTGAAGGCGAGGCGCGCGCTTGGAGTGGGCGTGAGAGCTGGGTCGTCCCTCCGGGACTTCAAATCGTACTGATTCTACACAAGTTACTGATTCTACAAGGTGCGAATTGTGTAAAAGGTAACCAAGGGGCGAATTACTTGCCAAAAACTTCACGATTTCTGCTCTCTGCCCCAGCTCATTTCGGGGGTGATGCTGTGCTCAGTCAATCTCAGGATACAGGTCCTGGTGTCAGGCCGCGAGTGAGAATTGCAGCTCTGAGCAGTGCTGAGATCACTTTCCACAAAAGCGCAGTTTCACAGTCCAACCTTTTTCGCTGCTGCTTTCAATGTTCTCTCACCCAACTTGCGCAGCTCTTCTTCATCAGGTTCCGATTCGCGCTGAGCAATGAAGGATTGAAAAGCTTTTTCATGTCCGGGGAACTGCTTGCAATATCTGACGAAAAGTTCTTCATCTCCTTCTGCGAAACGGACACTCAAATTCCACTCTTCAGTTGTCTTCAGCACTTCGGCTTTTACCGCACCGCAAGCCTTCGCATGACGAATCGCAGAACGCTCTACCTGATCAGCTTTATCAGCAGACGGTGCCGGAAAATACATCTCAAATTCCAGTTCAGTTGGTGAATGAGATAGAGTCATGCTGTCATCCGTTCTGAGCTACTTTCCAGCAGTCGCCGCTTTCGCTTTGTTTTGCTCGACTTGAAATTTCCACAAGATTTCATCGCGCTTCCGCTTTTCTGTTTTCTGGTGTTGATCGACACCATGACGTTCTGCTGCGATACGCAGTGTCTCAGTGATTTCCTGCCAGCGCTCTTTGAATGTAAGAATATTTTTTTGGCTGAGCAGTTGAATGACCGCGATATGAAGGTTCCAGCGTAGTGTAGTCCGGTTTGTGAGCTTCTTGCTTTTCATGCTCTGAGCCTAGAGCCGCTATGCTCAGCCTGCCAAGTTACTGATGTCACTTGCTGCTCCGGGGGTAACCAGCTCTCCCGGAGGAGGTGCTCTTTGCCTCCTGACCGGGCCACTTCATTCTCTCTCTGTGATGAAAATTCTGAAAATGGAGGGACACAATATGACGAGCAATCACCGCGATGCATTGGTGAAACGCATCAACAACAAGCTGGCAAAGAGCGGACGCAAACTGAAGAGTGTTCGCGGCATCGGACAGATTTACAACATTCAATCCGGTGTCACTGAAGAGACTGCCGTGAACATCGAAGAACTCGGCAGCAAGCTCGGTGTCATGAAGACTGCTGCGCCGGTAGTTGCTTTTGACAAATCTCTGCCGACGCTAGAGCACACTGCTGCGCCGACAGAGCAGCCTGCTGCTCTGGTAGCTGCTGTGAAGAAGACGAAGAAGTCAGCCGCTAAACAGAAGAAAGCTGCTGTGAAGAAGAATCGCAAGCCGCGCAAGGATGCAATTCAACCCGGCGAAAAGTTCGGTGACTGGATTGTGGTGAAAGACGTGAAACACAGCCGCTTTGCCTGCAAGTGCTCCAAATGCGGCAGGAAGAAAACTATCTTTAGCGGCACACTTCGCGGCACTTACAAAAAGCAAGAGCTGCCCAATTGCGCACATGAGAAGAAGTAGCAAAGCGGACTTCTGCACTGTTGAAGCAGAGCAGAAGCCCTAACCGAAGTCGCCTATAGAGGAGGCAACAATGGCTAAACACATCGTACATCACTTTCTGAAAGCAAGAATTCATGGCGGAGAGATCATGCACCCGCTGTCACGGGAAGAAGCACTTGCACTGCTCAAAAAATGGGCCGGAGTAATCAGACACGGCAAGCGCGGTCACCGGACGATCTTCTTGATGCAGGAGCATCATGGTGTTGTGTATGACCGGCTCATCCTCGAAACACGGCACCATCAGATCAGGAGAGCAACTGAGCAAGAAGCATCGCGGGAGTGGATCACAGCATAGCTGAAATCAGTTTCAGTTTTTCCGCATAAAGCGCTCTCAGTTCATCGAGAGCGCTTCTTTATTGCTCTAAGCCAACTTCTGTGCGATGTGTTCGTCTAGAATCTCGCGGACGGTGAGCGGGATTATGACGATGTGCTCGCGGCGGAAGAATGCATCTATCTCTGTCAGTGTGTCGCGTGAGAAGTCGAAGCCCACGAAGAAACCCTTTTTCCGACGCGTCCGCATCATCGCAGCCTCGAACTTGTCGATGTCTGGGCGTCCTACCTTGTCCATCTGCTTAACTTGAATCGGGTACCAGTCGTCCATGAAGTCGAGTTCCGCTGTGTGCTTGTCACTGGCCTTCGGTACAGCTCCGACCGGATAGATGCGGCCGTCTATGCCCATATCACCGACTTGGGTTTTATTCGGGATTCCGCCGAGTGCGATCACAGCCCAGTTCTCAAACTCGAACGGCGGAATGTCTCGCAGTTGCTTCTCAGTCCACGGCAGATCGCGCACAACAAACCCGCGCCCTGATCGCCACTGCTTTTCATCTTCTGAAAGTTTGCATACGTCGCGAAGCCGCTTCGCCATCACGCGGCATGAAGTTGGGGAAATATCTATTCCAATCCACTGCCGCCCGAGATTCTGCGCTGCTACTAGCGCTGTTCCACATCCGCAGAAGGCATCTAGCACAATGTCATTTGGGTTGCTGCTCGCTTTGATGATGCGTTCAAGTAATGGTAGTGGCTTCTGTGTGGGATATCCAAGACGTTCTAGAGCACCGCCAGCGACCGGAGCAATATCACCCCACCAACTCTGAAGGCTCACGCCGGGAAGTTCATTTAGGAACACGATCCGGCAGCGCTTTCTTGGTCGTCCATCCTCGCGCAACAGGATTCGGCCGTGACTGTTTGGAACATCGGTTTGCGACGCATTCCACAGAGCCATCATCCCCGCTCGGTTTGTTCGCCAACGTGCAGTAGTCCCCATGAAATCGAACTCTTCCATCTTTTTCTGAGGATCGGTCATGTCCTGACCTTTGAAAAACTGACCTGATGGAAGCTGTTGCCATTCCGAGTCAATATAGTCTTGGCTATAAGCAGTGTACTGAGGGTTCCACGTGTAGCCTTTCTTGGCCCCAGTGTAAAAGAGAAGAGTGTCGTGAATGTTTCCATACTTGTGCGGGTCGTTGTGTGCGCTTTGCCGTTTCCAGACCACTTCATTCTGAAAGTTGTTCTCTCCGAAAATCTGATCCAACATCACCTTGACGTAGTGAGATGCGTGCCAGTCGCAGTGATAGTAGAAGCTGCCCGTCTTTTTGAGCACCCGCGCCAATTCAAAGCAGCGCGGGCGCATGAACTCTATGTATGCTTGTGTGGATTCGTGCCGATCCTCGAATGAACGTTTCTCTTTCGTCTCACCCCAGAACACTTCATAGTTCCGGTTGGAGTTGAACGGCGGGTCGATGTAGATCAGATCAATGCAGGCATCTGGCAGTTTTTTCAACTGCACAAGGTTATCCCCGCAGAATATGACGCGGGTGTCTACAAGCGCAGATGGCTTGCCCGCTGGTTTGGCTGCGCTCTTGTTTTTCGGCATTGCTCAAGATTCTAACGCTGGACATGAGCATATGGCAGTGACAAGCGATGCTCATTCTGGAAGCAGCAGCTCTGAAAGCCTGAGTTTTAACGATGCGGTAATGAGCCAGGACCTGTTCGGAGTGCTCAGTTGATAGCTTCCCTTGTCAGATTTGTGCGTACGCCTCTCTGAACTCTATGATGTCCTGTCTGCTGGACTGCCGGACTGACAACAATCTTCTCACCAACCGATGCAAGCCAGCGCGAAAGTGAATCTGCTAGATTTGCGCGGTCTAGTACGACAAGCGCGGTAAAGTTCTTGCCGAACTCGTCTGACTTCACGCTGATCTGCTCAACAGGAACCCACAAACCAACAAGCCGCCACAAATGATCTTGTAACTCTTCTGCTTTTGTAGTCGGCAAGCAACTGAGATGCAATACGACAGGATCCATGCTGCGAATGATTTCACCGATGCTGCTCATTTTCTTTTCTCCTTAGTACAGCGGCTCATAGAACTCAACTTTTTCAAAGTCATACTGGTTGTGATGACGGCGATTGAGACTCTGTTCACTCTTAGTAGCCCAGTGACAGTTTGATGGTTCGTAGTTTCCGTTTGAGTCGTTGCGCTCAAGGGAGTAATACTGAGACGGACGCGCCCCGAGATTCAACCAAAAATGTTCAAAAGAGGTGAACAAGAATTTGATTCCCCTACCGCCATAGTTTGCAAAGCCATCAGATTTCGGATTAGTGCAGCGCTGCTTCGCTGTCCGATAAATATGCATCTCGGCAGGAAACATTTTTTGTAATCTTTGAAAGCGGCTGTTGTGACCGCGCAAGAATAAATTCCATTTTCCGTTACGTGCTTTTTTAGTTGGCTTGCCACAATCACAGGCGCAAAGTCTCACTCTTCCATGAAGCAAGCGCTCAGTCTCTGCGGCAATGTATTCTTGCTCGTTCATCACTGCCTGTGGTGTCGCAATTGCTCAAACTCTTGATCGGTCATAGGCTGAGAGAGCACTTCATCGCGGAGTGAAGCTGCTGACATCGGACGAATGTGCCACACGGTACACCGTCCGACACCATTTTTGTGAAGACTGAGCAAACAACCACGTGAACATTGAAATGCTTCGCAACGATATCCATAAGCGCGGGAGTAGTCAGCAGCAGCCTGTGCAGCCTCAGCTTGAGATTTGAAACTAGTTTTGTGATAGCAGCAGCCGTAAAAAACGATCCTGATTTTCTTGCAGTTCACAATTTCCCCCTGTTACTGTACTTACAGAAATGTGTTTACCATGCGGCGAAGATGTTCACCAACTCACCGATTTGGGCAAGCTTCAGGCGCAGCTTCTGAATTTTGATTTGATCAACTTCTGTTCTGCCGCAAAGTTCAAGCAGTCGGCGCTCAGCACGCCACAATCTCCGACGAAGGTTGATTCTCACACTGTTCATCTGGCGGTATTCAAAAAGGTATCTGGCGAATGATTCCCGCTCTTCTTCTGTGAAGTTTGCGCGACGGTCAGCAGAGCGCCGAGCATGATCAGCCAAATAATCAGCATGACACGGCAAACAAGTCGGAGATCGGCGAGCATTATGTGCTGCGTTTTGCGGGATCTCCGAGCCGTGTTTGCAGAAGCGCGCCATGTTCCCCTTGAAAAAATCAGCAGCCGTGTCATCGCAGAGCCACCCTGCCTTACAGAGGTGCTTTATCTGCTCGCGGCTGCCGAGATTGTGTTACCGAACTGATTTCTTGACAGTCTCTTCATTGCTGGTGCGCTTTTATTCTCTCTGCAACCTTGACCTGAAGCCATGCTAGGTATTCTTGATTGTGCTTAGATACATCCGTGAATGCATGACTGAGAAGGTCCTGATCAGCTCTCAATTGCGCGAACTCTTGCTTCAAATCCTTTGTCAGTTTCTGAACTGCGGATAAGAAGCTGTCAAACTCAACTCTTTGCGGAGCATCTTTTCCATCAGTTCCATCTCTGCCTGCTGGCCCGGTAATGCTTGTTCCGGCAGGTCCGGGCACTGTTGAATCTTTCCCATCTTTCCCAGCACGGCCGTCCTTGCCGTCCCGTCCAGGCTCACCTTTGACTGAGATCCCATCAACTCCATCACGTCCAGCTCGCGGCGGTGTGTGTGCAACATGAGAATTCAAAACGTCAGTAAGGCAGACAACAATACCGTCAACAGTTACGAACCAGAAAGTCTGCTCAGCTTTTGCAAGCCAGATGTCCCCAGGCGTACCGCGCTCAGGGATGCAGTGCTCACAGATTGTGCTGTGAATCTTGTCTCGTTGTCTCTTTACTTCAGCCATGACGACTTACTCTTTCGGAGCAACGTAACCAGCCTGAAACTGCCTGCCGTCAATCTTCTGTGCTTCTTTTGCAAGCCGACCGCGCACAGCATCAATCGCTGTGCGGCTTTTTTCTGTTCTGTTGTTAAAGCTGAGCGGTGACACAGGAGTAATTTCCTTGCCCTCAGTAAAGTTGTCAGGGATCGCTTGTCCGTACTGATCAATTGCCATTGTGTTTTCCTCTTTCTAAAAGTGTTATTCCGCGCCCATGTTTTGATAGTCGTGAGCACGCTGACATGCAACAACAGCCTTGCCGCAAGTCTCAGCATAGAGTGATTCGTCATCTGGACTAACAGCAGCAGCGGACTTGTGTGCTTCAGAAGCGCGGTAATGCAGGTCAGCTCGTGAAGCAACGGAACAACGCTGTGCAAGGCAGCGGTGTTTATCAGAAGCATCAACGTGATCTGATCTATTCGCGGTTAGTGTGCGGCCGGGGCAACGGAGCGACTGAGTTGGATCTTGAGTCTGTCCGTCACCTTCCATGCGGCTGAAGCCCGCATCCCCAGGTCCTGCACCTGTAATACTGGCGCGTTGAGATTCAGCTTTCGCACGCAGCATAGCATCAATCTTCTGTTCACCAATCTGCTTCTCATGAAGCATGAGAGTCAATTCAGCAGAACGTGCAGCAACAGTTGTGGAACCCGGATACGCAGGGTGATTGACCACAGAAATTCCGTGAAGAATTGCGCGCTTGATAGTCCGCCGAGTGAATGACCGACCTTCTTCATCTTGCGCCATGTCCCAGTCTTCGCCATCAGTTCCGTCAATGTTGAAAGCCCAAGAGCATGTCGCAACATCGCCGCGCTTGCAGGATGAATATAGGGCTCGGTGTGCTTCTTGATTCTTGTCAAGCACACAACGGAAGTCCAAACCATCAGGTCCGTCAACCAGTTTCAGTGTGCCTGATTGTGTCGTGCCGAGCGGCAGAGCATCGTCTTTGTGATTCCAGTCCGCGATCACGTTGCGAGTCTTGTCTGCAAGTGAACCAGCTAGTGCGCCTCTCTGGACGCGCTCACGGAAGTTGCCGAGCGGCGCAGACAGTGCACCGTAAGTGATCGCGCGACCGACAAGCACCATCTCATCGCCCTGACTGTTACCGCCGAGAGCAGGACCGACGCGAAGTTCACACGCTAATGTTCTGATTTCTTTTTCTGCCATAATGACCTCTCTGTATCAGTGAAGTGTGAAGACCCTTAGATGAATTTCACTTGCGATTTTCCCCAGTCATTGCCCGCTTCAACACGTTCAGCTTCTACATTCTTTTTCACCTGTTCTTTGATCAGGCGCACAAGTTCTTTGCAGAGTTCTTTCGGAGCACCATAGTGCGAAGCCAAAACAGGATCTTTGAAACGTGTTTGCTCACTGCCGCTCTCACGCAGAATGACTACTCCAGCGAGCGCGTGATTCTGAATTGACCAGCGAGTGCCTTCAATATTCGGAACGACAGTGTCTCCGGTGTGAAGTGTGTTGCCGCGAAGTGCATCAGCCTGTCTGCGCTCTTCTGCAAACTCGGGAGTGCCATAGTTCGGGCGTGGACAAATTTCTGCTTGACCATAGCCTGCCGCTACGACTGCAAGTTCACGAGCAACATGCTGGAAAGTTCCGTTGAGTTCTGGTTTGCTGGGATGTTGAAGCCATTTGATTTTCAAGGCGTTTCTCCGTCTTACTAGATTGTCGTGCGACTTTCTTGCTGTCAGTGTGTCTGTGAAGTGTGACAGGGGAAGTCCATGAGTGAAATCCCCTGACACACTCTTTGCTTGCCGTGCCGGGCAAGGCAAAGCTGATTAAGACTTCAGTGAAGCAGACACAATCGGCGGAACACTGCCGTTAGTCGGATCCACAAGTTTCGCATCCGCTCTAATCATGCCGGTGTAGAGTGCTTGCGCATTCTCAACGTAACCGGCTAACTGCCATTGTCTGCGAATCACCATCTGAGAAACTCGCACAAACAACTGCGATAAGTTCCCAAACACGCAGAAGCTTCCGGCGGCTTGTGTGCCGAGAGAAGCGTTGTATTCTGGCAAAGACGGGCAGACTAGAACAGGTTTGCCCATGATTGTTTCTTCGTCTTTGATGACCTTCAACAACGGATTGCCGACAGTGTCAGTTGCTTTGCGAGCCAACTGATAAACGCTATCTGTGAGCAACCACGCGCACTTTGAATTGCTGCGGTGGAATCTGTTGACGCTGAAGTAAACGGATTCAAAGTCATCCAGCACAAGCTTGCCAGTGTTCGCAGTCGTGTAGACAGAAGCACCAGCAGCATTCAACACACCTTGTGGTGCAGTTGCGCCATCACCGGTGACAAGATCAGCACCAATGCCGCGAGCGAAGCCGACCTGATATGCGTCAGAAATCGTCTTCATCATCGGCTGAAAAGCGTCTTCTTCCAACTCGGTTGACACCGGAATGCTGGCTTTGTACTTGTAGGCGTTCAGCATCTTTGCAGAGACAGCCGGCAGAGTGCCGCCACCAATAAGACCGGAAGCAGTTTGGAGTGCAGCTTCATTTACTTTCACAGCCGCGAATGTGCTCATGTCCCAGCCGGGAATCGTGTACGGTCGCAGAGCAAAAGTCGGCGACTGGATCAGTGTGACCACATCAGGATCAAGGAGCGGATCAAATTGCGCCATGCCTTGAATGACTTCATCGTGGAATTCTTGCGGCACAAGAAAACCGCCTTCAAGACCGGCTGTGTAGCTGAGCGTTCCCGGAGCAGGCTGTCCTTCAACCAACGGAGAGAAAGCGCGCATCTCTTTGTTTGTGAGCAGAGCCCGGAAGTAGCGATTTGTCTCTTCACCGGACGCAGACACATCTGCGGAATTGAGAGACTTGATTTTCGCGAGTAGGTAAGTCAGGCGGGCTTCAGAGGGGCGGTCAATCGTAGACCGTTTGGTGATTGAGTCTGCTTCAATAAGAGCAGCTCGTAGTTCCTGCTGTGCAGGGTTAAGGGACTTCATAAGTTTTTTACCTCGTGGATTTCAACACCATTACTGCCGACATGTCTGTGAGATGTGACGACCCTTGAGGCACAATTCACATTTCGGAGAGAACTTGCCTCGGCTAGAATGCCACCGGATGTGATTGAGAAGCGTCATGTGAACACTGGATGCTTCCGATTGCGCTTCAGCAAACACAGGATCAGCTTTCTGATTCTTCAGTTGCTGCCTGACACGCTTGCGGTGAACGGCCGAAAACACAGGATCAGCGTAGAGTGCAGTCATACTTCGGCTGATATTTTCTGATCTAGTTGTCATTGCACAGGTCCTTTCGGACGGGCAAGAATGAATGCGAGTTCTTGCTCTTGTTGTTTTGCATACCCGCTGATAACTGATCTCGCAGCGACTTTGATGGGCCACGCGATATTGATTTGCAGCTCTGCTGCCAAGTTGCTGCACTGCGCTAATTTGCGGAGTAGGATCTCAAACTTCTTTTCTTTGTTTGCCATGTCAGTTGATCGCTTTCTCGTTGATGCTGTTGAGGTCAATGTCCTCACTCGGAAGTGTTGTCTGCTCTCGGCTCGGGAATGTCTCTTCTTGCGGAGGCTTCTTAGGGACCGCTTCTTTCACTTTGCCGCGGCTGATCGGATTCAGTCCACAATCCCCAAGCACCGCTCTCATGAATTTTTCACAGTCATGAGCTATCTTGAGGTGAAGATTTTCTTTGTAAACTGTGTGGGCTTGACCGTTGCTGTCGAGTCTCTCGTACGGAGCAATCTCACCCTCTGCGGCTAAGTGCTCCAGTGCTCTTGAGTGACGGTCAAAAGTCACAGCGTAAAGTCTGAGCAACTCAGCATCTCCCTCAGTCAAAGTCCGGCGTCGAGAGAGCAGCTTGCAGAGTCGTTTGAAAACTGACTTTGCTTCTGGAGAAATCCCGCGAGGATACTTCGGACGACCCGGACGAATCTCAGCATCATCGTCCTGATAGTGACATTTCGTTCCCGCAAGTTTGTGGTCTTCAATCGACACGCGAGGAGTGGGCATTTAGACAAGCACTTTCTTCGCTGCTTGTTCTGCTAAAAAAGTCTTCACTTCTGGTCGAGCTTCAAACTCAAGTTCGGCGCGGATTGCCCTACGCACAAAAGCTTCGGTCGGGATATCGGTACGGCGTTTACGCTCTTTCAGAGCTGCTGCGAGATCGTCTGGGAGTCTGACTGTAATTGCTGTCATGTATCACCTCTTGCTGTCATAAGACTGTGACGACCCAAAATTACCGCCGGGATCCTAGGAGAGCTAATCAAAGTCAGCTCTTGTCTGCTGCAAGTGCTTCGGAAGAGCACCGGCAGTGCGGTGTATCTGATCGTGGGAGGCGGGAAATAGCATAAGAAACGGTGCGGAAGTGAAGCAGGTGAGTGTGTATTTCACGGGTGAGCCCTGTGCGGTCATTTGAGGTTTCATTTTTGGTCCCCATATCCCCTTTCCTATCAATCGTTTAGAAAGGAATCGTCCAAGCTGCTGACACAGCAGCACTTGTCAAGTGAACAAGCAAAAGTGAACGATTATTTGCTATTGAGCGGCCAGAGCAGCTCCCACGAGCAGTGCTGACACTGCATCAGAACTGCTTGAAACGATTGCTTTCTGATGCAAAGTGAGCCAGGACGTGCTAGGAGCGATAGCCAGGAACGATGCTGCTGAGAGACACGTCGCTGGCTACGGAGCTGCTGGAAGTCTAGCCACTTGCGTCCAAGCTACTTGTTGAGCTGATGAGATCAGCTTGTGGGATTGTCTGATTCTTGAGTGATCTGAGTGAGTGTCTGTGTTATCTGAGTTTGTAGTTTTTGTGATTCACTCTGCTGTCCTCCGCCGCCGTTCTCTACGACTCCGCGGAGCAGCTCTGCAATTTCTTCATCCGTGCTGAGAGCAGCGTTCAGTTTCTGACTGCCGATGCTGCTGCTTGTGAACTGCTTTCCGAAACTACCAGTCGGGACAGTAGCCGGTGTCACTGCTTTCACTTTATGAACAGGATGTCCGAAACCACCGTCTTCTGTTGCAGTTTTTCGTGAGTGACAGGAGTCACAAAGCCCTTGTAAATTTTGGGGGTCTTTGAATCGTTCCCAAGATATGATTCCGTTCGGAGAAATGAACGGGACAATGTGATCGACGCAAGTGCTTCCGGCACGATCACAGATTTTACAGATTGGGTCGCGCTGAAGAATGAACGGACAGAGTGAACGACGCCAGAAAGCACGATTCTGCCACGGATGTGTGCTGCACTTTGCTTTGACTATCGGACCATCAACTTCTTCTTGCCAACACCGCAGTAATTCCCGACTCATTGTGGTCGCTTCTTGCCGTCTGGTGTTGACATCAAAAGTTTCCCGTCACGGCCGTAGAAGTCATACTCGCCGGGAAGTGTCAGAGGAATTCTGAATTTTAGAGCACAGACGTTGCAAACAGCACTCGCAAAGTTTGCATCAACAAGAGCAGCAGCCATTCCGAGTCTCTGAGCATTGTCAATTACATCAGCACAAGCGAAGCAAACTGCATATTCTGTACCTTTACTGCTGCCGATAAGACATCTGGCGGTGCTCCAGCAATTACGTGCTGACAAAGAACGATGTTTGCTACTCCGCATTTGTGTTCTAAGCTCATAACTCTATTCTAACTGACCTATCCGATAGGTCAACTTACTCCATGCTGCCGTGCGTACATCACAGCGATTGCGGCGATCTCTTCATCGTGCACTTTCTGAGCTGCTGCTAGCACTGCTTGAGCTGCATCCAGTTGCCGAGTCTGAGCGGCTATGAGTCGGCTGGCGTTCTCAAGCTTTCTGCGAAGCTTTGCAAGGCTTGGAGGTGGAAGAGTTTTGAATCGGTCGGCTGATGTTGTCAGGTGCCAATTCTTGCACGACGGGCAGTGATACACGACTTGCTTCAAGTAGTGAGCTGCCTTCATCCGAAACTTCTCGGCTTGTGCTTTGCTCCGAAACGCTAGCTTCTTTTGGCCGGTGCTGCTTGTGCAGGGATTGTTCACGCTCTGCCGCCCTTCTCTTTGTGTCCTGATCCATCAACTTCCACAAGCGCGATGAGATCGGCATAACTCAACGCCTCGCTCTGTCACGATCAGGAATGAGATCCAACTGTGATTCTAAATCCGGCGTCAGGTCGATGAGTTCAGTCCGATCAGTCAGCCGTTTCTCAGCTTCTGCACGCTCTGAAAAAAGCCAGCAGTTGCCTGTGATGATGCCGCGCAAGCAATAGCGTCCAAAGCCAGTGATTACTGCTCCAGGAAATTTCGCACAGGCTAGGTTGCGGTAACTCACCGTGATCTCTTCTCTGCTGCCAGCTTCAGCTCGATGAGCTGCCGGACCAGCTTTGAAGTCGGAACGAGTGTTTCTTTTTCACGCTGCTTGAGAGCTGCATGAAGTTTATTGGTTATACGGACTGTCAACACTGCGTCCTTGTTCATACATGTTCAGCCAAGTGTGACAGTGGCTAAAGAATGTCTTCAAGATTCCCGCTGCCTTCAAAAGCTTTCCACTGCTCTTCAGCCTCTGCTTTCTCTTTCTGAAGCTGTACGTGTTCCGCGCGCCCTTTGTCATCAAGTTCTTTGATCTGTTTTTGAATATCAGCATCAATGCGTTCTTGAGTCTTTTTCTTTGCAAGAACTGCATCATGATCTGCCTTCATTTCTGCGATCATTTTCGGAAGTCGGACGCTGAAGACAACTGCGACAGGATTCCTGACACCATCAAAGCTTTCTTTGCTGCATCGGAAGAGTGCAGCATTGACTACTGGCATTCCGTGCTCTTGTATCAGTGCTGCCAACTCTGTCTCTTTTCCGAATGCAAGCTTAGGGCATTTTTCTATCAAATACCTTGCGTCTATTGTTGCCTGTTCTTAGATAAAGAACTTCCGCCGCCACCGTTTTCAAATTCTGGAGGTGGAGGTGGAGGTATGTTTGGAGGTAAAGATGGTGGTTGTGTCTCACCATGGTGAGACTCCTGCTCCCGACTTTGAGACTCCTGCTCCCGACTTTGAGACTCCTGCTCTTGAGTTTGAGACTCCTGCTCTTCTGAGTTTGAGACTTCTGCTCCCGACTTTGAGACTCCTAAGAATGCTGCTTTGATAGCAAGCATCTGTCCTACAAATGTGTCTACATTCAACGACCGAATAGCTGCACCTCTCTCACCGTGAAGTCCAGTTTTTTTGTTGAGTAAATTCAAAGCTCGGAGATCAGATAACCAACGGAACATTGTTGCGCGGCTTGTTCCGAAGTGCTCTGCCATCGTTTGTACACTCGGAAAAATCCGCGAGCCATCACCATTAGCAAAAGATGAAAGATAGACTGCAAGTGCTTGTCTATTTCTAGCGGAATGTTTCCACATGCGCCCGTCATCAGGAAAGCGATACAGTTCTAGTGTTGCATTCCGAACAGGAACAATGCATAACTTGGCTGGTTTCTTCTGCTCTGCCATAAAGTTTCAATCCAAAAGCAAAAACGCCCTCGGTTTTGGCCGAAGGCGTTTGAGCTGAACTGAAGACTCTGGACGGAGCAGGGTTCAATATAGCTTGAAAATGTGACGATCTCTTTTCATCTTCTCCTCCGTCCAAGGTGAGAAAATGAATATCCCTGATTTTTGATCTTCAGTGCAACCATCAAAGGTGACGGTCTTGCTTCCAGTATGACCTGTCAGTGTGACAGCATCAATTCCAGTTAATAACAGGTTAGTTACTATCGTCACCTGTTCGTGATTCGAGCCATCACTCTGTTGAGCACTGACTCTGGGACCCTGATAGTCCTGTACTTACGCCTACACTTCTGCTTTATTGCCACAGACAATGACGCCGCGCTCATCTTTGAAAAGTTCCGTGATGATGTGTCTGTCAAGCTTGAAGCGCTCTGCAATTTCTGGGATTGTGTAGACTGCTTCGACCATGCTGAACCCAAGTGGATTTCTGCTTTTGGGTTCAGGAGTGCAACCTGATGTTAGACTTCCGGGTGACCGGCTTGCAAGTCAGGTGAGATTATCTTACCACAGAGCTGAGCTGCTCTGCAATCAGAAAGTGAAATGGGACGCTGGGCGGGTTCACATCATTGCTTCATGGAGCTGCTTTATGCCAGCCTCAAATTCTTCCAAGAAAGCGATGGGGGTATCGGTCGGAAGCGGTGCCTCAGAGAAAGAAAATCTGTTTTCCGAGAATCTAGCTTCAGCTCTGTAGGTAATCGTGAAAGGAGCGATACCGTACTTTCTCTTCAATGGATCAGGCCCCACTGCGAGGTTTGCAGGATAACACTCAACTGGCTCTTGCCAGATGTCTGACAATGCGGTGCTAGTCTTAGCGGCTAAGTCTATGAGTGGCTGACAAGCAGCATCTAGCAACAGCACATCACTATGGAATGTAAGATCGCTCACGTAACCAAATCGCTTGATCGAACCAGGATTGTAGGCAAGATCGAACTTTGCAGCTCCCCATAACAGCAGTTCTTCAATAAGCTGCTTCGAATCGGAAGTATTGGAAGTAGTTTCCAGCACGATCAAGGCATCATAGAATGTCAGTTTCTTAATTGTCTTGTTGCCAAATTTACCCTCTTGATGAAGGCTGAATGTTCAGCCATAGAATGCAGAGAGCTCGCACTTCTTATTTCCTCTCTGCTGCTGCATACGATGCTGCGATTTTCTGATTATGGCATAGGCGTTTGTGCAGTAACGTTTTATATGCCTTTCTGAGAAGGAGTGAGATTAATTCTGAGTCCATCTGTACCGCTCTGTGAAATTTCTGCTGTAAACGGAACTTGTGATTTCGCCTTTTTCTGACGAGCTGGGAGAGAAATGATTCCAAATATCAAGATCAAGTGGGCCTTGAGTATTATGCTAAAAAGTTCTTCTCAGTGCTCTGGCCACAGTAGTATTCATTCCTCATCCTCAAGGTTGTCAGAAGCCTTGTCTGCAGTCTTGATCGCCAACACGACTGCCGAAATCAAGCACTAAGCATAGGATAACACTCAAGCGCTTTACAGGCCCCATGTTGATTGGAAAGATGAACCACTGGTTAAAGCTTGCCGAACATTGCGCCCCACTTCTTCACGATGAGATCACGACCGTTAGATCTTCTCTGGATGCTGTCAATGAACAAATACCGCCCAGCAGCTCTTGTGCCGCCCAGCACTTCTGCTGCGACTGCTTCTGGAAGTGAACCCTTAACAGCAGCATCAGTCTTGGCGCGGCGCAAAAACAGAGAGCAGAATCCATTGACTGCTGGCTGAATCTGTGAGCGTTCAATGAAGAGAGCATCGCGGATAGCAAGTCCGCTGTGTCTCATCAGCACGACAAGAGAGCGGAACATCTTGCGCTCTTCAGCAGTGCTGCGTCCGTTGATCTGTGGACTAGAGACAGGACTTTCTCAAACTGTGCATCGCTCAATGCTTTCGGAGTCTGAGTCTTCGTAGGCTTGATGAGCGATGTTCGCGGCGGCTGGATCTCGGCGATCGAGTTCATGTCTGAGCAGAATCTGAAGTAGCCTTCCAGTCGGTGAACTTTCTCGCGATTTGTGCTCTGTGCCCGTCAGCGCATTCCGCCATTCCGTGATCTGCTCAATCGCGATGTCACCGAGATTCATCAGGCCGCGTGCTTGCATGAAAGCTGAGCATTCGTTCAAGCTCGAAGCGGTACTTCTCGACATGCTTCTCGGCACGCCGTCTTTTTCCTTCGTTGACAGAAAGCCGTCGACCGCATCTTCGAGGAGTTTGCCGGTGCTCTTCCCTGGGATCGGTGCGCCGTTTTGCTGCGGCTCCAAAGCTTGCGCTCATGTCAAGACGAAGCCGCACCGCTTTGTCGCTGTCGCGTGCGTCCGTGACTGACGGAACGGCTACCGTTGCGAAGCCATCGCAGCCACTTCGGGCAGTCAACAGCTCAACTTCGTTTCATTGTCTGCCGACCTGCAGTCGGAGTCGTGTCTTGCGTAGACTGTCACCGTGGATTCTCGCTGGCTGTTTTCACTTCTGATCTCCTCTGAAATTCTTGCCAAAGCTCTACGATCTCGAGAATAGAACGGCTGCAAGTCATCGAAAAGATTACGACAGTGACCGATACACGTCCCTCCGGGACTTCGCTTATTGCATCCACCTTCCCAGCGCTAAAGCGCTGGGCTAAGCTAGTTCGCCCCTCCGGGGCTGGATTGTGCCAACCGCCGCGACCGGCTGTCGTGTTCGCCCAGTTCGCTCCCGTGATATTCTTCTCGCCGTTTCCTGAGTACGGAGAATTTCATGTCTATCAGCCGTCGGGGATTTATTGGTTCCGCTATTGCTGCATCCGTGGCCTCCGGTCTAAGCGCACAAGATAACTCCAAAGGCGACGCCTCCCGCAGCACTGGCTCGTTTGGCACGGGTAAGCGGCCAATCATCGTCTGTGCCCACAATGGGTTTACGTATCTAGATGACGCCTTCGCGTTTCTGAAGAACGGCGGCGATACACTGGACGCTGCTCTCCGCGTGGTCAAGGGGCCCGAAGATCATCCGAACGACGATACCGTCGGGCTGGGCGGACTGCCCAACGAAGAAGGCGTGGTCGAACTTGACGCCTGTTGCATGCATGGGCCGACGCGGCGCGCGGGATCGGTGGGCGGCGTGCGGAACATCAAGAATGTTTCGCTGGTATCTAAAGCTGTGATGGAGCACACCGGCCACGTCATGCTGGTCGGCGAAGGGGCGGAACGATTTGCGGTTGCCGTCGGATTTCCGCGGGAAAATCTGCTGACCGAGCGGTCGCGGAAAATCTGGCTGCTGTGGAAGGAGTATCACTCGACCGACGACTGGTGGGGACCGGGATTGGCCGATCCGCAATGGAAGCCGCCTTCGCTACCGCCAACGCCGCCAGCAATACCGCGCAAAGCGAACTTTGGGAAGAGGGCATCCGGCGCTGGAGGAGCAGGCCGCTAAGATAGGGATCGAACCAGAATTCCGCATGGCTGCGATCCGGCGCGTTCTGAATCCGCCGCACGGGACCATTCACTGCTCTGTGTCAATGAGAAGGGGGAGATCTCGGGCTGCACTACTACCAGCGGACGGCTTTCAGCTCCCGGGACGCCTGGGCGATTCTCCGATTATCGGCGCGGGGTGCTACACCGATCAGGATGTGGGATCGGCAGGCGCGACCGGGAGCGGGGAAGAGAACATCAAGGTTGCCGGAGCGCACACGATTGTCGAGAACATGCGGCGCGGCATGTCGCCGATCGAAGCGGGCATGGACGCGCTCAAGCGCATTGCCCGCAACTACAACAACGACATGAGCAGACTCAAGTTCATGGACATGAGCTACTACATCCTGCGCAAGGACGGCGTTTACGCCGGGGTGTCTCTGTGGAGCGGTGCTCCGGGAAAGCCTCGCAGGTTTGCCGTGCATGACGGCAGCAAGCGCTTTGAGGTGATGGTTCCGTTGTTCAAGGGCGAATCGCATGAATTCCCGCCGTTCCCGGTGGTGTTGCCCGACGAATTGCGGAAGAATTCCGTCTACATGAAGTAGAAATGGCAAGGGACTGCGATCGGTGTCATAAGTTGAGAGCGCCGTGTGCGCCATACTTCTCCGCCTAGAGCGCGTTAATGTCTTGTCTGTCGCTTAATTGTGACCGAATTGTGGGCCGTCCCCGCCGCTGCCCTCGGTTGGCCGTTGCGGTGGTTTTTCTTTTCTGCCTTTTCTGGGCGACGCATAGTATTTGCCAAACGCAGGGCCGCACGCTTTGCAATGGCGGGGATGGAAGTTTTGATGCGGAGTTTCGCACTGGGATCAGGGTGCACGTGGGGGCGGCGCGGGAAGGGGACTTTGCGACGCGGACCTGTGCGGCAAAGCTCAGTTGGGAAAAGCAAGAGCTGGTGGTCGCAACGGGCGCCGCGCAGCTTGATCTCGAGCATCCGGCGTGGACTTGGGAGATGGCGTCCCAGTGGCTGCTTTTCAGATCAAGGAGTCCGATGCCGAATGCTGCATGGAGTATCAGATCTATTCCCTGGGAAAACCGCCGCGCTTACTGCGCACCATCACTGGAGGAGATTTCTACAGTGCGTCCGATATCGATCTCATGGGAGGGTCGCAATTTGGACTCATGATGCGGCTGCGTTCAATGGCCTTGAGAATCTGGCCCTAGCGAACTCAGTTCGCTCCTAACGTCGCTTTTCGATTTGCTCACGATCAACTAACGGATGCAAGTGCCGAGTTCCAACCTTACTTCGACGATGAAATCGCAAGGATACGGGCTGGGATTCACTCGCAGGATCTGGAAGACTTCAGAGGCAGCGATGGCAAATTGACAGCAACATCGTCAATCTCCGCAGAGCGGTTGCATCACTTGCGGATGGTGAAGATTAAAGTCTTGGAGCTCGTTAGCGCGTATTTCTACAGCGGACGCGAGAAAGATGCGTGGCGTTCCCTCGCCGAAATGTGGCCTTCTGCGGATATTGACCGGATTCGCGCCGCGCTAGTGAGTGCGCGGGCGCTCGGGATTCATAGCCAGGCCGACGGTACGTCCGCAGGTTCTCGGAACAGGAAGAAGCGTGCGCAGATTTTTGACGCGGTAAGCAGGTCACGACCGAGCGGCAAGTTGGAAGTCGTCCCCGCTGTGCCGATCCTGCTTTTGCGCCCTCCCGTATCGGAGATTCAGCAGCAAGGCGTGGGGAACGCGGAGCTACTCTTGGATTTGGTCATTGATGGGTCAGGAAAAGTGAGATCGGCCGAGCCGGCAGGGAATGTAAAAGAAGTTGACTTAGACCTGATCAACGCAGCATTGGCCTGGAAGTTCATCCCGGCGTTCAAAGATGATCGACCCGTGGCTAGCCGGCTGCGTCTGGCGGTGTTTCCAAAACAATAATGATTGGTCGGGCTACAGGCGATTCCCGCACGGGCTAAAAGCGGAAAAAGCACCTTCCGCGCGACAGTCTCACCTCAGCGGCTAAAGCCGGTGCTCAAGGAGGGCCAGGTATCGCAGCGCTGAAGCGCTGCGCCACCCAAAACAGGTGCGACATCGAGTTTTTTCGGCAGCGCAACAGGCGCGAGAAATGACAAGAGCAACGACTCCGCAAACGCCGCTTCCGCCCTTCCCACCGGGTGTACAATGATTTTGTCAGGGTCGAAGCTTCACGGGCTTTCTGTTCCGCGTTCGAGGCTCGAAAATGAACGTTCACGTCAGCTACAAGGTCAACAAAACTCCCGACATCGAAAAAGAAATCAGCCACCAGATCGAAAAAATCCAGAAGCGGCTTAGCGTGTTCCGGCCGGAACTGGTTCATTTAAAAGCCATCCTCGATCAGAATTCGGCACGCGAGGGGACGCTGGTCTCCTTGAATCTGCGGTTGCCTTCGGGCCAACTGACGGCCCAGTCGAAAGCTCCCAGCCCCACTGCAGCCATCAAGGCTGCCTTCGATGAATTAATTCAGCAGATCGGGCGGCATAAGGAATCGCTGCGCTCCAGCCACAAAATGGCGGCGTTGGCGAGGAGGGACGCACGAATCTAAGGAACCGGGCGTGCCTTTCGAGCAGACGCTGGCAGCGGTCATGCCGCCCACGATTTCAGCCGACGACATTGGTTCCTATGTGAACGCGAACCTTGGGCGTCTGGAACGTTTCGTGGAACGCGAACTGCACTTCCGCCGCGCCGACGAGGAAATTCCGGAGGACGGTCTCTCCACCGCCGAGGTCGTAAACGAAGTCGTGGCCAGAGCTCTGGGCGATCAAGACCGGCCGGAAAAACTGGCGCTCGAACCGTGGCTCTACCGCCTTGCCCTCGAAGCCATGAACGAGATGACGGCGCGCCTTCATGAATTGGAGGCTCCGGTTCGCGCTGGAAGCCAGCCGCCGGCGGCAAAATGTGCAGGCTTCCGACGAAGCCGGATTGCAATTCCATCAGCCGGATGAGGGTTGGACACGCGAAAGCGCTATCCCCGATCGGCGGGTGTCCACTCCGGAACAGGCTGCCTACTCCGATGAAATGATTGCTTTGGTGCAAGCCGCTCTCGCGGCGCCAACCGCACCGACCGTGAAGCCTTCCTGCTTTACGGAATTGAAGGTTTTTCCCTCAACGAAATTGCCGCCATCACCGGGCGGCATGTGGAGGCCGTGCGCGAGTCGGTGCAGCGGGCACGAGACTGCGTTCGCAGCGCGCCTTCCGTCGCCAATGAATTCCACCAGGAACTCTTAGTCAAAACTCGAACCTAGCATCTCAGTATTTCAAGGAGCATCGAGATGATGACAAAGAACGAAATCCGTGAGTTGGCATCTTTTCAAGTTGACGAAGCGAAAGGGGCGTGCGCCCTGAGTTTTTACTTTCAGCCCGATCCCCCACAGGATCGTTCGCATCGCCGTGAGGCCATCGTCGCTAAAGATGTAGTGAAACAGGCTCTGAAGAGCGCGGCGGCGAGCGGCAAAAACGGATCGCTGCATGCCGACTTGGATCGGGTGCTCGAAGTGGCCACGAATCTGCGCGGTAACTCACGGGGAAGGGCAGTGTTTGCCTGCTCGGCTCAGAATTTCTGGAGGGAGTATGAATTGCCGCCACATCTTGGAGGCACGCAGATTTATCTCCAGCCTCGCTTTCACTTGAAACCGCTGGCCGCTTTGCTGGGAGCGCAACCGGCGCTGTGCGTGGCTATGGTTGACCGGCAGCGTGCCCGCATCTTTGATCTTCGCCTGGATGATCTGCGGGAACGCGGCGCCATTGTTCACATGCTTTCGCGCAACGCTTCCAGCTACGGATACAACGGCTACGAAGGCGGGCATGCGGAACGCCGTGTGTCGGAGGAAGCGCTGCAGCATTTCAAGTCGGTTTCCGAGCGTCTGCGGACCGACTTCGAGAAAGGTATCTGGGAACGGCTGATTGTGGGATGCCAGGATGCCAACTGGCCGGAGTTCGAAGCCCACCTCCATCCTTATGTGAAGCAGCGACTGATTGGGCGATTCTCAGCCGACGTTGCCAGCGTGTCGAATGAAGAGATTCGCGATCATGCCGGGGCCGTCCTGAATCGCTGGATCACGGAGCGCGCCACTGGGAAGGCCAGCGAAGCGGTGGATTTCGCCAAATCCAATGGGCGCGGAGTCACGGGCTTGCGGCGCGTGCTGCGGGCGCTGGAAACGGGGGAAGTGCAGACCATTTTTCTTGCCGACAATTATTCTGCTCGGGCGGTCGAGTGTTCGCACTGCGGCCATCTCGATGCGCATGTGGTCGCGTTGTGCGTTGCTTGCGGAAGCCCGACTCGCGAACTTGCCGACGTTTCGGACGCCATTATCCCCATCGCCATCCGCCGCGACATCGAATTGTTCTATCTCAAGGAGCACAGCGATCTGGATAGCGCCGGGAACATCGCCGCTTTGCTCCGCTTCCGGTCGGATCAGCGGACGGCGCAGATCGAGGTGGCGTCGTAGAGGTAAGTCAGAGGTTAGAGGTCAGATTGCAAAGGTAGAACCTTTAGTCAAGAGTTCGTGGCCTTTACTTCTGCAATCTGACCTCTAACTTCTTTACAATAAGCCGATGATCCACAAGATCCTTCCCGTCGGCCCGCTGCAATGCAACTGTTCGATCATCGGCGATGAGACCTCGCACGAGGCCATGGTCATTGATCCTGGCGACGATATCGAGGACGTTCTGGCCATCGTGCGCCAGCACAAACTGGATGTGAAGCAGATTGTCATTACCCATGCCCACATCGATCATGTGGGCGGAGCCATGAAACTGCGGGCGGCTACTGGCGCGCCAATCCTGCTCAATCAGAACGACTATGCGCTGCTGAAGATGCTTGACGTGCAGGCTACGTGGGTGGGCATGGCGGCGCCGGGTGAGGTTGCGATTGAAGCGAGCATTGGGGACGGCGAACGGCTGAGGACGGGTAACCTGACGGCGAACGTTCTGCATACTCCGGGGCACACCGAGGGCAGCGTCTGCCTTTATTTTCCCGCGGAAAAAATGCTGATCGCGGGCGACACGCTGTTTGCCCGCAGCATTGGACGCACCGATCTTCCCGGAGGCTCGTTCGAGAAAATTATGCGCTCGCTGCACGAGCGGGTCCTTACCCTGCCGGACGATACGGTCGTGATTCCGGGACACGGGTCAAAAACAACTATCGGCGAGGAAAGGGAAGAGAATCCGTTCCTAAAAGCGAGGTCTTAGGTCTCAGGTGTCAGGTCTCACGAAAAGCAAAATCGTGCGGCGTCGCCGTTGAGCGACTGGGCCGATGGTCGGAAACCAGTTCCTGACACCTAAGACGTGAGACCTTTATTTTTGTGGCGCCTGGTTTTGTGGGACGGTCGGCGGAGCGGATGGGGCCGGCGTAATGGGCTGCGACTTGGTCTGCGACGGCTTCACTCCGGAAAGCACGGAGGTGGGGCCTGTTTTCCGCGCCGCAAAGATCGAAAGCGTGATCGACGTACACATGAAGATGACCGCGGACCATGTGGTCGCCCGGGAAAGAACCGAGGCCGCGCCGCGCGGGCCAAAGGCTGTCTGGCTGCCTTGTCCGCCGAAAGCTGCGGCTAAGTCGCCGCTCTTGCCGCTCTGCAGCAATACCACCGCGATCAGAAAGAAACAAACGATAACGTGAACCACTACAATCAAAATCGTCATTGCAAACAAACTCCGTCGGGGCTGGGCCCGTTTCAAATTCCGGTGGAATCAAGATGCTGGTGCGGAAGGGGGGATTTGAACCCCCACGCCTTTCGGCGCCACCCCCTCAAGATGGTGTGTCTGCCAGTTCCACCACTTCCGCTTTGAAATCAATATCTTATGTTACGAGGTTTAACCGGGGCCGCTATCGCCCACTCTTCGGAGACGGCGCACCCGGCATCGTGCTTCCTATGTCTTTATACACGGTCGAACGAAGCGGTTCAAGTTCGGTAAGCCCCACATTTGCGTGCCGTCCACGATGCGTTTATCGTGAGAAACTCGTTGACTTCATTCCTCTATGAATGGTCGCGTCTTCTTCTGGTCGCTCACGTCGGCACTGGCAGGGTTCCTTTTCGGCTTTGATACGGTCGTCATTTCGGGCGCGGAGAGGACGATTCAGTCGCTTTGGGGACTGAGTCCCGGACTGCACGGGATTGCCATGGCTTCCGCGCTCTACGGCACGGTGGTGGGCTCTTTAATCGGGGGATGGCCGGTGGACCGCTTCGGACGCAAAGCTACGCTGCTTTGGATCGGCGTTCTCTACTTTCTCGGTGCGGTTGGATCGGGGCTGGCAACTAATGTTGCTACGTTCATCGTGGCGCGGGTTATCGGTGGTCTGGGCATCGGAATTTCGACCGTGGCGGCTCCGCTGTACATCTCGGAAATTGCGCCGCCCCGGCAGCGGGGGCGGCTGGCGGGCATGTTTCAGTTCAACATTGTCTTTGGCATCCTGATCGCTTTTGTCTCGAACGCGCTGCTGGCGGGCATTGGAGTGAATGCCTGGCGCTGGATGCTGGGCGTGGCTGCGTTTCCGTCGCTGCTCTACGCTCTGCTTTGCTTCGGTCTTCCGGAGAGTCCCGCGCTGGCTGCTGGGCAGGAAGGGCGATCGCGCGAGCGGGCTGAAAGTCCTGCAACGCATTCAGCCGGAGGCTTCCAAAGTTGAGATCGAAGTCGAGGCTGACGAGATTACTGCGGCGTCGACTGAAAAAGCATCGTCGGAACATTTCTGGACACGGCGTTTGCGCAAACCAATTCTGCTTGCCATTCTAATTGCGTTCTTCAATCAACTCTCCGGCATCAACGCGATTCTTTACTTCGCGCCGCGCATCTTTGAACTTACCGGGCTGGCTAGGGAAGCGGCGCTGCTGCAATCGATCGGCATCGGCATTACCAATCTCATTTTTACTTTTGTTGGCCTCTGGCTAATTGACCGGCTGGGACGGCGCACACTCCTGTTTATTGGCTCGTTCGGGTATATCGGCTCACTCGGTCTGGTTGCCTGGGCCTTCTTTACGGGACATCTTGCTATCGTACCGCTTTGTATTTTCGCCTTCATTGCCGCCCACGCCATCGGTCAAGGAGCAGTTATTTGGGTTTTCATTTCCGAGATATTTCCGAATCGGCATCGCGCTGAAGGCCAGGCACTGGGCAGCTTCACGCACTGGATCTTCGCCGCCTTGCTTACGACATTCTTCCCTCGGATGGTTTCCAGTTTTCCACCCGGTTACGTCTTCTCGTTTTTTGCCGGCATGATGGTGCTGCAACTGATTTGGGTGAAGACGCTGGTGCCGGAAACCAAGGGCGTACCGCTGGAACAAATCCAGAAGCAACTAGGCATCGAATAGGGTCGCCATGGGCTTTCGCGTTGTCGGCGTCGGAGAAGTGTTATGGGACTTGCTTCTCACCGGACCGCAATTGGGCGGTGCTCCGGCGAACTTCGCTTATCATGCACGCTCGCTAGGGGCCGAGGCCCAGGTCATCACACGCGTAGGGAGCGATGAGCACGGGCGCGAGATCATTCGCCGTTTTCACGAGATGGCGCTGCCGGATAGCGGTGTGCAAGTGGATGAAACCGCGCCTACGGGAACCGCAAAGGTTGAACTTTCTGGCGATGGGCTGGCCCATTTCATCATTCAGGAAAGTGCGGCGTGGGACTTCATGGCTGTGACGCGGGAAGCACTGGCGATCGCGCGCCGGGCGGACGCAATATGCTTTGGCAGCCTGGCTCAGCGTTCGGAACCGTCGCGCAGCACAATTCAACAATTGGTTGCGGCGGCACCTACGGACGCGCTGCGCGTTTTCGACATCAACCTTCGGCAGCCGTTTTATTCGCGCGGTGTGATTGAAGAATCGCTCCGGTTGGCAAACGTCCTGAAGCTGAACGGCGACGAACTGGCGGTCCTGGCGGAAATGTTTAGCCTGGCGGGTTCGACCGAGGCTCAGCTCGAACGGCTGGCACAAAATTTCGGTCTGCGGTTAGTCGCGTTGACGCGCGGCGCGAAGGGCAGCCTGCTCTGGCAGCAGGGACGGTGGTCGACTTGTCCATCTCGGCCGGTGACGGTCGTCGATACGGTGGGGGCAGGCGATTCATTTACGGCTGCGCTGGTTATGGGCACGCTTCGCAAGATGGATTTGGATGAAGTTAGTTCCGTAGCCAACGACGTGGCGCGCTATGTTTGCTCCCAGGCGGGAGCGACGCCGGTTTTGCCCCTGGAATTTGCACAGAGGCTTTCGGCTACGGCAGAGTCGACTGCATCGCGGCCCACCCTTGCGCAAAGAACGCGCAAGGATGGGGCACCCCCAGACGGGTAATGCGAAGGAAACCAAAACCGATCGTGGACCACCCGCCCTCGCCAGCCGGGCGAGGCCGGCGCTCCCACTTACGATCCCAGCTTAAGCAGAGCTTCCCGGAAGCGATCGTGGCGCTGCGTTAGGTGAAGATACAACATTTCGTCGGCTTTATTCTTGCTGCGGATGATTCGGACCAGAGCCTCTTTCTCCTCGCGCTTCCAGTCGCGAAGGCTGGGAACCAGAGCCAGGACCAACGCAAAATTCTCGAACCTGGCGCGTTCATAAGACGTCCACGAAGAGGTGTCCACGCCGAGAATCCGAGCCACGGAGCGCACCGATTCCTTGCGCATGCGGTTGCTGTCGCCTTGAAATTCTTGGGCCATCCGGCGATTCACTCGCAGGCCAATGTTGCGGGTGCTGAAGGCGTCCCACGCTCCGCGCTCGCTCCCGGGCAGATCGTAGAACACATGCCCACTCGCCAGGCGGCGCAAGGTTCTGGCGGGCGTGCGATATTTGGTTTTTCCTAACTTTGTAGCGGCGGTGATTCGGGCTTCTTCGCGTTCTGAGAGTTGTTGGAGGTCGACGCGGCCTGGCCTGAAGCCGAGTTTCCGGTAAAACCAGAAGGCGCCCGATTCGATGGCTTCCTCGTTGTCATGGCCCAGTTGATAGGGATAGACCGAGATGCAGGTCGTTCCCATCAGGTGACACAGGCAGCGCAGGACTTGGGCATAGATCCACCCGGCTTCGCCGCCTCGGAAGGTGTAAAAGGTGTTGAAGCCTACTTCCATCCACTCGCAGAGTCCGATGGCTTCGATGTAGTTGATGGGTACGCCGTTCTTCAGTGTCAATCCCGCGACGTAGGCGCGCAGCGGCAGACGGCGATCAGGGGGAAGGTTCCAGAGATGGATGGTCACGCCGCGTCCAACTTCAGCCCGCACCACCGACGCCGGATCGCCCAGCGTGGTGCCGTAAAGTTCGCGGTAGCGCACCAGCATGACCTCGCGGATCAGGTCCATGATCTGCTCCCCCTGCTTGCGGGAGAGCTTCGTCAGATGGACTGGAGGTCGTGTCAGTTCTGCGGCCAGCGAAACTTGGCTGCGACTGATCAGCGGTTCGTTGTGATAGAAAACGTTGCGAACAGGTTTCCAGTTTCGCGTTCTGGAGATGGCGGAGTTCCCGAGATTCCAGCGCACGGGCACGCGCAGTGATTCGTAGAGTTCAGCTTTCTGACGGGGCGGGAGCGGTAGGTCGGCGAAACGCCGCACCAGCCATGCAGGATCGGAGCCTTTTTTGCCTGCAGCGGTTTCGAGCCAGCGGCGCCAAGGTGTGTCGGCTTCGACATAGGCGTCGTCCTCGAGCAAAGGCATGAAGCGTGGGCCGGTCGTGCCCAACTCTCGTCCGGGTTCGTAGTTCTCCCAGGCGATTTCGACTTTGCCGGGCATGCGCTTCGTGAGCCAGCGCGCTACATCGAAGCTGAGTGTGTCCTCCATCTGTGTTCCGGCAATGCCGGAGACTTCGATGGGTTCGAAGTCGTCCATGTCGGCGCTGGCTTTATGTAATGCTTCCACTTTCTTGTGGAAGCTATTGAGAATACGCTCTGTGGTACGAATCACAGATGGTCCATGAGGAAAGGCGCGCAGAAAAAGTAGGGCTTCGTGGAAGCGGATCAGCGCTGCTGAATCAAGGAAGTGCGCGGCGTTGAGACGATTCAACAACTTTACGACGCGAGCGACTTCGTGGCGACCGAAGCGATAGCGGGAGGCTTCGAGTTCGGACAATCGGCGGTCGAGGGTATCGTCAGGCATGTTTGGAGCCAACCAAGCCTACCTCATACTGTCCATTTCTGCGTTATTGCCTCTGATGACAGGTTACGTGAGGTGGTTACCGAAGAGAGCCTGGGGATCACTGACAGTCTGCTTGGTGTCCTTATAATCAGAACAACGGGAGTGGTATAGGCCCGATTGGGTCGTGGCTTAAGCGGGAGTTGGATTATGCGCCCGAAGCGCCGACAGAACCCACTGATCAATGGGATCGATGGGGTTCCCTTTGTTCAGGTGACCGTGATCCTTGCCGCACTGTTCCTGTTGGGCTCTTTCGTGCAGCCGTCGCCGTCGCGTCATCGTTCCGTCGATTTGCCGCGGGTCTGGCACCCCGTCTCCATGGCTCACGCGAACCGGGAAGACGCCATGACCGTCACCATAGCTCGTGACGACCAAGTCTTCTTCCGCAGCGACCGAGTTAGGCCAGATCAGTTGCCCGCAAAAATTCGGGAGAGCATAGCCCAAGGCGCGGAGAGAAAAGTCTACATCCGAGCTGATCTCAGAGCGAAGTACGGTTGGGTTGCCGAAGTTCTCGGTAATGTGCGCCTTGCGGGGGTTGAGAAGATTGGTTTCCTGGTCTACGAGCGACGCCCGCTTCCAGCGCCAACTCCGCAATAACCAGGCAGCTAACGGCGCTGGCCCCATGCTATAATCTCAATTCGCCTGAACGTTTTACGTCGAGGCTGATCCTGTGATTTCCTCCGCGGGCGGATCCATAATTCCGAGAATCAGCGCCATTCAAGTTCTCTAGATACGAGGTAGAGCTATGTCCGGCCATTCGAAATGGGCAACCATCAAGCATAAGAAGGGCGCGCTCGACGCTAAGCGCGGCAAAATCTTTACCCGTCTCATCAAGGAAATCGCGATGGCGGCGAAATCGGGCGGCGACCCCGACATGAACCCGCGGCTGCGGACAGCGATTCTGGCGGCGAAGTCCGAGAACATGCCGGCCGACAACATCAAGCGCGCTATCCAGCGCGGCACCGGCGAACTGCCGGGCCTGACCTATGAAGAATTTGTGCTGGAGGGTTACGGACCCGGCGGCGTGGCTTTGCTGGCGGAAATTTCCACCGACAACCGCAATCGCACGGTGAGCGAAATCCGCCACGTATTCCAAAAGAACAACGGCAACATGGCGGCAGCGGGTGCCGTCGCGTATATGTTTCACAAGAAGGGCGACATTATCATTCCCAAGTCGGCCGCCAAGGAAGACGATCTGATGAATATCATCCTCGAAGCGGGCGGCGAAGATTTAAAGGACGATGGCGAGACTTGGGAAATCCTGACTGAGCCTTCGGCATACGAAGCGGTTTTGGAGGCGGTGAAGAAGGCGGGCATTACGCCTGCGTCCTCAAGTGTGGCGATGGTTCCCGACACCTTCATCAAACTGGAAGGGCAGCAGGCGGCGCAGATGATCCGGCTGATGGAAGCGCTTGAAGATTGCGACGATGTGCAGAACGTGCATGCCAACTTCGATATTGACCAGAAGCTGCTGGAAGAAGTTGCGGGATAAATTCGTCGGGTCATTGGGTCATCTGAAGAACTGCTTTGTCTTTGAATTTCGATCACATAATGGCCCGATTCTTTCCCTCACTTTTCAACACCGCTGAGGAAAAGTTTGTGGAAAAGCGGGAAGTTATTCCTGTAACCTCCTGTTAACGAATCGTTTTAACATTCTGCACTGCATCGGGTGCTTGCTGTATTGACTTCCCCGAATTTTTTCTTTCCGTGAAGACACGTCTCGACAAGTTGCTGGTGGATCGAGGGTTCGCGCCGTCGCGGGAACGTGCGCAGGCGCTCATTCTGGCTGGAAAAGTCCTTGTCAACGAGCAGAAGATCGAGAAGGCAGGCGCACTGATTGACTCTGGCGCATCATCGGTGTTGCGCCTGCTGGGCGAGGATTTGCGCTACGTTAGCCGGGGCGGGCTTAAGCTGGAGAAGGCTCTTGAGCACTGGGGAATCGATCTTCAAGGAAAAGTCTGTCTCGACATTGGCGCTTCTACTGGAGGCTTCAGCGACTGCATGCTGCAGCACGGCGCCGCCAGGGTGATTGCCGTGGATACCGGATACGGGCAGATGGATTTCGGCTTGCGCAACGATCCGCGCATTCGGTTGCTGGAGAAAACCAATGCCCGGTATCTCAAGCCCGGCGACATTGGCGAAAAGATTGACTTCATTGCCATGGATGTCTCCTTCATCTCCGCCACGCTGGTGCTGCCGGCGGTGCATGGCGCTGCCTCGGGTAGCGGCCAGATCGTGGTGCTGGTGAAGCCGCAGTTTGAAGCGGGCAGGGAACTGGTGGGCAAAGGAGGAATCGTGCGCGACGAGTCGGCACAGAGAGCGGCCGTGGCCAGAGTGGAAGCGGCGCTTTTGGGACTTGGATGCGTGCACGCCGAATGGATCGAGTCGCCCATTCTCGGCGGTGAGGGCAATCGCGAATTCCTGCTGCACGCGGAGTTTTCTCCGCCCGCCCTCCGCTGATTCTGTACAATCGGAAGTCCGATGCCCGACGAATATTCCGAAGACATGCCCAAGTCCTCCCACATCCCAACCCGCCAGAAGACCGTTGCCATCGTTTCCAAGCCGGACCGTCCCGAGTTGTCGAAAGTACTGCCGGTGCTCGAAAAGTGGCTGCAGGATCGGAACTACTCGGTGGTGACGGACCGGGAAAGCGCAGCCTATTATTCGGCGGCGAGCGTGATGGCGCGGAGCGAATTGGCGGCGCGGTCGCCACACCTGGCGCTGGTGTTGGGCGGCGACGGCACGTTGCTTTCAGCGGCGCGCGCGGTGGCGAAGGCCGGAACGCTGATTCTCGGCGTCAACCTGGGCACGCTTGGATTCCTTACCGAACTGCCGCTGGCCGATCTCTACCCCGCGCTCGAAGCGGTCGACAAGGGTGACTACGTGGTGGAAAGCCGGTCCATGTTGGTCTGCTCGCTGGTTCGGGGCGGAGACGTGATGGCGACTCACCAGGCGTTGAATGATGTCGTCGTAAGCAAAAGCGCTATTGCCCGGCTGAACTACTTCGACCTTTTCGTTGACGCGGAGTTCGTCTCCAGCTATAAGGCCGATGCTCTGATCATCGCGACGCCGACCGGCTCTACCGCCTACTCTTTGGGCGCGGGCGGACCGATTCTTAAGCCAGACGTGGATGCCTTCGTCATTACGCCGGTTTCGCCGCACGGATTGACGCATCGTCCGGTGGTCGTGCGGGATACGGTCTCGATCGAAATCCACGTCAAGACCGGGCAGGAAGAAGCCTATCTAAGTATGGATGGACAAGTGGGCATGCCGGTGCGAGACGGTGATATCGTGCGCTGCGTCAAGGCCGAACATCCGGCGCGGCTGCTGCGTTTTGAGAAAACATTTTTCGAAGTGCTCGCCACCAAGCTGAAGTGGGGAGACCGCTAGAGGCAGGTGTCAGGTCTCAGGTCTTAGGTGTTAGGAAGACAGAAGTGAGGACGGTTCTTCGCATTTGCATCCTCAAGGTGTTCGCTGATCATGCGGTTCGCGTCTTTATTAACCGGGAGAAGAAATGAAGCAAGGTTTCCTGCAACTTGTCATTATCTTTGGTTGCACGCTCGGCGGCTACGCGCAAACTAAACCGGCCGCGGACCTTATCATTCAAAACGCTCATGTCTGGACGGTGGATGCGTCGCGCCCCGAGGCTGAAGCGGTTGCCGTCCTCGGCCACCGTATCGTTGCGGTTGGATCGAGCCAGCAGGTTGATGCGTGGCGCGGCCCGCATACCCGCGTAGTTGATGCCGGCGGGAAGCGTCTGTTGCCAGGATTCAACGACGCGCATGTGCACTTCGCGGATGGCGGAGCGCAACTCGACAGCGTGCAACTCAATGACGCCACCAGCGCACAGGAATTTGTCCGGCGCATTCGGGAGCGGGCCGCGAAAAGCGCCAAGGGCGAGTGGCTGCTTGGCGGCGATTGGGATGAGACCAAATGGAGTCCACCCGAACTGCCTACAAAGGAGTTGATCGACTCGGCAACGCCTGAAATCCCGGTGGCAGTGGGACGCTATGACGGCCACATGGTTTTGGCGAACTCGCTGGCCTTGAAGCTGGCGGGGATAACGGCGCAGACGCCAGATCCCGCGGGGGGAGTAATCGTCCGCGACCGGAAGGGGAATCCGACGGGCGCACTCAAAGATGCGGCACAGGATCTGCTGTTTAAAGTGGTTCCTCCGCCCAGCCACGATCAGCGGCGCCACGCGATTGAGCGCGCGCTCGGACACGCGGCCTCGCTCGGGGTGACCAGCGTGCAGCACATGAACCCCGACGCCGCCGACATTTCGATCTACTCCGAGCTGCTCGAAGAAGGCAAGCTGACCACGCGCATCTATGCCGCACCGCTGATTCCCCAGGTGGATGACCAGGTGAAAGTCGGCATCCGGCGAGCGTTTGGCGGGCCATATCTGCGCATTGGCGCGGTGAAGGCCTTTGCGGATGGCTCGCTCGGATCGGGCACAGCGTATTTCTTCGAGCCTTTCGCGGACCAGCCGGGCAATCGCGGCCTGCTCAACGAAGGGATGCAACCAATTTCGCTGATGCGCGATCGCATGATGAGGGCTGACGCCGCTGGATTGCAGATCTGCACACACGCCATAGGAGATGCCGGTATTTCGGCGATCCTCGACATTTATGCCGATATTGAACAGGCTCATGGCAGCCGCGATCGCCGCTGGCGCATCGAACATGCGCAGCACATGGCAGCTAAAGACTTCGACCGCTTCGCTCAACTGCACGTAATCGCGTCGGTGCAACCGTATCACGCTATTGACGATGGCCGCTGGGCGGAGAGCCGCATCGGACACGACCGCGCCAGCCGCACCTACGCTTTCCGCACATTTATTGACCACGGCGTTCGCCTGGCATTGGGGACGGATTGGGATGTTGCGCCGCTCGACCCCATGCTCACGTTGTATGCGGCGACCACTCGCGCGACGCTCGACGGCAAGAATCCGAAGGGATGGTTTCCGGAGCAGAAGTTGACTATTCAAGAAGCAATTGAGGCTTACACCATGGGTTCGGCCTACGCCGAATTTCAGGAAAGCGAAAAAGGCTCGATCAGGGCGGGGAAACTAGCCGACATGGTATTGCTCAGCGACGACGTACTGACGATCGATCCGGTGAAGATTCGAGACGTCAAAGTGCTCAAAACCTGGGTCGGGGGCAAACTGACTTACGATCGAGAGGCCGCGAGCCGGTGAATGTTGTGAGTGAAGATCATCCAGGGCTGGTCGAGCACAGCTTCGATACCGGCGAAGTCCGATTGAACTATGCCGAGGGTCCATCCCATGGGCCGCCGCTGGTGCTTGTGCACGGACTAGGCCGGCGCTGGCAAGTATTTCTGCCGGTGATTCCCGCGCTGAGCCTGCGCTGGCACATCTTTGCGCCTGACCTTCGCGGTCATGGCAAGTCTTCCCGCGTGGCTCGCGGATACCACGGGCCGCAGTATGCTGAGGACATTGCCCGCCTTCTGCGCGAGCGCGTTTCCGCTCCCGCCGTGCTTTTTGGGCATTCGCTGGGCGGCATGCTCGGTATGTGGGTTGCTTCGCATCATCCGGAGCTGGTACGGGCTCTGGTTCTTGGCGACAACATCATCGTCGCCCAGCGGCTTCGCAATCCGATGTACACGGCGCTGTTCTCGGGTCTGCGCGATCTGGCGCGCACGGGCGGTTCGGTGGAGCAGATTGCGGATGGCATCGGCAAGATTGTGTTGCGAGTTCCAAGCGGCGGGTCGGTCACGATCCGCGAACTTCCCGGCAACGATGAGGCCTACCTACTGTCCTGGGCGCGCTGCGTGCAGCAAACCGACCCCGACGCGTATGAAATGACACTCGACGGGTCGTCGCTCGAAGGCTGGGACGGCGAGACGGTGTTGCGTGGAATCGCTTGTCCAACGCTGCTTTTGCAGGGGACCCCGGAATTAGGCGGTTTGATGTCTGACGCCGATGTGGCGCTGGCCACGCGTTTGTTGCCCCATCACGCGCATGTGAAATTTCGCAATCTGGGGCACGCACTGTTCATCCAGCAGCCCGAGCCAGTACTTCGGGCGGTGACGAATTTTCTGGAGTCGCTGTAGCTGCGGGTCATTGCCGCGCAACCGTCAGCGTCAGGAGTCCCTCAACTTTTCCCCAGTCGTCGCTGTCGCGATTGAATTCGGTTTGCCTGCGCTCGTCGGAGTATCGTGGATCGAGCAACAAGAGTTTGTGGACCGCAAATTGGCGCTGACCGCTGGAATAGACGGTTTCGTCGAAGATCGCCCCATAGAGCACATAGAAGTGCGACTTCCACTTGATTAGCAGGGCGTGTTGGTCGCTCAGGGCGTTGATCATTAGATTGGGAGTAATCGAGTTTTGCGGGACATACTCCGGATTCACCATTACGGACCGGCCGTCGCTCAAGACATGCTTTCCCTGCAACTTGGCACTGAGTTCCTGCAATGAGGGAGAAGCTGCCGGTACCGTATCTTCGAGGGCAGAATCTTTTCCGCAGCACACGGCTTTGTCGCGGAGGATTATCTCCAGTGCGGCTGCGAGCACTGCCGATGGGTCAGTCGATCGCGCCGTTAGCACCGGCAGACTGGCGACGCGTACCTCCTGATTGGGGTGAAATGAATAGGTTGGCTCGTCCTGGGCGAAGGCGGACAGGGTCACAAGGCAACCCAGCACTGAACACACGAAAAGCTTCGCGCTCAAAGACGGGCGACTTCGCCAAAACAAACGCCGTTCTTTCATAATCGCCTCCAAAAGTATTCAAAGTTAGAAGGCTTCCATCCGTATTTGATCCTGCAGGCTTTCTCGTCGCCGGATCACTCTGGCCCTCACACCATCCACCAGCACTTCTGCCGCCCGGCTGCGCGTATTGTAGTTCGATCCCAGCACCGCGCCGTAGGCGCCGACGTCGAGAATGGCCAGAAGGTCGCCTTCGCTGACTCGTGGAAGCTTTCGGTCGCGCGCGAAAAAGTCGCCGGTCTCGCAGATGGGGCCGACTACATCGGTGACCTCGGGCTGGCGCGATTCGCGGGTCACCGGGACAATCTCGTGATACGCGCTATAGAGCGACGGACGCAGCAAGTCGTTCATCGCCGCATCGACAATCAGAAAGCGCTTGTGATTATTCGTCTTCCGGTAGAGAACGCGGGTCAGTAACACACCGGCAGGCCCAACGATGGAGCGTCCCGGCTCGAGCAGTAGATGCACTTGCAGCCCGCTCAACGGAGCTAGGACAGCCTTCGCATAGACTGCGATTTGCTTCTCAAAACTTCCTTGCGCTCCCTGGTAGGAAATTCCCAGGCCGCCGCCAGCGTCGATGTAGCGGATGTCGTGACCCTGCTCGCGCAGGGTGTGAACCAGATCGGCCACGCGCTCCAGCGCCGCTTGAAAAGAACCGACATCGGTAATCTGCGATCCGATGTGGACACTCACTCCGGCAACTTTCAGATACGGCTGCTTCGCGGCCAGGGCGTATAGCGTCCGCGCCTCGGGGATGGGCACGCCGAATTTGTGCTGATGCAGTCCGGTCGAAATATACGGGTGCGTTCTCGCCGAGACATCGGGATTGACCCGCACGGCTACCGCTGCTCGTTTCTTCAAGCGTGTCGCTGTGGCGGAGAGCAAATTCAATTCGGAAGCGCTTTCGATGTTGAACAGCAATATTCCCGAGCGGAGGGCGAGTTCCATCTCCGTCGCCGTCTTACCCACGCCCGAGAACACAACCTTCCGCGCAGCCTTTCGGCTTATGCGCAGAACTCGTTGCAGTTCTCCGCCAGAAACCACATCGAAGCCGGAGTCCTCGCCGGCAACCAGCCGCAGAATCGCCAGCGTCGAATTAGCTTTGACCGAATAACACAAGGTGTGCGGAATGGACTGAAAGGCTTGAGCGAAGGCATGCAAACGCGCGCGAACCATCGCCGCGGAATAAACATACAGCGGAGTTCCGTGGCGCTCGGCGAGAATTTCAAGCGCCACCGCTTCGCAGTAGAGTTTCGTGGGGCGCGCTCCTGTAGCAGCGCATTGATACTCAAAGGCAGGTGGGCGTAACGCCTGCGATTCGCGCGCGCGTTTCACTTGCGTTTGCTCGGACCGGATTTTACTTTGATGGCGACTACGGTCTGATCGTCGAACGTCTCCACGCCCGCGGCGTGCTCGGTCACCGCTTTGAAGATTTCGTTTACCACGCAGTCGGCCGACTTGGTGGCGCAACCGGCCACGATCGCTTCCACTCGCTCCGGCCCAAAAGAGTGCCCGTGCAGGTTGCGGGCATCGAGAATGCCGTCGCTGTAGAACACGAACAGATCGCCGGGCTTGGCTTTGAAGGTGAATTCGTCATAATCGGCTTCGTCAAACAGACCGAGCGGTAACCCGGTCGCCTCGATGAACTCAATCTTGCCGTCATGACAATAGATGGGCCGCGGCAAGCCTGAATTCGCCACCAGCAGCGTGCGCTTCTCGTCATCCCACACCGCGTAGATGATCGAAACAAATTGCGCGGCAATGCGGCGTTCCGCGAGCGACAGATTCACCGCCGAAAGCATCTCCGCCGGACCCGGCTCAATGGGCGCATGGGAACGGAGAATGCCGCTGACGAGCGCAGCATAAATGGCAGCGGGTGCGCCTTTGCCGCTTACGTCTCCAATCGCGATCCCCAGGCGTGACAGCGAATAGGGAACGAAGTCGTAGAGGTCGCCGCCAATGGCGCGGGCGGGAACAAACTTCGCTTCGACTTCAAGATTCTGCAACTTCGGACGCGAATGCGGCAGCAAGCGAAACTGCAACTCGCGTGCCAGCGCCAGATCGCGTTCCAGGCGCTGTTCCTGACGGGCAATCTGTTCGTACAAGCGGGCGTTTTCTATGGCGATGGCGAGTTGCGCCGCGAGCGTGGTCAGAGTCCGCTTGTGATCCTCGGTGAAATAGCCGCGGCGGGTGTGCTCCAGGTCGAGCACGCCGATTACCTTTTCCTGGTAGATCAGCGGAACCGCCAGCTCCGATCGCGTCTCCGGATTCACCGGGATGTAGCGCTCGCTCTTGGTGACGTCAGGCACCAGGATCGCTTCCTTGGCCTGCGCAGCGTATCCCACCACGCCGCGACCGAGCGGAATGTCGTGCTTCAGATGCAGCCGCTCCTCGAAGCGCTGCGAAAAGCGGTGCTGTAGTTTTTCGCCGGTCGCATCCACCAGAAGAATGCTGAACATCTGGTACTCGATCAGGCGGTTGAGCAACTCGGCGATGCGCTTGAGCAGTTCGTCGAGGTTCAGAATGGAGGTGAGTTCGCGCGCAATTTCGTTCAACAAAAGGAGCGTGCGCGCTTGGCGCGTCATGCGCGTGTGCAAGCGTGCGTTCTCAATGCCAATGGCCATGCGCGACGCGATCAGGGTCAGCAGACGTTTGTGCTCTTCGGTAAAGTAGCCCTTTTCGCGGGCCTCAAGATCGATCACGCCAATCAACCGGTTCTTGACGATCAGCGGAATGGCGAGTTCCGAATGAACGTTAGGCACGGCCTCAAGGTAGAAATCATCCAGCGTGGCATCGGCGACCAGCACGGCTTGCCGAGTCTGTGCCGCGCGTCCAGTCACGCCCTGGCCCACCTTCACGCGCAAGCGGTCGGCGACTTCCTGCGGATACCCTACATGGAAACGTACGTACAGCTCCTGGCGCTGCTCGTTGAGCAGCAGGATTGCGAAAATTTCGTAGTCAATGACCTTGCGGACCAGCTCCGCCACACGACGCAGCGTGGTTTCCAAGTCGAGCGTGGTGTTGACCACGTCGGCCACTTCCAGCAGGAGGGGTTCCACCTCGGAAGCGCGTCCAGTTGGCGAGGCGGTCGGATTCACAGGCTTCATTCTAGCAGCGGACCAATCACAAATTTTCGAGCACGCAAATATCCGGAAGATTGCGATATTTTTCCGCGTAGTCCAGGCCGTACCCGACCACGTAGGCGTCGGGGATGGTGAAGCCGATATATTGCGCCAGGATCGGCTGCTTGCGGCGTGAAGGCTTGTCGAGCAGGGCCGCAATGCGCAGCGACTTTGGTTGATGCGCCTGGACCAACTTGGAAATGTAGTTCAGGGTCAGCCCGGTGTCGAGGATGTCCTCAACCAGAATCACGTTCCGGTCGGCCAGCGATTGATCCATGTCTTTGGTCAAACGTACCTCGCCCAGCGAATCCCAGGCCGCATGGCCCGCTGGATCTTCTTTGGCGGTGGGACGGTTTCCGTAACTGGAAACACCGATAAAGTCGAAGGTGGCGTCGAGTGGAACCTGACGGGCAAGATCGCTCAAGAAAACGGCCGCGCCCTTGAGAACGCCGACGAAGATGATCGATTGGCCGCGAAAATCGCGCGCAATCTCGGCGCCCATCTCGGCGACCCGCTTGGCGATGACTTCGCGTGACAGCAAAACTTTGAGGTCAGGCATGGCCCACCATCTTAATACACGAGGTTGCGCGCAACCGGGAGTGATTTGAACGCGGGCAACTTCGTGGAGGGCGGGCGGGGGCGCGCGTCGCTCCACCAATAAAGTACTTTCGCGGGCTTTGCTCGCTCGTTGCGCGCTCTTTTCCGAGTCACTAGAATGCTTAGTTCGCAGGTTACCTCCTCGAGGTGCGCCGTGAAGCTTCAGGGAATCCAACTTACATGGCTTGGCCACTCCACCTTCCGCGTTCAGACGCCGGAAGGGAAGACTCTCTACATCGATCCGTGGATTGCCGGCAACCCCGCGTGCCCGGAAAGCGAGAAGAACGTCAAGAAAGCCGACGCGCTGCTCTGCACTCACGGGCATGGCGATCACATCGGGGACGCTGTCGAAGTAGGCAAGAAACTGAATCCGGTTGCGGTCGGCATCTACGAGCTCTGCTTGTGGCTGCAGAAAAAGGGCGTCCAACAAATCGCGCCGATGAACAAGGGCGGCACGCAAACTGTCGCCGGAGTAAAGATCACCATGGTGCACGCGGTACATTCCTGCGGCATTCAGGATGGCGATCAGATTATTTATGGCGGCGAGGCTTGCGGCTACGTGCTCGAGTTTTCGAATGGGGTCAAGCTCTACCACGCGGGCGATACCAACGTCTTCAGCGACATGGCCATCATTCGCGACCTGTCCGCGCCGAAGATTGCCATACTGCCGATCGGCGACCTTTTCACCATGTCGCCGCGCGAGGCTGCCTATGCCTGTAAACTGCTGCAGCCGGAGACTGTCATCCCGATGCATTTCGGCACGTTTCCTGCGCTGACGGGAACGCCCGGGGAGTTGCAGAAACTGGTTCCGCACGTGGAAGTGCTGGAACTGAAACCGGGGAAGACGATTTCGTAAACATAGCTTGGCTAAGAGACAAGTTGTTAAATCTGCACTCGCAAGGACCTACATGACGAATCAAACGCCGAAGCCTGAATGGCGCATGGGCGGAATTACAGTTCCGGAAGTCGAAGATTACCTGTACGCGATGCTGCCGGCGCGGGACGAAGTTCTCACTGAGATGGAAACTGATGCCGCCCAGAACAAGGTGTCCATCGTCGGTCCGGCCGTCGCTCGCGTGCTCTACCAATTGGCCACGATCAGCGGCGCGAAAAAGATATTTGAAATGGGCTCGGCCATCGGCTATTCCACTATTTGGTGGGCGCGGGCAGTGGGAGAAGGGGGAGTCGTCGTCTATACCGACGGCGACCGCAAACGCGCCGAAAAGGCTCGCCGCTATTTCGATCGTGCTGGAGTCAGCCAGCGCATCAAGGTTCGGGTGGGCGACGCGCTCGAAATTCTTTCGGAAGAGAAGGAGCAGTACGACATCATTTTCAATGACGTCGACAAGATTGACTACCCGCGCATCCCTCGACTGGCGCTGCCGCGGCTGAAAAGCGGCGGCCTTTTTATCGCCGATAACGTGCTCTGGAGCGGCAAACTGGGCAAGCCCAATCCTGACGCTCAAACCAAGGCTATCCTGGAATTCAATAAACTGATCTGCGAGTCGCAAGATCTGTTTACGACGATTTTGCCGATCCGCGATGGAGTTTCGGTCTGTGTGAAGAAGTAGACGGGTAGTGGGTTAATTTGGTCGAGAATTCCAGGGCGGACCTATTGCTTCCACCAAACGAATGTCACGTACGATAAACTGACCGCGGCCACCAGGATGAGTATAAAAAGACGGCCGTCGAAAAAAACGTGCCAATAGGTACCAATCGCAATTCCTAAAGCCAACATTCCCAATTTGAAAAGACCGGCTTGCCACCATTTCAACGTGAACGTTTTGAATATGTTCATGCGCGCGCCCTTCATCGAGGGATCACACACAATATACTCCTGATATCAAATTGACCCACTCCCAGTAGACGATCTAGCACCGTGCTGGCCGCGCCCGATGCTAGAATTGTGGGTCTCTCTGACCGCGATGAATACCTCGTCACCGGTTGAACAGATTCCCGAAACTCTGCCTCGCAGCCAAACTCATGCGCGGCACGACTCTTCCAGCGATGTTTTGGTCGTCGGCGCTGGCCCGACCGGCCTGGCGTGCGCCATCGAAGCGCAGAAGGCTGGCTTCAAGGCGCTCATCGTCGACAAGGGATGCCTGGTCAATTCCATCTTTCACTATCCGAACAACATGGTGTTTTTCACCACGCCGGAGTTGCTCGAGATTGGCGATATTCCGTTCACCACATCCCTGGCCAAGCCCACTCGCCTGGAGGCTCTGGAATACTACCGCCGCGTGGCCGAGCACTATCACTTGCACGTCCGGCAGTACGAGTGGGTGAAGACGATTACGGGCGAGGACGGCAAGTTCCGTGTCACCACCACCGACCGGCATAGCGCGATTCACGACTACCGCGCGCGCAAGATCGTGATCGCCACCGGCTACTACGATCTTGCCAATCTCATCGGCGTCCCCGGAGAAGACCTGGACAAAGTCTTCCACTACTATCGGGAGCCACATCCTTATTACGACACCGACGTGGTGGTCATCGGAGGCAAGAATTCAGCGGCGGAAGCGGCCTTGGACTTGTGGCGGCACGGGGCGCGGGTCACGCTCGTCCATCGCGGACCTCAGATGCACCATCACGTCAAGTACTGGGTGCGGCCTGACATCGAGAACCGCATCAAGGCGGGCGAAATCACGGCGTACTTCAACAGCACGGTGCAGGAGATTGGGGTCGACTTCGTGGTAGTGCGCGGGCCGTCCGGATCGGTGCGCCTGAGAAACGATTTTGTGTTTGCGCTGACGGGGTATCATCCGGACTACGATTTCCTGTGCAGCGTGGGCATCGAACTTTCTCCGCAACAGATGCGCCCGGTCTGCGATCCCGAAAATCTGGAGTCGAACGTTCCGGGAATCTATGTTGCGGGAGTGATCGTGGCGGGATCGAGGACGAACGAAATCTTCATTGAGAATGGACGTTTCCATGGCAAGCTGATCGCCGCTCATCTGAGCGAGAAACTGGGCGGGGGGAATCCGAATTATCCTCTGGACGCGACTTAAACTGCGCAGAGTCAACCAAGAAATCTACGGAGGAATCCATGAAGGCATTTCGCAATATCGCCGCTGTGGCCACCTGCGCTATCGTCCTCTTCGTCAGCTTGGTTGTGGCGCAGTCGGACGCGCACAAGTCGTTCGACCTGCTTAAGGGATTTGGAAGGGAACTGGGCAGGGAAGGATCAGAAGGGCCAATCGATTCAAGTGACTTTCCGCATGACCGCGGGCGGGTCAGCGCTTATGAGCGAGATTCTCGGGAAAGGCCCGGAAAACATGATCACCATGTTTCACATGGATGGCGATCGCCTCTTGATGACGCACTACTGTGGAGCGGGCAACCAGCCGCGCATGAAGGTCATGGCGTCGGACGCGAAATCTGTCAGCTTCGAATTCTTCGACGGCACCAACATCGGTCCGGGCGATGGACATATGCAGCACGTGACCTTTACGTTGCCTGACACCGATCACCACGTTGAAGAGTGGATATTCCTCGATCATGGCAAAGAAATGAAAGAAGTGTTCACGCTGGCGCGGGCGAAGTAGAAGCGATGGGAAACTGATGGTTTACATGTTGTGCCGCAATCGCGTTGCCGACTTTCCGCGCTGGAAGGCCCTGTTTGCTTCTCACGCTGCAGCCCACCAGAAAGCTGGCCTTCAACTCGTTAGTATCTGGCGTACCGTCGGCGAGCCCAACAACGTTTTCTTCCTGTTCAAAGTTTCCTCGGTGGACAAGGCCCGGGAGTTCATCAGCAATCCCGAGGCGGCCAGAGCGGGCGAGGCTTCCGGCGTTATCGACGGCGAGTACCATTTCGTCGAAGATGCCGGGGGCTACCGCTAGGCGGGCGGGAAAAATCCCAAGCTTAACGCGGTGGTGGAATCCCACCCTAACGTCGAAAAGCACGACGTTAGGATGGGGCACCCGTCTCCTGTTCGACGGGCAGGGAGTTCATAGTGGCGAGGAGAATGGTGAAGTGCAAGACCTTTGGCGTAGGGGAAGAACTTACGATTTTTCAATGGATTAGCCAAAGTCCTCAGTGGCACCTCAGTTGCTGCAAAGGGGAGCCAGGAGAACTCCCATGCCAGACGAAATACCTTCTCACCCAGGTTCTGCGACCCGATTCCGAGCAACTGTGGCGGCGCTCTTAGCGGTCGGAGTAGCTGCCGGCGGCTATGCCGTGCATGAGCGCAATGTAGCGCAGCAATTGACCGATCAGAACAGTGCTGTTACATCCACCCTGAGCGCAACCCGCGACCAGATGAGCACGTTGAGCTCCAGGCTTGATGCCATGAACGCGGAAAGGCAGGCGGAGAAAGCGGCGACACCTCACCCTGCTCTCGATCATTCCGGCCTCTATCGAAGGCCCGTGAGGGCGGCGAGTATGCGCCAGCGCATCGACGACCCACGCTGGAAGAAAGTTCAGGGGCAACTGGACGAGCAGGGGAAACAGATCGACTCCACTCGCCAGGACCTCGCAAACGCCCGTACGGAACTCCAGGGCTCGATTGCCACCACCCACGACCAACTGGTGATGCTGGAGAAGAAAGGGGAACGGAGCTATTACGAGTTCGATCTCGACAAGGCTGGACAGATGCAGCGCGAAGGCCCTGTAGCCGTCCGCTTGCGCAAGGCCAACACGAAACATGAGTACGCCGACCTGGAAATGATGGTGGATGATTTCAAGGTGTCGAAAAAACACGTCAACATCTATGAACCCGTCGTCTTCTACTCCGGGGATCGCAAGGTGCCGGTGGAGCTGGTGATCAATGGCATCAGTAAGAATCATATCCACGGTTACGTCAGCGAGCCCAAGTACGAGGGGGTGGAATTGGAAGCGATGGCCAAGGCTTCCGCTAACAACCCGGCAACCGATACAAGCGGTGGTCAGACCGCTGACGCAGCGAAGCCATCTCCGGTGCGGCAGCGGTTGGAGCCCCCTAACAACTGAAGGGAAGACTTGCATCAAAGACGCTTTGGGGCCCTAAAGTGCACCTGAGGGAAGTGCACTGTTCGCGGGCCCGACGTGACCGCCGTGATCTGTGTTGTTCTATGAATGTGGGTTATAAGACGGACATGCGGTTCGATACCAAAGGTGTGCTGCTATCTCTGCTGCTCTGCGTGGCCGCTGCCGGTTCCGCGCTGGCGCAAGAGAGTCAGACAACCTCGAAAGGGGCACACGCAACCAGCGGCGAAGACCGCGGTCGGGAGCAGAAAGGGTTTGAAGCCCGGCTACTAACTCCGAGTGAGGGCCTGGCAATTCTGGGTGCCGCGCTGGATGCCCGCCATTATGCGGATTTCCCCTCCGATTGCTCCCACCTGGTTCATGAACTCTATGGGCGCGCCGGTTTCCCTTACGAGTACGCGAGCTCTTCGGACCTGTATGCGGGGATCGACGAATTTCGGCGGGTGGCAAGTCCGCAACCGGGCGATTTGGCCGTCTGGCGCGGACATGCTGGAATTGTGGTCAATCCCACTCAGCATTCCTTTTTCAGCGCGCTGAGTTCCGGCCTTGGTGTCGATGCGTACGATTCGCCGTATTGGAAACAGCCGGGAGGGCCTCGTTTCTATCGGTACGTTAAGCCGGGCTCGAGTGGCGTCCTCTCCACCTCGATTCGGACGGCGAAGCTGAGGCCTACGGCCTTGGACAAGACGGAATTGCGGGAAACGGTTGCTGACGGCCCCGTGCCTGGTGGAGCGAAAGAGTCCTCAAGCGATACCTTGTCTCCCACCAAGCTTGCGGAAAATCGGGCCGTGAACGCAGAGATACCTCATGTTGTGGTCGTGAATTCCGCTCGGCCCAAACCCGATCAGGTGGGTGCAGCGTTCCTGCAAACGTGCACAGCTTGGGAGGAGAGCCTCCGTGGGCGTGACCTGTTCAAGCCGGATCAATTCAGGTCGGATCAATCTCTGATTGTGTTCGACCATTTCGAAGTCAAAAAGGTGCACCTCAAGGGGAACCAGGGCTGGGTCGAGGTTCAGATCGATGAACTGGTTTCTCTGACACGGAATAAAGCCGAGGTCCAAAAACGCTCGGAACGGCACCGCTGGGCTCTGAACCGCCGCGACAGCCAGAGTTGGGAGCTGACACCCTGGCGCAACACGATCTACCTTCCTCAGCACCTAGCCGCGCACGTCCTGGCGCACGAACTGGCGAAGCTTACCGAGGACAATCCCGAAAACGCTGGTGTGACTCAGGAAAAGGCTGAGTTGGCCCAACTTCTTACTGCGCTTCTGGGCAAGTAGCTCACGAGCTCGGATGCTCCGATTTCATAGGTATCGATTCCTGAGTCTACCCACGCTAAACAGCTAGTCCTGAGCGAAAATAGAAACGACACTTATGCCCAGGCCACAACGGTTGCGCACATCGGTGATTTGCTTGGCAGTCGCTATTCTTCTGGGCCGCGTTTCTCTCGCGCAGACTGCCACAAGAACGTCCGGCTCGGCCGCATCGCAGAACATAACGGTCACGGTCGTGGATGAGAACGATGTTGCGGTAACGTCTGCGCTGGTGTTTCTGCAAACTTCTCCAGAGGCGGTCGCGCTACCCTCGGTCACCGATTTTGCCGGCCAATGCGAATTCTCCAATCTCTCCGCTGGCACTTACCAGCTCCGCGTCGAGAAGCAAGGGTTTTATTCTGCGACATTGACGTTGCCTGCGATTCAGGCGGGCGCTGCTTCAAATATTGAGGTCACTCTCACCCACCAGCAAGAGGTGCGCGAGGTGGTGGATGTAGTCGAGTCTCCGCCAGCCATCGATCCTGCCCAGGTTACGGATCAGGAGCAGCTCACCGGCGTCGACATCATCAACCTCCCTTACCCTACTACCCGAGACTACCGCTACGCGCTGAACTTTATTCCCGGGGTGGTCAACGATGTTTTCGGACAACCGCACATCGCCGGCTCGGAGACCTACCAAACCCTCACGCTGCTGGATGGCTTCAACGTGACTCAGCCTGCTACCGGCGAGCTGCTGATGCGGGTTAGTCCCGACTCGCTCCGTTCGGTGGACGTCGAGCCGAGCCGGAACTCGGCCGAGTACGGCAAAGGCTCGGGAGGGGTGCTCGGCCTCAACACCGGGATTGGCGACGACCATTTCCGTTACGCAGGGACGAATTTCGTTCCTTCGGTGCAGAACAAGAAGGGACTGGCCTTCGACAAGGTGGATCCCCGCTTTGCTTTTTCCGGGCCCATTCGCAAAGGCAAGATGTGGTTCTTCGATTCTCCGGACGGCGAGTATGACAACATTGTCATCCCGGAATTGACGGGCCCTGACACCGACCGCCTCTGGCGCTTCGGCAACCTTGCCAAGGTGCAGGCTAACCTCACAACCCGTGACATCCTTACCACCAGCGTCAACATCAACCACCTGCACGACGACCACGCCGGTCTTTCGGCCATTGATCCCGTCGTGGCAACTCCATCCGACGTCGAGAGCGCCTACCTGGGCAGCGTGAAGAATCAGCATTATTTTCAGGGCGGGGAACTGCTCGAAACCGGGGTGGCTTTCGTGCAATACAACCTGAGGTACACTCCTGCCGGAACTCTCCCATACTTCATTGCCCCTGACACGACGGGAGGAAACTATTACCTTTTTGCCGATACGCAGGCCCGGCGCTGGCAGGGTCTGGCCAATCTCTATCCTGCCGCCCAAGAAATGGCACGGCCAGCATGAAGTGAAGATGGGTATCGACACAGATCGCCTCACATACCAGGCTGATTTTCAGCGCACGCCGATCTCGTTCCTCTTCAATCCTCCTGTGGGGACGTATTCCGGCAACTGTTTGACGCCTAATCTCTGCTCCCGCTACTCCGTCTTTTCGGGAGGGGCGAATTCTTCCGCCGACAACCTGGAAACCAGCGGGTACATTCAGGATCGCTGGTTAGCTACCAACCGTCTGCTGATCGAGCCCGGCTTGCGCTTCGATTGGGATGAAATCATACGTTCTCCGCTATTTTCGCCGCGACTGGCGGGCACATACGTGCTCGACAGCGAGGGCAACACCAAGCTTTCGGCAGGCGCCGGAATCGTCTACGACGCCACCAATCTGCTGCTGTTGGCGCGGCCATCGGCGGGCCAGAGAACGGATACTTTCTTCGACTCCAGTGGCAACCGACAGGTTCGGTTGTGACTACATTTTCGGCGAATACGCACACCCTGCAGGAGCCGCGCTATCTCAACTGGAGCCTTGGTCTTGAGCAGAAGCTGCCCGACTCCATCTACCTGAAAGCCGAATTCCTGCAGAGAAATGGCAGCCACGGGCTGGTCTACAACACGGCTAATGGACTGCCGGCGGAGACTTCATCTTGGAGAATACGCGCGACGACCGCTATCACTCCTTCGAGGTGAACCTGCGCCGCGCTTTCCGGCACCGTTACTCGGTTTTCGGTTCGTACACACGTTCCAGTTCACGATCCAACCAGGTGCTCGATTTCAGCGTCGACAATCCCATCCTCAGCCCGCAAGCTGCTGGCCCTTATCTCTGGGATGCACCCAACCGCTTTCTTTCCTGGGGGCTGTTGCCCTTCTTCAAGTTGCCCGTCATCCACGAATTCGATATCGCCTACTCGCTCGAAGGGCGCAGCGGTTTCCCGTTCAACGTCACCAACAACCAGGCGCAGCTTGTGGGGTCACCCGGCACGAATCGCTTCCCAACTTACTTCTCGCTGAATCTGTTCGTGGAGAAACGCTTCCACATTTTCGGCCGGATTGGGCTCTCCGCGGCGGGTTCGAGAACATCACCGACCACGCCAATCCCGCCGTGGTGAATGCGGACATCGACTCCAGCCGAGTACCGCACGTTCAGCAATTTCGAGGGCCGCGCCTTCACCACCCGCATTCGGTTGATAGGCAAGAAGTAAAGCTAGCTGGTGCCTCATAATCTTCTTCCCAGTCAACAGATAGGAAACCACCTGAATCCTTGGTTTATACTGAACCAATGTCGGGGAGCAGCGACAAGACGTTTTACCTGGAAACCTTTGGCTGCCAGATGAATGCGCACGACTCCGAAAAGGTGGTCGGGACGCTCTTGCAGCAGGGGTATCGGCAGGTTCCTTCGGTTGAGGAGGCAGGGCTGGTGCTGTATAACACCTGCTCGATTCGCGACAAGGCGGAGCAGAAGGTGTTTAACCGGCTGGCGGATTATAAGAAGTATCGGGCGCAGGGGAAACAGTTTGGCGTCCTGGGGTGCGTGGCACAGCAGGAGGGGGAAAAGATTTTTGAGCGCGCGCCTTATGTGTCGCTGGTGTGTGGGTCGGCTTCTTACCGCAATCTTCCGCAGATACTGGTGCAGCTGGAGACGGGTCAGTCGCGGGTTACGGGGCTCGACGACCGCGCCACCGACAAGTGCTTTGAGACTGAATACACGGCTCGCACCAATCCGCATCGTGGATATATCACCATCATTGAGGGATGCGACAAATTCTGCGCCTACTGCGTGGTGCCTTACACGCGCGGCAAGGAGCGCAGCCGGACTTCGCCCTCTGTTCTGGACGAAGCCAGGCAACTGGTGGACCTCGGATATACGGAAATTCAGTTGCTCGGGCAAAACGTTAACTCTTACCGTGATCCTGATGGAAAGAAAAGCTTTGCGGAGCTGCTTGCGGCGGTCGCTTCGGTCGGTGGGATTCGCCGGGTGCGCTTTACTACTTCGCATCCGCGCGATTTTGGACGCGATATAGTGGAGGTCATCGACTCGGTTCCGGCACTCTGCGACCATGTGCATCTTCCCGTGCAGAGCGGTTCTACTCGCGTTCTGGATGCCATGCAGCGGCTTTATACTCGGGACCAATACCTGGAGCGCATCAGCTGGATTCAGGGCGCAAAACGCGATATATCAATCACCAGCGATTTGATTGTGGGATTTCCGGGCGAGACGGAACGGGAATTTGAAGAGACGCTTGAGCTTGATGGACGAAGTTGGGTATGACAGTGTGTTTACTTTTAAATACTCTCCGCGGCCGAACACTCCGGCTTTGAGGCTGGATGACGCTATTCCCGATGCGGAGAAGGCCAGGCGGTTGGCGGTATTGAATGAGAAGCAAAAGCAGATCGGGGCGCGGCGGAATCGGCGGCATGTGGGGCAGGTCGTCGAGGTCATGGTGGAAGGGAAGAATCCGGCCCGGGGACAGTGGATCGGGCGGACGTCGCAGATTAAGGTGATGAACTTTACGGTTCCCGAAGGCGTGGATCTGGCGACGGGGAGCTACGTTCGCGTTCTAGTGACGGGAAGCTTCCCGAACAGTCTGGTGGGAGAGATGGCTGGCAAGCTTGGGTGAGGGTCTTATGGAAGTGGAAATGAAAATTCGCGGACTGATGATGGATCCGGTTTCAAATATGCCGATTGTGCTGCTTAAGGACGTAGGCAGCGACGTGGTGCTTCCCATCTGGGTGGGAGTGTACGAAGCTAACGCGATCGCGCTCGAAATCGAAAAGGTGAATACGCCGCGGCCGATGACCCATGACTTGATCAAGAACGTGCTCACCGGACTGGACGCGCTGGTGCACAAAGTGGTGGTCACGGAATTGAAAGACGATACATTTTACGCGGTGATCTGGTTGGAACGGGAAGGGCACGTGGTGAGCATCGATTCCCGTCCGTCGGACGCTTTGGCTCTGGCGCTGCGGGTGGATTGCCCCATCTTCGTTGAGGACGAGGTTTTGAAGAATTCGAAGCAAGCCGCCAATCCGGTTCCTGCGGTGAGCAGCGAGGAACTGCGCAAGTGGCTGGAAGACCTGGGCGATGACGACCTGGGCAAGTACAAGATGTAGGAAGGCAGCTGTCAGCTGTCAGCTCTCAGTTTTCAGTTTCAATCGGGTTGCGACGGAGACCTAGGCACGGGATGAGATCGTTCTCTAGTGGCTCGTGTACGCTTGTGCTCCTCCTCTCTGCGGCATTGTCGTCGGCGCAAGTCACGGGCGATGCGGCCGCGAAGAATCCAGATTCGGGACAGAACACCTCAGGGTCAAGCATTGCGCTGCGCGCCTCCTCCACCATGAGCGTGGCCTCGGAGTTGGGTGGAGCATTCATGGTTCCGTCGAAATGCGACGCCGACGGCAATCTCTACATCCGCAAGTACGCTATGGACCGGCCGTTGCTGGGTCCGGTGGTCAAGATCAATCCAGAGGGCAAGCGTACTGCGCTGTTTGACCCGGCCGCATTTCCACAGCTGGGGCTCGACCGGGCCGACGAATTTTCGCCCGCTTCCGATGGCGGTCTGTATCAGATCGCGCAGAACGGGGTTGTGAAGCCGCGGATCTATGTGCTGCGTTTTTCTTCCGACGGATCAGCTTCGTCGCCTACGCTGCTCGATGCCGATTTTGAGGTGTATACATTTGCGGCGTTTGCCACGGGAAATTTTCTGGTCTCGGGCGTGCGGCGCGATTTGCAGGATAAGAATGATCGCGGGCGCAACTTTACCGCGGTTTTTTCCGCTGATGGAAGGGAACTGGCGCAACTTTCGTTTGAGGAGCCGCACGAACCTGCAAAAGCGGGAGCGAAGGCAGCGACAGGCGGCCCTGCAAAGCAGGCTGAGAAATCGGCGCCCATGCTCGATCTGGCAGATGCTGAAGTTGGAAGTGACGGCAACCTCTACGTCATGCATGGTTCTTCGCCAGCGCTGGTGTATGTGATCGCGCCGAGCGGAATGATTATGCAGACGATCAAAGTCGCCGCTCCGGTGGCGGGTTCGGTGCCCACCGGGTTTCATGTTTCCGGGAATCAGTTGGCGATTTCGTTCTCTAACGAAGAGAACCAGAGCCAGACCGTAGTAGTCGCGGACGCGCAGACTGGGCGGCAGATCGCCAGCTATGCCGATGCCACCGGCCTGGGAACGTCGTTTGGCTGCTATTCGGCGAATGAAGGAGTCTTCACCTTCCTGAAGCTGGGAGAGGCGAACGCTCTGGAAGTGATCCGCGCGGAGGTGCAGTAAGCCGCTGGGGAATTGGTAGCTGTGTAATTTGTAATTTGAAAACGCCCACCCGTAACATGCCAGACTCCGCCGAACAGCTCCAGTGTCTGTATCTTGCGGGATTCGAGCTGCAGACCTTCGAACGCTTTCCCAAGTGCATTGGAGTGATGCGCGACAACTGTGTCGCCTTGCTGGTACCGGGCGTTGATGGCCTGCAAGTCCTGGGCACGCCCGGCTGGCGCATGGGCGAAGTCATGGGCGTACTCACCGAAAGGGAAGGCCGCAAGGTGTTTCAGGCCAAGAGCGAAGTGGTGGAAGCCACGGCGGAGCGGCTCGCAATCTTGCAGAAGTTTCACGACGACCTTAAGGGACTGCTGCGGGGGTAGAGTTGCGAATACTCAAATCTGTCACTTGACATAATACCTGTTATCGGACATTACTGATCTAACGGCCCCTTAAATTCCTCCGAGGACATACACGGCCCAAGGAGCCGTCGTCACCTCGCTGACCCAACGGTAGCGTTCCTCTTCCCTCCCCAGCGGCTCGTATTTTCGCAGCAGTCTTAGCTGAGCTTCCTCGAAAACCTCGCGGTACGCCCCATCGGTCCACAGGATGTCCTCGACGGGGCGCCGATCGGCGTGATCGGTGACAATGATGCGTACCTTGTCGCCGGACTTCGCCGCCTGGTTCTCGGGAAAGTCTTTGGTCGAAAACGACGCCCACTCGTGGGTGTAGATCTCCGGCCGGGAGACGATCAGCACCAGCTTCCCCTCTGGGTTAAGAAGCCGGCCCAGATCTCGCAGGATGCGCACCTTGCTCTCGCTTCCCGCGATGTTGTCGAAAGTGAAGGCAGCAAGCACAAGATCGTAGGTTCCGGGCCGGAACTCACCCAGATCATCATCGGGAATCAGCCGGTAGTCGCCGGAAGGGTCCAATTCCCGTGCCTTACGGATCATATCCTCCGCAATATCGACTCCCGTAACCTCGAAGCCGAGTTGGCGCAGAAAGCGCGTAGATCGTCCGGTGCCGCAACCGAAGTCGACGCTCTTCGGTCCGCGAACATGCTCACGGAGGATGGCGGGAATGTCTCGATAGGCAAGGTGGTATGTGTTCTTGAACTCCAGCGTCGCGTAGGCGTCGGCACGGGTGCCGTCTTCGTAGCAGTTGGCGAAGGTCAAGGGGCCCTCCTTCTGACGAGGACGTAACTGGTTCCGCTGGGCGAGAGTATAGTACGCGGCGCTCCCTTCGTCAGTGACGTGCGCTCAGGGGGTTCTCTGTCGCCCCGCCCCATTACCCCGAAAACACGATCTTCGGGTGGAACAGCGTGCCGGCAATCCGGGTGGCGATGGCGATCAGGTCGCGTTGGCCGGCGAAGACCTTCACTTGGGGGGCGCGAGACATTTCCGGAAGATTCACGGCGCGGCCACTGCGGATGAGGGCGGCGCTTTCTTCATCGGCGGTGACGCTGGGCAACTGCGGCGCCAGCTTTCGGGGATGAATCAACAACGACTCAACGCTTCCCTGCTGCATGGCTGTCCGCAACGCTTCGAGCGTGTGGGCATCTTCTATAGTGAACTCGGCGACGGCGGTGCGTCGAAGGCTGGCCAGATGAGCGCCGCAGCCCAGCTTCCGGCCCATCTCATGCGCGACCGATCTTATGTAGGTGCCCGCAGACACGCGGGCCCGGAAGCTAGCTTGATCGGCGGTGGTGACGAGAATCTCGAATTCCTTGATTCCTACTTTTACTGGCTTGAGCTCGACGTCCTGCTTTTTGCGGGCGAGTTTGTAGGCCGGGACTCCGGCGATCTTTTTTGCCGAAAACGGCGGCGGCATCTGTTCGACGACGCCCTGAAACTGGGCAGCGAGAGCGCGTATTTCATCGAGGTTGATTTGGACGTTCTGCACCGCCGTCGTGGGCTCGCCATCGGCGTCGTAGGTGTCGGTCGAGAAGCCGAAGCGAATCACGCCTTCGTAGGTCTTCTCGGAATGGACGTAGAACTGCGCCAGGCGCGTCAGGTTGCCGAGCACGATCGGTAGAACCCCGGTGGCTGAGGGGTCGAGGGTGCCGAGATGGCCGACCGCGCGTTGACCGAGAATTCGGCGGACGCGATTGACTACGTCGTGCGAGGTCAGGCCGCTCGGTTTATCGATGACTACGACACCATTCATGAGGATTTGTAATCTGGTAATTTGTAATGGGTAATTTGAAGCCTCTTCTCTCCAAATTACAAATTACCGATTGCCAATTAAATGATTCCTCTTCGTGACGATCAGCCTACGTTCTCTACGCCGTTCGTCAACTACTTTCTGATCGTCTCGAACGTGGTGGTCTTTCTGTGGGGGCTTCCCCTCAGCAATCGCGCGCTGAATTCGTTCAGGGTCGAGTTTGGCGTGGTTCCTCATCACACTGTGGCCGTGCTGACTGGACACTCCTATGACAGCCTGGCTACAGCGATTTTGCCGTTGTTCACCTCGATGTTTCTGCACGTTAATTTTTGGCACGTGGCTGGGAATATGCTTTTCCTGTGGATCTTTGGAGACAACGTCGAAGACTACCTGGGACACTTCACATATCTCCTGTTTTACCTGGTCAGCGGACTGGCCGGTAGCTTCACCCACATCTTGCTGAACCTCAACTCCCGGGTGCCCACAGTTGGCGCCAGTGGTGCTATCGCCGGCGTCATGGGTGCGTACTTCATCCTCTATCCGAGGGCGCGCGTGCTCACCTGGTTCTTTGTCTTCATACTTTGGCTGCCGGCTTGGCTTGTCCTAGGCTACTGGTTTTTGCTCCAGTTCTTCGCGGTCCCCCAGTTCGCTGCGGAGGGAGTGGCAGTTTGGGCCCACTTGGGAGGCTTCGTCGCGGGTGTGGTCATGATTAAAGTATTTCGTGAACGGCCGCACCGGTATCGGTATGGGACGTGGTAGGCGAGTCTTGAAATTTACCGCAGAATCAAAAAGGGTGCGGGCCGGATTGATTACCGACCAGACGGAAAGCCCTTGGACATACAAGCACACCCGAGGACTTGCCTCCACGAGGGGGTCGCACCCCGCGTGCATGCTATACGCGTCCCGTTTCACCACATGAGGAACGAGATTCTTGTTACGAAAAACGAACAGACCGTGTTCCAGCAATTGGGGGGGTGAGAGCATCCCGCAGCTTGTCTGCAAATTATCAGCGACGTGGTTCTGGGGCGGGGCCAGGCGGCAAAATTTCCGGTTCCCCAGAACGTACCTTCTGGCGGGTAACGAACCATACGGCTGCGGTCCAGGTGGGAAAAAGATCGACGCCGGGAAGGAGTTTCGCCGCCGCCGTCGGCAGGAATGCCCAATGCCATCCGAGCAGACGAATCATCACGAAGGCGACAATCAGATCGAGTATCGAGTCGGCGGGGGATATGCCTCCTTCAACAAAGAATGGGAACGCGGCTATCTGGAGGACATCGGCGGCTATGGCTACGGCCCACGCCACGCGGTGCTCGGGCTGTTTCAGCGATTTGAAGTAATCGAAGAATGACATGGTGCCTCTTCCCGGTCGTTTGTCACAAAGGGCTTCAGTCGTTGGTTGATGGTCGTTGGTCGTTAGCGAACGGTCAACGACAAAACCTGCGTTTCATTTGATGCTCAGGCAAACGCCCGCGTATCCCTTGAGCTGTGCCTTCCCTACAGCGCCCCATTGGAGGGCATCACCACTATTTTCTCCACGGTCGTGTTTTCGGGCAAAAGCAGAGCATCGACTACGGTGCGGGCTACGGTTTCGGCGGACATCATTTTGCGTCTCGGCGCTTGGGGCCAGAGCGTGTCCCAGATCGCGGTATCGGTTGCGCCGGGCATTAGAGCGATCACGCGAATGCCTTTCGGCCTCAGTTCCTTGCGCAATGTGTTGGTAAAGCCTAGCGCGCCATGCTTGGACGCGTTGTAAGCTGCCGACCCGCGGAATACGCGTTCGGCGGCGATGGAGAGATTGTTCACGATCGTGCTGCCGCGTTTCATAACGGCCAGCGCCGCCTGCGTTATGAGGAACAGGCCGTTCAGATTGGTGTCGATCACTTCCATCCAGGTGGGGTACCCCAAGTCGCTGACGGTTAGGTTGGGATGTCCAATGCCGGCATTGTTGATGAGGATATCGAGCGGCTTGTGCAATCCCCGGACTAGGGCGAAAAGGTAATCGACAGAGTCGGGGCTGCGGACGTCGCAGGATTGCGCCAGGACATGCAGGTTCGATTTCCGCAGCTGTAACTTCTCCAGTTCACTGCGCGCCTTGGCCAAGGCACGCTGGTCGCGGGCGGTGATGACCAGATTGCATCCCTTGCGGGCCAGCGCTCGAGCGATGGCTAGGCCGATACCGCGGTTGGCGCCGGTAATCAGGGCGAGACGGCCGGAGAGCGCAGGATCGCGAGGCGAAATTTGGCGTTTCGGCATGCGGCAGGTTCAGCTTAGTCCAACTGGTGCGATCTTTCGAGTGGGAAGTCTGCAGGTCGGCAATAGGGTTGCTGCGAATCGAGGGTGTCGGCTCGGCATTGGACGGCCGAGGGCGGCCGTCCCTACGCGAGCCAACAAACTAAACGCCGTTGGTGCGCTGGCGGATCAGGGACAGGAATTCGGTTCTGGTTTCCTCCTCGTTGCGGAAGCTGCCGAGCATGGATGAGGTTACCGCTGAAGAATGCTGCTTCTCGACGCCGCGCATCATCATGCACAGATGCCGGGCCTCGATGACCACGCCCACGCCCTGGGGCTCGATGGCGTTCTGGATGGCCTCGGCGATTTGCGTGGTCAGGCGCTCCTGAATCTGCAAGCGGCGCGAGAAGATTTCGATGAGGCGGGGTATTTTGCTCAGTCCGATCACTTTCCCGTTGGGGATGTAGGCCACGTGCACTTTGCCAAAAAACGGCAGCAGGTGGTGCTCGCACAGGCTGAACATTTCGACGTCTTTCACGATCACCATCTCGTCGTAAGTGACAGTGAACAGCGCCTTACGCAGAAGCGCTTCGGGGTCGTCCTTGTAGCCCTTGACGAGAAATTGCATGGCTTTTTCGACGCGCTCCGGGGTGCGCACAAGTCCTTCGCGATCGGGGTCTTCGCCGAGGCGGACAAGCATTTCGCGGACCAGTTCTTCGTAGGTGGCGCTGGTAAGAGTAGCTGGTGCATCAGTGGATTTCATAGGTTTTCGTCGTTGGTCGATGGTCGATGGTCGTTAGCAAATTATCTCCACGAACGACTAACGACCCGCGACTAACGGCCGTTTTCTCCCGCGTATTCGAACGAATTCATCATCGTCTCTTCAATTCTCACCTTTTCTAGATGAGCCTTGTCGAAACCGCGCTTCACTATTTCGTAGATCGCTATGCACAGATTTTCCGTGGTGGGAACCTGCTTTGCGAACTCCGCCAGCAGGTTCAGATTCTGGTGGTCGTAGCGCTCGAGAATCTGGTTGTGCATGAAGCCATCCAGATCGACCAGATTGCAGACCATTCCAGTCTGGTCATCCACCGGCCCGCTGACGGTGATTTCGACCGTGTAGTTGTGGCCGTGTCCGTAGGGATTATTGCACTTGCCATAGGTTGCACGGTTTTCTTCCTCCGACATTCCGTCGCTATGCAAGCGGTGCGACGCCGAAAACAGGTAGCGGCGGGTCAGGTGCGCTTTCATGCTTCCCGTTTTCATGCTTCTCCATAGAAATCGACGAACAGGTCGGGCGTTTCGTAGACGCGGACGCGATGCAACTGGGTGGCGGTAAGCTTCGGCGCCAGGCGCTGCCAGATGGCGATGGCGAGGTTCTCGGTGGTTGGGATCCTGGTGAGAAACTCGGGGACTTCCTTGTTCAGAAAGCGATGGTCGAGCGCGTCGAGCACTTCCCTGCTCATAACATCCTTTAACTTCTTGAGGTCGACGACGAAGCCCGACTTGGGATCGACGGCTCCCTTCACGGTGACTTCCAGAGTGTAGTTGTGACCGTGGCCATTGGGATTATTGCACTTGCCGAAGAGGCGCTGGTTTTGTTCCGGAGTGAAATCCGGATTGTGATAGTAGTGCGATGCGGAGAATTCGGCTTTGCGTGTGAGATAGACCATAGAAGCAGCTCTTAGCATTTAGCGATTAGCAATTAGTCTTAGTTCTCAATTGGTGATTCTCAATTCCCGGAATCGCTTTTGAGACTGGCGTTCCGGTGGACGCGCTTTTACTTCGTGCGCCGGCAGCGTAGGTGCGGCCCTTCCATGATACTTGGCCACTCGCGTGCGCCTTCCTTGAGCGCAGCAGCAAATAGGCGAACATGGGCAGACCAAAAACCATGGCGAGCAGGTTGTTCACCGTGGCAAAATGCGCGGCTCGAATTCGGCGATAGGCAAACAGCCAGAAGGCGGCCGCCGACATCCAGACGAAGTGCCGGCCGGTTACGCCGAAAATGGCGATGGCGAATGCGGACCAGGCAGCAAACCATACGGTCAAACTCTGGAAGGCGAGAAATCCTGGTCGCGGAAATAGCAGCGCCAGATTCTTTGTCCAACCTTCGCGAAGCTGTGCCCAGTTGCGGTACATGCGGGTGCGCACGGCGTCTCCGCCGTAACGAAAGTACACGCGACGGCCGGCCTTGCGAAACAGACGCGCCAACGCCACGTCTTCGAGAATCTTTGAGGCCACTGCGGCGTGTCCGCCTACGGCTTCGTAGGCTGGGCGGCGGACGAGAATGTACTGGCCGTTCGCGGCCACGATTTCCGAAGTCTCATCGCGCACCTTGTGGGGCGGGTAGTGCGCCGCCAGTTCCGCGAAGATTACGGGCATCACGGCCCGCTCGGCAAAGGTGACAGCCATCTGGTTGGGCGAGTAGGACAACAAATCCGCCTGCTCTTTTTTCGCTTCATCCAAAGCCCGTGCCAGCGAGCCCGGTAGATGCACGGTATCCGCATCGGTAAAGAGCAGCCACTCGGCGCGCGCTTGTCTGGCGCCGGCTATCATGGCATTGTTCTTCCCTGTCCAGGTGTTCCCTGCTGAATCCTGGCGCAGCGGGTCCGAAGAAATCACGCGCACTCTGGCAAAGGTCCTGGCGATCGCGCGGGTGCGGTCGGTGGAGGCGTCGTCGACCACGATGATCTCGAAGGCGACACCGATTTGGGTCGTCAGCGACTCCAGGCAAGCCCTCAGGCTGGCCTCTTCGTTCCGCGCGGGAATGACAACCGAGACCTCGGGAATTGCGCTCTCCGGCGGCAACGCAACTGGAAGTGAACTATCCATCAGTTTTTCGCTATTATAGCGGGGTGAGACGAACGCTTCTTGCTCCGCTTCGACCGGATCGACATCCAGCCCCTAAACGGGCATCTGACCTTGAAGGACTTACGGCATCGCTAAAGCGACGCCCTGATACAAAGCCGAGCTTCTCCGCAGCTTATCTAGCTATTGGATTGCTGGCTGCCCTGATCGGATGCTACAGCGGGAGCCATCCTGCGCGCATCGGTTCGAATGCCCCGGACTTCACCTTGCAGGATTCGGACCACAAAGTCACGCTCAGCCAGTTTCGGGGACAGGTGGTGGTGCTGAATTTCTGGGCTACGTGGTGTCCGCCGTGTATCGAAGAGACTCCATCGCTGGTTAAGATGCAGACGCGTCTCAAGGATAAGGGCGTGGTGGTACTTGCGGTCAGTATTGACGCTGATGATGCGGCGTACCACAAGTTCCTCAAGGACTACAGCGTCAACATGGTCACGGTACGGGATGAAGCGCGGAAGGCGGCTTCGCTCTATGGCACGTTTGGATGGCCGGAAACTTACGTCATCGATCGGAACGGAGTCATTCGTCGCAAATTTATCGGACCCGTGGATTGGACGAGTCCGGAAGTTACGGATTATCTGAGCAAGCTGTAGAGGCAGGGTGTCAGGTCTCAGGTGTCAGGAAACCCTAGCCGAGCCGGTTCTTGCTTTTCCTGGAACCTGAAACCTGAAACCTGACACCTGAGACCGGAACTTTGCTATGAGGCAACTTGGGAAATGGCTGCTGGTTGGAGTGGTCGTGCTGGCGGGGGCACTGGCGATTGGCATCACTCTGACCATCGGGTGGCGGCCTTTTATCGGGCCGAGGACGCGCCCGCTTACTGGCCGTACCTTTGAACGGACGCCGCAGCGCCTGGAGCGCGGGCGATATATCGCGACGGCTCTGAGTGGCTGCGTGTATTGCCATTCGCAGCATGACTGGACCGTTCCGGGGACTCTCATCGTGTCTGGCTCGGAGGGGGCCGGTGAGGTTCTGCCCTACAGCGATCTCCCCGGGCACATCGTCGCGCCCAACCTTACGCCTGATCCCGAAACGGGAGCGGGCAAGTGGACGGATGACCAACTCGCACGCGCCATTCGCGAGGGGATTGGACACGACGGGCGAGCACTTTTTCCCATCATGCCCTACACCCATTACCGGGAAATGTCGGATGAAGATGTGGCGTCGGTCGTGGTTTATTTGCGATCGCTCCCCGCTGTGCGGCATGAACTGCCGGAAACAGAGATCATTTTCCCGGTAAAGTACCTGATCCGCAGCGTCCCGGAACCCGTGACAGCGCCCGTCACCGAAACTTCGGAAGCATCCGATCTGGTTAAGCGTGGGGCTCGTCTCGTCAACCTGGCGGGCTGTGGTGACTGTCACACGCCGATGGTGAAGGGCAAAAGCCTACCCGGCATGGAGTTCGCTGGTGGCGCGGTTTTTGGGGGTCCATGGGGGAATGTCGCGAGCGCCAACCTCACGCCGGATGCATCAGGAATTCCTTACTACGACGAGGCGCTTTTTCTTCAGGTCATGCATAGCGGATACGTCAAAGCGCGTCCCTTGAGCCCGATCATGCCGGTGATGGTCTACACGAACCTGACCGACAGTGACTTGAAAGCGATGTTTGCCTACTTGCGCACTCTGAAGCCGGTGAAGCATCGGGTGGACAATTCCGAACCGCCTACGGAGTGCAAGTTGTGCCGGCAGAAACACGGGGCCGGAGCGGAAAATTAACTACAGCTTTATATTGCGCAAACGCAACGAGTTTGTGATTACCGAGACCGAACTGAAGCTCATCGCGGCCGCGGCCAGGATCGGGCTTAGCAGCAATCCGAAGACCGGATACAGTACGCCAGCCGCAATCGGCACTCCTATGGAGTTGTAGAGGAAAGCGAAGAACAGGTTCTGGCGGATGTTGCGCATGGTGGCCTGGCTCAGTTTGCGGGCGCGCAGAATTCCTTCCAGGTCTCCTTTCAGCAGGGTGATGCCGCCGCTTTCCATGGCTATGTCGGTTCCCGTGCCCATAACGATTCCAACTTGAGCTTGCGCCAGCGCGGGCGCGTCGTTGATGCCGTCGCCCGCCATCGCTACTACTCGGCCTTGGTTCTGGAGACTCCTTACGATCTCGGCTTTTTGCGCGGGTAGAACCTCGGCACGAAAATCATCAATGCCCAATTTGCCGGCGATCTCCTGCGCCGTGGGTGCGTTGTCGCCTGTAAGCATAACGATACGGACTCCCTGGGCTTTTAGTCCGCGCAACGCATCCGCTGCGGTTGGCTTAAGCGGATCTGCAATTGTAATGTTTCCGGCGTATTGACCGTCGATGGCAACATAGACCTGGGTCGCGCCCGGCGCCGTGGGTGCAGAAGCCGCGGTTTTGCGGCCAGAGCCGAAAACGCCGAGGTCCGTCATCAGGGCCCAATTCCCTGCCGCGACTCTCCGGTCTTCGACGAAACCCTTGACGCCTTTACCCGGCAGATACTCAAATCCCGAAACATCGGAGAGCTTCAGATTCAGATGGCTGGCTAAATCCACGATGGCGGCCGCTAACGGGTGCTCGCTGGCGCGTTCCACGCTGGCTGCGAGGCGAACGGCCTCGGCATCGCTATAAGCTGTGACTTTGGGCTTTCCTTCGGTCAGCGTGCCGGTCTTGTCGAAGACGATGGTATCCACTTTCTCCAGCGTCTCGAGCGCTTCGGCATTCTTGATAAGCACGCCGGCATGCGCGCCGCGTCCAGTGCCGACCATAATGGCCATGGGCGTTGCCAGGCCCAAGGCGCAGGGACACGCGATGATCAGCACGGCCACGGCGTTCACGATGGCGTGAGCGAAACGCGGCTCTGGTCCGACGCTTACCCAGACGATGAAGGTCACAACGGCAATCGCAATCACTGCCGGAACGAACCAAGCGGCAACTTTGTCGGCCAGGCGTTGGATGGGGGCGCGGGTGCGTTGTGCTTGGCTGACCATCTGCACGATCTGTGCCAGCATGGTCTCGCTGCCTACGCGCTCGGCTCGCATGACTAGCGATCCGTTGCCGTTCATCGTGGCGCCGATCACACACGAGGCTGCTGTCTTTTCCACGGGAATGGATTCGCCGGTGATCATGGACTCGTCCACGGCACTCGATCCATCCAGCACAACGCCATCGACCGGAATCTTTTCGCCTGGACGGACGCGGAGGCGATCTCCCGGCTTCACATGTTCAAGCGGAATGTCGCGCTCGGAGCCGTCTTCGCTTACTAGCCGCGCCATCTTCGGGCTAAGATCGAGCAGCGCGCGGATGGCGCTTGACGTCCGGCTGCGGGCGCGCAACTCCAGCACCTGACCCAGCAATACGAGCGTGACGATGGCCGCGGCCGCTTCAAAGTACACATCCGGGCGGTCGCCCATGGTGCGGAACGATGCCGGAAATATCTGCGGGAATAGTGTCGCTACCACACTGTAGAGGTAGGCCACACCTGTGCCCATCGCAATCAGCGTGAACATGTTGGTGCTGCGGTTGACGATCGAAGTCCACGCGCGCTGAAAGAAGGGCCATCCTCCCCAGAGGACTACGGGTGTGGCGAGCAGCAGCTCGACCCACGGCCACGCCCCTCCCGACGAAGTGCGCTGCACCCCCAAGCCCGACCTGACCGCCATCACCTCCATGGCCACAACCAGGAGCGGCGCGGTCAGCGCCAGGCTGATCCAGAAGCGCCGCGTCATGTCGCGCAGTTCAGGATTGTTTTCTGCTACTGTCACCGTGCGCGGCTCCAGTGCCATGCCGCAAATTGGGCAGCTCCCCGGCTCTAACCGCACGATTTCCGGATGCATAGGGCACGTATATTCCGTTTTGCTTGCGGGGAGCATCGGGGATTCGGGATCGAGCGCCATCCCACACTTCGGGCACGGTCCCGGCCCCAGCTGCCGCACGTCCGGGCACATCGGACAAACGTAGGCTCGCGTGTCTTTTCCTAACCCGCCTGCCGAAACGTCAGCTGCCCGCTTGCTGGGAGTTGGCATGACCAAGGTCGGACCGCCGAGCGACACCAAACCCGATCCCATCGTCATTGGCTTGGGCGCGGATGACAGAATCTCTTCGGGATTCGCCTGGAACTTCGCGAGGCAACCGGCGCCGCAAAAAAAATACTCTTTGCCGATGTGCAGTGTCTTGTGGCGCGCCGTGGCCGGATTCACATCCATCCCACAAATGGGGTCTTTGGCTTTAGCGGGCGACGATGCGGCGTTCGGAGTGCCCGTGGCGATTGAGAGGGTCCATAGTTTCGTTGCCAAGAGTCTATATCGAAACCAGTGTTCTCCTTGGCGGCCGACAGCGGCCGAGCTTCGCTCGGCTTGGACGGGCGAGGGCGTCCCGTCCCCACACGAGCGAATTGCGCTTGGCGGAATACAGCCATTATTAGATACTCAAAGGGTAATCATCGAACCTATTCTTTGGGAGAGATGAAATGACGTACCTCGAAGCCGCTTACCGCTACCAGACTCCGCCCGGAGAAGCTGCGTTGCGGGCCATCGACAGTGTGCGTGAGGTCTATGGCATCCAGCGCATCAAGTTTGACGAGAAAGAGCGGACGGTGCGGGTGCTGTTCGACGCCTCGCGAATGAAGAGCGATACGGTGGCGAAGTTACTGCGCCAGTCAGGTATCGACGTGCAGAGCCAGCTGGTTCTTGCTTGAGAGCTTTGGCGAGAGGAGAGATGGGATCAGACGGCACTCCGCCCGTTCCCTGCTAATCCTCGGCTTGCAGGAGGACTCTCGGGGGAGGGCCGGGAAACGGGGCGGAGTGCGCTCTGGTCCGACAAACGGAGCATGTGCAAAGGGGCATTCGGAAAGACCTCTGGCCGAAGTAATTTCCAAGATGCCCCGTTGCGCGCCACTTCGTCTGACCCAAAAGGAAGCATGTCGTGTGCCATCGCTAAACCCTTGTCAACGCGCAAGGTTGGGACGTTGGGGCGGGTAGGTTTTGCGCTTGGCCGGAAACTTTTACTCTGATCTGGAAATCCTCTTTCCCGGCAGGGCGAGGATTTCCACAGCCGCGGATTGGCGCGGATCGGAAGCAAACGCAGTCCCGGTTTTCGGAGAGCTTGTATAGCGATCAGAGTTGGGCGAAACGATTCGGTTCCGTTATAATTCAAGGACGCAATTCTGCCGCGATGCGCCCGTAGCTCAATTGGATAGAGTGCTTGGCTACGAACCAAGAGGTTGGGAGTTCGATTCTCTCCGGGCGCACCATTTTTTCCCTGACACTTCGCCTTCGGAACCTGCAGGAGGGACCCTATGAAACGCATACTCTGGGCCGTGTGTCTGCTGGCGCTGGTCCGTCTCACGACCGACCTTAGCGCCCAAGTTAATCCCTACAAGGACGGCACTCCCGGCGTCACTGGGTATCGATCCGAAGTTCTCGCTGAAGTGATGATCCAGGAAGACAAGTTTTTGCGGCTGGCCGAGGCCATACCCGCCGACAAATACACGTGGCGTCCAGCCCCCGATGTGCGTTCCTTCGCCGAAGTATTCCTTCACGTATCGGCTGCCAACTATAACGTCTATCAACTGGTTGGGACTCCTCCGCCGGCTGGTTTCGAGGTGAAAGGATTTGACAAATCCACCACCGACAAGGCCAAAGTGATCGCCACGCTCAAGGACTCATTTGACCATGCGCGCAAGGCGATCACGGCTATGCCCGACGCTGACCTCAACAAGAGCCTGGACTGGTTCGGCGGCAAGAACACCGAACGCGGCATTCTCCTGTTTGTCACCCGCCATGCTGCCGAACATCTAGGACAGTCGATCGCCTATGCGCGTTTCATTGGAGTGGTTCCACCGTGGACCGAAGACGCTCAGAAACAGCAGACACAAAAGCCCGAGGCTACGCCTAAGAAACAGGATTAGTCTCAAACAAGAACTTCCATACATTGCTGGGCTACTCGGAAGCAGCTTTCTTGATCAGATTTGCCTGGCTCGACACGCATACCCACTTGCCTTTGGAGGATATCCAGGTATCGGTGAAGCGTCCGCGATGTTCGAATGGCTTTCCCTTGTTGCTCCCCTTGTAGTGGGTATGCGCCAGTCACCACGGCTACGCCGGGGTAAAAGTAGACTTCGACTCCATCATTCACGAGCAGAGTGGTCTCCAGGTCCGGATCCTTGTTGCTGGCGAGTGAACTTGGCCTTGTTCATCACCGTGCCATCCCAGTCGGTGTAGACAAAGGTGTCAGCGACCAGCCGGTTCAGTGCTTCTCCGTCGCGATGAATCAGGGACTGGTTCCAGGCGTTCTCAAATGCGATCAGTTTACTTTTCTCGGTCGCCGCGTCCTGCGGCAAGGATTGCGCACTGGCCAATAGAGCGGACGTCAATACGAACACTGCTGCAAATCGCCGTCGCATCATTGGTCCCTCCTGTGAAGTCTAGCCCTGCTTCAGCTTCAGTTTGCTTTTATTTTCCTCGATAAAAGTCTTAAGATCGGGGACGGCCTGCAGCAGTCGGGTCCACTGTTCGTAGTAGAGGGTAACCGGAAAGCGTCCCAGCCCGTATACGCTGACGCCGCCCTTTTCGCTGACGCGGAACTCCAGGGCCCCGCTTCTCTTTTTCCCTTCCACTTGCTTTTCCAAATCGGCAAGGCGAGCTTTCAATTCTTCGTAACTTGGTTCGGTCATGAATACACCTCGAATGTCTTTTTTTATCACAGAGCGCGATTGTAGGGTCAGGAGGTTTGGCCAATGCAGGCCTTCGCAGCCTGCCTCAGAGCGGTTGCGTCAGGTTCCCATTAGATGAAAAACTCTGCACAGTTGCCATGGCAATATGGTTGTTTCCAGCTATCTCATGCTGCCACAAGATCTTGCGGTGTTTTCCTGGGTCCGGGGATGGAAGCGCAAATGCTAAAATACCTCCAACAACGAATTCCCAACGGAGAAGACAGAATGGCGAAATTAAAGAAGAATTCACTGCTTGAGAGCATACCAATGTTGGTCCTGCTGGGGTTGCTCGCCGGGGCGGTGGGAGGCTTGGGAGTTGGGGCGATACAGATGAGGGCCGCGGCCTCCGCCGCCAGCAGCGCTTCCAAGTAGATGCCGATTCCGGCATAGAATTCACCAAGTCTGGAGCGGGAGACGGGCTCGACCCCGCAACATCATCTGCATCCAGCACGCCTCGGTCAGTACCTTTGCCCGAGAATGCTGCCACTTTCCATATCCAAGTCAACTTTTTGGTCCATCTCGGGAGTAATCCGGGTCAGGTTCATCGCTGCACGATATTTGTCCATCGCTCGGACACTGTTAGAGCCCGAAAAGTCTACAGGCCGAAAGCAGTGATGCTGGTCACAGAAAGCGGAAGTCGCATAGCAGACCATTGAAAGTGCAGCGTCGTGCGCTCAGAACGCGCCGAAGGTTTGGTGTGCGCTGCGCCCCTCCCCTGCGTGGAGATGCGAGGAGTATGTGTTGCGTCTTAAGCCGACAAGATGGCGCTGGCTTTCGCAGATTGTCTTCTTCTCGCTGTTCCTGTTCCTTTTGCTGCGCACGGAGTTTCGCGGATCGCTGCACGCCGGCGGGAGCGGGATACGGCTTCCCTATCCGGTGCAGTTGTTTTTCCAATTTGATCCACTGGTAGCGCTGTCGAATGCGCTCTGCCAGCCGCGCCCTGTATCACGGCCTGTTGTGGAGTCTGGTCATTCTGATTCCGACGATGTTGCTCGGACGCTTCTTCTGCGGATGGATTTGCCCTCTGGGCTCGATTCACCACTTCTTCAGCAGCCTGAGGTCCGAACGCAAACGTGGAAAGCAACTGATTGAATCGAACCGGTACAAGCGCTGGCAGACAACGAAGTACTACCTCTTAGTCGCGGCCCTAATTGCCGCCGTATTGGGGACAGGTGTTGTCGGATGGCTCGATCCTTTCTCGTTGCTGGTGCGCTCACTCGGCCTCTCCATATTTCCCGCGATGGACTACGCACTGAACGCCATGCTGCACGCCATGGAACACAGCAGATTTGCAGCGGTGCAGATGGTGGGCAGCGGGTTCCACTTCCTTTTCGGAGCTCTGCTGCTTGGTTTCAAACAGCCGTACTTCCGGCAAGGGATTTGGCTCGGCGTCATCTTTATATTTCTTGCGGCGCTGAATTTTCGCATGACCCGCTTCTGGTGCCGGGCACTTTGCCCGCTGGGTGCGCTGCTCGGAATCGCATCCCGCTTGTCGATTCTTGGACTGGTCAAGAGCACGGAACGCTGCGAAGACTGCAATCGGTGTCTGCTGCGCTGCCAGGGCGGCGACGATCCGATCGGCGGCGTTCCGTGGCATCAACCGGAGTGTCATCTTTGTTTGAACTGTGTTGATGGGTGTCCGGAGCATGGCCTGCAGTTCAAGTTCTTTCCCGCGCAAAAGTCCATCGGTACGAACTTGCAAAGACGCAAGGTGCTTACCGGATTAGCGGCGGGAGCAGTCGTCGTTCCCCTATTGCGGAGCACGCCCGGATTCGCCGTCGAGCGCCATGAGCGGTTGCTGCGTCCCCCGGGTGCGCTGGACGAAGAGTATTTCCTGGCACGTTGCATACGGTGCGGTGAGTGCATGAAGGTCTGCCCCAACAACGCGCTGCATCCCGCGCTGACCGAAGCGGGGTTAGAAGGTCTGTGGACACCGGTCATGGTGCCGCGGATTGGCTACTGCGAGTCGAGTTGCGTGCTCTGCTCCCAGGTTTGTCCTACCGGCGCCATCTGGGAGATCACGGCGAAAGAAAAGGGGTGGGAGGCGCGGGTCGCAGGCGACTCCAAGCCCATCAGTTTGGGCACAGCGTTCTTCGATCGCGGGCGCTGTTTGCCCTGGGCGATGGCAACGCCGTGCATTGTCTGCGAGGAGTGGTGCCCGACATCGCCCAAAGCCATCTATCTGCAACCCGCAGCAGTCGCGGATGCAGAGGGCCATCTGGTGCAGGTAAAACAACCGCTGATTGATCCTCATCGTTGCGTGGGTTGTGGAGCGTGCGAATACGCCTGCCCGGTTCAGGATCGGCCAGCCGTTTACGTGACCAGCGTCGGCGAGAGCCGCTCGCGCACCAACCAGATACTTCTGAATCGGGGGAAGGAGAAGCCGAGGTGAAAACCCGCGGAGTGCTGCTGGTCATGCTCATCGCGCTGCTTCTGGAGGCCGGTTGCAAACGTCAGGCGGGAAGCGCCGGATCATTTTTCCCTGCGTCCAATCAGGTTGCGGGCTGGGCTACGACTGGAGAGATACGGACTTTCGAGGCCGCCGACCTGTGGAAGTACATCGACGGCGAGGCCGAACGGTACTTGAAGGCCGGTGCGCAGAGAGTATCTACGGCGGACTACAAGTTCCAGAACAAGATCGACGCGACCGTGGACATCTACACCATGGCGAACGCGGAGGGCGCAGAGACGATTTTCAGAGGGGAGCCGCCGGTCGATGTGAAGCCGATTCAACTGGGAGACGCGGCGCGCTTGTCGAGCCAAAGCCTGATGTTCCGCAAGGGACGTTTCCTGGTGCGAATCGTTGCCTTTGAGGAATCGGCGGAAACGCAGCAGGCACTTTCGCAACTCGGGCAGGGCATCGAGCTGCGGTTTGGCCGGTAACGATTGTTAGAAAGTGTCATACGTCACTGAAGAATCTTTGGGATTGCGGTATAGGTAGTTTGATCATGAGATCACGGTGCGGCGCCGATCGGCGGGATTTTCTTAAGAAGTGCCTCACCGGCGTTGCCGTTCTCGGCGCCAGCGGCCGGATAGGACTGCTCGCGGCAGCGGAAGAAGGAGCAGCGCTTGCGAAATCCCGGGTGGTGGTCGCCCACGATGTCATGCTGCGCGGGACGGGCACAACGGTCGATTCGGGCCGGATGCTGACCCTTCTGGATCGCGCCATGCAGGCTCTGTTCGACCGCGATGATCCAATCGAGCCGTGGAAGAAACTGGTCCATCCGGGTGAGATGGTGGGATTGAAGGTGAATACGCTCGGAGGACGCGGGCTCTCCAGCAACGTTCAACTGGTCGAAGCGATTTGCGAGCGCTTGCAGGAGGCAGGAATCAAGGCGAGCGATATCGTGGTCTGGGACCGTGACAGCGACGAAATGGAACACGTTGGATTCCATGTGGTGGCGGGCGGAAACCGGGTGCAGTGCTTCGGTACGGATCGCGTCGATTACGAACCGGAGTTGTCCACGTTTGGCAGCGTGGGCAGCCGCTTGTCGAAGATTCTGACACAACGCTGCAACGTTCTAATCAATGTCCCGGTGCTGAAAGACCATGACGGCGCAGGCGTTACCATCGCTCTGAAAAACATGTATGGCGTCATTCATAACCCGAACAAGTACCATCCCAACGGCTGCAATCCATACATCGCAGACTTGAACATGCTGCCGGAAATCAGGTCGAAAATGCGATTGACCATCTGCGACGCGACCACGGCCTGCTTCGAAGGTGGACCGGGATATAAGCCGGAATACAGTTGGAAGAACAATGCCCTGATGGTTTCGCAGGATCCCGTCGCGCTCGATTACACGGGCTGGCAAGTCATTGAGCGCAAACGAGCCGAAAAAGGATTGAAGACGCTGGAAGGCGATAAAAGAGCACCAAACTACATCGCGACCGCCGCCGATGCCCAGCATCGGCTGGGCGCGAACGATCCAAAGAGGATCGCGATGGTCGAGGCGTAGTAGCGAGTAGCGCCGGGACGGCGGTGCTACTGCCAGTGATTGAGGGTGGAACATGGCGGGTGAACTCGATCGCCGGTCGTTCATGCAATGCGCGCTGGCTTCAGGAGCGGCTTTCAGCGTCTGCGAGCTTGCCCAGTTCCCTGCCGCCATCCCCGCGTGGGCTGGTCCGCAGAAGCAGGGTGATTCGCAGTTCACCGTCGAAGCGAAGTTCTACGAGAAGGTCCCCAACAATAAGAAGATCAAATGCAAGCTGTGTCCACGGGAATGCACAGTGGGGGACCGGGAACGCGGCTATTGCGGCGTGCGCGAGAATCGCGCAGGAACCTATTACACGCTGGTGTACTCGCGGGTGTGTGCCGCGCACATTGACCCTATCGAAAAGAAGCCGCTGTTCCACTACCTGCCGGGGACGCTTGCTTTCTCGGTGGCCACGGCCGGGTGTAACGTCAACTGCAAATTTTGCCAGAATTGGGACATCTCCCAGGTGCGTCCGGAGCAGGTGCCTGCCGAGTACGCGCCCCCGAAACTACTCGCCGAACTAGCCAAACAACGCGGCTGCCCGACGATTGCCTACACCTACAGCGAGCCGGTTGTTTTCAGCGAGTACATCATGGATGCGGCCGATGCCGGGCACGAAGCCGGCGTGCGCAGCGTGGTCGTATCGAATGGCTACATGCAAGAGGAGTCGCTGAAGACGGCTTACGGAAAGATGGATGCGGTCAAGATCGATCTGAAAGCGTTCACGGAGTCCTACTACAAGGATGTCGTCGTGGCGGAGTTGAAGCCGGTGCTGGCTTCGCTGGTCACGCTGCGAAAGATGAACAAGTGGACCGAGATCGTGTACCTCGTGGTGCCGGGGATGAACGACAGCGATGCCGAATTCCGCGGCTTGGCAAACTGGATCAAGACCAACCTGGGCGTGGATGTGCCGATCCATTTCACGCAATTTCATCCGGAATATCTGTTGAAGAACCTGCCGATAACGCCGGTGCCGACGCTGGAGCGGGCCAAGGCGATTGCCGACGCCGAGGGACTACACTACGTGTATATCGGCAATGTGCCGGGACATCCTGCGCAAAATACTTATTGCCCGAAGTGCCGCCACATGCTGGTGGAACGCGTAGGATTCACGGCGAGTCAGGTGTTGATCCGCAAGGGCAGTTGCCCATTCTGCGGGCAGCCGATCCCTGGCGTTTGGCACGCATGACAGCGCGAAAGGAGTTTTCGCATATGAATGTCAAGATGCGTCCCAAAATGTATAGGCTCGCGGCTCTTTTCATCGCGATCTTCATCGCGATCCTGGCGATTGCGGCGGTGTGGCAGGTCCGTGCTGCCGATCCGCTTAGCGTGAGACAAGCCGGCGTCGCTGGCGGCTTCTATCCGGCAGACCCAAAGGCACTTTCGGCGATGATTGATGACATGCTGGCGCATGCCGCCTCGTCCCAGCCGCCGATCACCGACCCGATTCTCGCCGTGGTTGCGCCTCACGCCGGTTATCAATTCTCGGGTCCCGTCGCCGCCTACACTTACGCGGCGCTGAAAGGGCGCAAGTTTTCGCGCGTGGTCGTAATTGCACCGTCGCATTTCGAAGCCTTTGATTTCACTTCGGTTTTCGACGGCGACGCTTACGCGACGCCGTTGGGGACAGTCCCGGTCGATAAGGCGTTTGCAAAACAGCTGGCTAGTATGAGCCCGACCATGCGCCTTTCCAGCCAGGGGCACACTCCCACGCCGGCGGGCGCTGAACATGCGCTCGAGGTGGAGTTGCCGTGGCTGCAACGGGTGCTGGGTGATTTCGAACTTGTGCCCGTCATCATGGGAGACCAGAGTTATGAAAGCAGCCGTGCGCTGGGTGTGGCTCTGGCGAAGATGATCCAGGGCAATGATAACTATAAAGACACGTTAATCTTGGCCAGTTCCGATCTGTCGCACTATCATCCCTACGACGACGCGGTGAAGATCGACCATAAAACGCTGAATGCGCTGCAGGCTTGGGACTACTTCAGCATGTCGCGAAACTTCGAAGCGCGGATATGGGAAGCCTGCGGCGGCGCTCCTATCGTAGCCGCCATGATTGCTGCCGAGCGCATGGGAGCGAACCAGGCTGTAGTGCTCAAGTACGCCAATTCAGGCGACACAACCGGGGATCACTCGCGCGTGGTTGGATACAGCGCGGACGTCTTTTTGAAAGCTCCAAGCGGAAAAACGGCGGAACCGCAATTCTCGCTAACTGGTCACGAGAAAAGCGAATTGCTCGCACTGGCTCGTAAGTCGGTGGAATACGCGGTGCGGGAGAGAAAGCCGTATGAACCAACCGCGAGTGCAAGTGAGGTGCTGAATGACGAGCGGGGCGCGTTTGTAACTCTGCGCAAATCGGGAGAGCTGCGAGGATGCATCGGCTATACATCCGCGGCTAAACCTCTCTACATGACCGTGCGCGACACGGCCACGCTGGCTGCCCTGCGCGATACCCGATTCCAGCCGGTAGCAGCCTCGGAGTTGTCGCAAATCGATTATGAAGTCTCCGTGCTGTCGCCTTTTCGGCGCGTGCTGGACATTCGGCAGATCAAGGTTGGCCAACACGGTTTGCTGATGAAGAACGGCGTGTCCGAGGGAATTTTGCTGCCGCAGGTTCCAGTGGACGAAAAATGGGATCGGCGGACCTTTCTGGAAGAAACCTGCGCCAAAGCGGGCATGCCCTCCGGCTGCTGGAAGGATGAGAACACGGACATCTTCATGTTTACCGCGGTGGTATTCGGCGAAAAGAGGCCGCAAGAGCTTACGCCCGAAAGTTCTTTGCCTCCAGGCTTACCCGCGCGGCCAGGAGCAACGGCGCCAGGTTTACCGCCGCACTGAGCCATGCCGTTTTCCAGAATCCGAAGACCGGGATGAGGTAGCTGCTCAACAGGAGCGCGCCTGCGCATCCGCCCAGCAGGTCAATGGCATAGAGTGTGCCCAGCCTTGAGGACCGCTGCTGGCATCGTTATGGAGGTAGATTTCCGTCGCGATCGGAAATTGATAGCCGCCGAGCATTCCGCAGAGGGCAGCTAGCGCGGGGAAAACAAACTGTGCCGCCAGCCAAGTTGCCGCTATCCCGGAAATCTTTGACAGCAGGCTGACCACAAATATCAGCGCGGGACCGGAGAGGCCGAGCAATAACTGGGTGCTTGCCATGGTGCGGTCGGGCGGATGATCGCTGGTACGAATGCGGCGGATGCCAAGCCAGCTTCCTAAGGCAATGCCTGCCATGCACATGGCGATGAGGATTGCGAGTTGGTGATAAATGTAACCATAGACCGATTGGAATGCGAGCAGCAGGAAAATCTGCAGAGCCATCAGGGTGAATCCGGTCGCCGCCATGCAGTACGTTGCGGCGGAACGGGCACGTTTCTCGCGATTGGGCACCAGCGCCAGAAGAACCGCCACAAACCATGTGATAACCAGGACAGCATCGATGACGCGGGTGAAGGGGACATGCGCAGCGCTCTGAAACCAGCGGGAATAGCCTAACTTGAACTGCGCGCTCCATAGCACAACGTCGAAGTAGTAGGCGATCGGCTCGAAATCGCGATTGACTGGCGTTGAAGGCAGCGGCTGCAGTTGCCCGCGAATCTGCTCCATGCGATCGGGCATCATGCGGAAGGGGATAAAGTATTCCCGAACATACAGTGTCTTCAGATTCCTCACCTGCAATCTTGCCAGCAGCGTTTGGGGATTGTCCGTCAGTACATCGGGTTGCGTGGCAGCGAAGAAGTGAATGGTTTCGCCAGGGATCGCGACAACGTAAGGGAACACTTCGCGCAGTGTGTGGTGAATGCAGCGCAGGAATTCCGCCAGGTCAGGGCTGATGTAATCCTCCGACGAGCGCAGTTGCAAGGCGAGCAATCCGCTGGGCGCGAGGTGATCGCGAGCGGAACGGAAGAACTCGGCCGTGTAGAACCGGTTCAGCTGCGCGGTCTGCGGATCGGGCACATTCAGAATGATGACGTCGAATTCGTCGGCCGCCGTCTTGAGATAGTTTCTAAGAAAGTACCGGCCATCCGCGTAGTGCACGTGCACACGGGGATCCGAGACAAGCGGAGTGGACTGCACGGGAAAGAACTGACGCGCCATGTCGATGAGTGCGGGATCCAGCTCAACGTAGTCGATTGCTGTTGACGGTGGGATGCTTCAGCGCCTGGGCGATGCCGCCATTTACGCCGCCGCCGATCATCAAAATATGCCTCGGCGCGGGGTGCTCGAGCAGCGCGTAGTGAACCGCCTCTTCGGCAGCGTTCTCGTCGGGCGCGCTAGCAAGGATCACACCGTTGTCGTAAATGCTGCGGATGTTGCCCGTCTCTATAGCCGCCAAGTTGCCGTAAATCGAGTCGCGCGATCCCACTAGGTGGAATCCACGCCAAAGGTGCGCCTGCGCGGACCGCTCCAACGCCGGTGCTACATATACAAGGAGAGGAACTGCTAGAAGCGCCACCGCGACAGTGACGGCTCCAGCCCGCTTGCGGTTCGTGCGGAACAACAAGACGCCTGCCATAGACAGGTTTAGCAGGGCGACAACGGTTGCGATCTGAAAAGAAGCAAGAAAGCGCAGCAACACAATGCTGGCCAGGATGCCTCCGAAGGCTGAACCAGCGGCCTCCAGCAAGTACGCCGACCTGGTTGCGGCGCGAGCGGAGCCGGCGCACTCCTGCTCGTACATCCGGGTCGCAACCACGAAAAGCGCTCCTGCGACCAAGCAGAACAGGCTCAGACATGCTAGGGATGTAAGCAGCATCGGCACTGGACCAATCAGTTCGCCTGGCACGGTCTGAAAAAATGATCTGGAGGCGCGTAACGCCCAGATCGTCGGCAGCAGGCTGACGCCAAACAAACATTCGAGCACGGCGACCGCCCGCCGAGCGTTGTTCGCGCCCAGCACAAAACGGCTGCTCAAGCTGCTGCCGGCGGCGGTCCAGAAGAGCCAGGTGGCCAGCATGATTCCCAGCGAAATCTCGTTGCCGTTGAAGACGACGATGAGCTCCCGCATGAGAACGATCTGGCCGATGACGGCGCTGAATCCGATCAGCGCCAGAGCCGCCCTTACGGAGGACGTCGGTTGCTTCGCACACGGCATCGTGACGGATTGCATAGCTCTGCCACCAGAACGAGATTAGAATTTAGTTGTCGGGCAAAAGCAAAGAGGTCAATACCGATATGCCGCCGACCGAAGGCACCAGATTCAACCGCCGTGAAGCCTTAATCAAACTGCTGCGCGTCGGAGGGGTTGCTGCCGGAACCGCCGGCCTCGGATTCTGGCTTAGCGAGCATAGCGAACGGCCAGTGCACGCGCTGGCAATGAATGCAAAGCACAGCCACACGGTAGCGGCTGATGCGGCCTTGCCCGAGATGGCGGTTATCCAGGGAGATGATCCCGAACAGCTTGCCCGAATTGCCATTGAAGAACTCGGAGGCATCCGTCGCTTCGTCTCTCGCGCCGACGTCGTGCTGGTGAAGCCGAATATCGGCTGGGACCGTACTCCAGAACAAGCCGCCAACACGAATCCAAAGATCGTCGCAGAGATCGTCCGACAGTGCTGGAATGCTGGGGCGAAGCGGGTAATTGTGACCGACGTGAGCTGCAATGACCCGCGCCGGTGTTTTCAGAGGTCGGGTATTGCCGACGCCGCGCAGAGTGCCGGCGCCGAAGTGATCCTGCCCGAACCCAACAGATTCAAAGATGTGGACTTGCAGGGAGAGGTACTGCGGGAGTGGGCGGTTTTCGATCCCTTCCTGAATGCCGACAAGATCATCAACGTCCCGATCGCCAAACACCACAGCCTGACCGGCACGACTCTGGGAATGAAGAACTGGTACGGCATCCTGGGTGGACCACGCCATCAGTTGCACCAGAAAATCCACGAAAGTCTGGTGGATCTCGCTGATTTCATTCGTCCTACTCTTACCATCATTGATTGCTATCGTGTGCTGATACGGAATGGCCCCATCGGAGGCAGCCTTGACGATGTCGTGCTCAAGAAGACGCTGGTGGCCGGAACCGATCCGGTGGCGCTCGACGCTTACGTGGCGAAGGCTTACTGGAATTTAGAAGTTTCTTCCCTGCCCTATTTGAAGATGGCGTCCCAGCGCGGTCTGGGAACTTATGAGTTCGGGAAAATCCGCACACGCGTAAGAAGCATTGCATGAGAAAGGAAGGTGGGATTCCGTCCGCTACTTTCCTGCCTTACGCGGGCGCTCTTCTTCGCAGGCTTGCCGGGCATCGCGTCCAGTAACCTTCTTGTACCAGGCAGGATGAAAGGTCCAGGCCCACGCCTCGCTGACCGCGCCGCGGGTCATCGCTTGAAAAGTGCCAGGCTGGCCGAAAGTGCTTTCATAAACGTGGATGAAGATTCCGCCCAGCATGATGAGCGCGGAGATATCGTGCAGCACGTAGCTGATGGCGACCGGAATTCTTCCAAATGTCCTGGCGCCTGCCCACAGCATGATGCCAGTGATCAGGTACACCACGCATCCGATCACAATCTCCCAGAATTGAACTTTCTGGCCGGCATTGAAGAATCCGGTATCCGGAGACTCCGATTTTTCTTTGCCGCCGACGATCTTGTGGATGTTCCGCATCCAGTTGGAATCGGCTGCGGTCCAGATCATCGGCTGGATCCAGTTCAACGTCTGTAAGGCGAAGAAGAAAACAAAGCCAACGCCGAACCAGGGATGCATGGTGCGACAGAGTTGGCCTCCTCCGAAGATGGGCGTAAACCAGCGAAACAGCCAGGGCAGGTAGATGCTGAAGCCAGTGAACAGAGCGAGAAAGAAGAACAGCGCCACCATCCAGTGAAGAACGCGCGTGTACACGGGGTGGCGGAGCAACTCTCCTCGGTAGACCGTGGTCTGGCCTACCGACTCGAAGCTCCCGCGAACCTTGTCGTCGAACCGCTCAACCGCGCTGGCCATTCCCGCCCTCCTTCCTCGTTTGCTCGTCACTCGGTGGCTCGGGCTGTACTCGGCGCGGGCCCACGGCCACGTAATGCAGGAAAACGCCTACCATCCCAAACAAGGCGACCGTCCCCAGCACAGGCTTAAACAGCCACTTCCACACGGTATAGCTCCAGGGGATTTGCGGATTCTTGGGCAACCCGCCATAGCGCTCGGGGTCGGTGGCGTCGTGGAGCACGTAGATGACATGAGTGCCGCCGACGGATTGCGGATCATAGACGCCAGCTTTGTCGAGGCCGAACTTGTCGCGCAGTTGCTCGGCGCGCTCCTCGGCGATGAACTTCATATCGTCCTTGGTGCCGAATTTCAGGCAACCGGTCGGGCAGGCCTTGATGCAGGCCGGTTCCAGCCCCGCGCCCACGCGATCGGAACAGAGCGAGCACTTGTAGACTCGCTTGGTCAAGGGATTGAACTTCGGAATATCGAAGGGGCATCCGGAGACGCAGAACTCACAGCCGATGCAGTTCTCCTGGTTGAAGTCCACGATGCCGTTGGCATACTTCACGATGGCGCCGTCGGCCGGACACGCGGCCAAACATCCCGGATCGGCGCAGTGCATGCACTGCTCCTTGCGCATCAGCCACTGGACTGTTCCATCCGCTTGCGGGTGTTCGTTGAACTTGATCAGATTCCAGAAGTTCCAGCGCGTTTCCCGCATGGTCTGGTAGGTGTTGTCGAACGTCGTGGGAGAAAACGGCAGGTCATTCCACTCGACACACGCTACTTCGCAGGCCTTGCAGCCGATGCAAATGGTGGTGTCCACCAGTTTGCAGACTTCCAGATCGCGCTGCACACCGTTGCCGGGAACGGACCCGGGATGGGCCGAGATCATTTCGGTTTGTAAGGTCTTGCGGTCTGCCATCTCGTCCCTCCCTTCTAGGCCTTCTCTATCTTTACCAGGAAGCCTTTAAATTCCGGAGTGAATGCATTTGGATCAATCACCGTCGGCGTGAGTTCGTTGGCCAATGTTTTCGAGGTCTTGCCCTCGTCCTCCGCAATGCCGCGGAAGCCCCAGTGGATGGGGATTCCGATCTGGAACATCTCCTTGCCGTCAATCTTCATCGGGCGAATACGGCGAGTCACCATGGCCTTCGCGATGTAATGGCTGCGCGCACTGGTGACTTTGACTTTCTCGCCGCCTCGAATGCCCATCTGGTCGGCCAATTCGACGGGAATCTCCACAAAAGGCTCGGGCACGAGCTGGACGTTCATCGGATTGTTTTTCGTCCAGTAGTGATAGTGCTCGGTCAGGCGATAGGTGGTGCAAATGACGTTGAATCCATCCGCTACGGTGCCGTACTTATCGAAAGCAGTCTTGTACTTTTTCACCACGGGATTCGTGGATTGGCTGGGGTGGAGCGGATTCGTGATGGGACTCTCGATGGGCTCGTAGTATTCGGGGAACGGGCCATCGTTCATCGGACCGAGGGGAACGAATAACCGGCCCACGCCTTCGGGATTCATGATGAACGGGCCCATGTGATCTTTTGGAGCAGAGTCACCCTTGAAATCGGGCACATCGTTGCCCACCCAACTCTTTTTCGCTTCATCCCACCAGACCTGCCGCCGAGAAACATCCCAAGGCTTACCCTCAAGGTCGCAGGATGCGCGGTTATAAAGAACGCGGCGATTCATAGGCCACGACCAGCCCCAATTCGGATAAATGCCCAGACCCGAGGGATCATCGGTTCCACGCCGCTGCATCAGGGCGCCAGCTTCGGTCCATGATCCGCAATAGAGCCAGTTTCCTGCGAGCGTTGTGCCGTCGTCTTTCAGCCAGGCAAATCCAGGGAGTTGCTGCCCCGCCTTGATGGTGACTTTGGTCTTGGGATCGGTGATGTCAGCCAGAGCTTTGCCGTTGATCTCTTTCGCAACCTCGGCCAGCGACGGGTTATAGGGGTTCGTATACGCGAACGATGCGTGCAAAATGGGATCGGGGAACTTTCCGCCCTCCTTCTGATAAAGTTCGCGGACCTTCAGGAAGATGGTCGCCAGAATTTCCTGGTCGAGGCGAGCTTGGCCCGGAGGCGGGAGAGCCACGTTCTTCCACTGCAGCCAGCGCGCGGAGTTGACGAACGTCCCGTCCTTCTCTGCAAAACCCGCGCCCGGCAGGCGATAGACCGTCGTATTGATCTTCTTCAACTCCTCAGGTGTGATACCGGGAGCACGCCAGAATTCGCTGGTTTCGTCAGGATAGATCTCGCAGACCACCAGCCAATCGGCCTTTTTCAGCGCATTAATGTTTTTCTGCGAGTCGGGACCAATCATGACGCCGTTCATGCCGAAGGCGAACAAGCCCTTGACTTTGCCGTCGTACATGTCGTTCCAGATATTCACCCACGAGTAATTCCGGTCGATCTTGGGCAAATGGTGGAAGGCCCAGTCGTTCTCTTTCGTGGCCGCGGGCCCATACATCGCTTTGAGCAACGAGACGGCGAACTTGGGCGTGTTCGACCAGTAGTTGAACGAATCCCAGGGGTCGGGCTTGGCTTGCGTTGGCGTGATGCGTTTCAGGTAAGCGGCAAGATCGACATCCGCCGGGTTCGGCATCTTGAGGTAGCCGGGAAGGATGTCGAAGATGCCCGCCATATCGGTGGCGCCTTGAATATTGGAGTGGCCACGCAACGCGTTCACGCCGCCTCCCGCGCGACCCACGTTGCCCATCAGCAGTTGCAGCATGCAGGCGGTGCGGATGATCTGCGTGCCGAAGCTGTGCTGCGTCCAGCCCACCGCGTAAATGATGGTGGCAACCTTTTTAGTGTCGCCATCTTTGCGGATGGAGGTGAACAGGTCGGCAGCTTTCAGAAATTGATCCTTCGGAATTCCGGTAATGCGCTCGACCATCTCCGGCGTGTAGCGTTCGTACTGCTTCTTCAGCAACTGATACACGCAGCGCGGATGTTGCAGGGAGAGATCGAAGGCAGTCTTCGGAGGAAGCACGGCAGCGGGTGGAGGAGCACCGGGTTTCGAAACGGCCGGTTTCTCGTGAGGCGAGCCGGTTACGGGTTTGCCGGCAAGGTCCCCGCCCTCTTCGTAGTTCCAGGTCGATTTGTCGTAAGTCTTCTTCTCTGGATCGAACCCCGAGTACAGGCCGTCTTCGGGCAGCTTGAATCCGTCTTTAATAATGAAGGCGGCATTGGTGTAGTTGACCAGGTATTCGTGCGCGATGCGGTTGTTCTCGATGGCATAGTTGATCAGGCCGCCGAGGAAGGCAATGTCGCTTCCGGCGCGAATCTGAAGGAAGAGATCGGCGGTGGCGGCAGTACGCGTCAGCCGCGGATCGACTACGATCATCTTGGCATTGCGGTGGAGTTTAGCCTCGATCGGCCACTTGAAGCCGCAGGGATGGTTTTCGGCTGGATTGCCGCCCATGATCAGCATCAAGTCGGTGTTCTTGATGTCGATCCAGCCATTGGTCATTGCGCCGCGTCCGAAGGTGGGCCCCAAACTGGAGACCGTGGGGCCGTGTCAAACCCGGGCCTGGTTTTCCAGGTAGCAGACCCCCAGGCTGCGCATGCTTTTTACGACCAGATAATTAAATTCGTTGGTGTCGGTACAACCGCCTGTGAAGGCGATGCCTTCGCAGCGGTTGACGGTGTGGCCGGCGGCATCCTTTTCGATGAAGGTGTCGTCGCGCGTCTTCTTCACCTTCTGCGCAATCTCGGCGTAAGCCTGATCCCAGGAGATGTCTTCCCAATCGGTGGCTCCGGGGCGTCGCACCTGCGGTTTGAGCAGGCGGCGATCGTTGAGGATGTCCTGCTCCAGTGACGATCCCTTCGGACATAGTGTTCCGCGGTTGATGGGGTGATCGGGATCGCCTTCAACGTGCACGACCTGAGGAATCGCGTTCTTCGCCTTGTCTCCCAGGGTGTAGATAATCACGCCGCAGCTGACGGAACAGTAAGGACAGGTGCTGCGGGTTTCGCTGGCGCGGGAAATCTTAAGCCCTTGGGTCTGAGCGTGAAGAGGAGTGAGGTCGAATCCCAGAGCGGAGAGTCCGGCACCCCCTGCCAGAGTCCCTTTCAGAAAGGTCCTGCGGGAAAACTCCATAAATGCCTCCGGGTCGCAATCGGAGAAGTACGGAGGTTGTGGTTGCGACCGTCGCGACGACGGCCAGCCTAGGGTGCTGAATGCGGGAAACTATACCTCCGGTTCTCTGAGACTGTCAATAGCGTCGCAAGGCGTATCCTGCCGCGACCTCATGGCACCAGCGTGCAGGCCGACCACCTTTGGTGCTACGCCCATGGCACGTTCTGGCGTTGCCCAACAGTTCCCCGGTTGGTTACTCTTGGTAACTGTTGAGCCAATGCTTCTCCCCCTATGTGTCCTTAATGGAAGTTCTCGAAAAGATCCCGACATTTTTGATCGTAGGCGTGCTGGTCATTATTTTTGTGGGTCTGAAACGCCACGCGCGCAGCGCCCGGCTGACACTCTGGACGGTGGGCTGGACGCTGGTGTTCACGCATTTCCTGGCGCAGTTGCTGGAGCCAGATCACGGCCCCGCCAATTCCCTTCTATTGGCCGTCGATTCCGGATCGTTGCAAGCAGCTGCGGTCGCTTTTCTGGTGTCAGTCTCCTCGGTAGTTGAAGACTACGCGAAGCGGACTCTGCTGTTGCTCATGCTGGGAGTGCCTTCTACGGTGTACATGGTATGCACCTGTTACGACGTGCATGCACGCTGGCCTTATGTCTTGTGCCTGGCAGCCTGCTTCGGCGGAGGGGCCTGCTTTTTCTTCAAGGTAAGCGGCAAGATGTCGTTGTACCTGGAGGCCGCTACCTTCCTGGGCTCGCTGGCTGGAGTCTGGGCGATTCGTGCCGCGCTCCGCGGTTCCTTTGAAGAAGGGAGGATTGCGCTTCTTGCCATCGGGTTTGGTTGGGCGGGTCTATTCATTTGCCGGAACCACTGGCGCCTGTCGCCCGCCGTTCTGACGATCGCGGGTGGATTCTTCAGTTGGGGAGCTGCGTTTCCGGTTGCATGGTTGATCCATCGCTTCACTCCAAACCTGATGACTCCAACAGAGCTCTGGAACACTCCCAAGCTCTTCGTCGCTCTGGGGATGATTCTGGCGGTGGTGGAAGACAAGTCAGACTCGATCGCCGGGATGCAACAGAAGGCAGAAAGCCTCAACCGTCTGCTGGAACGCTTCTCAGCCATCACTTCCCGCCTGTTGAGTGGTGCGGAGTTGGACACCATTTGCCCCGCCATTGCTTCGGCGATCACTGATGTCACCAACTTCAGTGTGGCGGTGATCCAACTCGAAGATGCAGAGCGCAGGTTGCGGGTGGCTGGCTCCAGTGGACTGCCGGCAGAATCTTTACGGAGACTGCAGGCTCAAACTAATTCCGAAGACTGGACGCTCGATCACATTAGAAGTTTGTGTTCCAATGCGCAGCTCATAGGGAAGAATTCGTACTTACTGCCTCCCCATGAAGCAATTCCGCTTGCGCCACGCGAAAACACAACTGCGAGCCGAAATGGCAAGAAACCAGTCGAAGAGCTCTTGATCCCGCTCCGCTCGGATGCAGGCGCCTACCTGGGCTGCATCCGGCTGGCTGCGCCACGTTACACAAGTACGATCCAGGCCAGCGAATTGGCCCACATCGAGATGCTCGCAGCCGACCTTGCGCTGGCTCTCGAACTGAAAGACTTGCACACGCAGCTGGTTTGGTCGGAAAAACTGGCTGCCCTGGGGCAACTACTGGCAGGAGTTGCGCATGAGCTCAACAATCCCCTAACCGCAATCATGGGATACGGTGAACTAATCAACGACGCGATCGCGACGCCCAATGCTCGCGCTCAACTGGCTCAACTGGTGAGTGAGGCTCGCCGCATGAAGCGGATTATTGACAATCTGCTTAAGTTTTCGCGGCAAAGTCCGGGGGAGTCTCAGGCGGTAGAGCTCTCTCCAGTCGTACAGCAGGTACTGGCACTCCGCGAATACCACACGCGCACCCGCAACGTCCGAATTAAACTCGACATCGCGCCGGACTTGCCCTCCCTGGCTGTCAACGAGGATGAAATCAAACAGATTCTCCTCAACCTGTTCAATAATTCCAACGATGCTCTGGAGGGAATGGCGGGCAGCAAGCAGATCAGCATTCGCGCCTACCAAAGCGGTCCGCGGGCGGTGATCGAAGTAGAGGATACAGGCCCGGGCTTTGGCAATCTGAGCCGGGCCTTGGATCCGTTCTATACCACGAAGCCGGTGGGCAAAGGAACGGGGCTGGGGTTGAGCGTCTGTTACGGCATAGTCAAGAAACGTGGCGGCGACTTCGAAATCGAGAACGTGAAGCCGCACGGCGCGCGTGTAACGATTAAGTTATTGGTGGCGGCTGCGCCGACGCGACCACTCTTGGCTGCCGTGGCCCGCGCCTAACCCAGTGCCGCAGGCCGGCATTGCACACCGGCGCGCTGAAGCTGATAATCGCTGCCATGTCGCAGAGCTTGCGCCAGCGCCGGATTGCCAGGGCCGAAGAACTCGCTAAGCAATATCCGTTTGCCGGGGAAATACTGCGCTTTTTCGTGCCCGTCACTCGCTTTCAGGACGAGTCGTACGGTTCTGCCGAGAATGCGTTTAAGAATCAGCGGCAGAGCATTTCGTTCGAACAACCACTCGCGGTAGGGGTTGCGGATCGCTTTCTGGATTTTCTGTCTTTGGTAGCGAGAATCGGTCCCGCGCCCGTGGCGGCAGCAGCTCACGAGCTACGGAATCAGACTGCCGGCAGCCGGCGCGAATTGCTGAGTGCTTTTTGGACAAGCGCTGGAACTCCCGGCAATGGAAACGGACACCAGGAATTCTTCGCTCGGGCGTTTTTGCAACCCTACGCGGAATTTGTCCGCGAGCGCGCCGGGAAACTGCATACAGGGCCCACGCCTTGTCTATGTCCTTTCTGCTCGCGCCGCCCTGGAGTGGGAATTCTGCGGCCGTTGGGAGACGGCGGACAGCGTTCGCTGGTATGTTCGTTCTGCCTGGGCGAGTGGGAGTTCCGGCGAATCGTTTGTCCGGGATGCGGCGAAGAAGACCACGCGAAGCTCCCAGTCTATACCGCAGAAGAGTTCAAGCATGTGCGAGTGGAATGCTGCGATAGCTGCCGGCAGTACATCAAGACTGTGGACCTGACGCGCAACGGATTGGCCGATCCGGTAGTGGATGAAATTGCCTCGATCCCGCTCGATCTCTGGGCGCAAGAACACGGATACGCAAAACTGCAAGTGAACTTGATGCTGCTTTAAACGGGGTGTGGGAAGAGATGGAGCGGGAGACGGGGATCGAACCCGTGACATCCGGCTTGGGAAGCCGACGTTCTACCGCTGAACTACTCCCGCTCAACTTGGTTAGACTACCATTACAGTTTGGGCAAGACAACGGTTTCTGAACGCCTTTCCTGACAATGCCCTCTGCGTTTGCCGGGTAGTGTATGGTGACGGCTATCGCGTGGTGATCGCAATGTGTCGAGGACTAAACAAATGGTGCATTTGGACAGTTGCTGCGATGCTCATCTGCGCGGGCTTTATTCCCGCCCAGCCTCCAACTGTGAAGACTGCCGCGCTCAACCTCCGGGATTATGGTTGGCAAACCCCGGACCCTATCCACCCGCATGAGACCGACACGGTAGAACGTCGTTCAATTGTCATCGACCACCTGGGGCGGGTTCTCGTCGGCTTCGCGGTTCGGGAACGCAGCGGACTCGTCACGCACGAACAGCCTGCTTTGGCCTTCCACGTAGTGCGTCTCTCGCCCGATGGCAAGGCGGACCTTTCGCTTTCGCTGCCTGCGAACGGGTGGAGAGATAACAGCATATATCTGTCTGACACCGACCAGATCATTGTAAGAGCGAATGACAGAATCCAGTTTTTGCAGGTCGATCCAGGGAATACGGAGAAAGAATCCTGGAACACTCTTGTGTCATGTTCATTTCGGTGCAAAGTCAAACAGTCTCCCACTGGCCGTACACTGTTTCTTTACACCGCAGACGCTGATCCGCCTCTAACGATCATCCATACATCACAGTCGCCGACGCTCAAACGGTGTGGCAAAGCACCTCAATCGATAGAGTCCTTTGAGGACAAAATCCAGAACTATCCGCAGTCAATTACCGATGAATTCGCCTATTTCTCCGGGCAAACTCGACGGCTTGATCTTTTTACGTATCGTTGGCCCCTTTGCGATTACGAACATCGGGTAGAGATGCCATTGCACATACGCGGTCGCTTCACCGTCCTGAACGACCAGTCTTTCGTCGCGAACGCCGATTTCGTCGCGAATGCCTTAACAAAGCCTGACAGTGATGCCCTTAGGACTTTGGTAGTGATCTCATCCGACGGACACGTCAAGTTTCGGCAGCCCATGGCAAAGCACGAATCATGGGACAACTTTTGGGCGCCAATTCGAAGCAGCGAGCGTGGAGACCGAATTGCAGTGGATATGCTCACCACGCGCGGCGGGAACCGAACACTGGATATTTCAAGCCACGTAACGTCGCGCCGGATTGCGGTGTATGACATCGAAGCCGGAAAGGAACTTGCGTCGATCCCCGTAAACCCTAAGCACCGTTACCGGTTTGAGTTTGACCTCAGTCCCGACGGCCACCGCCTTGCCATTTTGGAGGACGACACGGTGAAAGTTGTTGACCTAGAATGGGCGGCGAAGCGTGAAAAGACCGCAGATCCGGAATGACACGCAATCATTCACAAGTCATACAATCTCCGCCCCCGCTTTTCAGGCGCAAGGCCGCACGCGCCGCCCGTACCGCCACGCGACTCATCCAACCCACCACCAGCTCTCCCGCCAGCGCGCGCCCCGGCCCTCCAGGGGTCCAAGTTCTGTGTAGAAATGGGGTGTAGCACTTTTGCCGTCACCATACACTACCCCCCTCTGCGTTTGCCTTTCTCTTGCGCTCTGCGTAAGATTCCCGCTCGGAACTGGCACCCGCATTCATTTCACTTCGCCAAGGAGTCTTAATGTCCACCAATTCCCTGCCCCCGAAATACGCCTCGCGCCGTAACTTCCTTCGCACAGGAGTGACCGCGACTCTGGCTGCGGCTGCTTGTCCGGCGTTCGGTTCTGCTCGCGTTGCCGATCCCGTTCCTGCGTCTGGCGTCGCTGATTTCAAGAAAGATTTCGAACTCGACGAACTCACGATTGACGACGCGCAGAAAGCCTTTCAGTCCGGTCAATATTCCTCCCGCTCTCTGGCCGAGAAGTACCTGGCGCGCATTCAGGAGATTGACAAAAGCGGACCCATGCTCAACTCGATCATCGAGCTCAACCCCGATGCGCTGGAGATCGCCGGCGTGCTTGACCGGGAACGCAAAGTCGAAAGGGCCGCGCGGACCCCTGCATGGGATTCCGGTCCTCATCAAGGACAACATCGATACCGGGGACCGCATGAATACGACGGCGGGTTCGCTGGCGCTGCTCGGTTCGCGCCCTGCGAACGACGCTTTTGTCGCGGCGCAACTGCGGAAGGCGGGCGCCGTGATTCTGGGGAAAACCAATCTCAGCGAGTGGGCCAACATTCGCTCCAGTCATGCCACTAGCGGATGGAGCGGACGCGGCGGGCTGACACGTAATCCTTATGCGCTGGATCGCAATCCTTGTGGATCGAGTTCCGGAACTGGGGCCGCGGTCTCGGCTAATCTCTGTGTAGCTGGCGTGGGCACGGAGACGGACGGATCGGTCGTCTGCCCTGCTTCGGCGAACGGACTGGCGGGGCTGAAGCCTACGGTGGGGCTGGTCAGCCGCAGCGGCATCGTTCCCATCTCGCACAGTCAGGACACGGCGGGCCCAATGGCGCGCACGGTGCGCGATGTCGCCATTCTTCTTGGAGCCATGGCGGAAGCGGATCCGCAGGATGCGGCAACTGCCGACAGTCGGGGCAAGATATCCGCCGACTATACGAAGTTTCTCGATCCGGCGGGACTGAAAGGCGCGCGCCTGGGAGTGGTGCGCAAATATTTTGGCTTCAACGACGCCGTCGACCAGCTGATGGATTCGCTCCTGAGCGAGATGAGGCGTGCGGGCGCTGAGATTGTCGATCCCGCTGACATCCCCACCATCGGCAAGTTCGACGAGAGCGAGGTCACCGTCTTCTATTACGAACTCAAGTCTGATCTTGCGGCGTATTTCGTTCGCCGTGGTGGTTCTTCGCCGGTCAAGAGCTTGAAGGATGTGATTGAGTTCAACGAGCGCAATCGCGACCAGGAAATGCCCTACTTCGGGCAAGACTTTTTTCTTAAAGCGGAACAGAAGGGCCCGCTCAGCACTAAAGAGTATACGGATGCGCTTGCTCTGAATCGCCAACTCAGCCGCGCCGAGGGCATTGACTTGGTCATGGATAAATTCAAACTCGACGCGCTCATTGCCCCCACCGGAGGCCCGGCGTGGATCACCGACCTGATCAATGGCGATCACTCTGCCGGAGGCAGTTCGAGCGCAGCCGCCGTCGCCGGCTATCCCAATATCAACGTGACAGCCGGATATCTCTGGGGACTGCCGGTCGGCATCTCCTTCTTCGGGCGCGCCTGGAGCGAGCCGACGTTGCTCAAAATCGCCTACGGCTTTGAACAACTGACGAGGGCGCGTCAGAAACCGCGATTCCTGCCGACGATTGAAATGCCCGCGTCTTAACAGGCGCCCTCCTCTGTGAACCCCTGTGCCCCCTGTGGTTCGAGCTTTTATTGCTGCAGAGTTGGCGCGGGCGGAGCCGGCGGAATTACGGTCGGCGCGGGTGGAAGCTCTGGCCCGTTCGAACCTGGCAGTAACGATGATGGGTTCGCAAATAGCGGGTCGGGCAGCGCATCGGGCGCTGATTGCTCCTGCGACGGCCGGATTCCCTTGGCTTCCACAATCGACCATCGCCAGTCTTCATCCGGGCCGGGAGTGATTCCGATATCTTCGTGAAAGGTGGTTGTGCTGAAGGGCTTAGCCTCAGCCTTGAGGTGATAGAGGAGGGTTACGTCGGAACGCCGCTCGATGGCGACGGGAGCCAGGCCTTCAGCAGCGGGAATCACCCGCGCACGCGCCGCCAATTCGGCGTTTTCTCCCGGCTTGCGTTCGAGCGTCAGGCCAATCGTGATTTCGCGCACATCCCAATCGGTTCCATTGAATACTTCCAGCTGCAACGCTTCATCCTGAATCGAGCCGGGGCCGTCGATCTTGAGCAGTTCGGTCAGCGGCAAGTCCTCGATCAAAACTGGCTTGATCAGTAGCGAACTGGCCCGGGCGTTGAAAGAGAGACTGCAGGTTACATCGGGGGACGATACTTTGACTGTGTTGCTGGCAGGGTCGATGGAAAAGACGGTCTTGTCTGCTTTGAGCGGCCTGGCTTTCTTGGCATCTTCCATGATCTGGGCCAGATTGTCGTTATCGATGACGGTTTGAGCCGGGTCCGCGGGTGGTTGAGACTGCTGCGCTTTGTTCTTGCGTAGGTTGCGCGCCAGGTCGCCGAGCGACGGGGCGTCGTCTTGCGCCATAGCGGCTGACGGGCAGAGCGCGAGTAGCAGCACGACGGGCGCGAGCAAGCGCAAGCTGGAGAATCTGGGTCGCATGATTTCGCCGGTTGAGCGGCACGCGCTCAACGAGTCCACATGAAAAGTTTAGGCGAGATGGAAGGGAAAAGAAGTTACCGAAGGGACACGGTAGTGCTAGCACTTCCGGAGTTGGCACAAAGGGGATGGGAAAGGGGCATGGACGAGCCATATCGGAGTGAGGCGCAACGGGATGCGCCCATGCCCTTCAACCCATTTGACGCTACAGCAGGCCAGAGGTACGAAGACGGGCGATCGGATCGGCTACCCGCATTGACTGACGCTTAAAAACCCAGCGCGCCACCGCAATCCCCAATGCCGCATAAGCCAGATGCCAGATTTTCATACAATCACTCCCCACGCCGGACCCTTACAGGGGAGAGACCACGAAGGTCCCGTCGTGAACTAACGTTAACTCTGCTCTATCGGCAGGTCTAGGCCACGAAGGTGCCATGCAGTCCAACAAAAGTAATCCGAGGTAAGTAATTTGCGGTAACCAGCGGTCGAAATGACGGGGGCTCGCCTAGCCAGGCGGGGACGCCCGGCGCTCCACCAGCAAAGGCCTATTGCGTAGAGTTCTCGATCCAACCGCCTCCCACGACAATGTCACCATCGTAAAAGACGGCGGCTTGGCCGGGAGTGATCGCGCGTTGCGGTTCGTCGAAGGTAACGCGGACTTCATCGGGCCCCGCGGATTCAATCATGGCGGGCGCCGGTTGATGCTTGTGGCGGATCTTCACTGCGACTCGCTTCGGCTCGCGCAGTTCGGAGGTCGAAATCATGTTCACCCGGCGGGCGCGCAAGGTGCGCGAGTAGAGTTCCTCATCCTTGCCCACCACCACTTGCCGCGTGTCATTCTTGATTTGAATCACATACAGCGGCGAGCCCGTGGCCACGCCGAGTCCCTTGCGCTGGCCGACTGTGAAGTTGTGCACGCCGGCGTGTTCGCCGATCACTTGGCCGCCGCTGGTGACCATCTCGCCCGCAATCTCTGGTGGCTTGTCTCCCTGCTCGGAGAGGTAGGCTTCGAGAAAGCGCTTGTAATCGCCACCGGGGACGAAACAGATTTCCTGCGAGTCGGGCTTTTCAGCGATCACCAAGCCGTGCTTACGGGCCAGTTCGCGCACTTCAGGCTTGGTCATGCCGCCGAGCGGAAACAGGGTGCGGCTCAATTGCTCTTGCGTCAGGCCGAACAGGAAGTAAGTCTGGTCTTTGGATCTGTCGGCAGGACGCTTCAGCAGCCAGCGCTCGTGGCACTCGTCGAAGGCGACTTGAGCGTAGTGGCCGGTTGCAATCTTATCAGCGCCAATCTGTTGTGCCACAATAAGAAGCTGATCAAACTTCAAGTGATTGTTGCAGAGACTGCAGGGGATCGGCGTACGTCCGGCCAGATACTCCTCGACGAACGGCCGCACCACATCGCGCTCGAAGCGCTCTTCGTGGTTAACCACGTAATACGGGATGCCCAGGGTTTCGGCAACACGGCGAGCGTCGTAAACGTCGTCGATCGAGCAGCAGCGGCCCTGGACAGATTCGGGCATGCCTTCGTGTCCGGTGAGACGGCGCTGGTTCCAGAGCTGCATGGTCAGGCCAATGACGTTGCGCCCTTCGGCGCACAGCATGGCCGCAACGGTCGAGGAGTCGACTCCTCCCGACATGGCGACGGCGATGGTTTCGGATCTCAGCATTTAGCGGTTAGCACTTAGCAGGTAGCTGTTTACGATTTCGATTTGACTAAGTGCTAAATGCTAAGTGCTAACCGCGCTTTTTGGCCACAGCGGCGACAACTCCCGCAATCGCGCGACCGTTTCCGGGACCAACCCCAGCGTGAAGTTTACATCGTCGGGCGTATTCTGCTTGCCAAGGCTGAAGCGAATGCTGGCTTTGGCGCGCTCGGGACGCAACCCCATCGCGAGCAGCACGTGCGACGGTTCGATTGCCCCCGAAGAGCATGCGGCGCCGGTGGAAACTGCCAGTCCCTTCAAGTCCAGGGCAATGACCAGCGCTTCACCTTCGATGCCGTCGAAATAGATGTTGGTCGTGTTCGGCACACGGGGCGCGCCTTCGCAGTTTAGGCCTGTGGCCTCGATCGCGAGCAGTTCCTTTTCCAGGTGGTCACGCGCCGCCGCCATTTTCAGATCGTCGCCGCGTTCCAGGCCTGCGGCTGCCAATTCGGCTGCCTTGCCTAAACCCACGATGCCGGGAACGTTTTCCGTGCCGGCGCGGCGAGCGCGCTCATGGCTCCCGCCATGAAGCATGGGCGCCAGCGGAGTTCCCTTGCGAACGTAGAGTGCGCCTACGCCCTGCGGCCCGTGAAACTTGTGGCCGGAGATGGTGAGCAGGTCGCATCCGATTTGGTTGACGTCGACCGGAATCTTCCCCGTCGCCTGCACCGCGTCGGTGTGGAAGTACACGTCGGCTTCGGCGGCAATCTTACCGATCTCCGCAACGGGTTGCACGACGCCGGTCTCGTTATTGGCGAACATGACGTGATCAGCTTGGTGTTCGGCCGTAGCGCGCGCTTCACGTCCGCCGGATCCACCAGGCCGCGGCCATCCACCGGAACATACGTGACTTCGCACCCGCTGGCGGCGAGATGCTTGCAGGCGTTGAGCACGGCGTGATGTTCGATGGTCGAGGTGATGACGTGGTCTCCCGGCCTCGCCAGGCCGAAGATGGCCAGATTGTCGGCTTCTGTGCCGCCACTGGTAAACACAACCTCGGAGGCTCGGCAGCCTAGCAAAGCGGCCACCGATTCCCGGGCGCGCTCGACCGCGGCGCGCGTTTCCTGTCCATGATGGTGGATCGATGACGCGTTGCCAAAGCGCTCACCAAAGTAAGGCCGCATGGCCTCCAGAACTTCGGGGAGCACCGGCGTAGTCGCGTTGTTGTCGAGATAGACCCGGCGCATCATGCTGCTATTGTACCGAGGTTGGAGCGAGGTTTGATGCGGGAAGTGGAGACGCGGCAAGCCGCGTCTACGGGAAAGTACGGATAAGAGCTTAGTGTCCCTGGGCCATCTGCGGCGTGCGTTCGCCGAGGGTGAACTTCACGCCGGCCGTGTCGCGGGGACGGACCGTGACCCATTGACTCCAAATTACGGGATCGGAGAAAATCGGCCGCTTCACGCGTACCTGTGTCGCAATATCGTAAAGCGCGTTCTCGCCAACCACCCTCCACCCTTCATGCCAGGCCACGATTTCATAATCGCCGGGAGGAACGTTAGTGAGTTCGAAGTTGCCGTATTCATCGGTCACCGTGTAGTAGGGATGCGGCGCTACCATCATTTCTCCGTTCATCCACACATGTACGTTGCAGCGCAGGCTGACCTTACCTTCGCGGGTCATGGGACGCGTGGCCTCCTGCCCTGCCAAAACAAAGGGAAGGTTGTAATCGGCGCTGCCCGTCATTTGCACGGTGTGCAGCAAGGGATCGCTGTCCCGCACCGTCAAAGTCGCTTGTAGCGGCACCAGCAGGATGTGCGGTTCATAGCGGCAGTCTTTTTGGTTGAGGAACCGGCGCGGCGCGGGCAAGTCCATCGCTTTACCGCGGGTGATGTTTCTAAGAAATACGACCGTGTTGGCCACACCACCGTTGGGAGCGATCAGCAAACGCTCCAGGTCACGGTGTTTCTGACCCAACGGATCACAGATTTGCGTGTCTTTATTGATCTCGGAGGCCATCAGATGCGGCAAAGCTCCTTGCCACTTTACCGTCCCCTTGATGGTGCCTCCGTTCTCGACGGAGACAACCTGATAATCCGCTTGCGCGGCAGACGATTCTGGAGCGACAGCGATCGCGAGCAGAGCGAGCAGACGAAACAGGTACTTCATAAACACCACCTTCAAAAAGGGTGTCGCCAGGGGGTAGACGAGTCCAGTACGGCACAGGTGGGAAACACCAGATTGGCTGAGGATGCCAAGCAGATCATCGTTGACTTTCGCGGTTCCCCACGAGACCGCGCTGTTTGACTACGACCTTAGGACATATCCCAAGGTCGAGCAAATGACCAAAGGACAGGGACCATCCGACCACCGGGTGAGTCCTACGACGCGTGGATAGGTGGCTGGTTCATCACGCCGGGAAGCCGGGCGACGGCGCCCGGTACTCCCACAGCAAACTCAGCGGTTCTCCACGGCAACGTATTTCTGCGGGTAAACCGGGCCGATGTAATCGGCGCGTGGGCGAATCAAGCGGTTGTCGTCGAGCTGTTCGATGACATGCGCGGTCCAGCCGCCAATCCGCGAGACCGCGAAAATGGGTGTGAACAAATCCACATCAATACCCAGAGTGTGGTAGGTGGAAGCCGAGTAGAAATCCACATTGGCGTTGAGCTTCTTGTCCGCTCTCACGAATTCTTCGATCTTTTGCGAGTATTCGAACCACCGGGGATCGCCGCTGGAATGGCCCAGGTCGCGGGACATCTGCCGCAGGTGGGTGGCACGCGGATCTTCGGTGTGGTAGACGCGGTGTCCGAAACCAGGAATTTTCTTCTTCTGCGCCAGCAACCCTTTGACGTACTCGACGGGATCAGCGCCGTTGGCGTCGATTTCCTTGAGGATTTTGAAAACGGCTTCGTTCGCGCCACCGTGCAGTGGCCCTTTGAGCGTGCCGATAGCGGAAGTAACTGCCGAGTGCATATCGGAAAGCGTGGCCGCTGTGACCCGGGCCGCGAAGGTGGAAGCGTTCAGTTCATGGTCGGCGTGCAGAATCAGCGCGATGTCAAGAGCGCGTTCGGCAGTTTTCGAGGGTACCGCACCGTTCAGCATGAGCAGGAAATTGGCGGCGTGGGAAAGCGCTCGATCCGATTCCACCGGCGGCTCCCCTTTGCGAATGCGGTCATAGGTTGCCACGATCATGGCGATCTGGGAGGTCAGGCGAATCGCTTTGTTGACATTCGCGTCATGATCGTTGCGGTCGTATTCGGGGTCATAAAAGGAGAGCGCCGAAACCGTGGTCCGTAGCACATCCATGGGCAGGGCGTGCTTCGGCGCCAGTTGCAGGCTGTAGACAATGGATGCATCCAGCTTTCGTTCTTCCGCCAAACGCTGTTTTACAGCTTTGAGTTCGCTGGCATTCGGCAAATGTCCGAACCAAAGCAGGTAGCAGACTTCCTCAAAGGTGGAATGGTCGGCGAGATCGTGGATGTCGTACCCGCGATAGGCCAGCACTCCCTGCTCACCGTCGATGTAGCAGATTCCGGATGTGGTGGCGGCAACCCCTTCCAATCCCCTTGGGGCGTGCAGGCTGGTAACGCTGGACATGGCTCCTCGCTTGGGGTGCGGATGAATTTAGGTTCCTCGTCTGCGAAAAAAGGCGGCAAGGCAACTTTATTTTATACGCCTAACCGGGGACAGGTTCCAAGGGCCGTGCCTCAGTTTGAATTTGTTTTGAAAGGGCCCGGCTTCAGACGGCGCTGATGCCCTGGCCAAAGCTAGAGACGGAGCGAAGTAGAGCGTCGAGCGCGAAAGCTGAATTATTCCGGCCAGATCGAGGCCGCCGTCTTGCTCAAAATTTGCTCTCGCATCTCTGCGCTGATGGGCAGCGCCTTGAATTCGTCAAGATTCTGTTTGATGTCGGGAACACCCGGGCCTGGCCAGTCGGTGCCAAACAGCGTCTTGTGGGCGATCTCATCGAGCCGCGGAAAATACTTCAGCAGCGTTTTGGGAGGAATGCCGCTGCTATCAAGGTAGACGTTGGGGTGGCGACGGATTAGAAAGAACGCCGTGTCCATCCAGAGCGGACGCCCGCCGTGGGCCAGCAGAATCTTGAGCTTAGGGAAATCGACCGCGACATCGTCAACGTAGATCGGATCGCCGTACTTATTGCGCGCACCGGGAAAAATCGAAGTTCCCGTGTGGAACATGACCGGGATCCCGTTGGCCTCAGCTGCCCGGTAAACGATTTCCAGTTCCTTCACTCCGTGCAGATAATCGTTCGGGAACAGCAGTTGATGTGGCGGGTGAATCTTGATCATGCGCAGGCCGAGGCGCAGGATGTGCTCGACGTCGGCCATAATGTTGGTGGTGTGCCGGGGATGCAGACTGCCACAGGAAATGAGACGCTTGGGATCGTACTTTGTGTAGTCGGCGACGAATTGATTGACCTCAGGTGTAAAGCCGATCACTTCCGGCGCTACGTAGTTGATCAGTGCGGCACGGTCAACGCCGCAACGGTCCAGATATTTCAGGAAGGCCTTGGGTGAGCGGCAATATTCGGCGATCTCGTCGAAATTGGCGCGCTTGCGCTTCATCAGTTCCAGCGCCTGCGGCTTGAACAGTTCGATGGGATCGATGTGGACGTGGCAGTCAGTGATCAAAACAGTTCTCAGTTCTCAGTTGTCAGTTCTCAGCCAGACGGGCCTCAAACTTTCTGCTTTGAGCAGGACCCGTCGCACCTCAGTACAACGGCACTTTCGGATCCACCGTCCTCGCCCAGCCGTCGATCCCGCCACGCATGGATTGGACTTTTTCGTATCCCTGCTGGCGAAGCCAATTCGTGACCGAAAGCGAGCGCACGCCGTGATGGCACATGACTACGATGTAATCGTCGGGGTCGAGTTCTTGGTGCGCGCGCGTCGGAATGTCGCCCATCGGAATGTGCTTTACCCCTTCGAGGCGGGAAGCCGCGTATTCCCAGGGCTCGCGAACATCGAGCAGAGTGAATGTTTCCCCGCGCTGTTGCAGCGCCTTGACCTGAGTCGGGGAGATTTCGAAGTCCATAGGTTGATTTAATCCGTAGATACGGGCTTGCCCTGTCTCCCTGCACGGCAAGCCGCGTCTCTACAAAAAATCAGACGCCCTTCCCGCGAACTTCAGGCACACCTCTCAGCGTGGTCAGGCTGGCCAGCGAGGCCAGAGCCCACAGAGTGCCGGTTCCAATCCGAGCCAGCCGCACATCGGCAGGCGGAACGTTGCTCCACAGCGTCAAGCCGCAGCCGATGACAAAATTGATTACCAGGAGACTGAAAAACATGCGCTCGCGCAAGCAGCGCGTATCGAACGCCAGACCGACCAGCAAGACTATCCACACGATGTAGGTGGCGGCGGTCCAGAGGTCGTGTGGCCATTCATATTCGTTGCGGGTAACGTGGCCAAACGAAATCCACGCGAAGTACGCGCAGCCGACAAAGCCGGCCACTCCCCACAAGGGTGTGCGGCACATCAGGTGACCGGAACTGTAGGGCTGCTTCGCCCCGTTCTTCGTCTCTGTCTCTGTTTCAGCCTTCGCGTTTTCTATTTGGCTGTCCATTTCGGTGGCCGTTTCTCAAGGAAAGCAATGATACCCTCGCGCGCGTCCGCGGTCGAGATGAGTTCGTCGAGGTAAATCTTCTCGGCCCGCGCCAACCCTTTGTCAAAATGAATTGCATCCCACGCGTAGATGGCCTTTTTGGCGTGGGCGAGCGCAATCGGGCTCAGGGCGCGGAGTTCAGCCAGCGTCTCTTGAACAACAGAATCAAGTTCTTCGGCGCAGGCAGAACGATTGGCTAGCCCGATGACCACCGCTTCTTCTCCCGAGATCTGGCGTCCGGTGAGGATGAGTTCAGCGGCGCGCTTCTGGCCGACTAAGGCGGGCAGAGCGACGGCCGCAACCGGCGGGTAGCAGCCCAGCTTGATTTCCGGGAATCCCCAAGAGGCATCGCGTGCCGTGTAAACCATATCGCAGACGGCGGCGATTTCCGCGCCCCCGCCGAGGCACACGCCACGAACAACCGCAATCGTGACTTTCCGCGACGCTACGATTGCGCGGATCACCGCGTGAAAATTGGTGAGCATTTCGTGGACTTGCTCGGGGACATGGGCTTTAATGTCCACGCCCACGGAGAAGGCACGGGCATCGCCTTCGAAGAGAATCGTCGAAATGTCGGTGCGGGATTCGATTTCTCCGAGCGTCTGCTGCACCGCTCGCATCATCGGGAAGTCAATTACGTTGAGAGGAGGATGGTGCAGGGTGATTCGCGCGATCGGTGCGGTGATCGCAATGTTGAGCCGGGTTGCGGAGTCGGTCGCCAAGTGCATCGATGGTTCCGGCGGAGCTTCGCTCCGCTGGACAGCCGAGGGCGTCTGTCCCTACGCGAGACTTGCTAGATATTAATTGCCGACTTGCGCGGCTCGGCAATCGTGGATAGCGGATCGCGCGCTCCCTCTTTTTCTTTGATCCACTTCTTTTCGTTGCGGATGATGTCGAGCAGCAACTCTTTATCCTTCAAGCCAGGCAGATTCTCCTGACAGTGTTGCCCATAGCTGCTGTCGTCCAACGGCTCGCCGGTCTCGCAGTGGTAATTCTTCCCTGCCCATCGTCCGATGTTGCGATTGAAGTGGATGTCAGGCGTGTAGAACTTCTTTTCGCCCGGCTTCAAGAACGTGTTCAACTTTTCCACCAACCCCCCAACTTCCTGGCGATAGAGGTGGCGGCTGTAATCGTTCAAGTCATCGAGGTCGGCGGCCTTGTCGTTCCGCAGCTCATCGTAGCGGCCCTTAATTCCCCAGACGTAGGCCCAATGCGCCGAAGACGAATGATCGGTGCCGAAAAGGTCGAAGGAGCTTGAGATCCACTTGTTCAAGTATTTTTGCAGGAGCCATGGCGGGATTACGCCGGCTTCGACTACGCGGCGCAGTCCATCGTGACCGGTCCCCATGTGGAAGGCCTCTTCGCGCAGCATGTACGAAGTCGAGCGTCCGAGTGGCGCGAACGCTGAATACTTCAGCATCTGCAACTGGAATTTGCCGTCGCGGTCCACAAAGTCGGTGTAGGTGAAAAAGTCGAGCCAGTTATCGACATCGACATTGAAGGTGCCGAGCAGGCGCTTATTTTCAAATGCCCGGCGCTCCAGCATCTTCTGGGCTTCCACTTTTCCGGAAGAACCGAAGAAGTCGATGAGCAAGGCGCACATTTGCCAACCGTGGCGCATCTCCTCGATCATGACGCGGGTGATCGCGCGACGGTCATATTCCGTGGGCGCGGTGGCAAACAGATTGCGCTGCTGCTCCACGCTGGCAAATTCGGTGTCGCCCTGGTAGACGATCATGTTCATCAGCGCGTCGCGCATCTGCTGCGTGGGTACCTGGCGCAGGTTCTCCCACTTGTTGCGGCCTTTGTAGGAGCCGAATTGAATTTCTTCGGTTTCGATGGCTCCGTAGAGCGTATCGAAGTGGAAGGCCTCAACGTCGTCTTTGTCGACGCCCACTTCCTTGCGCCACTCGTTGAACAGGCCGACCCAGTCGCTGAAATTTCCGATTTTTGCCACTTTGCCTGGCATAGGACCTCAAATCTTTACCACGGGGAGCACGGAGGAACACAGGAAAAGCCACAGGGTCTTCCCTGTGAACCTCTGTGCTCCCTGTGGTTCAAGCTTCTGTTCTCACTTCGCGGTGAAAGTTGCCGGACGCTTCTCAACATAGGCGGCCAGTCCTTCTTTGGCATCATCGCTCTGAAACAAAATCTGCTGGTTCTCGCGTTCGACGGCCAATGCAGACTCCATGGGGATTTCCCATCCCGTCTGCACCGCTCGCTTGATGCGCCCCACGGCTTTCGCGGCCTTGTTCGGAGGCGTGAACTGGCGCGCGTACTCCATGATGTTCTCCATGAAGCCATCGCGTTCGAAAATGTCGTTCACAATGCCAAACTCCTGCGCTTCTTCAAAAGAAAACGTGTTGCCGGTGATCATCAACTCGATGGCCTTGCTCTTCCCCACCAGGCGCGACAGCCGTTGCGTTCCGCCGGTGCCAGGGAGCACCCCGAGATTGACTTCGGGCAGGCCGATCTTGCCCGCATCTTTACGCGCAATTCGCAGGTCGGCCGCCATGGCGATCTCGAGACCTCCGCCGACACAATGCCCGTTGATCGCGGCGATTACCAGTTTCGGCGTGTGCTCCAGCCGCAACAACGTTTCGTTGGCGTGCAGGCAGAAGTAATACTTGAAGGTTGGATCGACCGAGGCCAGCATCTTAATGTTTGCGCCGGCGGAAAAAAACTTGTCGCCGACGCCCGTGAGTACGATCACGTGCACATCGTTATCCATCCGCGCCCGGAGGATGGCCTCGTCGAGCTGGCGGTTCATTTCATAGGTGTAGGTATTCGCCGGAGGATCGTTCATCTCGATCACGGCCACACCGGCATCGGCGCGATAATTGATGAGCTGTTTGGTGGTGTCGCCGGTGGCCGGCTGCGTAGTGGTCGCCATAATTTGCCCCTTGTTAATTCCTCATCAGAGATGCTGTGCGGCGTGCCGCCGTACACAACTGGACCCCATGCCCTGCTGACGTCCCTCTCAGTTTACCGGATCGCGCTCGGTCAAGAGAATGCGCTTTACTTTGTTGCGGTCCAGCGTTTGTATGGTGCCCGCCACCCGGACCCGGATTTCCATTCCGCTGACGGAGACCAAGTCACCGCTCAGGACTGACCCGTCGCGGAGTTCTACCGTGTCGTGATTGGAAGTGCCGAGCTCATAGCTAACGCTGCCGCCTGACACATCGTCAAGAGCGATTTCAAGAGGAAATGTTCCCGCGTTGAACCCTTCCTTGGTGAATCCGAGACTATGCTTGCCCACCGTCAATTGCACCAACTTTGGCGTGATACCGGCCTCGGTGCCATCCACAGAGAGCGCAGCGCCTTGTGGAACGGAATTTACGGTAATGGAAACCTTCTTTGGCGGAGCGAGGGGCTGCAATTCAGCGGGCACGGAATTAACGGCCAGTTCCGCGGAAGCAGGCGTTCCGAGGGTATGAACTGTGGTCTCGAACTTTACGGATTGCCCGGGAGAAACGTTCTCGATCGTAATCCAACCGTCGCCAATCCGGACTTTATTCTTATCGTACAAGTAGAGATTGAAGCCGAGGCGCGAGATTCGCTTGTTCCACAAGTTCTCAGCAGTCGTCTCGATCAGATAGTTGCGCTGCCCCCCGACGGAACTGATCTGGTTAAACTTTCCAAGCGTAATGCGGACGACAGGCGGGCCAGTCTGCGGCCAGTTGATTACCTGAGTGGGCGTATCTTTTGCCGCGAGAGTTGAAGTCACAAGAACCACCAAGAGGCCAGCAGCGATGATCTTTGACATTGTTATCCTTCACTCATCATTCACCTGCGGCTACGCCAAATCAGGCACTCCGCAGTCTTAGTGCTTCGGCGGAGACGGCGCAGGGACCGGCTGAATGACGATGGGTTGCTCGTGACTTGCCGCTCCACCAGGATCATCTTCTTCACTTGATTCCGTTCTAGCGTCTGCTCCTTGCCATCGACACTTACCACCACGGCAGTGAGCGACATCGAGAGCACATCTCCCAGAAGGACAGTACCGTCCCGTAATTCAACTGTATCTCTCGACAAGCCGCCTAACTCCACGGTAATGCTGCCGCCCGGAAGTTCGTCAGGAGTAACATCGAACGGCGTTGTGCCGGGTGCATAGCCTTCCTTTGTAAGGTCAAGGGTATGGCTCCCGATGGTAAGTTTAACCATCACCGGTGTTATGCCCGCATCTTGTCCATCGACCTTAAGCTTCGCACCCGGTGGGACGGAGAGCACTTTCAAGGGAATCGTTTTGACGCCAGGTGGAGAGAGCATGTCCTTCTTGGCGGAGAGCGTCAGGCTGACGGGTATACCTACGGAAGTGAACTGCAACCGAACTTTCACCTGCTGCTGGGGGTCGAGGTCGGATAAGCTCAACAAGCCTTCGCCGATCCGCACGTTGTTCTTGTCGTTGCCATAAATTGTAAACGAAGCACGCGGCACGGGCTTGTCGGTCAGATTCTCGACGACCACATCACAAACAAAGGTGCTCTGTCCAGCGAGCACGGCGATTTGCTGGAACTTGCCGAACGTAAGTTTGATGGCAGGCTTGTCTTGCGGCCACAGCAAAGTCAAGTTTGTGTCCTTTGCCATGCAGAAACCGCTCGCTAGAACCAAGACAGCGGCAAGGACGGCCACACTCTTCTTCATTTGACTGTGAGTTGTAGCACAGCGAGCGCACTCCGGCAATGTGAAGGCAATCCTAACTGCGGATTCCGGCCATCAACTTCTCGATCTCGGCCTTCTGCTCGCCGGAGAGCGGCAGGAACGGCAAACGCGACGGGCCTCCGTAGTAGCCGTTGAGGTCCATGGCGTACTTCACGCCGGGGACGCCGAGTTCGCTGACCACGCGCTGGGCAGCGAGTTTCACGCGCTCTTGTTTTTCGCGGGCGAGCGCGGTGTCTCCGTCTTTCAGAGCGGCGTAGATTTCGTAACATGCGCCGGGCGCTGGACATGCGAACGCGAGAATGGCGCCGACCGCTCCCAATCCAAGCGACGGTTCGAGTTGGTGCGCAGCTCCGACCATGACCTGGAAGCCGACTTCTTTCTGGCGGGTCTTTAATTTTCCAACGACGGTTACCGCGCTCGAAGATGGCGCCGATGCAGCCGGCGGACGCAGCGGGGCTTCCGCCGCAGTGCTCGTCAAGCTGGAGACGCTGACCAGTTCCCTGCTCTGCTTTTCAGTCTCGGCAGCAGCGGCCTTGAGCATCCGCGGAGTCACGGCCTCGAAAGTTTCGGTTACCGTGGCCTGTCTTTTTATTTGGCGCGTGCCCTCGACCATTGCTTTTACCTTGTCGAGGTTGCCGCTCGATTCCTTGATGGCCGCGATGTTGGGATGTCCGGCGAGTTCGATTACGACTTCCGCAGGGATGTCGTATCCGGTAGCCTGCGGGAAGTTGTAGATGATGAGCGGCAGCGCCGACCGGTCGGCTACCGTGCGATAGAAAGCTAGCAGGTTCGCCGGGTGCATCTGCTTCTTGTAATAGTGCGGAGTGCGCACCATGGCGGCATCGTAGCCGAGCCCGGCGGCGTACTCGGTGAGGCGCAGAGTTTCATTTGCCGACTCGATGCCCGTGCCGGCGATCATGACTTTGTTGGGCGCCGCGGCGGCGATTGCGGCTTTCAGCACATCGCGGCGCTCTTGATCAGAAAGCAAAATCGCTTCGCCCGTCGAGCCCTGGACGACGATGCCCGCGACCGGCGTCCGCGAATAGCGCTCGACGTTCGATTCGATCTTCTTGTAATAGACTTCGTCATCAGGATAAAAGGGTGTCGTAATTGGCGGAAAGATTCCGGATAAAAGCATGGTGAACCTCAGTCGATGGTCGTTAGTCGCTGGTCGTTAGCAACCCAAAATCAATTATGGAGTTTGGTTGAGAGTTTGTCATCCTCGGGCCAGCTCGATGAACTCACTCGCAGGCGGGCTCTTTGCCATTCGGGTCGACTTCATGGCGATACTGGTCCTCAGTCCCAACAAAGAAATGGGCGAACGGCGTCGAAGTAGGCTCGTCGACCATGGTTTCAATTTGCCAGATCATGCCTCCTTTGCAAACGCCGGTGTTCGAGAGTGGAGTGCGACGGTCGCCTGAGTAGTAGAAAAAATCGTCTCTCGCGTGGCCGGATTGGGGATCGGAGGAAGTTCGCAGCGTTCCATGCTCATCCAGCTTGAGCAGAAGCCGGCCATCTTCCAGGGGCAATGGCGGTGCTCCTTTCTGACGAAAGTCAACGCGCACCCAGCCGTGGTATCCAGTAGGGATCAGAAATCGCTCCGGCGGACGGCGATGAAAAACCAGATCGAATGCGGTCGGCCCGAGAACGACGGCGGCGATGAAAAGCGGAAGACCAAGCACTGTGCCGAGAACGAACGGGACTTTGTTCATGCCAAGCTAGCCATGCACGTTACTTCGTAGCGACGCGCTCTGCATGCAGCGCCTGCAGAGCTTGCACGCGAACTTCTCCGCGCTGCAATGCGGCGATTCCCTCCGCGGCGGCTCGGGCGGCGGAAAGCGTGGTGATGGTCGTGATGTGGCCGCTGACGGCTGCGCGGCGGATCGCTTTCTCGTCGAAGTAGGGGTCAGGTCCTTGCGGTGTGTTGACGATCAACTGAATGCGATCGGCTTTGATCAGGTCCACCGCATTCGGACGGCCTTCCTTCACTTTATAAACACGCTCCACCGTCAGACCGGATTCCTCCAGGACGTCGGCCGTGCCGTGCGTGGCCACCAGTTTGAATCCCATGTCAACGAAGCGGCGCGCCACTGCGACCACCTGCGGTTTGTCGTGATCGGTGACGCTGACGAAAACCGTGCCCTCGGTCGGCAGTTTCTGGCCGGCGGCAATTTGGGCTTTGGCGAAGGCTTCGCCGAAATTGTCGGCGATGCCCATGACCTCTCCAGTGGAACGCATCTCTGGGCCTAGCACCGTGTCGACGCCGGGGAATTTTGACCAGGGAAAGACTGGCGATTTCACGTGAAAGCAGCGGCCCGTATCTAAGTCCGCGCCGCGCTCGACGTATTCGGGAAGGAATTCGCGCAGCTTGCGTCCGGTCATGAGGCGCGCGGCAATCTTGGCCATGGGCACGCCGGTAGCTTTTGAGACAAAGGGCACGGTGCGCGAGGCGCGGGGATTGACTTCAAGGACGTAGACTTTGCCGTTCTCATCCGCGGCGCCTGGACGGGTGGAGACGGTCGCCCCTCCATTTGCCCCGCGCGGGATGGCGAACTGCACGTTCATCAGTCCGATCACCTTGAGAGCGCGCGCCAGTTTGAAGGTGTAGTCGCGCATGCGCGTGAGCAGCGCCTCGGGGATATCGACGGCGGGCAGCACGCAGGAAGAATCGCCAGAGTGGATTCCGGCTTCCTCGATGTGCTGCATGATGCCGCCGATCACCACGTCCTCGCCGTCAGAGAGCGCGTCGACGTCAACTTCAATCGCGTCTTCCAGAAACTTATCGATGAGGATGGGGCGGTCTTGGGAATATTCCACCGCCTGCTTCATATATTGCGTAATCGTGTCTTCATCGTAGGCGATGACCATGGCGCGGCCTCCGAGCACATACGAGGGACGCACCAGCACCGGGAATCCGATCTTCTTCGCGGCTTCGACTGCCTCTTCAACCGAGGCGACCATTGCGCCCGGAGCTTGCGGGATGTCGAGTTCCTCCAGCAGTTTGCCAAAGCGCTTGCGGTCTTCGGCCAGGTCGATGCATTCGGGCGTGGTCCCGATGATGTTGACGCCTGCGGCTTTGAGCGGCAGAGAGAGATTCAGCGGCGTTTGGCCGCCAAACTGCACGATCACGCCGACCGGCGCGCCACCCGAGGCTTCGTGCTCGCAAACGGCGAAAACATCCTCGAGCGTAAGCGGCTCGAAGTAGAGGCGGTCGCTGGTGTCGTAGTCGGTCGAGACCGTCTCCGGATTGCAGTTGATCATGATGGTTTCGTAACCATCCTCGCGCAGCGCGTAACTGGCGTGGCAGCAGCAGTAATCAAATTCAATTCCCTGGCCGATGCGGTTGGGGCCAGAACCGAGAATGACGACTTTTTTCTTTGCCGTGGGCGCGGCCTCGTCTTCCTCTTCGTAGGTGGAGTAGAGATACGGCGTGTAGCTTTCGAACTCCGCCGCGCAGGTATCGACGCGCTTGTAGACCGGCTTCAGGCCGTGCTTCTTGCGGAAGTGACGAATTTGTTCCTGGCCGCCTTTGCCGTCCAGACGCCAGGTTCCGGCGAGGCGTCCATCGGAGAAGCCCATGCGCTTTGCTTCGCGCAGCACTTCAGTAGGAACCGACTCCATCGGATGCTTCTCCAGCTCCAGTTGCATGTCATTGATCTCTTTGAGCTGGTAGAGGAACCAGGGATCGATTGACGTCATCTTCGCAATCTGTTTGATCGGGTGCCCCTGTCGAATGGCGTACTGCACGTAGGTCAGGCGCTCGGGATGCGGCGTCACCAGGCGCTGCGTGAGAATCTTGGGCTCGATTTTGCCGGAGCCGACTCGCTTGCCGGTGTCGAGTGCGCGGATTCCCTTCTGCAAGGCTTCCTTGAAAGTACGGCCGATGGCCATGACTTCGCCGACCGATTTCATTTGCGGCCCGAGCGATTCGTCGGCGCCGGGAAACTTTTCGAATTGCCACTTCGGAATCTTGACGACCACATAGTCGAGCGTGGGCTCAAAGCAGGCTGGAGTCTTGCGCGTGATGTCGTTCGGAATCTCGTCGAGCGTATAGCCGACGGCAAGTTTGGCGGCAATTTTTGCAATCGGAAAGCCGGTGGCCTTCGAAGCCAGTGCGGACGATCGCGAGACGCGCGGATTCATTTCAATTACGACCATGCGCCCAGTCGATGGATTGACGCCAAATTGAATGTTCGATCCCCCGGTCTCAACGCCGATTTCGCGAATCACAGCAATTGAAGCGTCGCGCATCTTCTGGTACTCGCGGTCGGTGAGCGTTTGCGCAGGTGCGACGGTGATGGAGTCGCCGGTGTGCACACCCATGGGATCAAAATTTTCGATGGAGCAGATGATGATGACGTTGTCTTTGGTGTCGCGCATCACCTCGAGTTCGTACTCTTTCCAACCGAGGACGGACTCTTCGATCAGGCATTCATGCACGGGCGAGAGGTCGAGGCCGCGGGCGAGGACTTCCATCAACTCTTCGCGGTTGTAGGCGATACCGCCGCCGGTGCCGCCGAGCGTGAACGAGGGGCGAATGATCACGGGGAAGCCGATCTTGCCGGCGAACTCGATGCCGTCTTTCAGGTTGTTGACGAGCGCCGATTTGGGCACGTCGAGCCCGATGCGCTGCATGGCGTCTTTGAAGAACAGACGGTCTTCGGCCTTCTTGATGGCGTTGATCTGTGCGCCGATCAGGGTGACGTTGTACTTGTCGAGCACGCCGCCGTCGGCGAGTTCGATGGCGAGATTGAGCGCGGTCTGTCCACCCACAGTCGGCAGAATAGCAAAGCCAGCGCTGGGTGACATAGCGCGCTCGACGCGGATGATCTCTTCGAGATACTCGCGCGTCAGCGGCTCGATGTAAGTACGGTCCGCGGACTCGGGGTCGGTCATGATGGTGGCCGGGTTCGAGTTCGCCAGCACCACTTCAAAGCCCTCCGACTTGAGCGCCTTGCAGGCTTGCGTGCCGGAGTAGTCGAACTCGGCCGACTGGCCAATGACGATGGGGCCGGAGCCGAGGATCAGGATTTTCGAGATGTCGGTTCGTTTTGGCATTTAGAATCAGTCGTTGGCCCTTGGTCGTTCGTCGTTGGCCCTCATGTTTCAGTACTCGCAACAACCACGGCCCATCGGGTTTGCCTCGCACACCTCACCCCTTGCACTCCTCCATCATCTTCACAAAATCCTTAAACAAGTAGTGCGAATCATGCGGGCCCGGCGCAGCTTCCGGATGATACTGCACCGTGAACAGCGGTAAATTCCGGTGGCGCATGCCCTCAAGCGTCGAGTCGTTCAGATCGATGTGCGTCAATTCGACTTCGCTTTGCGGCAATGAATCGGGATCGACGGCAAAGTTGTGGTTGTGCGCGGTGATCTCGATCTTGCCGCTGGCCAGTTGCTTTACCGGATGATTTCCGCCGTGGTGGCCGAATTTCAGCTTGAAGGTCTTGCCTCCGAGCGCAATGCCGGTGAGTTGATGTCCGAGGCAAATTCCGAAAATTGGCTGGCGTCCCATCAGGCGCCGAATGTTGTCGACCGCGTAGGTGCAGGGCTCGGGATCGCCCGGGCCGTTCGACAGGAAGACTCCGTCGGGCTTCAGGGCCAGCACGTCCTCCGCGGTGGTCTGCGCTGGGACTACCGTCACTTTGCAGCCTTCTCCGCGCAACTTGCGGAGGATGTTTTGCTTGATGCCGAAATCGTAGGCAACTACGTGGAAGCGCGACGGCTCGTCTTTGACTCCGACAATTTCGTCGGGCAAGTGCGAGCGCTCGCCCGTTTCCCACACGTACGTGTGCTTGGTCGAAACCACCTTGGCCAGGTCCTGGCCATCCATCTTCGGGATGGCGCGTGCCTTGGCAACCAGTTTGTCCGTGTCTTCTTCCAGCGTCGAGATCACGCCGCGCATCACGCCGTAGGTGCGCAGGTGGCGGACCAGCGCCCGCGTGTCAATCTCGGCGAGCACGGGAATCTTGAACTGCTCCATGAACTCGTCCGTGACCTGCTGCGAGCGCCAGTTGGAACTGACTTTCGAGAACTCGCGCACGATCAGCCCCTCGATGTACGGACGCACCGCCTCATTGTCTTCGGGGTTGGTGCCGTAGTTTCCGATTTCAGGGTTGGTCAGGACAACAATTTGCCCGGCGTACGAGGGATCGGTGAAAATTTCCTGGTAGCCGGTAATGGAAGTATTAAAAACGACTTCGCCGGAGCACTCGCCTTTAGCGCCGTAGCCTTTGCCTCGGAAGACTCTGCCGTCTTCGAGTGCAAGGATCGCTTGCATTGGAACTCCTGGGAGTGGATTTTGTAGATTCTAGCAGCAGAGCAGATTTGAAGAAAGGTCTTAGGTGTCAGGCGTCAGGTCTCAGGAAAATCATCGCCGGTACGGGTCTTTCGGTTTTCCTGACACCTGATACCTGACACCTTTACCGCAGCCTTCCCAGCTTCTCCATCGGCCAATACCCGAAGACGGCTTTACCGTAGATGTAGCGTTCGTTCACGGGACCAAAGTCGCGGCTGTCATTGGACATGGTGCGATGGTCGCCGAGAACGAAGAAACTATGCGGCGGAACCACCACTTCGCCAAAAGAGCGGGCGTCGGCGTAATCGTTCGGAACATAGTCTTCGTCGAGAGCTTGGCCGTTCACGAAGACCTGGCCGTTGTCGATGCGGATGCGGTCGCCGGCAACTCCAATGACGCGTTTGATGTAGCTCTTCGAAGTGTCGCGCGGATAGCGGAAGACCACGATGTCGCCACGCTCGATGGGCTCCCAGCGATAGACGAACTTGTTGACGAATATTCGCTCCTGATCTTCGAGACCGGGCATCATGCTGGTGCCTTCGACCTTCACCGGCTGGTAAAGAAAGATAATAATGAAAGCGGAGATGGCGAGTGAGACCAGCAGATCTCTCACCCAAACCGCCAGCACGGGCAACGGGTGTGCGCTTGATTCTTTTGTAGCCGCCGAGGCCGGCGGCTGAGGGCTCCCCACGTCAGGCATCGTGGTCATATTTTATACGCAAGCGAGGCGGGCGCGCGAGGTGAGAGGTGAGAGGTCAGATTGCAGAGGTAAGAACCTTTGAAGCTGTGACGGTTAGGTTTTCACCTCTGCAATCTGACCTCTGACCTCTGCCCTTGCCAAGCGGTTCCGTTCGCCGTACAACTAGACTTCCCTGGACTTCCCATGACCGACTACTCAATTTTCCCGAAGATCAACGCGACGCTCAACGGATCGAGCGCGGTCCTGCTGGTTACGGGACGTGCGCTCATCGCGCGCGGCAAGATGGCAGCCCATCGCGCGGTGATGTTGGCCGCTCTTGGAACCTCTTCCCTTTTCCTGGTTTCGTATCTCTACTACCACTATCACGTAGGTTCGGTGCATTTCCGCGGCACGGGGTGGACGCGGCCACTCTATTTCAGCATCCTGATTTCGCACACCACGCTGGCTCTGGTCATTGTGCCCATGGTGGTAATTACGCTCACCCGCGCCTTGCGCGAACAATTTGACCGGCATCGATCCATCGCGCGCTGGACGTTTCCACTTTGGCTCTACGTCTCAGTGACGGGCGTGGTCGTTTACCTGATGCTGTATCGGATCTTCGTGTAGAGACGCGGCAAGCCGCGTCTCTACAGGAAAGCGAGGGTACATCGGCTTCCCCCTGCACCGGCCGGATTCATCACATTTTTGTTGTACGTGCGACACCGCCAAGGGGTCGCCCAATTCTGCTATAGTGGGCATCTTGAAGGAGCCCGCACTCATGAAAAGCGTAAACAAAGTCATCCTGATTGGAAACCTCGGCAAGGATCCGGAAGTGAAATACACGCCGCAGGGCACGCCGGTAGCAAAGATCACCCTCGCCACCAACGAGCGCTTCAAGGGCAAAGACGGCAACTGGCAAGACCGCACCGAATGGCATAACGTGGTGCTCTGGCAGCGGCTGGCGGAAATTGCCGGCGAGTATCTGAAAAAGGGCGGCAAGGTCTACATCGAAGGCCGCCTGCAGACCCGCTCCTGGGACGACAAACAGACCGGCCAGAAGAAATACATGACTGAGGTTGTGGCCAACGATCTGGTGTTGCTCGGCAGCCGCGGCGAAGGCGGCGGTGAGCACGCCGGGAGCGCACGTGGAGTCGCTACCTCCTCAAGTGGGAACGACTTCGACCAGAGTGCGCCCGAACCGCAGCACGCCCCAGCTGGCAGTTCGCCGATTACGGATGAAGACATTCCGTTCTAACTGAATCTCTCGACGTAGGCAGTCCTATGCTTGCAGACCGAAATTGCGTTCCCTGCCGTGGTGGCGTACCGCCGCTCAAGGGAGAAAAACTTGCGGAAATTCATCGTCAGTTGGCGGAGCCCGCGCAGTGGAAGATCGTCAACGAACATCACCTCGTGCGCACCTTCAAGTTTCCCGACTTTAAGTCCGCCCTGGCTTTCGTGAACCGGGTCGGCGAGTTGGCGGAGGAGCAGGGCCATCATCCCGACATCCTGCTGGGATGGGGCAAGGTGGAAATCACAACCTGGACGCACGCGGTGGATGGGCTGACCGAGTCAGATTTCATCCTGGCCGCGAAGATCGATCAGCTCTTGTGAATGGGTCATCTGACCGTTCCTCTAGCCAACTTCGGCTGGATCACGACGGATTGCCAAGCCCCACAGGGTCACCGGAATCAGCATCAATATGCCCGCGACGCTGGCGACGTGACGCGCGGCGAAGCCCCAATCCACGAAGCGTCCGGCAAGGTATGCGCCCGCAGCAATGGTAAGCGTGTAGAGGCCGACGTCGGCGGCAAACACACGTCCGCGAAACTTGTCGTCGCTTTGCATCTGCAAAAGCGTGGTCGAGAACACCCAGATGATCGAACTGCCAAAGTGCGCCAGCGCCACGCACAAACAGGCCTGCCAGAGATGGCCTGCAACTCCTAGCAGCGCATAGCCGGCAGCGGCAGCGAGGTATCCCCAGAAGATCGCAACTTCCAAGCGACGCCTCCAGTGCCCAGCCCACGAAGCGGTTAAGAGCGGCCCAAGCAGCGCGCCCAGTCCGCGGGCGCCGAGCAGCAGACTCATGCCGACAAATGCGCCGCGTTCGGGAGCCATGCCGCGCCAGCGCACCGCGAATTCATTTTGCCCCATCACCGTGAACAACACCCAGCCTGGTCCGATAATCAGATTCCCGAATTTCACAAAAATCGTGGAGCGCAAACGAACCTGCGACCGCACGTAGCGGATGCCCGCGAGGATCGGTGAAAAATCGATCAATTCCCGTGCCCGGAACGGATGTCCGCCTTCGGCATGGGGTTCAGGGAAGCGCATGCCCCAAATCAGCGCGGCGGAAATCAAGAACGACAGCGCATTCAGCAGGAACACCGCATCACGTCCCAGCAGAGCCGCGACCACTCCTCCCAGAGTTGCGCCCACCATCAGGTTCACTGACCAGGTGGTCGAAGACAGCGTATTCGCCACCACGACGTCTTCGCGTTCGACCAGGTTCGGGATCACGGCATTGCGCGCCGGCTCGAAAAAAGCGGCCAGTAAAGTTTCCGCCATGAGCAGCGGATAGACCAGCCACACTTTGTCTTTGGTGCGGATCAGCAGCATGCAGAGGACGACTAGCATGCGTCCAATATCGGATGCGATCATGACGTGCTTGCGGCGCAGCCGGTCGTTCACCACGCCCGCCGTCGGCCCAATCAGGGCTTGCGGCAGAACTTGCAGCACCAGCGCCAGCGCCACCGATCCCGCGCGTCCGGTGAGTTGCAGCAGCAGGTTGTAGATCGCCAGGGTGTAGAACCAGTCGCCGAGTTCGCTGACGACTTGCGCACTCCACAAGCGGCGAAAATTCCGGTTGCCGCTCAGCAGGCGCGCGTACGACGTAAACGATACCGTGCTTACTTCCAGTTCAGGAGCAGGTTCCATACGCGTCGTGAGATCGGAATTTCACAGCATACTGGATCGAGCCAAACCCCGCACGCTAAGCCCGAAATTGGCTCCAGTTGCCCTAATTTGTGCAAAAGCGGTGCACACCAGGAAATTCAAGATGTGGAAAAGCGTGGAGCCAGCAAGATTCGGGGGCGGAATTTCGTCGCAAAACAACTTCTATGAATTGATTGTGAAAAACGACCTATTGGAGAACAGCTTGCCACTATGGCAAGCGAAAGGAGTTTTCCCCGAATGCGAAAGTTGGGCCCTGTCGTTCTGTTTATCCTCATCGTAGCTGCGAATAGTTTTGCGGCAACTGCCGTCACGCAATTCTCAGCCGTTCCGGAACCTGGTCTGCTGGCCTTGCTTGGAGGTGGACTGGTGGGCTTGGCCACCCTGATTCGACGCCGCCTGAGCGAGTAATTCCCTTTTTGCCGAGAGCTCCCTCGGCACTCCTTCCTGCCTTTAACTTCTTGACGCCTCCACCAACTCCACAAAATATTGGTGTATGCGGGTGTCGTCACTCAATTCAGGATGGAAGGTTGCCGCGAGAGTCTTGCCCTTGCGCACCAGCACGGGATCCTTACCTTCGGTTGCGATCACTTCCACCCCTTTTCCCACGCGCTCGATTTTGGGTGCGCGGATGAAGACCATCTCAATAGGCTCGTTGAGGAATCGGCCTTCGCGGATGGAGCTATCGATCTGGCGGCCGTAAGCATTGCGGCGCACGGTGATGTCAAGCGCTGCGAGGCCCGCTTGCTTTGGATTTTCTACTTCTGTGGCGAGCAGGATGCATCCCGCGCAGGTGCCGAAGGTTGGCTTCGCGCCTACGAAATCTTTCAGCTTGGCCAAGCCGGCTTCCCCGAGCAGTTTGAGAAATGTCCCCGACTCGCCTCCGGGAATGATGAGGCCGTCGATCTCATTCAGTTGCTCGGTTTTTTTTACCAGGACAACTTCCGCGCCGAGTTCCTCGAGACGTTTGCGGTGGGCGTCGAAATCGCCCTGCAGGGCTAGGACTCCGATTTTCATGGAAGAGATAGTTGAAGGATGAAGGGACTTGCTCAGTTTCCCAGGTACCCCCCTCCCCCCTCATTTTACTAAAGTCTTGATAATAATTGCCTTAGACGATGGTACTGTCGCAAAGTATTCATTTTAAATACTTTAAAGGCAAAGTCTTCAATGCATTGGACTTAGCCACGTACGTACTTTTCCTGATGTTAAATTGCGCTGATTTAAGGATCGATTACGTGAACTGCTTATGTCAATAAGAATGCGGCAAGCGGTACTGCCCTGATCCAGCCTTCTCACCACGGAGTCACGGGGACACGGAGAAACCGTCAGCCCAAAACACGAATGGCCCCGCGCGGGCGGGGCCATCGAGAAAAACCGTAGTGTAAGGCACTCTGTCCAACTCAGTATCGGTGAACGGAACGCTGGAGTCAAGTTACTTGAGGAGATATCTCTGCCTTCTCTCCTCAAACGAAACTTCTCCTCTACCACTGGGAGAATGGACCCGGCGGGATTCAAACCCGCATCTGCGACTGTGACAGAGTGCCGTGTTCTCCTTACACTACGGGCCCTGATACGAGTGTCTGGAACGGCCGAGAAGATGACAAGGTTGGAAGAGAGATTTTTTTCGACGGCATTCCGAATTGGGAAGATTTCAGTAGCCACTGCCCCTTAAAGCGAGCGCGGTGGGAATTCCACGCTGCTACAATCGAGGTGTTTGGCGGATAGCGTATCGACTGGCAATTTTGTAGAGCCCCGCCTGACTAGCGGGGCTCTTGCTTTTTGCGGCACTGCCGCGGGACGATTTGTCCGACAGCGAAGATTCACTCCCCGCAGAAAGGCCCCGCCCTTCGCTTCGCGATAGGACGGGCCACCCGCCATCGGAACTTGCACGACCCGACTTACAAGGTGTATTCGAAGATCTCGGTAGCATGCTCAATCTGATGAGGCAATGTCATCGCTGCCTGCCATTCCCTGAGTGAGGAGAAAGTGCCATACTGTGGATTCGGATCAAAAACCCTCCCGAACTCATCCACTACGATGCTGTGGGTCATGCGCTCAGACAGTTCGTTGGTGGGGTCGTTAATTCTCACTCCCACCCAGTACCGACGCCCCTCCGTGATGGGCGGCACAGCGGCCAACTGAATCATGCCGCGCTTGTGTTTTTCCAGGAGTAAGGTGAACGCCCCGTGCAATCGTGAGGTCTCTTCTGCTTGTTCTTTTGAAGGGTCAAGGTTTCCGCCAAAGGCATGCTCCACGTCTTCGTATGCGGTGCCGAGAAGCATTGCAGTAGTGCAGGTTAGACAATCATACTTCCCGCGCATGGGAACAAGGGTGATTGCAGAGCCGTGTTTAGGATTCTTCGCAGCAAGGTATCTCATAGCACTTTTGTTTTCAACTTGCAGCGCATCGCTTATCGGATACCATGCCCACGGCCGAACCTACTTACCATCCTCTGGTCTGCAGCATCTGCGACTCGTCGAACGTGGAGACGGCCAAGCCCTTCATAGCCCCCGCCAAATTCTCGCTGACTTCAAGTAACACTTTAGGGTCTTTGAAGTGCGTTGCGGCCTGCACAATCGCCTTGGCGCGCTTCTCGGCTTCCGCGGGTTCGGCGAATTCGGTTGAGTTCTTCATGAAGATGCCGGAGCCTACGAATACGGCTTCGGCTCCCAGTTGCATCACTAGCGATGCATCGGCTGGAGTCGCGATTCCTCCGGCGGAGAAATTCGGCACCGGCAGCTTGCCGTCGCGCGCCACCATCCTCACCAGTTCGTAGGGGGCGCCGTGCTCTTTGGCTTTGGCGTAGAGTTCTTCTTCGCCGAGGACGGTGAGGATCTTCATCTCCTGCACGATCTGGCGAATGTGGCGGACGGCGTGCACTACGTCTCCGGTGCCAGCTTCGCCCTTGGTGCGAATCATGGCCGCACCTTCGGCTATGCGCCGCAAAGCCTCGCCCAGGTTGCGCGCTCCGCAGACGAACGGGACGGTGAACGCGTGCTTGTCGACGTGATGCGCTTCGTCGGCGGGCGTGAGAACTTCGGACTCGTCAATGTAGTCGACGCCCAGTTCCTGCAAGATCTGCGCTTCGGCAAAATGGCCGATGCGGCACTTGGCCATGACCGGAATATCGACGGCACCCATGATTTCGCGGATCACCTTCGGCGAGGCCATACGCGCCACTCCACCTTCGGCGCGAATCTGCGCCGGAACACGTTCGAGGGCCATTACGGCAACGGCACCCGACCGCTCGGCGATCTCCGCCTGTTTCGCGGTGGTCACGTCCATGATGACGCCGCCCTTGAGCATTTCGGCTAGGCCGGTCTTCAGGCGAAGGCTGGTGTTGTGTCCATTGTTTTGCGACATAGGTGTACCCTCTTCTGCAATCGTGAAGGATGATCGTTGGCGCGCCAGAGCGCGCCCGAACCGGGAGCTTATGCGGGAAACTGTGCGCTTCCCGCTCCTGTGTTCATTTTACAGCCCGCAAAGCATTCGCGGTACCCCCATCGCACGCCTAACAATCTGGATTTGGGGTGCTGCATGCTAGGGCCGAGCTACGCTCGGCTTGGACGGGCGAGACGCCCGTCCCCACACTGCCTGGCCCTACGTGGGCGTTAGCGGTCCACAAACTTGGCGAACATCTTGTGGGGATCGATCGCTATGAACAGACCTTCACTGCGCGCCAGCACTTCCCCTTTTTCGCTCAGGATTTCCGCCATGTTGATGTGCTTCCGGCCTTTCACCTTGACCTCGCGCGATTCGACACGAAGCGGCTTCCTCAGCGGCACAGGCTTCAGGTAATTCACCGTCATCTCGGAAGTCACCGCCACTACGTGGCGCAGTTTGTTCACCTTGCCCATGGCCTCGTCAAGAATGGTCGCGATGATGCCGCCGTGGGCGTGTCCGGGAGGTCCGGTGTAGCGCTTGCCCAGGCGGAATCGGCAGACGAAACAGTCGCGCTCCTCGTCGTAGGTGAAGCGCAAGCTTCATGCTGTCAGGGTTGTCTTTGCCGCAGGCGAAGCAGTAGTTCCTCTGGAGTTGTATGTAGCGCGTGTCGTGTCCAGCTTCGTGCTTTTTGGCAGGCATCGGAAGATTCTATCGTGAGTACGCGGCCGGATTGGGTATCATGGCAGGCCGAAGGAGGTCCTATCCGTTTGGTCATCTTGACATGACCATGTATGTTATAATCTGTCCATGAAGAAAATTGCCGCGGGAGAATTCAAGGCGCGTTGTCTGACGCTCATGGAGGACGTGCGCTCTACGCGCGAGCCGCTGGTAGTCACGAAGCGCGGGAAACCTGTGGTGAAACTCGTTCCCGCCGACGACGACAAGGACGATTTTATCGGGAGGCTGGAGGGAGTGTTCCGCGTCGTCGGCGATATCGAGTCCCCCATCGAGGGGTGGGAATCCTCGTGATCCTGCTTGACTCTCACGTACTGATCTGGGCGGTTGCCGACTCGAAGCGGCTTTCGAAAGCCGCAGCCTCGGCGATTCGTCGCGCACGCCGCGGCGATGGCTTAGCAGTGTCGGCGATAACCGCTTACGAGGTGGCTTGGCAGATTGCCTCTGGAAGGATCCAAGGATACGGTTCAGTCGAAACCTCGGTAGTTCGATTTCTCGAGGGAGTAACGATGCGTCCGATTACTACGGAGATTGCGGCCCTGGCGGCACAGTTCCCGGAGGACTATCCGCGCGACCCCGCTGACCGGATTATCGGAGCTACGGCCCGGGCGGAAGGGATGACGCTGGTGACGCGCGATGAACGAATACGGCGGAGCCCGCTGCTGAGGACGGTGTGGTGAGGCGCCTCCACGAGGCGGGACGGGCCAGAGGCCCGTCACCACACATGCAACACCACGCAAGCAATTCTCTAGTCGTAGTACTCCAACCCCAGGTGAGTAATCAGCTCTTCGCCCTTCAAGTGCCGCAGCGTGTTCTTCAACTTCATGAGCTGGATGAACAGATCATGCTCGGGATACAACCCCGGCGCGGTCATGGGCGACTTGAAGTAGAAGCTCAGCCATTCCTGAATTCCCAGGCGGCGTAGCTCAGGCGTACGCTGCGCTAGATCTAGGAAGAGGACCAGATCGAGCACGATAGGCGCGGCCAGAATCGAATCGCGGCAGAGGAAGTCCACCTTGATCTGCATGGGATAGCCGAGCCATCCGAAGATGTCGATGTTGTCCCAGCCTTCTTTGTTGTCGCCGCGGGGCGGGTAATAGTTGATGCGAACCTTGTGGAAAATATTGCCGTAGAGTTCGGGATACAAACCGGGCTGCAGGATATGCTCCAGCGCTCCCAGCTTGGATTCTTCCTTGGTCTTGAACGACCCGGGATCGTCCAGCACTTCACCATCGCGATTGCCGAGGATGTTGGTGGAATACCAGCCGCTCAGGCCGAGCAGGCGCGCCTTGAAGGCGGGAGCGAGCACGGTCTTCATCAAAGTCTGGCCGGTCTTGAAATCTTTGCCGCAGATGGGCAGCTCGCGCTCGTGGGCCAGTTCGTGCATTGCCGGTATGTCCACGGTCAAGTTCGGCGCGCCGTTGGCGAAGGGCACGCCCTCCATGAGCGAGGCGTAGGCGTAGACCATCGAGGGCGCGATATTTTCGTCGTTCTCTTTCATCCCTTTTTCCAGCGCCTTCACGCTCTGGTGGGCGGCACTCTGCTCAATGAAAGTTTCGGTCGAAGCGCACCAGATGGTGACCAGGCGGCTGGCTCCGCTTGACTTCCTGAAGTCGCGAATATCCTGGCGAAGCTGCTCGGCCAGATCGAGTTTGTTCTTTCCCTTCTTCACGTTCGGCCCATCGATTTTTTTGACGTAATTGTGATCGAACACAGCCTTCATCGGCTGGATGGCGCTGAGCCTCCCCTTTACTTTGTCTAGCAGGTCGCGCTCGAGTACGCCCGCCTTGCGGGCAGCGGCGTACATGTTGTCCTCAAAAATGTCCCAACCCGTGAAAATGAGATCATTGAGCCCAGCGAGCGGAACGAATTCCTTGATTTTGGGCGAGCGGCCATCGGTGCGCTTCCCCAGACGGACAGTTCCCATTTGCGTCAGCGAGCCGATGGGGTGGGCGATTCCCTTGCGCACCGCTTCCACACCCGCCACAAAAGTCGTCGCCACCGCGCCCATGCCGGGGATCATCACGCCCAGCTTGCCCTTGGCAGGCTCGATCACACGTTCGTATCCGTCACTGCTGCGTTCTCTCCTTGAGGACCTCGCCTCGACGGACTTCACCTCGACGCTCGCCACCTTCTTCACTGCTTTTACCTTTGCCATTTTTTGACTGCTTCCTTGTAGGAACCGTGGGATGTATGCAAACTCACTATATTCTCGTATCTGGTGAGTTTCTTGCAAACGCGCGCGCCTGAACCCCGCGGAAAGGCGCCTCAATGGCGTCTACAACACATTGGGTGGTGTTTGCGAGGAGGCCGGTGAACTTCAGAACAAAATCTCGCTCGCCGGCGTGACCTTAATCGAATGAATCCCCGCGTCAAAGCCGTCGAGGAGAAGGTTGTGGTGCGCGATGATCTGCGCGGCCGTCAGATCCGGAGTGTCGCGGGTGAGATGCGCGTCGGCGGCTAGCGTTACGTTGTAGCCCAGCGTAAGCGCGCGGCGGCAAGTCGTATCGACACAGTATTCGGTCATGGCGCCCGCAACGATGAGATGGCTGATTTCGGCGCTCTGAAGTTCTTCCGCGAGACGCGTCTCAAAGAAAGAGTCCGATGCTTTCTTTCTGATAACGGGCTCACCACTCTGCGGAAGAATGGACGGATGGATCGCCCACGCAGCCGTCTCTGCTTCGATGGGATGACCTTTGGGACCGTCGTGTTGGATGAAGAAGACCGGTATCCCAGAAGAACGCGCCTTGCCCAGCAGAACCTGGATGTTCGGCAATACACGATCCTGCACTTCGGGCGGCATAAGCTTCACGAGACCAACCTGAACATCGATGATGAGCAGTGCGGATTTCAGTCAGCCCTCCGTACCATTTATTTTCTGTCCAGATCGACAGTCCTGATCGGCAGATCCCAATGTGCGTCGAGGATTTCAAACCGCCGCTGCTCTTCTTTTGCATAGGTGGCCTGGTCGGGCCACAGCGCCTTCTTCAGGGCATCTTCGTCGAACGGCTCATTGGCGGCTGCTGAATTCTTGAACACGATGGTCACGCGATAATCCCAGCGTCCGTCTTCGGTCGTGTGGTAGCGCGGCTGGTCCATCCAGACCTTGAGCATGCGGCCCATCTCAACCTGCTTTTTCAGCAGCGGGTAGTGGTTCTTCTTGAACAGTTGCAGGAACTCGTCGGCATGTCCCCACTTGGTTTTGTAGTAATACTCGATGACGAAGGGCTTGCCCGTTTCCGGCGCGGACTGGGCGGGGAGAGCGATTGGGCCCAAGGTCAGTAACAACAGTAGGAATCTTAATTTCATGGATGGTCTCCGTGGGTAAGGATTGTCGCACGGAAGGAGCGCCCCAACATACTCTCAATGCTAAAATTGACTGTGCCCGCCGATTCGCTCCGCCTCATCGCCATTGATATTGACGGCACCCTGCTCAACCCCGAATTCAAGATTTCCGAGACCGATCTCGCCACCCTTCGGCGCGTGCACGCCCAAGGCATCGAGGTCATCCTGGTTACCGGACGCCGCCACACTTTCGCCCTGCCCATCGCTCAACAACTGGGATTTGATCTCTGGCTGATCAGCTCGAATGGCGCCGTAACCAGGTCGCTTGCCGGGGAGACTTTCCACCGCGACCTGCTGCCTGAAGCGACCTGCCGCGAGTTGTTGCGCGTCATGCAAGAATTTCGCGGCCAAACCGTTCTAACTTTTGACAGTAGCGGTCCGGGCACGATCGTGGTCGAACAGCTCGACAAACTGGAAGCCAGCATCCAGCGCTGGCTGGAGAAGAACCGACAGTATATCGCGTTCGTGGTTCCCATCGAGAAGGCGCTCACTACCGACCCGGTGCAGGCCATGTTCTGCGGTCCGGTGGCGGAGATGCAGGGGGTATTGCAAGCCTTGGGAAGTTGCGGCCTGCCCATCACCGTGTTGCGCACCGAGTATCCCGGGCGCGATCTTTCGATTGTCGATGTGCTCAATGCCGGTTGTTCCAAAGGGCACGCGCTCGAACGCTGGGCCAATTACCGGCAGATTACCTGCGAACAGGTCATGGCCATTGGTGATAACTATAACGATATTGAAATGCTTGCCTTCGCCGGTCATCCTTTTATCATGGGAAATGCATCGGAAGAATTGCGCAGCCGAGGCTGGGCGCTGACCCGCTCGAACGCCGAAAGCGGCGTGTCGGCCGCCATCGAGCACGTGCTCGAAGGGAAAGCGCTCGAACCGGAGTTGATTGATGGCGGACCAGTGATTGCCGGATCGACCATCGTGAGCAGCTTGTAATGATTCGGAAAAGACGATCAACGGCGGAGTTGGCTGCGGAAATTGCGCGGGGAACGGCTGCGCTTTTCTGTGTCGCTGCCGTTGCCCTCTGCGCTCGTCCCGCAACCGCCGCCGAGTTGGCGATCCTCCGCAATGGATTTAGCATTCGCCACGAGCATCGCCTGGTAATGGGAGCAACGACTCGCCTTTATTTCGCTGCCGACGATTCCAGCTTTACCGATGTACCCACCGAAGAAATCACTGGCTACGAAAAAGATCTCTTGCTGCCGGCTGACGGATCGCAAACCACCATTTCTATCCAGGTACAGCCCGCGAAATCCGCGCCCGCGCTGAATCAAGTCGTCGACTCTGCCAGCGCCACTTATCATCTTGATCCCGATCTCGTAAACAGCGTGATCCACGCCGAAAGTGGATTCAACGCACACGCTGTGTCCCCGAAGGGCGCTCGCGGACTCATGCAGTTGATGCCCGGCACCGCCAGTCACTTGGGCGTAAACGATGCCTTCGATCCCGAGGCCAATGTCACGGGCGGAAGCCGCTATCTGCGTGAACTCCTGGAACGCTACCACTTCGATCTGATCAAGGCGCTGGCCGCTTACAACGCGGGTCCCGAGCGCGTCGAGCAGTATCGCGGCGTGCCGCCATTTCGCGAGACCCGCGCCTACGTGGCCCGCATCGTGCACGAATACAACATGAAGAAGATCGCCCAGGAAAAAGAGGCGAAACAAAAGCAGGTCACTGCTGGATCGCGACGGGCAAAAGCTGCGAGTCGAAGCGCCCCGTGCTCCGAAACCAGCAGCCACGCAGTTGCCGCCGAATCTGCACGTTGATCGTTTGCTACCGTGGTTCTCACGTTGACCCTGCGTGCTTCCTCATTTACCTTCAAGTGGGGCTGTGCTCGCCACAGCTGCGCCTTTCTCCGTAATCGAAATTTGATTTCATACCGCATGAACAAGAAAAAATATGTAGCGTACACGATTGTCTTTATCGTCCTGGCGGTGTTGGTTTACCTCCAGTTTCGCACCTGGCAGCACTTCAACTGGGCCCTGCTCCTTCAATTCCGTCTCAACTGGCGCCACATCCTGCAGGGGGTGGGATATATCTATGTCGCCTATTTCTTGCGGGCGGTGCGCTGGAAAATATTTCTTCGACCGGTGCGCAAGGAAGCGACCATCCTCGGACTGGTTTCTCCTACCATGATCGGATTCGCCGGACTGGCACTGCTCGGCCGTGCCGGCGAACTGATTCGTCCCTACCTGATCGCACGGCGTCAAAACCTGCCTTTCGCCTCGCAGGTGGCGGTCTGGGCGGTGGAGCGAATTTTTGACATTGGCGGTTTCACGGTATTGATGGTAGCGGGCATTTTCCTGCCCACAAAACTGCGCGCCTTCGTCGAAGCGTCAACCACCTCTGCCGACGTCAGGCACTGGGTTCATCTCATAGGTTTCGCTCTGATCGCACTTGTACTGGGACTGCTTTCGGCAACCTTGCTGATGGCTTACAGGGGGACTCGAATTGCGCAGTGGGTCGAAGATCGTTTTTCCCATCTTGCTGAGAATCTGGGACATCGCATCGCGCAAAGGATTCGCGAATTTACCGTCGGGCTCAATACCATTCACGGCCCCGGAGAATTCCTCCAGTTGTCGGCAGTATCGGTCCTGATGTGGTGGGTCATCGCGCTGGCATACAAAGAGGTGACGCATGCCTACGGCGCACCCATGCATGGCATGAGCGCCACCAAGGTTCTCCTGCTGATGGGAGCCAGCATGATTGGGTCGATGGTGCAGTTACCGGGTGTGGGCGGCGGTTCTCAACTGGCGACCATCAGCGCGCTCGACCACGTCTTTGATATTGTCCCCAAGGAACTTGCGGTCAGTTGCGGCATCATGCTGTGGCTGGTGACGTTCGTCGCCGTTGTCCCCGTCGGATTGCTGTTCTCCCATCACGAACGGTTGTCGCTGCGCAAGCTTTCGGCGGAGAGTGCGACAGGCGGAGAAAGGCGCAGCGATGGAGGAAACATCGTGAGTTAGGTGTCAGGTCTCAGGTGTCAGGTATCAGGAAAATCAATTCACTCCTCGCCTTGGTTTTCCTGAGACCTGACACCTGACACCAACTGCTACAATTTACCGGTAGCTCTGTGCGACGATTCGCCATGAAATGCCCCTTTTGCGGGTTTGAAAATGACAAGGTCGTGGATTCGCGCGAGAGCAAGGAAGCCGATTCCATCCGCCGCCGCCGTGAATGCCTGAAGTGCGAAAAACGCTTTACCACCTACGAGCGTATCGACGAAATTCCCTACATGGTGGTAAAGAAGGACGGACGGCGCGAGCGCTTTGACCGCCAAAAGGTCCTCAACGGGCTGATGCGCGCCTGCGAGAAGCGTCCGGTACCGATCAGCAAACTGGAGCAGATCGTCAATGAAGCCGAGACCTTCGTCATCGAGTCGGCGGAGCGCGAGCGCAAGACCAGCGAAATCGGCGAGCTCATCATGAACCGCCTCCGCCGCTACGATAAAGTCGCATACGTAAGATTCGCCTCCGTCTATCTCGACTTCAAAGACGTGCAGGAATTCATGACTGAACTGAAGGACCTGCTCAAGGCGAAAGACGCGCCAGAGCCGAAGGGCAAGAAGACCTGATTGAATCAATGACTTCACACAAAGTAACTCTCATCCCCGGCGACGGAATTGGCCCGGAAGTTATCCAAGCCACGGTTCGCATGGTGGAAGCCACCGGCGTCAAATTCGAATGGGAAACCTTCGCTGCGGGCGCTGAAGCGTTTGAGAAATACAAGGAATACATTCCCAAGGAACTCAGCGAATCCATCGAGCGCACTCGCGTCGGGCTGAAGGGCCCGGTGACTACGCCCATCGGCGGCGGTTTCTCCAGCATCAACGTCGAACTGCGCAAGCGCTTCGAGCTTTTCGCCAACTTCCGGCCGATCCGCAACCTGCCACATATTCCCACGCGCTATCCGGGCATCGATCTGATTGTCGTGCGGGAGAACACCGAAGGACTTTATTCCGGCATCGAGCATGAAGTTGTCCCGGGTGTGGTGGAGAGCATCAAGGTGATCTCCGAAAAGGCATCCACGCGCATCTCGCGTTTCGCCTTCGAGCATGCCCGCAAGAGCCAGCGCAAGAAGATTCATTGCATCCACAAAGCCAACATCATGAAGTTGTCCGATGGCTTATTTCTGCGCTGCTCGCGCAACGTCTCGAAAGAGTATCCCGAGATTTTTTACGGCGAGCACATCGTCGACAACACCTGCATGCAACTGGTGATGAACCCCTACCAGTACGACATGCTGCTGCTGGAGAATTTCTACGGCGACATTATTTCCGATCTGTGCGCGGGACTGGTCGGCGGGCTTGGCCTGGTCCCGGGCGCGAATTTCGGGCACGAATGCGCCATCTTTGAAGCCGTGCACGGCTCCGCACCCGACATTGCCGGAAAGAATATTGCCAATCCGACGGCCGTGTTGCGATCTGCCTTGCTCATGCTGCGCCATCTGGGCGAAGCCGACGCCGCCTGGAAGATCCGCAACGCTATCGACGAGGTCTACCGCGACCGCAGCAAACTTACCCGAGATGTAGGCGGTACCGCCGGAACGTCGGAATTCGCCGACGCGATTATTCAGGCCATGGAATCGCAGAGCGCCGTGGCGGCTGGCGAACAACCGCAGGCGCCGGCGCAAAAGTAGAGACGCGGCTCGGCGCGGTGGTAGACTATTTCGTTTCGGGGATCGCGCCGCGCGCCTGCTCGCGCCGATTCACTGGGGGTTGTCGTTGGAGACCAATCTGAACCGCATCGAAGTTCCATACCATCGCGGACTGCATCGCTTCGCCGTCTTCACCGCTTGCGCCACCCTCGTCCTCATCGTTGCCGGGGCGCTCGTTACCAGCAACGACGCTGGGTTATCCGTCCCGGATTGGCCTACCAGCTTTGGCTCCTTCTACAAGATGCCGCAAATGGTGGGCGGGATTAAATACGAGCATAGCCATCGCATGGTGGCGGAATTCATAGGACTGCTTACCATCATCCTCTCCATCTGGACCTGGCGCGTAGAAAAGCGCGGCTGGCTGCGCCTTCTGGGTCTGGGAGCGCTCACCACCGTAATCACGCAAGGCATTCTCGGCGGACTGACCGTCATATTCTTTCTGCCCGCACCTATCTCCAGCGCGCACGCCGCTGTGGCACAGACCTTCTTCTGCATCGCGGTCGCGATTGCCATGTTCACCGGCCGCCACTGGATTGAAGAACACCCGCGCACCGAACTTGACCAGCGCCGCCCCACTCTGTTTACTTTGACGCTGCTTTCGATTTTTGTGCTTTACGTGCAACTGGTCCTCGGCGCCATGTTTCGCCATCATGGCTTGAGCTGGTGGCCGCACGTCATCAACGCCGGCGTCGTGGCCTTTGTCCTCTCCTGGACCGCGGTTCGCGCCATCTCCGTTTACCACCATGTGGACGCCGTCCGCCTCCCGGCAATCGTCATGCTTGGTCTGATGGTCGCGCAACTCTGCCTTGGCTTCCTCGCCTTCGTCACCCGCGTCATCTGGGGAAAAGACGCCGCCCAGCCTGAACTGCCCATGGTGATCTCGACCGTCGTCCACGTCGCCGTCGGAGCGCTGCTGCTGGCCACCACCGTAGTTCTGGCCATCCAGGTGTGGCGCCACGTGCCGGTGGCTTTCGAAGAACGTGTCCCGGGACAGAACCCAGTGGCTGCTTAGGCTAAGGTCAGAGGTTAGAGGTCAGATTGCAGAGGTAAGAGCTAGGGAGATCGGAGTCGCCGCTGCGTATGCCGTCGTTTACCTCTTCAATCTGACCTCTGACTTCTAGCCTCGATCGCCTCAGATGATAATCAGGCCTTCCCCGTCGTAGAATGAACTGTGACTCCGAATTCATCTGCCATCGACTTCCCTGTCCCTACTAAGTTGGTCGCAAACGCAGTGCAGCCCATCATTGCCGTTCGCGACCTGGTCCATCGCTACCAGGACCGCACTGCGCTCAACGGCGTTTCCTTCGACGTTCGCCCCGCCGAGCTTTTTGGGCTACTCGGGCCGAACGGCAGCGGCAAGACCACTCTGTTCCGCATTCTTTCCACGCTCATGGTTCCCACATCTGGCAGCGCCACCATTGCCGGTTTCGATGCCGTCCGCGAGCCCGGAGCCCTGCGCCGCCATATCGGCGTTGTCTTCCAGGCCCAGAGCGTCGATCCGAAACTCACGGCCTACGAGAACCTCTGGCATCAGGGACACCTCTACGGACTGCGTGGCTCCGAACTCAAGGCACGAATCATCGAGATCCTCACCCGCGTCGGATTGCTCGACCGCCGCGCCGATCGCGTGGAAACTTTCTCGGGAGGCATGCAGCGCCGCATCGAACTAGCCAAGGGACTCCTCCATCATCCAGAAGTTCTGCTTCTCGACGAACCCACGACCGGCCTCGATCCCGGCGCGCGGCGCGACCTCTGGCAATATCTCCAGATTCTGCGCGATCAGGAACGCGTCTCCGTCATCGTCACCACTCACCTGATGGAAGAGGCCGAACGCTGCGACCGTCTCGCCATCCTGAACGAAGGCAACCTGGTAGCGCTGGGCACGCCCGAAGCCTTGACCCGCGAGATCGGAGGCGACATCATTCTGCTCGAAGCGCGCGAGCCGCAGGCATTAGCGGAGCGCATTCGCGACAAGTTCCATGTCGATGTTAGCGTCATGGATAACAAAGTCCGCCTCGAGATCGAAAATGGGCACCGCTTCGTCCCCGATGTAGTCGAAGCTTTCCCGGGAGAAATCCAGTCGCTGAGCGTGAGCAAACCCACCTTGGAAGACGTTTTTATCCACCGCACCGGCCACCGCTTCTGGAGTGAAGATGCTGAATCGGGACCAGAGACCGGCAAAAAGAAAGCCAAGAAGAAACGTTCTTAGACCGCACATTGCGAGGCTGCTAAACTAAAAACAATGGCTACGCAAACCGCGACCTTCCCCGCAAGCGCCCCCGCATCCGTTGGAGTCATGCTGCCCGCCTTCACGCTCTGGTGGCGCGAAGTTGTGCGTTTCTACCGGCAGCGCGCGCGCGTGGTCGGCGTGATCCTCTCGCCGCTTCTTTTCTGGATTGTCATCGGCTCGGGCTTCGGAACCTCATTCCGCTCTGGACAGGCCGCCGGACAGCAAAACTATCTCGATTATTTCTATCCCGGCGCGCTGGTGATGATCGTCCTGTTCACTGCGATCTTCACCATGATGTCGGTGATCGAAGATCGCAACGAAGGTTTCTTGCTTTCGGTGCTGGTGGCGCCGGTGCCGCGCGCCGCGATTGTCCTCGGCAAAGTCCTTGGCGGGACGACACTAGCCACAATCCAGGGATTGATCTTTCTGGTTTTCTCGCCGTTCGTCGGCATACACATGACGCTCGCTTCGTTCGGGCTGATCGTCCTCACCGTGTTCCTGGTTTCGTTCGCACTGACTGCGCTCGGCTTCGCCATCGCCTGGCCTATGGATTCGACGCAGGCCTTTCACGCCGTCATCAATCTATTTCTGATTCCGCTGTGGCTGCTTTCGGGAGCACTCTTCCCGGTGTCCAAGGCTTCCGCATGGATTCGCTGGCTCATGTACGCGAATCCCCTGACTTACGGAGTCGAGGCGCTGCGCACCCTGATGTATCCCGAAGCGCCGAGTTCGTTCTCGTTCGAATTCTCGCTGACCGCATCCATTTTGACGTTGGTGCTGTTTGCGCTATTCATGTTCGGATTGGCCTTTGCGCTGGTAAACCGGCGCACGACGAAGCCGGCAGCGTAAGATCATGCCCGTAGACATTCTTGCCCTTGCCGCGCATCGTGACGACGTGGAACAAACCTGCGGCGGAACTCTGCTCAAGATGGCGGAACGCGGATACCGCACCGGCATCCTCGACCTCACGCAAGGTGAAATGGGGACACGCGGCTCGTCTGAAGATCGCGAGCGCGAAGCGGGGGAGGCGGCGCGTATCCTGAAAGTTTCCTGGCGGCGCGCGCTCGATATTCCCGACGGACGCGTCGAAAATACCTGGGAGAATCGCTTGAAGGTGGTCTGCGCGCTGCGCGAACAGCGGCCGCGGGTGCTGATTCTTCCCTACTGGGAGGGGCGACATCCGGATCACTACACAGCCTCGGTGCTCGGATACGAAGCGGCGTTTCTATCGGGACTTGCCAAGTTGCCGCTGGAGGGTTCGCCTCATCGTCCCTTCAAGATTATTTATGCCAGCCTGTACCGCGACGTGCGGCCTACGTTCGTCGTGGATATCACGGACCAGTTCGAAACGCGATTCGCTTCGCTGATGGCGTACAAGTCTCAGTTCACCGACCAGGAGGCGGGCAGCGAAATCTTTCCCGCGCATAAAGAGATTCGGGCGCGAGTGGAATCGATGGCTCGCTTCTACGGCATGCTCGGCGGCGTCACCTACGCCGAGCCGTTCGTGCAGAAGGAAGTGGGACTGGTGGAGGATGTGATAGCGATTCCGGTGAAGTCGATCTGAGGTGAAGAAAATATGCCTCTCACAAAACTTGACAGCATCGCTGCCCTGGTTGTGATTGATCTGCAAAAAGGCATTGCCGGTATGCCGACGGTGCATCCTGCCGGAGAGATCATCGGCCGAGTGGCTCAGTTGGCGCGCGCCTTCCGCGAGCGCGGGCTGCCGGTCGTTCTCGTCAACGTGGCGGGCCGAGCTCCCGGGAGCACCGATGCCGGATTCCCCAAGTTTTCGTTTCCGCCCGATTGGACCGAGCTGGTTCCCGAATTGGAGCAGCATCCCAGCGATCACCTGGTTACCAAGCAACGATGGGGCGCGTTCCTGGGCACAACCTTGGATGATTACTTGCGCCAGCGCGGCGTAACCCAGATCGTCTTGACGGGCATTGCGACCAGCATCGGCGTGGAATCGACGGCGCGCAGCGCCTACGATCTGGGGTATAACGTGGCGCTGGTCGTGGATGCGATGACGGACCGGGATGCGGACGCGCACCGTCATAGCGTCGGGAAGATTTTCCCCAGGCTGGGTGAAACGGCCACGACCAACGATGTGCTGAAGTTGTTGCTGGCAATGCCACTCACCAGATAAACGGTATGAGCCGGTAGCGAACGCGGGCGGCGTACTCCGGGTAGCCAGCGAGGCCGCGGTGGAGTTCGCGGTCTTCCATTGCCGTCCGAAAAACGAAAGCGCCTAAGAAAACTGCCGAACCGGCCAAACCGGCCCAGGAACCGAGCACTAACGCAGTCGCGGGCAGGTAGATCAGCAGCGAGGCATAAAGCGGATGGCGGACGATGGCGTAGGGTCCGGTGGAAACGACGGTTTGTCCGCGTTCGGTTTGGATGCGCACGACCGCAGCAAGAAATGAATTCTCCCGAAAAACGCGGCCGATCATCCAGAACGACAGGATAACCATGGCCGCGCCCGCGCCTTGCAGCCAGACGGGCATGGCGGACCAGCGGTAGCGGACAGCATCCAGACCCATCAGGACGAGCCAGCCGCACCAGGCAACCGTCATAAGCAGGATAAAGAATTTGTCCCAGAACGGCTGGCCTTTTTGCAGCGGCGATTTGAGGCGCTCGGCCAGAAGCGCTGGATCGCGCCGCGCCAGCCAAAGGGTGAGCCACAAAGCTCCGGCGAGAAACAGAATGAGATAGGTCCACGCTGCGGGCCAGCGGAGGGTCCCCGCAGCGCCAAAAAGGAGGGCCGAGAAGAAGAGGACTTCGGTTACGAGAATGACGCAGAGCTTGATGATCATGGGCGGCGCCTCCGCCATGGTAGACGAGCGCTGCGGAGGTGTCACGATGGGGAGAACCCCGCCCTTCGCTTCGCGATAGGACGGGCCACCCAACCGCCTGCTGAAACTTGGAAAACAGCTGTGATGTCTGTCACAGCTTTTCAGTAAACAAAGATCATACTGGCCTCTCGATAAGGAGGATACAGATCATGATTCAAAAACTCGTAGGGCTGGCTCTGTTCGTAGGTCTTAGTTCAGGTTTGTTGTATGGTGCACCGCAAATGGGGGACGACAAGGCGTCGGCGACACAGACCGTAACGGGGTGCCTCCAGAAAGGTGCTGAAGCGGGAGGATTTTTTCTCATTAGCACGGACAATAAGCATTGGGAGCTTTACCCGAGCCCTGGAGTCTCCCTTGCCGATCATGTCGGCCACACAATTGCTGTAACCGGCACGGTGGCGCACAGATCGAAGGCACAAGAAGAAAAAAGCCAGCCTTACGAACAAAAAGAAATCGGAGGCAGGCAACACGACGATTTGCAGGTCTCGAGCATGAAGATGGTCAGTGCGAGCTGCAGCAAGTGAAAGTTTCTGACAGGGCACATAGAATGTCTATGTTGGTGATCACTCGCTGGATGTGATGAATCGGTGGGAGGTGTTTGCGATGAAGGTCCAACCTCCTGCCGCGTCATGAAAGCCCGCTCTTCGCTTCGCGATAGGACGGCCCACCCGCCACCCGCCGTCGGAAAGATCCCTGCTCGCTCCCTTATCCGCGCCCTCAACTGCCCAAACCCGACCCGGCGAGGAACGTGGACGGGGGACGATGCGTCTAAAAACGATCCGGCGTATACTTCCCTCAATTGGGGACCCTCGCTACTGACAGCGCACTGCCGGACGCGGTCGTTGCCGCGTGAGGAACTGCACAATCTTCACGATTGATAACTCAATAAGGAGAGCATTCTATGGCGACAATCACAGCCAAAGACGGCACAACTATTTATTACAAGGACTGGGGCAAAGGCCAGCCCATCGTGTTCAGTCACGGGTGGCCGCTCGCGACGGACGAGTGGGATGGACAGATGTTGTTCTTCGGCCAGCGCGGCTATCGAGTGATCGCGCATGACCGGCGCGGGCACGGTCGCTCCACGCAGACTTGGGACGGCAATGACATGGACACCTACGCCGACGATCTGGCGGCGCTGACGGAAAAACTTGACCTGAAGGACGCAATCCATGTGGGCCACTCCACCGGCGGCGGAGAAGTTGCCCGTTACATCGGGCGGCATGGTTCAAAACGCGTTGCCATGGCCGTACTCATCAGTGCGGTGCCACCGCTGATGGTGAAGACGGACAAGAATCCCGCGGGCACGCCCATCTCGGTCTTTGATGGCCTGCGAGCCGCGCTGGCGGAAAATCGGGCGCAGTTTTACAAGGACCTTACGCTGCCCTTCTACGGCTACAACCGGCCGGGCGCCAAGATCTCGGAAGGCATCCGGGAGCACTGGTGGCTGCAGGGCATGATGGGAGGAATGAAAGCGCACTACGACTGCATCAAGGCCTTCTCGGAGACGGATTTTACCGAGGACCTTAAGAAGATCGACGTGCCAACCCTCGTCCTGCACGGCGATGAAGATCAGATCGTGCCGATCGGCGCGGCGGCTCTGATGTCGGCGAAGATTGTGAAGGGCGCCACGCTGAAGGTGTATCCAGGGTTCCCGCACGGAATGCCTACCACGAACCCGGACCAGATCAATGCCGACCTGCTGGCCTTTTTCGAACGACGTAAGGAAATGGCAGCTTAGCAAGATATCGGCAAACTTCCCCACCCTAACGTCGCAAAAAGCGCGACGTTAGGATGGGGCACCCTCCGATGAAGAGTCACAGCTGATCGAGGGCCGTGCCCCCAGCACTTACCGCAGCGGTGAACCGCTGCGCCACGCAAAAGCTAGCGCAGCTCCGGACGGGGGCACTCTCCAGAGTCGGGTAGACGCTATCGGCGCGCCAGCCGCCGTATAATGTTCAGTTCCGCACAGGAGATTTCATCATGGCTACTCTTACTGAACCCGTTGCGCGTACCCGCATTGAATCCGACAGCATGGGAAAGATCGAAGTCTCCTCCAATGTTTATTGGGGAGCGCAGACGCAGCGTTCTTTGCTGCATTTTGATATTGGGCGCGACGTTATGCCTCCGGAATTGATTCGGGCGTTTGGCACGCTGAAGAAGGCATGCGCGCTGGTGAATCAGGACCTGGGCAAACTTCCATCCAACATCGCGAAGCTCATCGTCGAAGCGGCCGACGAAGTTATTGCCGGGAAGCTGAATGACCAGTTTCCGCTGCGTATTTGGCAGACAGGCAGCGGCACGCAGACCAACATGAACGTGAATGAGGTCCTCTCCAACCGCGCCATTGAAATTGCGGGCGGAGAAATGGGTTCGAAGAAGCCGGTGCATCCGAACGATCACGTCAACATGTCGCAGTCGTCGAATGATACGTTTCCGGCGGCGATGCACATTGCGGCGGCGGAGCGGGTTAAGAATGCTTTGATTCCGGCGATCAGGACGGTGCGCGATGCGATTGCGGCCAAGGCTCGGGAATTTGATTCCGTGGTGAAGATTGGGCGCACGCACTTACAAGACGCCGTGCCTTTGACCATTGGACAGGAATTTGGCGGCTGGGCAAGTTTGCTCGACCGCGACATTAAGCGGCTGGAGCAGGTGCTGGACGGGCTTTACGACCTGGCGATCGGCGGAACGGCGGTCGGCACGGGGCTGAACACGCATCCGGAATTTGCCGAGCGCGCGGCGAAGAAGATTGCCGAACTTACGGGACTTCCCTTCCGCTCGCATGGCAACAAGTTCGCCGCGTTGTCGGCGCACGACGAGATCGTGTTTGCTCAGGGCGCTATGGAAACCCTAGCCGCTTCGCTGATGAAGATTTCCAACGATATTCGCTGGCTGGCTTCCGGTCCGCGCTGCGGGTTGGGCGAGTTGGTGATTCCGGAGAATGAGCCGGGATCGTCCATCATGCCGGGCAAGGTCAATCCTACGCAGTGCGAAGCGATGACCATGGTCTGCGTGCAGGTGCACGGAGCTACGGCCGCGGTGGGATTCGCCGGATCGCAGGGCAACTTTGAACTCAACGTATTCAAGCCAGTGATCATCTACAACTTCCTGCACTCGGTCACTCTGATCACCGACGCTTGCCACGGATATGTCGAGTACATGGTCAAGGGCATTGAAGTGGATCGCGCCAAGGTGGACTTCTACGTGAAGAATTCGCTGATGCTGGTCACGGCGCTGGCTCCGAAGGTGGGATACGACAAGGCAGCGCAGATTGCGCACACCGCGCACGTCGAGCACTCCAGCCTGCGGGAGGCAGCGCTGAAGCTGAAACATCTTACGGGCGAGGAATTTGATGCGTTGGTCAAGCCGGAAAAGATGACGCATCCGTAACGGCATCGGGTGATAGGGCGTCTATTCGGGACGCCTGCACCAACCGGGACCGTCTACAATGTCTTCTGGGGTCAGGGGATATCAGCCCGGCTACGATACCCATTCACATTACAGGAACATGAAGGCGCAGAAACGCGTGGGGCGACATCCAAACGGATGCGAAGCATGAATAGGCTGATCAGTCGATGGCCCGCTATTGCTGCTTTTGTGGTCGTTGCCCAAGTCATTGCTGCGCTTACGTTGAAGCCGGGCGCTTCTCAACTTCAGTACGCAGTCATCGTTTACTTGGTAATTATTTTTCTGGCGACAGCTGCCACTATTGTAAACGCGGTCCGGAGCGTGCACGCCAGCCGGATATTCTGGGCCTTCATCGCCAGCAGCTATGGCTTGTTGTGGCTGATCGATTGGTTGTGGGTGTACTACGTTCTGGTGTTGCACCGCGAGAATCCCTTCAGTTGGTTTCACTCGACGGTGTTCTTCCTTCGACCGGTCCCGCTGATGGTCGCGGCGACCACGTGTCCACACTGGAAACAATCGGCCCAAGTGCTCTATCGGACAACCCTGAACCTGGTGCTGCTGCTGTTTTTCTGGGTCTTTATCTACACCTATTTTGTGTTTTACTACCGGTTCATCGATCTCGACTTCTTCCTCCACCGATACACGATGTACTACACTGCGGAAAACGTTTTTCTGCTGGTGATTCTTGGCATCCTGATTCTGCGTTCACACGGGCCCTGGAAGAGTATCTACTGGCATCTGTTCGGCGCGGCCAGCCTGTGGACGGTGACGCTGCAGCTGCAGAATTCCGCTATCGCCTTTCGCGGATACACGCTGGGAGGGTGGTTGGACGTGCCCGCGGTCGCTGCCTGTTGCTGGTTCGTCTGGGTGCCACTGCTGGGGATGCGGCTGGCGCCAGAACTGGTGGAAACGGCCCAGCCGGTTACGGCTCCTCCTCGGAAATACCTGGCGTTCTCGGCGATGCTGGTGGTGCTTGCAATTCCGCTGATCGGTGCCGGGGAGGTGATCTGGGAGGCTGCTATACCGGAGTTGCACAGGTTTCGGCTGCTCACGATCCTCGCTTCTTTTGTGTTTATGGCCTTTGCCTTCTTTGCTAAGGAGCAGATCGCAAACCATGAACTAGTGGAGGCCCTGGCCTTGAATCTGCGCTTTTCCGAGGAACGCTTCTACAAGGCATTTGACTCCAGCCCGGAAGGCATCTCCATCACCACGGTAGCGGACGGCCGTTACATCGAGGTTAATGATGCCTACTTGCACACGCTGGAATACGAACGATCGGAAGTAGTGGGAAAGACGGCGCTGGCGCTGAATGTCTGGTGCAAACCGGAAGAACGCAAGCAGATCGTGGAGCAGTTGCTGCACGAGGGACAGGTACGCGGGGCAGAAGCGAGCTTTCGAACGAAGTCCGGGCAGATTCGTGAGGTTGAGATTTCCGTGGAGAGCCTTCAGCTCCAGGGAGAACCATGTTTGCTGTCCGTTACCCGCGACGTCACTCGGCACAGAATGCTGGAGCGACAACTGCGGCAATCCCAGAAAATGGAAGCGGTGGGGCAGTTGGCGGGCGGGGTCGCGCATGATTTCAATAATCTTCTCGGGGTGATTCTCGGGTGCGCCGAACTGCTGGGCAAAGACGTGGTGTGGAATCCGGCGTGGAACAAGAGAATAGAAACCATCAAATCCACCTGCCTACGCGGCGCTTCGCTGACCTCACAGTTGCTGACCTTCAGCCGCCGGCACATATTGCAGCCCAAGGTGCTGAACCTCAACGCCACCGTCTCCGAGACCGGGAAGATGTTGCAACGGATCCTGGGAGAAGACATCGAGCAAAGAGTGGTATTGGATCCCGCGCTGGGATCGGTGAGAGCCGACCCCGGGCAGATCGTACAGGTGATCATGAATCTGGCGGTCAACGCCCGCGATGCCATGCCGAAGGGTGGCCATCTGCGGATAGAAACCGCCAATGCCACGTTCGGGGAAGACACGGAACAGGGCGGATCCGTCCGGCCGGGACAGTATGTGATGCTGGCGGTCACTGATACGGGCGTCGGCATGGATGCGCAGACGCAGGCCCACATATTCGAGCCGTTTTACACCACCAAGCCGGCTGGGGAAGGAACGGGGCTTGGTTTGGCCACGGTGTTGGGCATTGTGGAGCAGAGCGGCGGCTACATTTTTTGCGAGAGCGAACCGGGAAAGGGGACCACCTTCAAGATTTACCTGCCGCGAGTCGATGAGGCGGTGGAAGCGGCGTCCCAGACAGTCGCGGCGAGAACGACGCAAGGCTCGGAGACGATCCTGTTGGTGGAAGACGATTCTGTGCTGCGCGAATTGATTGGCGCGGGACTCAGGGCGGACGGATACAAAATTCTGGTCGCAACCAACGGTGTGGATGCGTTACGGGTTTCTGAGCAGCACCCCGGCTCCATCGACGTATTACTGACGGACGTGATTATGCCGCAGATGAGCGGCCCAGATCTGGCGCGGTCGCTGGCGCCGCGCCGTCCGGGCATGAAGGTGCTTTACATATCCGGGTACACGGACGATAAGCTTCGCCATGCTTCCATCTCGGGCTCCGAGGTGGTGCTGATCCAGAAGCCTTTCCAGTTGGTCGATTTGACTCAGAAGCTACGAGAAATAATGGGGCGCAAAACCTAGAGTGCGCGCCAGGACAACTGCCCGGGCGAATGCGGGACGGGCGAGGACGCCCGTCGCTCCACTGATGAAAAGCGTGCCTCAGTTCTTTTTCAAGAATCGCCGCCGGTTGAGGTGGGTGGTTGCTGTCGGCTCGATGTCGTCGTACTTCAACACGCTGATGGAGCCATCCACTTCGAGGACGGCGAGCGCCGCATCCTTATAGGTACCGACGCCGTGCTCGCGCAAGGCGCGTTGCAGTTCGTCCATGCTGACGTGCTCTTTGGCCAGGTGCGACTCGATGACCTCGCCGTCGTGCACCAGCAGACTGGGCTGCCCCTGAATATATTTCCGGAAGCGGCGATTCCCCCCGGAAAGCTCGGCGACCAGATAGTTCATGATGAGCAGCGTAGTGGCGGCGATGGCTCCTCCGGCCAGAGAGGTGTCGGGGCCGGTCATCGCATTTTGCACGGAGTTCGAAAGCAGGAGAAGGAGCGTGAGATCGAACGGAGTCATCTGGCCGACTTCCCTCTTGCCGCTGATGCGAATTCCGACCAGCACGAGGCAGTAGATGACTCCGGTGCGGAGTGCGATTTCAAGGAGCGTGTGCAGGTTCCCCGGCAACATTGCTGTCGTTGCCGCTACTGCGGCGTCGGGGTAACCGGTATCGGAGCATTTTTCGGCGTGCTCAGATAGCCGGTGATCTTGTTCTTGTCCACCGTCCAGACCACCAGTTCATAGAGCATGTGATCGCGTCCGGTATAGAACTGGACCGGCTCGCTCTGGTTCCTGTCTTTTTTCTCAATGGTCTTGTCGTCGGCGGTGACGTTCAGCGTGTATTTGCCTTTCTTGGGGTCGGTCTTCTTGAGCTGCAAGGCCACGGTCGAGAACGCCTGCGGCCCTGCCCCCTTCAATAGGGTGAATTCATAGTACTGGCGGTCACCCTTGTGTTTAAGAGCATCCAGATCGGCACGGGTGTTGGCGATCAATCCGCTTTGCACGCCGAGATCGCCGATGGTGTTCTGCAGTTTGGCGATGGTTGCCTCGAGCGAGGCCTTGGTGGCGGCCACGTCGGTCTTCACGCCGCCGACGTCGGTCTTCACGTTTCCTACTTCGCCGGCAACGGCTCCTACATCTTTCTTCTCTTGTGCCGCTTCGGCCGCAAGGCGCGCCGCTGCGGCTTGTTGCTCATGCTGCAACTCGGTGGCACGGGTCGCTAATTCTTTCTTGGTCATGCCCAGATTCTGGGCGAGAGTCTCAGAATCCGCTTCGGCGGATTGCATGCGCTTGGTCAGATCGCCAATTTGCTTTTGGCTGGCGGTCTGGTCTTGCGTGAGCTTGTCGAGCTTGCTGTGTTGGTCGTAGATGAAAAACGCCGAGGCGCCGACGTAGGCAATGGCCACAATGAGAAGAATCCATTTGCCGACATTGCTCTGCGGCTCGGGGTGGTATACGTGCGGTTGTTCACCTTCAGACATAAGTGGCTCTCCAGTTGAATGTGGACTGTCGTGCCTATTGTTTGTGAGATATCGGTTGCTGTCAATTGCGTTTCAGGTTCTTGGCAAACCCGCGCTTCGGTCGGTTCCTGTGCTGTGGTGAGGTGCCAGTCAGGTATATACTGAAATCGTTTTCGGCGATCATCTTAATTGCGCGCGCTCCGCGCGCCAGAAAGGCAACAAAGTATGGCTTCTCCGGCAGTCGATTTTGCCCGCAATAATCAGCCGCGTTTTCTTGACGAGCTGAAGACCCTTCTCCGCATCCCCAGCATCAGCACACTCGATGAACATAAAGGCGACATCCAGAAAGCGGCAGAATTTGTGGCTGCTGAGCTGCGCCGCATTGGGATGGACAACGTTGAAATCATCCCTACCCAGGGACATCCCCTGCTCTACGCCGACTGGCTGCATGCTCCTGGCAAGCCGACGGTTTTGATGTATGCGCATTACGATGTGCAGCCGCCCGATCCTTTGGACGAATGGAAGACGCCGCCGTTCGAGCCGACCGAGCGCAACAACAATATCTATGCGCGCGGTGCGGTCGACGACAAAGGCCAGCTTTGGATGGAAGTGAAGGCGCTGGAGTCGCTGATGCAGGCGCATGGCGGGCAAGCTGCCGATCAACGTCAAGATTATTTTTGAAGGCGAAGAAGAAGTGGGCGGCGAATCGATTGCCGACTACGTTCGTAAACAGAAGGCGAAGCTGAAGGCGGATTTCGCGCTGGTTTGCGATACGGAACTGTTTGCGCCCGATCTCCCTACTCTGTGCGTCGGGCTGCGTGGCTTGGTGTACACCGAGATTGAAGCGTTTGGGGCGAAGACCGATCTGCACTCCGGCATGTATGGAGGGGCGGCGCCGAATCCGTTTTTTGCGCTGATTGAGATCATCAGCAAGCTGAAAGATGCAAAGGGGAAGGTACTGATCCCGGGCTTTTACAAGAACGTGAAAGCGCCCAGCAAAGATGAGTTGAAGGCGTGGAAGCGGCTGCCGTTCAACGAAGAGCATTATCGCAAGACGGAAGTTGGCTCCAAGGTGCTGACCGGCGAGCCGGGATATTCGGTGCTGTACCGGACCTGGGCGCGTCCTACGCTGGAAGTGCACGGCATGCCCGGCGGATTTGTGGCTCCGGGAGCGAAGACGGTGATCCCGGCCAAGGCGGCGGCGAAAGTTTCCATGCGCATGGTGCCAAACCAGGACCCGGACGACATCCTGAAGCGATACACGGCGTTTGTAAAGAAACTGACGCCCAAGGGGATCGAGACGAAGATCAAAGTTTGGAGCAAGGGCCCAGCATCCGTGGTCGGCACCGACAACCGGTTCATCGAAGCGGCGACCGAGGCTCTGCATGACACGTTCAAGAAAGACACCGTGTTCATTCGCTCCGGCGGGTCGATTCCAATCGTGACCGATTTCCAGGACGTGCTGAAGATTCCATCGGTCATGATGGGCTTTGGGCTGCCCGACGACAATTTGCATGCTCCGAACGAGAAGTTTCACATCCCGAATTTCCATCGCGGAATTGAGACGATTTGCTTGTTCTTTGAGAAGCTGGGATAAAGCAGAACCTTGGTTAGCGCTACGGGTTTCCCCTGTGTACCGGTGTGCACCCTGTGGTTGATTAGGAATTCTTAGACACAGAGGACAGAGAGGTACACAGGGGAAACCGAACCCGGTCGCACCTCCCCGAATCCACCCGGTAATCCCCAACTCCGCGCCTTCAGGTAAAATGTGAGATTGGAGTTGAGGGGGCATGCGAGCACGGATTTTCGCATCGGCGGTGCTGTTCTTGATGGTCACCGTGGTGTCGGCGCCGTGGCTTCAGTCCGAAGCTGATCAGGGAGTTCCGCATTTTAACGCGGGTCCTCCGACGGCGGACACCAAGCTTCCGCCGATCCTGACCAAGGACCAGCTTTGGGGCCCGTACGCGCAGTTTTCGTATCAAACGCACGCCTATGAGCTGGCGGCTAAGATTCCGAAGGTTCTGTACCAGCAGCCTTGCTACTGCTACTGCGACCGCGGCATGGGCCACAACAGCTTGCACAGCTGCTTTTGCCGGCACGCACGGCGCCGAGTGCGGAACCTGCCTCAAAGAGCTTTATTACACTTACGCTATGTACAAGCAGCACAAGACGGCGCGGCAGATTCGCGCTGGGATTATCAAGGGCGATTGGAAGTCGGTCGATCTGGAGACAGCGGCCAGCATTAATTAAAGACGCGCTCGCTGGCAAGTGTTTCGATTTCAATTCTGAAGCTTTAATTCTGAATCTAAATTTTTGAACTGAAGGCGGTTTGATGGCACTCAAGGTAACTCCCAAGAAACAAGCAGTCGAAGATCCGCGGCACGTGCAGGCGGTGCAGAACTACGAGGCAGGACTGCGCGCGTTGCAGGAGCGCAAGTTCGAGAAGGCCAAAGGCTATCTGCAGAAAGCACTGAGCGGGCCGAACAAATCCCTGGTCGACCGGGCCCAGGTGCATATCCTGACCTGCGACAAGCACATGGAAACGACGACGTTGCAGTTCAAGACCGCGGAAGAGCATTACGATTACGCGGTGTCGTTGATCAACACGGGCGACTACGTGACGGCGCGCGAGCATCTCGACAAGCTCTTGAAACAGAATCCGAAGGCGGAATTCGTTCTGTACGGGCTGGCCGCGTTGCATTGCCTGACCGGACACGTCGAGGAAGCACTGAAGACGCTCGACGAGGCTATTCAGGCGAGACCCGCGCTGCGCTTCCAGGCGCGGAACGATACTGACTTCCAGAATCTGGCGGAAGATCCGCGCTTCACCGAACTGCTGTATCCGGATCCGGGCGCGGAAGCGGAGCCGCAGGAAGAAGAAGCGAGCGCCTACTAATTGAAGGTCAGAGGTCAGATTGCAAAGGTTAGAATCGTCCAGTGCGAGTCAGGGTTTCACCTCTGCAATCTGACTTCTGACCTCTGCAATCCCTAACTGCCCGCGATAGTTGCCATTGAGGCGGTAATGCCCACCAACTCAACCGATAACGGCAAACCGGGCCCCGAACTGCGCGTGGTCGCAATCGGGGGCGGGACCGGCCTTTCCACTCTGTTGAAGGGGTTGAAGCGTTACGTTATGACGCCGGCGCTGGCCCTCTCCGGCCAGCCGACGATTCGCGAATTGTCGGGCGTGGTAACAGTGAGCGACGACGGTGGATCGAGCGGCCGCTTGCGCAAAGAGCTCAATATGCTGCCGCCGGGCGATGTGCGTAATTGCATCGTTGCCCTTTCGGAAGACGAAGCCCTGCTGTCGCGACTGTTCCAGCATCGTTTTCAGAAGGGATCGGGACTGGAAGGTCACAGCTTCGGAAATCTTTTTCTGGCGGCGCTGACTTCGATTACGGGAGACTTTGCCGAGGCGGTGCGGCTTTCATCTGAGATTCTGCTCACCCGCGGCCACATCTATCCGGCAACCATGTCGAGCGTGGAGCTGGAAGCGTCACTCGAAGACGGGACGAAGGTGCTCGGCGAGACCCGGATCACCGCGAGCAAGGGCAAGATTCGAGAGCTCGTCCTGGTGCCTCACGACGTGGAGCCGCTTCCGCAGACGCTGGCGGCAATCGCCAGCGCCGACCTGATCACGATTGGCCCAGGATCGCTCTTCACCAGCCTGATTCCGAACTTGCTGGTGCGCGGAATTCCCGAGGCAATCGTAGACTCTCCTGCCGTTAAGGTATTCATTTGCAATCTAATGACTCAAGTAAATGAAAGTCTTAGTTTAAGTGCGGCGGATCACATCCGCGCTCTCAATGAGCACGCTGGCGTCCAGTTGTTTGACTACACTCTGATCAATCGTAAGGCAGCGTCTCCAGAGATGAAGGCCAAGTACGCGCTGGAGGGTGCGTCCCAGATCGCGGTCGATCTGGAGGCGATTGAGGCGCTCGGCGTGTGCCCGGTGCTCGGAGATTACCTGGAGGAGGGCGCGGTGGCACGGCACGCTACCGATGGGGTCGCGCACGACCTGATGGCGCTGATGTCGCATGCGCCGGACCGATAGACAATTCGGAACGCATGTCAGCGGTGGGAGACGCGGCAAGCCGCGTCTCTACAGCAGAGTTCGCGGTATATTGACTGAGCATGGCAAAAGCGAAGAACTCCAAGTCGAAAGCTTCTCCCCGGGCCCCGCGAATCGCCATCGTGATTATGGCGGCTGGCAAGGGCACGCGACTCAAATCGAAACACCCCAAGGTTCTGCATGAAATCGGCGGCAAGCCGATCCTAGCGCATGTGATTGCCACGGCGGAAAAGGTCGTGCCCGCGCAGGATATTTTCGTGATCATCGGCCATGAGGCGGAACGCGTGCGCGAGGCGGTTGGCGGCTCCGGCGTGAACTTCGTGCTGCAAGCTGAACAGCGTGGCACCGGACACGCGCTCATGGTGACGCGCGACGCGATTGCGGGTTACGACCGGATCATCGTGCTCTACGGAGACGCTCCGCTGATTACCGCCGAAACCATTCGCAGAGTCAGCGAATTTCACGCCGCTCAAAAGGCCACGATGACTTTGCTGAGCGCCGATCTCGAGAATCCTTATGGCTATGGGCGGGTGATCCGCAAAGGCCCGCGCGGAAACGTCGATGTGCAGGCGATTGTCGAGGAAAAGTCCGCGACCCCGCAGCAGAAGAAGATCCACGAAATCAACTCCGGGGTCTATGCGTTCGATGCACCAGCCCTCTACCAAAACATCGACCGTCTTTCGACCGCGAACCCGCACGGCGAATACTACCTCACCGACATGGCGGCGGTGTTTCACCGGGCGCGTAAGAAGGTAGTCGCTATAAAGACGGCGGACGCTGGCGAAGTGCTGGGCAGCAACACACGAGCGGAAATGATCATGCTGGACGCTCGGCTGCGGCTGGCGAAGTGCCGCACGCTACTGGAGGCAGGCGTCACGATTTATTTCCCGCATACTTGCGTGATTGACAGCGACGTGGAGGTTGGCGCCGACACCGTGATCGAGCCCTTTCGTCCAGTTGCTGGGCAAAACCAAAATTGGCGAGGACTGCCGCATCCGCTCTTATAGCGTGATCGGAAATTCTGTCCTTGGCGATGGGGTGACGGTAAGGCCGGGGACTCTGATGGAAGGCTCGCGCATTGGTGCGGGAGCAGTGATTGGTCCATATACTCATATGCGGCCTGGAAGCGAAGTGGGCGAAGGCGCTCACGTGGGCAACTTCGTTGAGACCAAGAAAATCAAGCTGGGCAAGGGTTCGAAGGCAAATCACCTGAGCTATCTGGGCGATGCCGAAATTGGTGAAGGCGTCAACATCGGCGCGGGTACCATCACCTGCAATTACGATGGCGTGAACAAGTACAAGACGGTCATAGAAGATGGCGTGTTCATTGGCAGCGACTCCACGCTGGTGGCACCGGTGAAGATTGGACGCGGCTCGTACGTTGCGGCCGCGAGTTGCATCACGGAAGATGTTCCGGCGGATGCGCTGGCGCTGGGGCGCGCGCGGCAGAGCGTGAAAGAAGGATGGGCTAGGACGAAACGCGAGGCGCAGAGGGAAAAGTAACGCTAGTGGAAGCAGAGGAAAATCCAACGCGGCAGGCGGTTGTGGAATCCCACCCTAACGCCGAAAAGCACGGCGTTAGGATGGGGCACCCGGCCGTCGCTGCACTTCGGAATCGAATACACTAGACCCGACACGAAATCATGACGCCTAAACTTCCGACTCAGGAACTCTCGTCCGGTCCGCTACGACGTTTCGCTTGCTGGGCTCCGACGATTTCTATCTATTCAACGAAGGCAGCCACTATCGCATTTACGAGAAGATGGGCGCGCACGTGGTGGAATCGAATGGAACCCAGGGCACCGTCTTCAGCGTCTGGGCTCCCAATGCTCGCCAGGTGTCGGTGATCGGCAGCTTCAACGGTTGGGACCCGCAATCCCATCAACTGCAGCCACGCGGCTCGTCGGGAATATGGGAAGGCTTTATCCCGGGCGTGGACAAGGGCACTTTGTACAAATTCCATATCGACTCCACTAAACACGGGCACCAGGCGGAAAAAGCCGACCCGGTGGGATTGTTCGCTGAGAAACCGCCGCGCACGGCTTCCGTGGTCTGGGACCTTGACTACACTTGGAATGACGCTGCTTTCCTGGAAAAACGCGCAGCCGTAAATTCGCTGCACGCGCCCATGTCAATCTACGAGGTCCACCTCGGTTCCTGGATGCGCGTCCCCGAAGAACACAACCGTTCGCTTACTTATCGCGAGATCGCTCCCCGCCTCGCCGCGCACGTGAACAAGCTGGGATTCACACACGTGGAACTGCTCCCCATCATGGAGCATCCTTTCTACGGTTCCTGGGGATACCAGACCACGGGCTATTTCGCTCCCACGTCGCGTTACGGCACGCCGCAGGATTTCATGTACCTGGTGGACTACCTGCACCAGCACGGTATCGCCGTCATTCTCGATTGGGTCCCGTCGCACTTCCCTTCCGATGGCCACGGCCTTGCCTACTTCGACGGCACCCACCTGTTCGAGCACTCCGACTCGCGGCAGGGTTTCCATCCCGACTGGAAGACGCACATCTTCAACTATGGCCGCAGCGAAGTGCGCAGCTTTCTGATGTCGAGCGCCATGTTCTGGCTGGACAAATATCATATCGACGGCCTGCGCGTGGATGCGGTCGCTTCTATGCTCTATCTGGACTATTCGCGCAAGCAGGGGGAGTGGATTCCCAATCAGTTCGGCGGGCGCGAGAACCTGGAAGCTATCGACTTCCTGCGGCGCTTTAACCTGGAAGCCTATAAAGAGCATCCGGACATTCAAACCTTTGCCGAAGAATCGACCTCTTACCCGATGGTTTCTCGGCCCACCCATCTCGGCGGCCTGGGGTTTGGCATGAAATGGGATATGGGCTGGATGCACGACACGCTGGAATACTTCAGCCAGGACCCGATTCATCGCCAGTATCACCACAACAAACTGACCTTCCGCATGCTCTATTCGTTCCATGAAAATTTCGTGCTGCCGCTAAGCCACGATGAGGTCGTGCATGGAAAAGGTTCTCTGATCGGCAAGATGCCGGGCGATGAATGGCAGAAGTTTGCGAACCTGCGCCTGCTCTTTGCTTACATGTTCGCGCAGCCCGGCAAGAAACTCCTCTTTATGGGCGACGAGTTTGGGCAAGTCAGCGAGTGGGGGCACGATCGCAGCCTCGACTGGAACGTGCTGCAGTACCCGGTGCATCGCGGGCTCATGAACTGGGTCGAGCAGCTCAACCACGCCTATCGCAGCGAACCTGCGCTGCACTGGTTCGATAACGATCCCCAAGGTTTTGAATGGGTGGACTGCAACGACGCGCCGGCCAGCGTCATCTCGCTGCTGCGCAAGGGTAAAGACGGCGAGAGCCCGGTGCTGGTCGCGTGTAACTTCACCCCCGTGCCCCGACTGGGATACATGGTGGGCGTGCCGACAGGCGGCTACTGGAAAGAAATTCTCAATAGCGATGCCGCGGAATATGGCGGCAGCGGTGCCGGCAACATGGGAGGCGCTGAAGCGCTCCCTATAAAAACCCACGGCCGCCCCTATTCGCTGCGGCTGACCCTGCCGCCACTGGGAGCGCTGTTTTTTAGAAAAGCTTAGTTGCACGGGCAGTGCGCAGCCGCAGCTATCTGTTGATTGTTTGCTTGCCCAGCGGCATCCATTACTGGTCTTAGGCGAGGGACTCGGGGGCGAAGGACTCGGGCTGGCATGGAAAGCCAGCCCGAGCAATCGCGGCTGTTAATAGGGATTGGTCTTGGGTCGTGGATTGAAGTCGCTGGGAATCGGGTTCGGGACCCCGAGTGCGCGATCGGTTGTCGTGATTCCCAGGTATTGACATCCTCCCGTCGTCCAAGACGACGGTAGAGTGGTGACAAGTGATGATGGAACCATTGCATAGGAAGCCGGCAGCGGTGGCGCGATTCCTGTCAGTCGCGCAGCGCTAAAGGCTCGCGTTAGATCGGTAATACCCGGAGTGAGCGCATCCTCTGGCCCCAGGTCCAGTTGTCCGAACTCCACTGCACCCAGGAAGCGCCCGTACAACTCGTCCGGGAGCAATGCAAGCGGTGGAAGCCCGAAAACTGTGTCAACAAACTTGACGACTGACGATTGACTCCCCTGATCCGACACGACTTGGTTGGTGCTGGCGTAGGGGGAGATGACCAGAAGCGGAACCCTGGGCCCATCTGTGATCTGCGAGCCATCCGGCCCAAAGCTGCGGATCGGAGGAGGCACGTGGTCGTAGTCTCCTTCCGAATCGTCCCAGGTAATGATGATCGCGCTTTGCGACCAATAGGGGCTGGCAGCAATCGCGTTGATGGCCTCCGCTACCATGGCCTCGCTGATCTGAGCGTCCGAATAGGCTGGGTGGTCGTCGTCGCCGAGGAAGGCGCCCTGTACGGTCGTATCCGGATCGCCCGGCTTCAGGCTGAACAGGTTCGTGTAGCCGCCCTTGACGAAAAACAGTCCACCTTCCTTAGGTAGCGTCCGCTGATTGACAGCATCGAAGAAGTCGCCCAGACCGTGCAGCTGCTGGACCATGGCCGGGTTGTTCGCCACATAGCCGAAGTACTGCGGACCATTGTGGTGGGTGATGTACGACGCGTGCGTTCCATTCGCGTCCTCGGGACCTTCGTTATCGGTAACTTCCTTGTCAAACCCCTCTTCATACCACCCGAACGGCACCGCCTTCTTGTGCAAGTCCGTGATGAAACCAACATCTTGTTTTACATCGGCGAGGTCATCATCGGCATCCCGATCTGATGCCGTCAAGCTCTGCAAGTCCCTGCCCGCCAAAGTCAGCGGCAGAGTCGCAAACGTCATATTGAACTCAATGCCATAGCCCGGGAAATCGGTCGGGTTTACCGGCACGAGCGGCGGATTGGTTTCGTCGGGTGATCCCCAGAAGGGATCGCTGTCGTTCATCAGGGGGACGCCCGGCAGCGTGCCGCCGTTGTCGGTATAGCCTTCGCTCGGGTGAAGCGCCCATTGCGTTTGTCCTGCCTGCGCACCGATGATAGAAAGATTTCCTGGCGTTGAGGGTCCAGTCATCGTCTGGAAGATGTGATCAAACAGTACGAACTTGTCGGCATACCCCCAAAGGAGCGGGACGGTATCGCAATCCTCGTGAGCCATCGCGAGTTCGCCCATCTGCTTGGCTTTCAGACTGGGAGTGGCACCGCTCGTCCAGTACTTAAGTTCCTCGACAGAGGCAAACTGATCCATCAACGCTTTGCCACTCTGGACGTCCATTTTTGCCACCATCCGCGGATGGGAGTGGTCGATGTCGTCGGTATCCGCCGCGTAGCATGCCGAGACCGAGCCATTCACGATCGAATGTGGGCAGGTGTCGCTTGGTCCGATGCGGAAGGGTTGGATGTTAACCAAACTCCCGGTCACATCGGTCAATTGCTGGGTAAAGCCCGGAGTCTGGGCAGCGGGATGGCTGTAAATCCCTTCGGCGCCGGGAAAGGTTCCGAAATACGAGTCGAAGGAGCGATTCTCCTGGTAAAGGACAAAAACGTACTTTATTTTCTTTTGGAGCAAATCGATCATAGCGGCCTGCGACAACGCAGGTTCGCTGGCCGTTGGAATGTGGTACTTGCTGACGAGTTGGCGGTGAGTGTTGGGCGCGCTTTGCGCCATCAATCCATATGGTTGAACCAGCAACAACGTGAGCAAGCCGGCGGAGAATTTCCGTAGCATCTGCAATCGCATGAGTCACCTTCCTGTGGGTTAAAAGTCAGTTTGTGGGTTGGCAAGCCCGATCTGGTTTCACTCCGAAGGGTTCCAGAAGAGCTGCCAGCGCCCGCGACTGGGGCCAAACACCGCGGCAAATCTAACAGCGCAAAGTGACGCCAGCATTACACGGAGATTAATTTTCTGTCGTCTTGCCCATGAAGACTGCCGTGAGACCAGCCCGGCAATGGCCAAGCATCGTCAACTGGACCGTCGAAGCTCTGATCCAAGCCGAGGAAAGCGGAATGACCCAGGCGGAGAGATGTACGAGCGCGATCTCGGCTCAGCATCGGTGATGAAGCTGCCCCGCGGCGTCAACCAACTCTGGACACAGGGCAGGCTGATGTATGCGTTTCCGCTACGCTAAAGTGAGTTCGCACGCGGTGCCATCAGGGTCTCCACACACCCACATTCTCCAGCATCTCCTCCAAGTTCGCCTTCTTCAGAATTTCTCCTACAGCTGCGTGATCGATGTGCGATGCGAATGGGGTTTCGCTTTGCGCGATGGCGTAGGCGGTCACTGCCACAATCGCTTCGCCACCCTTGAAGTCCAAGCCATCGATTTTATCGAGCGTGTCGCTGGATTTGTGATGGATTTCCATGTAGTGCGTCATATCCACCCACAGATCGAGGGCCGGAATTCCCTGCAACATGAACGGACCGTGATCGGTGTTGTAGGTTGTCTCCAGGGAAAGATCGCCGCCGCTCAAGTTCTTCAGGAGGCCGTCGCTCCACGGCTGCATCGCTTTCCTCAGATCTTCGCGCCCTTCGACTTTCCATCCCTTCGGATGCCCGGCGCCGTTGTCGGTATTCAGAACGGCCACGCACTGATCCAACTCGCTCTGGTGCGCCTGCGTGTAGGCGTACGATCCGAGCAGGCCCTCTTCTTCTCCACCCCAAAGGGCAAAGCGAATGCTGCGCCGCGGGGCTTTCTCCAGCAACTTCATGGCGCGAGCGATTTCGAGGACGCTGACCGCGCCGGTGCCGTTGTCCTGAGCCCCGGTGCCGAAATCCCACGAGTCGAGGTGCGCGCCAATCAGGATCCACTCGTCGGGGCGCTCGCTGCCTCGAATCTCGGCTATTACGTTGTTGACCGTGGTCTCTCCCGAAGTCTTGTTCTCAATCGCTAATTGGATGGTGACCGGCCCGCGCTCCAGTTCGCGCTGGATGAGCTTGGCATCTTCCATGCCGAGCTGGGCTACCGGCAGCGGAAGCAACTTCGCTCCCCACACACCGTCGTGCGCATTCAAAACGTTATTGTTCTCGCGGTCCGGCATGAGTACTGCCAGCACGCCCGCTTTCTGAAATATGGGCCACGCTGCCTCCCGCCTCGCCAGGGACTTCGCATAGCCATCGGCATTTATCCTGGTCGTATCGAGAAGAACAATCTTGCCCCGGAGTTCGTCTTTGCGAGATTTCAAGACCTCCGGCGCGAGGTCCGCGACTATAACGACTGCGCCCTGCACGCCTCCTGGCGGGGTTGACGGCGCCCACCCGAGCGATGCCAGGTACAGTGGACGCGCCAACGGCGACAGCATTGCGCCGGTCGCCGTTCCTCGCTGCCAGCCTGCTGGAATCGTGAACGGGTCCAGGCGCACATTCTCGATGCCATAACTGCGAAACTTGGCCGCTGCCCATTCGGTGGCGCGAACATAGGCTGGCGAAGCCGTCAGGCGCCCGCCGATGCCATCCGCGAGTTCTCCTAATGTGTTCATCGACGGCCCGTTGTAAATCGAAGCTGCCAGCCGGTCCGTCGCCGGCTTCATGTCCGCCGGCGGCTGCGCCCACGCCAGCACGGGGATCGCCCACCACACCGCCAACCGAACTGCGCGACGCAGATTCATTTTTCCTCCGGCCAATTCCTTGGCAACATACTTCGCCAAGCGAATGGGAATTTTCCACGAACACGGCCCGCATTACAAATCAGGGCGTGTGTGAAGGGCGAGAGTAGCAGGTGAGATCGGGAGGCGGCAAGTCTTGGGCAAGCGGCGGGTGCACAGCCGTACGCTCTGAATCTTAGTCTCAGGCACCCGGTGTGTGGCACAATTCTGTTGCTCTATGCCCGGCTACTACACCGACAAGCTTTCTGCGGGCCGCCTTCGCTCCTGTTATGAGCTTGCTCCGCCCAGGACTAAAGCCTATCTCGAAGCAGAGATCGATTTCGTGCTTCGGAAGACTTCTTCTTGCATGGTGGCTCTGGAACTCGGGTGTGGCTATGGGAGAGTCCTTCGACGACTCCTCCCCAGAGTGCGAACTGCAGTCGGAATCGACACTTCGTTGGCAAGCCTGGGCATGGCCGTGGAGTTCGCCGGCCCCAAGAAATCGCTTCACCTAGCAGTCATGGACGCGACGCGCATGGGTTTTCGCGATGGCAACTTCGATCTGACGCTCTGCATTCAGAACGGAATCTCAGCTTTTGGGGTCAGTCAAGAACAAGCTCTTCGCGGAGGCTGCTCGTGTTACCCGGTCAGGTGGTGTGGTCCTTTTCTCCAGCTATTCCCACTGCTTCTGGGAGGAACGTCTCAAGTGGTTTGAGATCCAAGCCGAAAATGGGCTAATAGGTGAGATTGATTACCAGGCGACAGGCAATGGCGTCATCGTCTGCAAGGATGGCTTCCGCGCTACAACCGTGGACGCCGAAGGCTTCAGAAGCCTGGCCGCAATTCTTGGCCTTGCTCCAAACCTTACCGAAGTGGATGGCTCCAGTCTCTTCTGCGAACTCGTTCTTCCTTGAGTATATTCATTCGGGCGCGCTGGGTGCCGCGTGTCTCGCGGTCGAGACGCGGTGTGCCAGCATTGCCGACCGTCATCTACTTCGCAAAGGCTTCTTTATTCACCACGTAGGGCATTTTGCTGATGTCGCCGCCGTAGTTCCCTTCCAGCACGTCCATCAGTCCCTGCACGCAGCGTCCGGCCATGCCTTTATTCGGATCGGAGGAGAGGCGGGTGATGCGGGCGGCGCTGGCGAAATGGGGCAGAAGGCGGCAGCGGTCGGCGATGGCGGGATCGCGCAGCGGCGAATCGGCGGGCAGCGGCTCTTCCTCGTAAACATCGAGAGCGGCGCCGGCAATCCAGTTCTCGCGCAAAGCTCGGGCCAGAGCGGCCTCGTCTACCACCGGACCACGCGAGGTGTTGACGATCATTGCGGTCGGCTTCATCCTGCGCAACGTGGTTTCGTTGATCAGGTGATAGGTCGGCGTGCTGCTCTCGCCTTCGCGCAGCAGCGGAACGTGCAGGCTGATGAAATCCGCGGCACTCAAGGCTTCATCCAACGTGGTGTAACGAATTGTGGCTCTCTCGCGAGTCATCCCGTGCTTGAAGCGCAGATCCTTCACCTCTTGTGTGGCGCGGATGTAGTCATGATTCTCATACGCTGGATCAAAGCACAGGATGTTCATGTCGAACCCCGCGCACTTCTTGATAAAGGCTAGACCGATGCGCCCGGTGCCGATGACCGCGACTGTCTTGCCCGTGACTTCGTCGCCCAGAAACGGGAGGTAGGGATGCCAATATCCCCAGCGATTTTCGCGGGTCAGATGTTCGGCGGACCAAAGTTTGCGGGCGAGTGAGCCCATCAGGAAGAAGGCATACTCCGCCGTAGCTTCAGTCAGGACGTCGGCGGTATGGGTAAATGGAATCTTGTACTGGTTGGCATCGGCGCGGTTGATGTTGTCAAATCCGACGGCGTACTGTGCGACTACTTTGAGCGTGCCTTTTCCGGCAGCGAAAATCTCAGCGTCGATGGCATCGCGCAGGGTGGTGATCAGGCCATCGATGCCGGACTTCACTTTTTCGATGATCAAGCTTTTCGGCGGAGCTTCGGGCTGGGGATAGACTTCGAGGTCGTATCCCTTGTCGCGAAGAATGTTGAGGGCATCGCCGATGTCGCAGGTGGCAAAAACTCGGATTCTCTGGCTCATGCTTAGTGTGGTCGCAGGGCGGGGATGAGTACCCACTTGCTCATCCCTGGGCGTCAATCAGTGTACCGCACCGGCGGCGGAGGGGTGGAGGATAACGCGCGCGTTTGTGCTCAAAACTGCTCAATGAGCACAATGGGGACTTATCAACAGTTGGAGCTCCCCAACGTGGCTTTTGGCGTGAGCTGGTGGGACAATTAGCCGATGAAAGATCACGACGCCAACCGTCATCCCGGCCCGTTTCGAGTTATGAATGTGGACTCGGAGTTTGCCGGACTACTTGTTGCTGTGGGCTTTCTCGTGATGGGCTTCGTTAGCATGCCCATCGCAACAGGGTTCGTGCTCGGGGCCATTGCGCTCGGCGTGATTGTCGCACTGCTGCTTCGCTTCACTCCTAAGAAGCTCAGTCGCGTGGTCCTCGGAACCGTGATCATCCTCGCTGTGGGCGTGCTCTGGTGGTTAGGACATAAACCCCGACGACCGCGTACTGTCTCGTCCAATGCCCTTTACGTCTTACCAAACAACGTTCCGTTTACACTGCACAAGACAGGTTATTGGTTGGACTGTTGGTTCGACGAGCACGCGGATGTTGATCGATGCAAACTTACGGATGAAAACGGAAACGGGGCGTTTGAAGATGTGTTCCTCCCGTGCGTAGGCCAAACGCCGCTCAAACAATGGGAATTGGTCTTCAACGCACGATGGACTGGGCACACATGGACCCGGTCGCCCAATGAACGGATTAATGTCCCAATCGTTCAGCTGGTGGACGGCCAAGTCTTGCTCCCCCAAAGTCTCTACACAAAAGCCAAGAGCGAGGTTTATTGTTCTCCCCGTTGAGAAGTCGCATGGACGGGCGAGGCGCCCGTCTCTCCATCATCATCGTTTACATCGTCTTACTGTTGGCGTCTCTCCGGGCGTGGCGCTACCGATGCTGCCTGGGCGTGGTGGCGGACATCAGCTCCCAGAACCCAGAAGATGACGTCCTCGGAAATATTGGTGGCGTGGTCGGCGACGCGTTCGAGGTTGCGGGCCACCAAGAGTGCATCTAGCGCCTGCTGAGTAACTTGTGGCTCTTCGTTCATCTTTCGCACGAGCATGATAAAAGCTTCGTCGCGCATCCGGTCGACGACATGATCCATTTCCAGCACGGCCTGAGCGAGCTCGGCCTTGCCTTCCACGAACGCCTCCAGGGCGCGCCGCACCATGGCGCTGACGGCGGTGGCCATGCGCGCGATATCGACCGGCAACTCGACGGCCGGCAATTCAATCAGGTCCATGACGCGCTCGGCGATGTTCACCGCCTGATCACCGACGCGTTCGAGGTCGGCATTGATCTTGGTCACGGCGAGAATGAAGCGCAGATCCACGGCCGCCGGTTGCTGCGTGGCGAGAATGTCGAAGGCCATTTCATCAATCTCGCGCTCGGCGGCGTTGATGTGGCTCTCGTTTTCGAGGACCAGTTGGCAGCGGGAGAGATCCCGCTGCGTGTAGGCCTGAGTGGCGCGATCAACCGCCAGTTCCGCGAGACCGCCCATGCGGAGCAGTCTCTCGCGGAGATCCTCCATCTGTTGTTGAAAGCGCGTGCGCATCATCCGAACCTCATTCTCCAAATCTCGTTATCAGAATCGCGTCCCGTGAAGGTCAGAGGTTAGAGGTCAGATTGCAGAGGTTAAAACCAAGTACGCCATTTTTCACCTCCGCAATCTGACCTCTTACTTCTGACCTCACTCCTATCCGAATCTGCCGGTGACGTAGTCTTCCGTCCGTTTGTCGGAGGGATTGGTAAAGATCTTTTCCGTCTTATCGAATTCAATCATCTTGCCCAGCAGGAAAAACCCGGTAAACTCGGCTACCCGGGCAGCCTGTTGCATATTATGCGTCACAATCACGATGGTGTATTGCTCTTTTAATTGAAAAATGAGTTCTTCGATCTTGCCGGTGGAGATGGGATCGAGCGCCGAGCAGGGTTCATCCATGAGCAGAACCTCCGGTTGGACGGCCAGGGCGCGGGCGATGCACAAGCGCTGCTGCTGGCCTCCCGAGAGGCTGGCGCCGGATTTCTTGTGGAGATGATCTTTTACTTCGTCCCACAGAGCGGAGTGGTGCAAGGATTTATGGACGACTTCGTCCAGTTGTTTGCGGTTATGAAAACCGTTCAGCTTGAGGCCGGCGGCCACGTTGTCGTAGATCGACATAGTGGGGAATGGATTCGCCTTCTGAAACACCATGCCCACGCGGCGGCGCAGTTGTGTGGCCGAGGTTCCGTTATAAACACTGAGGTCGCCAATTCTTACAGTGCCCTCGACTCGCGCCTCGGGAATGGTCTCGTGCATGCGGTTCAGACAGCGAATAAACGTGGATTTCCCGCAACCCGAAGGGCCGATCAGCGCGGTCGCGTGGTTGGCTTGCACGATGATATTGACGTCGAACAAGGCCTGCGTCTTGGCGTAGAACGCATTCAGGTGCTCGACTGTAATTCCGACTCCCATGGCGATTTAAGCTCCTGCCTATGCTCCTGCTAACGTTCCGTGCCGTACCGCGATGCGGACCGCTGCGACCGCGCCGACGATGAGGACAATCAACACCAGCGCGCCCGCCCATGCCTGCCGATGCCATTCGTCAAAAGGCGAGATGGCATAGGTGAAAATCTGCAGCGACAGAGCGGCGGTGGGCTGGTCCGACTTCCAATTCCAGAACTGGTTTCCAAAGGCGGTGAACAGCAACGGCGCCGTTTCTCCGGCGACCCGGGCGAAGGCCAGCATGACGCCGGTGATGACTCCCGAGGTGGCCGTACGCAGTGTAATCGAGATGGTGGTGCGCCAGCGGGAGACACCCAGACCATAGGCGGCCTCGCGGATCGCCTGCGGCACCAGAAGCAGCATCTGCTCGGTGGTGCGCGCGATGGTCGGGACCATCATGATGGCGAGGGCAACGCCTCCGGCCAGCGCCGAGAAGTGTTTCTGGCGCATGACGACCAGTCCATAAGCCACAATCCCGATCACGATCGAAGGCACGCCGTTCAGCACATCGGAGACAAAGCGCACGATGTCGCCATAGCGGTTGCGTCCGTACTCGGAGAGAAAGATGCCCGCGCCGATGCCCAGCGGCACTCCCAGCAGACTGGCAATGGCTAGGATGACCATGGAGCCGACGATGGCGTTCGCCATGCCGCCTCCGGGCTCGCCCACCGGCTTCGGCGTCTGGGTCAGGAAGGCAAGGTTGATCGAGCCGATGCCCTTATAAACCAGATAGGCAAAGATGGCGAAGAGCGGCAAGAGCACGAGGGCGACGGTGAGCACGGCGAGGCCGGTCATCAGGTGGTCGACCAGGCGCCGCCGCAAACTGATGGGCGTAACCTGTACCGCTGTCGGGTTGGAGTTCGTATCAGTCAATTCTTATCAGATCAGTTTCGTTCAGGTCACTCTCGCCTCAAGCAATGCTTCTTGACGGTTGGCCTCGAGTAACGCTCCATACCATGAGCCGTGCCAGCGCGTTGACCACAATGGTGACAAAGAACAGCGCCAAGCCGATCTCGATCAACGCTGAAAGATAGAGATCGCCGGTGGCTTCGGTGAATTCGTTGGCCAGCACGCTGGCCATGGTGTATCCGGGGGCAAACAGCGATTTGGCAATTTCGGGACGGTTGCCAATCACCATGGTAACGGCCATGGTCTCGCCGAGGGCCCGGCCGAGGCCCAAAATGATGGCGCCCACGATTCCTGCCCGCGCATTGCGCAGCACGCCCATGCGGATCATTTCCCAGCGCGTCGCACCCAGCGCCAGTACACCCTCGCGCTGATGCTGAGGAACCACGGTGAGCACCTCCCGCGTGATGGACGAGATGATGGGAATGATCATGATGGCCAGAATCACGCCCGCGGCCAGCATGCCGATGCCGTAGGGGGGGCCGCTGAACAGGCCCGTCCAGCCAAGCGTCTTGGCGAGAAACGGCTGAACGTATTCGCGCAGTACCGGGACCATAACGAAAATGGCCCAAAGTCCGTAGACCACGCTGGGGATGGCGGCCAGAAGCTCGGTGGTAAAAGAAAGAATTCCCCGCAACCCTATCGGGCACATCTCGGTAATGAACACAGCCACACCGAGAGACAGGGGGATAGCGATGACGAGCGCCAGCAGCGAAGAGACAACTGTGCCGTAGATGAAAGGCAGCGCGCCGTAGGAATCCTCAACCGGATTCCAGTCCGACTGCCCAAAGAACTTCCAGCCAAAAGCGTGCCAGGAGAGCGTGGAGCCCACCACCAACTGGTAAACAATCAAGCCGAGCAGCGCGACCACCGCCACGCCGCAAAGACGCATCGCCCAGCCAAATAAAGTGTCGGGGATTTCGCTGACCTTCCCCTGCAACAGCGGCGCCGTTCTGGCTTCGATTTTCAGGTCGGCCTTTGCGCCCCGCTCCGGTTCGGGAGCGTTGAAACGCGGCCGGGGCAGGGCTTGATTAGACATTCCGTTTTAGGCTAGCAGACGGTTGTTACAAATCGGTTAAAAAGCGGCGGCGATTCGACGCGAGTCCTTGAACCAGCGCGCAGTGGCAGCTCCGAAGATGAAGCCCCCGACATGCGCCAAATATGCCACACCGCCGGTCTGGACTTGTGCCACAGCGCCTGCGTGAAAGAGCTGAGTGAGAAACCAAAAACCGATTAAGAGCGCCGCCGGGATGAATCTGATTCGCGCGAACACAAATATAAACAGAAGCGTGCGAATTTGATCACGAGGATAGGTGACCAGAAACGCGCCCATCACCGCTGCGATGGCTCCGCTGGCGCCGAGGTTGGGTACCGTGGAATGCGGGTCGGCCAGAGCCTGGGCAAGCGTGGCCACGAGCCCGCCCACCAGGTAGAAGGCAAGATATCGGCCCCGGCCCATCGCATCTTCGATTTCGGGGGCAAAGGCCCATAAGAAAATCATGTTGCCGATGATGTGCGACCAACTGGCGTGCATAAACATGGCGGTCAGAATCGTGATCCAGTGATGGCCGGAAACAATTTGCGCTGGCACCACTGACCACTGCGTCACGAAGGTTTCGCCACGCCTCAGCTCAAGCACAAAAACCAAGGCATTCACGAGGATGATGAGGGCGGTAACCAGGGGGACGCGTGCCGGGCGTCGCGACGCGTCGCCTAACGGAATTAGGCCTCCCATGCCGTCTTCCTCCGTTCAGTTCGGTCAACACTAGGTTTCAGCGGGCACACCTACCCCGAGGCGGCGCATGCTTGCTCGGGTCGCTGAGCCAGGTCTCCGTCAAATGATGTCGCGACCCACTAAGCAGCCAACTTCGAAGCGATCGTGTCGGTTGCTTTTCGCACGGCCAAGGAAAGCATCACGCGCGTAACGCCGCTGATGATCATGCTGACGCCAACCAACGTGCCTATCGCCCAAGCCGAACTCGAGGGCCATTGCGTATAGATCATCAGCCCCAATAACAGCGTAACGATGCCGTCGATCAGGAACCAAGTGGATCCTTGCACGGAGCGCACCTTAAAGAAGAGGGCAATGTTCAGGATGCCCTCAATCAGAAAGAGTGACGCCAACACCAAAGTGAGCGACGCCACACCCACTGCCGGACGCGCAATCAGGTACCCACCAAAGCAGACATAAGCGAGCCCTACCAGCAGTCTCCAGATCAGACTGCCCGCTTCGCGTGCGTGAAAAGCGATCGTCAAGTGAACCACACCTGCCAAAACGATGAGCCAAGCAATTACCAGGTTGACCGCGACGGCTGCGATAAACGGCGATCCCACCGCGAACATGCCCAAGATGATGAGCGACACGCCCCACAGGATGGACAATGTCGAAGCCGAACGCACAATGCCGGACGGACTTTGCTGCGCCATAGAGGCCTCCTCAATAGGGACGAGCGGAGTATGTTACGGAGGGAGTCTAACTTAAAGAAACGCAAGAGCGCTACCACGGGCATCGTTATTCGATTTTTGAGAGGAGAGTGAGAACAAAATCGGGGGACGCTCGGCTTTCCACCGTTTGATTCCATCTGCAGTGGCAGGGTGCAGTGGCAGGCTTGCGCGACGCACCCCGGTTGTGAGAAGACTGATCGTTAACATTCGTTCGTTACTCCATGCCCACCTTTGCCGCCATCGACATCGGATCGAACTCTGTTCGTCTGAAGATTTCGCGCCTGCAGGCGGGACGTCTCAAAGAAATTCACGAAGACCGGGAGGTCACTCGCCTGGGGGATGGCGTTTTCAGCAGCGGACTGCTTTCGCCCCAGGCCATGTCGGAAACGGTGCAGGTGTTGCGGCGATTCCATCGCGCCATGCAGGAATGCTGCACCGATTCGGTGCGGGTGGTGGCCACGGCGGCGCTGCGCGATGCCCGCAATTCGCGCGCATTTCTGGAGTGGGTGCGCTCCACGACAGGTTGGACGATCGAGATCATCTCCGGACTGGAGGAAGCCCGCCTTATTCACCTCGGTATTGTTTCCGCCGGCCGCCTCGATGCCCATAGCCTTCTGCTGGTGGACTTGGGCGGAGGCAGTTGCGAGCTCACTCTTTCGCGGAACGGACACCTTCGGGATACGGTGAGCCTGTCGCTCGGGGCGGTACGTCTGACCGGTGAATTCCTCAAACATGATCCGCCGCGCAAGGGTGAACTGCAATGGCTGCAGGGATTTGTGGCGCGGGAGATTTCGCGCATTCAAAACCGGATCAAGGCTGCGCGTGTGGGCGCGGTCATCGCCACTTCCGGCACAGCGGCCGCATTAGCGGGCGTTGCCAGCCACCTGTCACGGTCGAGGAAGAGCCGGCCGGCGACTTACGTTACCCGCGAAATGATCCGCCGTATCGCCAAACAGATTGCGCGCATGACGTTGGAGCAGCGGCGGAAGGTGCCTGGAATCGGTCCGCGCCGCGCTGAAATCATCTGCGCCGGCGCGGTCGTGTATGCGGAATTGCTGGAGCGCTGCCATCTCGCCGGTTTCCGCTACTCGGCCCTGGGTCTGCGCGACGGCATTCTCGCCCAAATGGCAGCGGACTACGATCGCAGCACGCGATCGGGGCGGGCGATTGAATCGGAGCGCTGGGAGTCGATCCAACGCGCCGTGGAACATTACCGGGTCGACCTGCATCATGCGTTGCATGTGCGCGACGCGGCTCTGCTGCTGTTTTCTTCGTTGAAGTCCGTCCACCAGCTTCCTGTGGAGTATCGTGAATGGCTTTCGGCCGCAGCCATGTTGTATGAGGTCGGCGACTACCTGAACCGTAACGGACACCACCGGCACACTTATTACATCATCGCGAACTCGGAGATTCTGGGATACACGCCGCAACAGCGGCGGATCATTGGCTCGATCGCGCGCTATCTGGGAAAGTCGCGCCCCACGCCGGGAGACGGCCCCATGAGCGGCTTGAGCCCAGAGGAGCAGGAGAATGTGGAGAAAGCGTCGGTACTGCTCCGCATCGCGCGCGCCTTGAATATGGGCAGAATGCAAGCGGTGGAGAAAGTTACAGTCTCGGCGCGCAGCGGCCGGGTCTCCATGAAACTGACTCCGCGCGGAAAGGCCAGCGTGGATCTGGAGGTATGGTCGATTGAGAAAGACAGCGCCTACTTCCGCGAAGTCTTCGGGCGCGAGCTTTCTGTCGCGGCGGCGTGAAGCGTGCGCAAAATGCGGGGCGTGATGCACCAGCTCATCGAACCCGAGTTGCGCCGCATTTCAACCTTGGCCACGGCGCCTTTCTTGAGTTCCACCACAGCTTCGCATCCACTGTCGCAGATCACGCGTCCCAGGAATTCGCGCAGGTTCGGGTTGTGCCCCACCAGCAGGATGGAGTCCTGGCGGGCGTACTTTTCCAGCATCTTCTGAAAATCCGCGAAGCCGGCCTCCGGACGCAGGGCGTTCTCGGTCACCAGCTTGCCTTCATGACCCATTTCGTTTCCCACCAGCGCCGCGGTTTGCGTGGATCGCTTTAGCGGGCTGGAAACGATGATTTCCACCTGCACGCCGAGCGCGGCCAGGGCGCGGCCGATGTAGCCGCATTGTTCGATACCGTCTTTATCGAGGCCGCGCTTTTCGTCCTTCTTGGCGGAACTCAACTGTTGCCCGGCACTGGCGTGGCGCAAAAAGTAGAGAAACATTTCGGAGTGGTTATTCCTTTCCTATCACGGGCCGTCCGGCCACGGCTCGACCGATCAACGCTCGCGAGGAGCGCCGCGGGATGCCAACCGGAATGTCTTCCGGAGTTTTGGTGCCTTCCGCCAGGCCGACGAGAAAATCCTGCGAACTGAAGGCAGCCGCGCCTCGAGGCGGCTTCTTGCTGCGTCCGCGCGGCGATTGCCAGGGGCGCAGGTAGCGGCCGTCCGGTTGCAGAAATCTTACTTTCACATTGTCGGCTAGGTAGGCGGCCAGAATTTCATGCACCACGCGGTCGCGCAGCAGCGGGTTCTTGAGCGGGAACAGAACTTCGACGCGCTCGTGCAGATTGCGGTGCATCCAATCGGCGCTGCCGATATAGATTTCGGATTCGCCGCCGTTCTCGAAGTAAAAGATGCGGCTGTGCTCGAGGAACCGGCCCACGATGCTGCGCACGCGGATGCGGTCGCTGATGCCGCGAATTCCCGGCCGCAGCGCGCACATACCCCGCACGAGCAGCTCGATGTCCACTCCCGCCTGCGAAGCGCGGTACAGAGCCTGGACAATATTCTTGTCGAGAAGGGCGTTCATCTTGGCGATGATGCGCGCCGGACGCCCCGCTCGGGCGTGCTCGGCCTCGCGCTCAAACAGGCTCAGGCACTTTTCCGCCAGATCCAGAGGCGCCACCAGCAGCGGCCCGTAGCTGGGGTGCTCGGCGTAGGCAGTCAGGAAACTGAAAACATCATGCACCGCGCTGGTAATCTCCGGGTCGGCCGTCATCAGGCTGAGATCGGTATAGATCCGGGCGGTGGTTGCGTTGTAGTTGCCCGTACCCAGGTGCGCGTACTGACGGGTTACGCCATCAGGATCTTTCCGCACCAGCAGACAAAGCTTGCAGTGTGTCTTCAGACCGACCAGCCCGTGGAAGACTTGCACGCCGGCATCTTCCATATCGCGCGCCCAGCGAATGTTCGGCGCCTCATCGAAGCGCGCTTTCAGTTCCACGACGGCGGTGACTTCCTTGTGTGCCGCGGCCGCCATCAGCGATGGAACAATCAGCGAATGCTCGCTGGTGCGGTAAAGGGTCTGCTTGATGGAGAGCACGCGTTCGTCTTCGGCGGCCGACTGAATGAACGAGAGCACCGCATCGTACGAATCGTAGGGATGGTGCAGCAGGATGTCATGACGCCGAATTTCTTCAAACAGATCATGAGACTTCGCGGTCAGGCGCAACTCCCGCGGCACATAGGGGCGGTACTTCAAGTCGGGACGCGCGGCTGCGTCGTAAATGTTGAAGAGACGGGAAAGATTCACCGGGCCGTGGACGGGAAAAACCTGCCAGGGGTCAAGCTCGAAGACCGTGCCCAGGCGCTCGATAATCTCGGGATCGGCCTCGGATTCGATCTCCATTCGAACCGCGTCTCCCTTGCGCCGGTTGTGCAATTCCGCGCGCACCGATTCCAGCAGGCTGCGCGATTCTTCCTCCTGCAAATAGAGGTTGCTGTTGCGGGTGACGCGGAAGGCGGCGGAAGAAACGATGTCGTAGCCCTGATACATGCGCACCGCATGGTGGACTACCAGGTCGGCAAGAAAAATGAAATCGATGGTTCCTTCGGAGGGGAGTCGGACCAGCCGCGGCAGGGCCCGCGGAACGGTTACGACTCCGGTATAGGTAAGCGAGGAGCGGCGGCGGCGGCGCAGCAACAAGGCCACGCACAGCGCCTTGTTGATCACCCGAGGAAAGGGATGCGCCGGGTCCACCGTTACCGGGGTGAGCAAGGGATCGAGTTCGCGTTCGCAGTAGTCGTCCACGAACGCCAATGCCGCTTCATCCAGTTCTTCGACGCCGAGAACGCGAATTCCCTGCTCCGCCAGTTCCGGACGCAGGCGTTCGTTCCAGCACGAATATTGGTCTTCGACAAATTCGTGCGTCGCATCTTTGATGAGTTCCCGCTCCTCCACCATGGTGAGACCGTCGGCCGTAGTGGAGTTGTGACCGTCTTCGAGTTGTTGCAGCAGGCCGCCGACCCGGACTTCAAAAAATTCGTCCAGATTGCTGGCGGTGATGGCGAGGAATTTCACGCGTTCGAGCAATGGGTTGCGGAGATCCCCGGCCTCTTCCAGCACGCGCCAATTAAATTTCAGCCACGATGCTTCGCGGTTCAGGAGGGGCGCCCGGTTACTCAGAGTTTGCCGAACCATATTATTTGGTGAACCCAATCGTAAAAGTGGAACTCATGCTGTCCGGGAGGTAACTTGGTACGACGTGTGACGACGAACCGCACTTCGGCCGGCTGCACGGGGTGTAACCAAGACGCCACCGGGCATCCGAACCCCAAATAGTATACCAACCCGGCTGGCGGCGGTTGCACCAAGGGCCGTCCGCGTCCGAGGGTATCACCTTGAGGAAAAAGCTTCCAAACCTCAGAATCTTTCGTTCTTCGAAACTGCAATTCCATGCACACTCTGCTTTGCCGCGAACTCGCAGCGCTTCTTTCAAGCTGCTCATAGCACGGCGGTTAGCGGGCTCCGCGGTTTCTGGAAGAATGGTATCGCGCCTGCTATCTCTCTAATGTTAATAAAGTCGATTAATACAATCGACTTTATGGAATAATGGCTAACCGAAGGCTGCCACGCTGTGACCTCGGAGGCAAGAGTTTTCGTTGCTCCCCCGCAATTTGTTGTTCGACCAAACCTCAAAAAGGAGAGATTGGCATTTTATGAAATCCACCAAGCACGTATTTCTCACGATCCTGGCGCTGGCAGCGCTTGCTGCATGCGCTTGGGCACAAACTTCTGACACAAACGCACCGGCTCCAAAGAAGAAGCACAAGGCCGTAGCCGCAGCAGCGGCGCCAGCGCAGCCGGCGGTAACGGCGGCCGACGTGCAGGCGTTGAAAGACGCCCTGGCCGCCCAGCAGCAGCAAATCCAGCAACTGACCCAGCAACTGCAGCAGAACCAGCAGAACTGGCAGCAGGCACAGGCCGCGGCAACCGATGCCGCCAACAAGGCCGCTGCCGCTCAAACCCAAGCCAGCCAAGAACAGCAGGCGGTGGGCGAGTTGAAGGGCGACGTGGCCGACCTCAAGACGAATCTCACTACTGCCGCGATGTCGTTGCAGGAGACGCAGAAGACTATCGACTCAACGCTGCAGAACCCGCTGTCGATCCACTACAAAGGAATCAGCTTTTCCACCAGCGCCTTTGTGGCGGCGGAATTTGTGCGGCGTTCGCGAGAGCTGGGAGGTGACGTTACGACTCCGTTCAATGCGCTCACTATGCCCGGCGCTTCGCAGAGCAATCTGTCGGAGTTCTTCGGCTCCGCCCGCCAGTCGCGACCGACGCTCTTTGTCGTGGGTCGCTTGAAGAATGTGGAGCTCTCCAGCTACATATCGGGTGACTTTCTTTCGGCTGGCGTGACCTCCACCGCTACGCAGACCAACAGCTACACTCTCCGTCTTCGCCAGGCGTGGGGGCAAGCCAAGTTTGACAATGGCTGGAAATTTCTCGGCGGCCAGATGTGGAGCCTGGTGACCGAGGGCAAGGCGGGAATCGCTCCGAGCGACGACTTGGGCAAAGTCAACGATGCCCGGCCCAGCACGATCGACGCGGGATACAACGTCGGCTTTACCTTCGCGCGGCAGTACGGGATTCGCCTGACCAAGGACTTCGGCGACAAATTTTCAGTCGCAGTCGCCCTGGAAAACGCGGAAGGCACGCTTACTACCCACGGACAACGCAGACAATTTCCTGCTCGGCGAAGCGGGCGACAGCAAGAGCTACAACACGACGGGGACTTACACGGCTAATCCATCACCCGATATCATCGCCAAGGTTGCCTTTGATCCCGGCTTTGGGCATTACGAGGTCTTTGGCTTGGTCGACCGCTTCACGGACCGGATCTTCCCGTGCGTGGAGTTTGCGACCGGCTCACCCTTGTGCACGGCCACTGGCGCCACTTCTGCGACGGGAGCCTACAACGCTTCGAAAGAAGGCGGAGGCTTTGGCGCCAACGCCCGCTGGTACTTCGCCAACAAGCACGTCGTTTTTGGCTTGCATGGCTTTGGTGGCAGCGGAGTTGGACGTTACGGGGCAGCTCAACTTTCCGATCTGTCAATTAATGCCGACGGAACGTTGCATCTGATCAAGGGCTACCAGGGTTTAACCACACTCGAATATCACGGCAAGAAACTCGACGTATATGCCTATACCGGAGCGGAGTACGCCGGCCGCACGTATAGCTTTGATCCCCTCGCGAACGCGGGAAAGGGAGCGAATGTCGGCTACGGAGCCCCGACCTTCAAGAATTACGGCTGCTACATCGAAACGGCACCGACGGTGAACACCGGCTTCACGCCCGGCACTCTCGCCAATTGCACCGGCGATACGCGAGCCGTAATTGAGGGCACGACCGGCTTCTGGTACACGTTCTACAACGGGCCCAAGGGCACGGTTCCGGTTCGGCACGCAGTACTCTTATGTGACGCGTCAGACCTGGTCAGGCGCCACCGCCGCTCCCACCGGCGGCACGGCCACGCCAGGAGCACTCTCGCCGGAAGGGCTGGACGGGATGGTCTTCACCTCGTTCCGCTACTACTTGCCGTAGAAACCGAAGAGGTCCCGCGTCACGATTGACGCGGGACCACTTTTCAACTTTCGGGAAAGTCCTCCCTTCGGAAGCGCCGCCGGCCCGGTTCCTGCTTACTCTCCTTTTCCGGGCCGGTGGTGCTAACTAGTGGATCTGCTTGATCGCCGCTTTGACTTTCTCCACCACGTTGTCCGGGAGCGGCGCGTAGCTGAGTTGGGCAGTCGTTTTCTGCCCGTCGGTGACCATCCAGTTCAGAAAATCGGCTAGGATCTTACCCTTCTTTGGATCCTGAGCCTGCTCCGGAACCAAGAGCCAGGTAAAACTCGAAATCGGATACGCCGTCTTGCCCGGCGCGTTGGTTATGGAGACACGAAAATCTGCGGGCATTTTGGGGGATGAGGCCGCTGCTTCGGTTACTCCATCCAGCGACGCCTTAACGAAGTTGCCGGCAGCGTTCTTGACCGATCCGTAAGTAATTTTGTTCTCCACCGCATAGATCAGTTCGACGTACCCGATCGACCCTTGCAATTGCCGGATCTGTCCGGCAACGCCTTCGTTACCCTTGCCGCCTAAGCCGACTGGCCATTTCACCGACGTTCCCTTCCCTACCGATGCTTCCCACTCCTTGCTGACCTTGGAGAGATAGTCGGTGAAGATGTAGGTGGTGCCGCTGCCGTCCGAACGGTGAACGACGATAATCGACTGATTCGGCAGATTCACGCCGGGATTGACTTTGGCGATGGCGGGATCGTTCCAGTTCTGAATCTTCCCGAGAAAAATCCCGGCCAGAGCTTCGGGAGTAAATTTGATCTCGCCGCTCACACCAGGAATGTTGTACGCAGGGACGTCAGCGCCTAACACCGTTGGAATGTGCAGTATCTTCGTCTTGGCCTCTTTCAGTTGTTCATCGGTCATCGGACCATCGCTGGCTCCGAAGTCGACGGTGCCATTCAAGACCTGGCGAATGCCGCCACCGCTGCCAATCGACTGGTAGTTGATCTGCACGTCCGGGTGCAGCTTGTTGTAATCGCTGAACCACTTGGAATACATGGGATAGGGGAAGGTGGCCCCGGCTCCGTTCAGTTGCGTCTGCCCCATAACCGGGAGCGCCACTACGAGAACTGCCAACAGCAGCGCGATGCGATATTTCACTAGACGAGTCCTCCTCGTGCTCATTTAACTTAAGTGTGCAGCTTTGTTTTATGAGCGGAGTGTTAAAGGAAGGTTACAACGGAGTGAATTTCTGATGAACCGAGTTGGTTTTGCAAGTACTTAGCGGCTGCCGTTCTTGTCGAGCCGCGCCATTTCCCGGCCAAACAGAGGGTTGTCGGGGAAGTCTTGCTGCAGCCCTTGCAGCAACTCGCGAGCGCGCGGCAACTCTTTCTCGCGAACGTAGGCGATGGCCAACAGAATACGTGCAAACGGGGCGAGCAGATGACCTTGAGCAGCGGTGATCTGGAGTTCGGCGATGCCGCCAGATTTGTCTCCCGGCACGCCCCCGAGGCGGAGCATCCAGCGCACCGGAGCTACCATCGATCCGACGATGTAACGGCTGACGCCGCCGGCCAGGTGAGCATCGTAGCAACTGGGATCGGCAGCGAGCAGTTGCTGCGCCCAGGCGGTTGCCTCCCGCGTGTAATGCAGCGACGCGAAATTGCGCTTTTCGATCAGCGCAGCGAAATCGGAGCGCAGGCCATTGGCTAGCGTCATCGCCAGAAGCGCGTCGCGGTCGCGAGCATCCCGGCTCAGCCGGGACTTTGCCAAGTCTTCGGCACGGCTGAGTTGTTGCTCGAAACGGGCGCGCTGTTCGCGGGTCGGCTTCGTATTTCTTGCGCGCGGCGAAGATCGAGTCGTTTTCATAGAATTGCGCTTCCAGCACACCGAGCCGGTTGAATTCAGAAAACAGAGACGCCAGCCGCCTCGCTCACCGGCCCCATGGGATTCTCAGGGTTCAGTTTCTCCCACGACTCGAATTCTTTTTGCGCGCCGGTAAAATCCAGATCGTAGAGCCGGCGGAATCCGCCATCAAGCCCTGCCGAAGGCAGATCGGCAGCCGCCTGCGGAACGGTCGTCAGCAGGATGAAAGCTGCTAGGACCGCGACCTGGGTCCCTTGGGCGCATGGACCAAGCCGGAACAGAGCGCGCATGAGACGGCATCTAAACATGCGTAGCATTAGATGCGCGTTCTCTGCGTTTCGGTGGAAACCGAGCACAAATTCGAATCTTCTGGCAAACTGCTTGACGGTGAGGACGACCCCCATTGAGTGACGAGCTTCGTTATGCGCCGGGCTGGCCCGGAATCGCACCCCGCTGGACTTCGAGCGCCAAGACCGGCATCGGTACGGCGCTGAACCTCCACAGCCGGGTTTGGTTCACGCTAAGTCATGGCATTCTGAATGAGATTTATTTTCCCCGCGTGGATCAGGCTTGCACCCGCGACTTGGGCTTGATTGTCACCGATGGCCGTGGGTTCTTCTCCGAAGAGAAACGCCATTGTAATTTCGAGAATGTTCCCATCGAACCGGGCGTGCCGGTCTACGAACTGACCAATACTGATATGCAGGGCCGCTACCGGATCGAAAAGGAAGTGTTCACCGATCCGTGGCGAAACGTGGTGTTGCAGAAAATCCGCTTCGTGCCGCTCCGGGGAAATCTCGGCGATTATCACCTTTACGCCCTGTTGGCTTCACACCTGGCAAATATGGGATACGGCAACACCGGCTGGGCGGGCGAGTACAAGGGCAAGCCCATGCTTTTTGCCCAGCGCGATGCTTGCGCACTCGCCCTGGCCTGCTCCGCTCCGTGGCTAAAACGTTCTGTCGGATTTGCCGGCGTATCGGACAGCTGGCAGGACCTTTCCCGACATTTCCGGATGACCTGGGAGTACGACTCGCGCGGAGAACGGGAACATCGCACTGACGGCGGAAATTGACCTGGCGGCCTGCAACGGCGAGTTCATCCTGGCACTTGGTTTCGGCGGAATCTGGGCAGAAGCCGGTCAGCAAGCGATCTCTTCCCTGCTCAGTTCTTACGAGACGCTTCGCAAGGATTACGCCTTTCACTGGCAGAACTGGCAGAAGAATTTAAAAAAGCTCGACGAGAAGCCGCGGGAAAAAGATTTGTACCGGGCCAGCGTCGCGGTTCTGCGCTCGCACGAATCCAAGGACTTCCTGGGCGGCATCATCGCCAGCCTCTCCGTTCCCTGGGGCTTCAACAAAGGAGACGAAGACCTTGGCGGTTACCACCTCATCTGGCCGCGCGATCTGGTCGAAAATGCCGGCGGATTGCTGGCCGCCGGCGCTCACGACGACGCTCTCCGGGTGTTGCACTATCTCGAGGCCACGCAGGAAGCCGACGGACACTGGGCGCAGAACATGTGGCTGGATGGGCGCCCGTACTGGAGTGGTTCGCAGATGGATGAGACCGCCTTCCCGATTTTGCTCGTCGATCTGCTGCGCCGCGAAGCGCCCAGCCACTTCGGTGAGAGCGGCCGCTGGTGGCCCATGGTGCGCAAAGCGGCGGCTTTCATTGTGGTCAACGGCCCGGTTACACAGCAGGACCGCTGGGAGGAGGACGGCGGCTATTCACCGTTCACCATGGCCGCTGAAATCTCTGCCCTACTGGTTGCCGCTGATCTGGCGCAGACGATGGATCAGTCTCGGGCCGCGGAATTTCTGCGCCATATGGCCGACACCTGGAATTTCAACATCGAGCGACGCACATACGCCGTGAACACCGATCTGGCCCGGCAGATCGGTGTCGAAGGCTATTACGTCCGCATCACGCCGCCTCCCAGCGGAGACGGCGCGGCTTCACCCCTGCAGGGATTTGTCCCGATCAAGAACCGAGCCCTGAGCACATCGAATGCGCCCGCGGTAGAAATCGTTAGTCCCGATGCGCTGGCTCTGGTGCGTTTCGGTTTGCGCGCGCCTGATGATCCGCGAATGCTGAACACGGTCAAAGTCATCGACGAACTGCTGCGCGTAAACCTTCCCCAAGGACCGGCCTGGTATCGCTACAACTGCGATGGCTACGGTGAACACGAGGACGGATCTCCCTTCGACGGCACCGGGATCGGCCGCCCTTGGCCGCTGCTGGCTGGTGAACGCGCTCACTACGAGCTGGCCTCTGGACGCATCGCCTCCGCCGAAGCCTTGTTGGGCGTCATGGAAAATTCGACAGGAGCCAGTCGCCTGATTCCAGAACAAGTCTGGGACACGGACGATATTCCGGAGCGCGAATTGTTTGCAGGCAAAGCGTCAGGTTCGGCCTGCCCGCTGGTCTGGGCTCACTCCGAATACATCAAGCTGCGGCGGTCGCTGGCTGACGGCAAGATTTTTGATCAGCCGCCGCAGACTGTGGAACGGTACTTGGTAAAGAAAATGTCTGCGACGTACTTCAACTGGCGCTTCAACAACAAGCCGCGTACGATGCCGTGCGGAAAAAGGCTGCGAATTCTGATGATCGAATCCGCCCTGGTGCACTGGAGCTTCGACGACTGGCAAAGCAGCCAGGACAGCGACTCCAACGACAGCGGATGCGATCTTCAGCACGTCGATCTGCCGACCGATACTCTCGCCTCGGGGCGGCAGATCATCTTCACGTTCTACTGGAAGAATGCAAACCGCTGGGAAGGACAGGATTATCAGGTAACCGTCGAGTAGCGTTGCGTTGCGCCCGATTTCGAGCGACACTGCTAAACTTTTCCTGCTAACACACTTCCCTTCGAGGCACCATGCGCATTCTTTGCCTGTTTGTTATGGTCGTACTGATGAAAGTTCTGATCGCATCCCAGACTCTGCCGGCACCTCAGGCCATTACCGATCCCAAGCAAATCACCTCCAGGCCCGACGCCCAAGTGGAGAAGAATCTTTCCATCGAAAAACTCTATATGACGCGCCAGGTGGGCGGTGCGACCTGGTCGCCGGATGGCAAGACCGTCGCCTTCATCAGCAATTTGAGCGGCCGCAACAATCTTTGGCTGGTGGCGTCCGAAGGCGGATGGCCGACGCAACTCACGGTGAGCGATCAACGCCAGACCCAACCAACCTGGTCGCCCGACGGCAAGTGGATCGCCTACATCTCCGATTACGACGGCGACGAGCAGTGGGATATTTTTCTGGTGTCGCCAAAGACCGGACAAGTCGTCAACCTGACGAACACGCGCGAGATCGCAGAAGAAAGCCCAACTTGGTCGCACGACGGCCGCTATCTCGCTTACATGGTCAAGCCGAAGACGTCGTCCGTGTTCGAGATTGACGTCTACGACACGGTCATGCGCGAGGTGAAGCACCTGACCACCGGCACTGCGAAAGACCGCATGAACGTTGCGCCCATCTGGTCGGCGGACGGTAAGTCCATCGTCTATACCCAGGAACAGTCGAAAGGGACGGACTCAAATGTGTTTCTGGTCGAGGTGGCGAGCGCCGAAGCCACGCTGCTGACGCGGCATGACGGCGAGCGCACATATTCGGCGAATGACGTTTCGCCCGACGGCAAGAGTGTCTTGATCACCTCCAATGCCGGCGACGGTTACGACAACGTCGGCTTGCTCGAAATCGCGAGCAAGAAAATTCGCTGGCTCACGCAAGACAAATGGGAGATTTCCGGCGAGAGCTTTTCTCCCGACGGCAAGTTCTTGACCTACACCGCGAATGTGGACGGTAACACTGACATCTACCTGTATGACATCGCATCCGGAAAAGCTCATGCCCTGCCCTTGCCCAAAGGAGTAAATCAGGTTGCGGGCCGGTCTTCGCCCTTCACGCGCGACGGTTCGCGGCTGCTTTATTACCATACCGGCGCGACCTCTCCCGGCGATTTGTGGGTTTACACGCTGGCGGATCAGGAGGCGAAGATCAAAGGCACGCGGGCAGGAATGCCCGCGCCACACGAGCCATCACCAAACGAGCGATCGCTTCAGCTTACGCACTCTTTGCTAGGAGGGGTGCGGTCCGAGGACATGGTCGAACCTCACCTCGTCCACTATTCCAGCAAAGATGGCAAGTGGATGATCTCGGCGTTTGTCTATATGCCTTACAACCTGCCGCACAATCCCGAACACCCGGCGATCGTTTACGTTCATGGCGGTCCCACTTCGCAGACGATGAATACGTTTAATCGCTTCGTCCAGTACATGGCGAACCAGGGCTACATTGTGATCGCGCCCAACTATCGCGGATCGACCGGATACGGGAAAGAATTTCGGCAGGCGAATCTTTTCGATATGGGCGGAGGCGATTTGCAGGACGTGCTCGCTGCTGCTGACTGGATCAAACAGACGGGCTACGTGGATCCGAAAAAACTCATCCTGATGGGCGGCAGCTACGGTGGCTACATGACGATGATGGGCGTCACCAAGGCTCCCGAACTGTGGGCAGCGGGCATCCCGATTGTGCCGTTTGTGAACTGGTTTACCGAGATTCAGAACGAAGATCCGGTATTGCAGCAGTCGGACCTGGCGACCATGGGCGATCCCGAGAAGAACAAGGCACTGTACGAAGATCGCTCGCCGATCAACTTCGTGGACCGGATCAAGGCTCCGCTCTACCTGCTGGCGGGCGGCAACGATCCGCGTTGCCCCAAGGAAGAGGCGCAGCAGGTGGTGGATGCGCTCAAGAAGCGCGGTGGCGTGGTCGAGTACAAGGTCTATGAGAACGAAGGCCATGGCTTCGCTCGCGTTGAAAATCAGATTGACGCCTACAAGCGCGTGGCTGACTTTCTGAAAGCGCACGTCCCGCCCGCGGATTGCGGTTGCTCGCTGAATGAGTGAAGTAGTTCCCAGTTCCCGGTTCTGAGTTCTCGGTAAGGACCGGTCGGCAGTCAGCAACTCTGCAATACTCCCGCCGTCGGGAGCGACTCTTTCAGCTTATGGGGCCAAACTCTGGGGATTCCACACAGAGCAAGCGGTATGCCTCATCCATCGTACGAACCACATGCATATTGGGGCGCTTCGTTTCGCCAAGTATCTGAAACATGCGCACCATTCCATAAGAAATATCTCTCGGAGCGACTAGGACTCTCATGGTTGCGGCCGGGAATGCGGGCGCACTGTTCGCCAGTTCCAGCATAGCGCCGCTGGAAACTTCAAACTTCGTCACCTCAGAGAAGTCAACAATGCCGCGACACGGAGGATGGGACGCCGCATATCCAGACGCTGCTGCGTAGCTACCCAAGAGAATCGCGTCTGTCAGTCGACCTTCCAGAGTCACGCGCAGGATCTGGTTCCTTGCATCGAAATCCAGAACAAATCCCAAGAAAACCTCCCGCCAAGCACACCCTGACTGTGAGAGTCTGCCACAAAAAGCTAACAAGATGACCGGGGAAGGTTCCAGTGGGAATTAATTATAGGATTTGTCGCGGTGTTATTCACGCGATACTTTTCCTGACGGCTCAACTGTCGGGGACCCGCCACAATCAAAAGCAAGGGCAAAGGGAGCGGACAGGAGTGTCCGCTCTAACCTATCCAGATTCTTGAGGATGCTGCGCCGCATGGCGCTTTCTTGCGGCTTCCAGGCGCAGCATCAGCATGTAGAGCACGATGCCGACGTTGACCACAATAATCAGCAATCGAAACCAGGTTGTGTGTCGGAAAAGATCGACGGCCTCAAAGGGGACGTAGATGCCGCCGGAGGCGATCGCCATCCACTCCGCCCAGGGGCGTATATTCCACAATCCGTAGGCCTCGACGAATCGGCCCGTCACATAGACAGCCGCCACTGTAGCGATCTTCCACAGGCGAACGTCGCTGACCCGGTGCACCAGGTCGACGAAGACTCCAAAGAAATGGTGATGATGATGCGGGCTAACGTGGAGAAATTCCAGGAAACTTTCAGTCACTCCCCAGAGGTCTTTGTGCCGCATGGAGAACAGGCCCAGGCCCGCAAGAACAACGATGACGCCTTTCGCAAACTCGACGGTCGCGACCGTGCGCACGCCTTTGATGTGTCCGGGATCGTGGATTCGATAATGGTGTATGTCGAACATGGGCGCTGGCGAAAGCGTTAAACTTGTTGGCGAACGGTGGCTCGCAGCTCCGCAACGACCTCGGCTGCGGCTTTGCGGGCGGCGTCACCCTGTGTGACATCAAACGAGATTGCCCCGACACGGGCGTGGCCGCCGCCGCCATAGCGTTCGCAGATCTTGGCGAGATTGACGGTGGGCGCGGATTTCGACCAGGGGTTCGATCCGACCGAAACTTTTACCCTAAATGAGCTCTTGCTGAGGCCGATGCTGTAGACCGAATCGGGATGCAGGTAGTACGGGATGAACTTATTGTAGCCTTCCAGTTCCAGGTCGGTGATGTCGAAAAAAATCGTGCCGTCTTTTTCTTCGGCGCGCTGCCGCAAAATGTCGACGGAACGCTGGTGGCGTTCGAGCAGCGGCGGCAACACGGCGGCGACGAAGGGTTCCTCCAGAGTCTTGGCGAGCGGCTGGTAAGCGAGCAGAGGGATCAGCTTTTTGACGAAATCCCGGTCGCTGGAAGATTCGATGGCCATGGTCAGCTTCATGGCTGGAGCTCCCATTTCCACCGCCGATTTCGCATCATCGTACATGGCACCGTCGACAATGTCGGTCCAGTGCACCAGTTCGACGACCGGGCTCGGGTCGAAGCCGAAGCGCTCTTCCGCAATCATGGCAATAAAACTGGTGCAGGATTTGAAAGCGGGATCGTAGAACTTGCGATTGCTCTGATCCTGCTCGAAGTGGGCGGCATCGGCGGGCGAAAGAAAAGCGCTTTCGTGGTGATCGAACCACCAAGTGATATTGGGCGAACTGGAATATTTGAAATCAACGATGGCGTTCTCGTCGCCATCAAACTGCTTCTCGTCAAAAAGAGCGCCGGCACGGTGCAGCAAGCCGGAATATACGAAGTCCACATCGCTGCGGATTCGTTCCCGGTAGAAACGGGTGAACAGTGCGGCCGAGCAGGCCCCGTCAAAACACTTGTCGTGATAAAAGACCCGCACTCGCAAAATGGCTTCCTTACCCGTTTCTCCGGATGTGGAGTGAAAAACAAATAGAGTTGCTGGTTTGGAGAATTATGTCAAGCGCGGATACTGCTCGGTCGAATCATTAGTCCGGCTGCGACCCCGAGCAACACCCACCACGGAGGCCCGGAGTCGCGGAGAAAAAGTAGGCTCAAGGCTTCGTTCCAATAACCACGACTCGACTATGAGCCCTGTAAAAAGCTGTACTCCGTGTCTCTGTGCCTCCGTGGTGAGTTTCGCGTTGTCATGCTCGCAAGCCCCCGCTCCATCGCCAGAATGCGTCTGCCATCACTTCTTCCGGCGCCTGATCTTGAAGTCGAAACTGACCACTCCGTTCTGGTCGCGCAACGCCACGATTGAAATGTTCCGCGTTATGTTGTACTCCACCTGGATGATCTGCTGGTTGGAGACGGAGACGTTGGTGCTGTAGGTCAGGGTGACATTGCGCGCCACTTGCTGTTCGACGGTGACCTGCGGCCCCCGGACCACGTTGGTTTCACTGGCCAAGCCCTGGGGATCGATCTTGACCCGGCTGGCGCCGAACAAACGCTGCAGGCGGCTGTTAACCGTGCTGTTGAGAGCTTGATTGATCAGTAGGTTGGATGCCTCTCCCCCGAACCCCAACGATCCGCCCGCCGGCGCCGAGGCGGATTCTTCGCGGGTGCGTCCCAGCGCCAACAGCGCAATGACGTCGGCTTCGGGAAGTTGAGGCTCGGACTGCCAGGTGGGTTTCAGGCCGTTGGGAACGCTGGCATCACCGCGGAGTTGCACGGTAATGTCGTAGTCGCGCACGCGGGTGGTCGCCGTCAGGTCGATGATGGGCTGCGTCTTGGCCGGGTTGGCAAAGGTAACGTCGCCGCGCTCGAGGCGATACTTGGTCCCGTTGAACGAGATATCGCCTTCCAGAACCTCTACCCTGCCCAGAATTGCGGGACGATCGACTGTGCCACGCACCCTCAGGTCCGCGTTGCCCGAGAGCCTGGCGATGGCGGTTTGCATCTGCAGCTCGGGCGTCGTCACCACATGCACATCGAGCTTCAGCCGGCTTTGCAGACTATTGCTCTGGGTCACGGCGACCGCCTGCTTGCTCTTCTCGATATAAGCAGCAAAGTCAAACCCTGGAGTGACGGCCAGCTTCGTGACCACCACATCGCCACTCAGCACGGCGGAATTTGCAGTGCCGGTCAGACGGAGATCCGCGTTCGCGGTGGAACTTACGCCCGGGGGATAACGCAGGCGAACATCATGCGCGCTTGCGCCGAAGTCGATGAGAAAGGCGCCGCCGCCCTGGTAGGTCGCCGAGCCGGTTAAGGCCACGGTTCCTCCGCCGGTGGTTCCGCTGAGGCTCTCAATCTGGATGCGGTTACGATCGAACCGCAGAACACCGTTCAAGTCGCTCAGGCCGCTGGGAAAGTCGTTGTGACTGACGAAGGTGTCTTTCACGTCCAGACGTCCTTGCAAAACGGGCTGCGAGAGGGAGCCACCGGCGCTGAGACTTACGCCCAAAGTGCCACGCGCCAGGATTTTGGGGTTGAGCGACTGCAATAGCGTCATGTTGACCGAGCCGTCCAGACGGAGGTCGAGCTCTTGCGCCCCGCTCAAATGGACGCGACCGTGGGCGGTGAAATCGGTTCCACTTCCCGCCAGGTGCAGGTTTTCGAGCAGCAGGGCTTGATCCGCGACTTCGAAGCGGATGGGCTCAACACTTTGTACTTGCACGTGGCCGACCTCAGCGCTGAACGACTGGAGCTCGGCGGCCACTTTCAACTCGCGCGGATTGCGCAGGGGGCCGCGGACGTGGAGCGTGCCCTCGACAGGGGATTGTCCGGTTATTCTTCCCGGCAGGTAGATGCGAAGAAGAGAATTGACATCCAGATGATGAAAGGCCAAGTTCAGATCCGCGGGAAAGTCATGTTCTAATGCGACGTTCCCCGCCATCGTCAAGTCGGCATTCTCGAAGTCCGAGTGCGCCTTGAGATCGAGCTGCCGGCCACGGGTAACGGCGTCGACGTAGAAATCTCCAACCTGCTCCTGGTCGAGCGCGAGATGCTTGAGATGAACATGCGCTTCGAGTGAAGGCTGCTCAGCAGTGCCGCTGGCCTGGAGCGTGAAATCGGCGACCCCATCCGCAGTGAACCGGCTGGTTTGCAGGCGCGGGAAGCGGGCGAGATTAAGGTTGCGGCCGGAAAGATTCAGGCGAAATTCCTGTTTCGACGTGCCGACATTCGCCGTGCTGACGGCGACGCTCCCGGAAAGAGGAGCGCCGTAGGCACTGGCATCGATATTGTTGAACTGAAGCTCGCCACCAGAGAGGCGGAGATCGCTCTTCAATAAGGGAACCAGCACTCCGTAGGCGGTGGCATCGTGAAGTTCAAGGTGTCCATCGCCGTGAGGATTGGCAGGCGTACCCGAAAAGCTGGCCGATAGATTCAGAGTGCCAGTCACTGGCAGCGCAACTCCGGCCCCTTGAGCCAGCTCTGCCGCGTCGGCATTGCGAACGTCAAAGTGCAGAGTAAATGGCGCGCCTGGCATGAGTTCACCTCCCGCCAGCGCGGTACTGCCTTCGAAGTGCGCCGTGGTGTGACCATGAATCAGCGAACCGTTTCGCGTGGCGAAGTGATTGCTTGAATACTGGAGGGCGGTGGAGAGTGCGTCCCCATGAAGCACTCGCGAGGGGGTTCGGTTGGTCGCAGGTAGAGTAAAGTCAAAGTCGTAAACTTCCAGATTTCCGCTGACGGAAAGTGCAGAGAGTCTGCCGCTGGCATTGCCAGTAAAGTTTGCCCAGCCGTGAATCGCAAAGGGCAAGTCCTTCGATCCATAAGCAGCTTCGAGCAGCGGCGTCCACTCCTTCAGGTTGCGGCTGGAGACTGAGAATCGCAGGGATGACGTTGTGGACAGACTGCCGGAGGCGGTGATTTCAGAGCCGGCCGTCGTCAGGTGAAGCTGGCTGACCTCCAATTCGTCGCTCGATCCGCGATAGACGCCATCAATCTGGCCGCGCACTGGGATCTCGTTCGCGGCTGGCTTGAGCGGCGGCGCAACCCCAAGGTTCAGATGAGTCTCCGCGTCGCGGATCGAGCCCACCCAGAGCATTTCAACATTGCCGCTGGCGCTTCCGGAAAGGTTGAGGCGATCCAGTGGAAGTTTGTCTGTGCTCAACATTTCCAGGGCTGGCAACAGCGGGAAGCCAGTTAACTGCAGGCGCACTGCGCCGCGCTGAAGACTTCCCGGAGGGACAGGTCGGGCTCCATGACGCTGCCCGGGAGGCACGGACGGCGAGAGCGAACTCTGCCAGTTCGTCACATCGACGTCTCCCGCCAGGTCGCCTCCGAACAGATTCGCTTTGATGGAAGAAGCGCGGAAGCGGTCCGCCGTGAGGGAGAAGCCCGCACTGACGCGGCCATTCCGCGTCAACAGCTTCTCGTTCGACCACTCGACGTCTTTAGCCTGAAATGTCCCCTGGGTGGAAAAATCCCGCAGGTTCCAAAAACCTTTGCCCTCAAACTGGACGGTGCCTTTGCGGACGGTACGGGCGCGAACTTGCGCTTGTCGTGCCAGGGACGAGAGTTCGCCGAGATCCGCCACGCCACGATAGTCACCGCTCAGTTGGGGGTTATGGAAGTCCTGGAGGCGGCCCGCGAAATGAACTTCAGATTTTCCGGAAGTTACCATCAAACTGTTGATGTCGGCATGTTCGCGGGCCAGAGTCAGCGAAGCATTCGCACGCCACACCAACGAGGGATACTGCTGAAAACGTGTGGCGACGCTTCCGGCAACTACGCGGGCTTCGTATTGGCGCCGCAGCAAGGAGTAGTTCAAAAGCAGCGCCAGATCGCGGGCGGCAAAATCGACCGGTATTTTCTTGTCCTCCCACAGAAGCTCGCCGCGCTGCACTTCGATTTGCGCAACCGCCAGCGAGAAAAGTTGCTCCGCCGGCCCTTCGGACGCCGCCGTCCCCGCGATGGAACGCACAAAAGAACGGTTCACTTGCGGCTCGGGAACGTTGGTAGAGCCATCGGGATAATCAATGACGTGGACGACGGGATGCTCGAGCGCCAGGGAATGCAATCCGATGGTGGTGCTGAGGAGGGAAATGATTTTCATTTCCGCCTGTAAACGATCGACCCGCAGGAATGGGGCTTGGTCCGAAGTTTCGCGACCATGGATGATAAGGTTGCGAGCGTCCACGCGCAGGCGGAACGGAATGATGTGCAGTTCCCCGAGTTCAACGCGGCCGCCGGTGATTCTCTCCAGCGACGCGACCACGCGGCGGCGCATTATCTGCTGAAAGGAATCCGTAGTGACGTACCAGGCGAGCAGGCTGAATCCGATCAGGCTGAAGACGCAAAACCCCAGGAAAAGGTGCCACAGGATGCGCCGACGCACAGGAGGAATGGGCTCGGTCGAGGTCTCGGTCGATGGTTCGGTGATCGTTCGGACGGGAGTTCGTTCAACGGTTCCGCTCTCCGGCAGTGGATTCGGGAGTCAGGATATGGCTCCCCGAACGCAGGCTCGCCAGCCATCCCGAGAGCAACTCGTTCATTTTTCGCTCGGCCAGCAAATCCTTGATTCGGCCAAAGACTTCGGTTAACGGGGTAGCGCGATTGCCGGCCCGCTTCATCTCCGGCAGTAACTGATCGTTGTAGTAGGTCTCGACTGCATGCTGATCAATCTGGACCGAGGGCCGCAAACGGTCTTCCACCAGCTTCATCAACTGGATCTGCTCGCCCAGCCTCTTTTCCAGCGCGCTGGGTGTGAGCCCATAACGTTGCAACTGCGCGTGCCATCCCTCGTCGGTGGCACATTCGGGATGAAGCTTGCGGACATCGTTGCGCACCTCGGCAACACGGGCCGCGACCTCATCGGCAGGGGCGGGCTGAGACGGACGAACCTGTTCCCGCAACAGTTCCTGATCGATCAGACGATCGAGGGCGCCGTTGCGCTCGGCAGCGGTGAACGAGTCCGGATCACGGCCATTCGCCAGGGCCTCGAAAGCCACTTCCTGCTCCCAATCGCTCTGTAAAATGACGTGGTCGTTAACCTTGGCAACCACGCGATCAACGATCTGGCCGGCCATGGCGGAGAGCGCCAAGGCCATGCTTAGCGCCATCGCCATGGCGGATTGCTTTCCGAGTTTGGTGATTCCGAATTGGATCCCTCGGAGCTTCATCAGAAAGATTGTCCGACACTGAATGAAAAGTTAAAATGCCCGGCGCGCTTGTATGCAAACTGCCCGCTTTG
>CAWITH010000046.1:0-11375 GCA_963838935.1 uncultured Acidobacteriaceae bacterium
GGTTCGATTCCGACCCGCGCCTCCAGTATCTGGAGTACGGAAGTCGCAGACTTACGCCCGAGAAAAACGGAGACTTGAAAATGAAAAGTAGATTACTGTTGGCCGGAGTGCTGGTTCTGTCGGCGATGCTTTCACAGCCGGTCGCCGCCGGTTCCGATGGCAAAGGTTCCGACGATCAGAATTCCAAGGATCAAAGTGCCAAGGATAAAAGTGCATGGCAGCGCGATCTGCTGGCTTGGCGCGCGCAGCGGGTAGATGCCCTGCGAGCTCCCGAAGGCTGGCTTTCTTTGATCGCTCTGGGGTGGCTGAAGGACGGGGACAACAGTTTTGGATCGGCGGAAGACAACCGCGTCCAGATCGCAGGAAACGGGCCAGCCCACATGGCGATCGTGCGACTGGAGAAAAATGGGCTGCGCTTGTTGCCTCCCGCCGGGGGCTTCCCGAAGGACCTTCTGGTCGATGGTCAACCGGCAAAGGAGCAGGCTTTGTTTGCCGACGATGCCGATCAAACCTCAAAGCTGACGATTGGCACGCTCACCATCACTGTGATCCATCGCGATGAGCGATTCGCTTTGCGGGTCAAGGACCGGCAAGCCGCTACCCGCGTCGGCTTCCACGGATTGCGCTGGTATCCGCCGACTGCTGCCTACCGGGTGCATGCACGCTGGATCCCTTACAACCCTCCCAAGCAGCTCGACATCCCAACCGTGCTGGGCACCACGACCCATCTTCCGGCGCCGGGTGTTGCGGAATTCACTCTCGACGGCCAAACTCTCCGGCTCGAGCCCGTGCTCGAGGATCCGACGTCTACCGAGCTTTTCTTTATCATGCGCGATGCCACCAGCAAGACTGAGACGTACGGCGCGGGGCGTTTCCTTTATACCGATCTGCCCGACAATGGCGTGAGCCAGCCCGGCAGTGTCTGGCTCGATTTCAATCGATTGGAGAATCCGCCCTGTGCATTTACTGCTTATGCGACCTGTCCGTTGCCTCCGCCGCAGAATCGGCTAAGTGTTCCGATACCGGCCGGCGAGCGGCGCTACCATGACTGATGGGCGACATGGACTGGCGGAAATTGTAGATAATATTTAGTTCAGGAACGTAACTTCATTTACGTGAATCTGGGAGTCCTGCATGAGATGGGTGCTGATTGTGCTGGCTATTGTCGGTATCGCCGCTTCTGCGCTCGCGTTGCGCGAGCATTACCGGACCGACGCTTCGCCTTGCAGTATCAATGAGCGCTGGGACTGCGGCATCGTGAACCACAGCCCGTACGCCGTGTTCCACGGAGTTCCCGTGGCTGTGATTGGCATAGTGGGGTATCTGCTGCTGGGTGTGCTGGCCGCCGGAAAAGCATACCCATGGATGCTGCCGCTGGTGACGGTCGCTCTTGTTTTTGCGATTCATCTCGCGGACATAGAAGAGTTCGTCTTGGGCGTTTGGTGTGTTTACTGCGTCATATCGCTTGGCGTGATCACTCTGATGGCCCTGCTCGTGATGGGCAAAGTGATCGTCAATTCGAGAGCATGATTCGAGACCGCATTCGATGCAGCGGCCGCGGCAGTCCTATTCGTAGCGCCGAGGTTGCCGGGGTGCGAGGTTGCCCCATCCTTGCCGCGTTCTTTGCGGCAAGGGTGGGAATCACAGAGGAGCCAGATCCAGGTCTCGCCTCTGCAGAGCTTGTCTAGCAGCCCGTGTCTAAACTCAGAAAGCTGTCAAGGTGCGGTATTCACCGGCTTGGTCGGATTCACTGCGTCATGGAAAGCACGTCTGCATTAATCCTTGCTCACGGCTGAAGATACCGGCTAATCCAGTCGGCGAGTTCGGGTTCATCAACTATCGACCAAGAATGAGGATTCCGTTTTCCAGGTGGTCTGAATCCCTTTCCTGTCGTCGTGATGAGCTCAGCCCTCGCGTTGCCCAATGCGCGGAGCTGTAAGACCAAGGCAGCTTGGTCGATCGCGTTTATTGTGTAGTAGTCGAGGCCCAGGTTTTCGATCATCCAAACTACATCTGGCTCCGTATACAGTCGGACAGGGGTGTTTTTGAGCCACTGAGCATTCCCGCCATTTTTTTCTGAAGCTAGGAATGGCGACCGATTGCGGTATGCTTGCCGAACTGCGTAAGGCGAACCGCCCAGAGCGGAGCGCAGTACATCCAAAAGAGCTTGGGATTCCTCCAAGTAAGACTTCGGATCGGCCCGTTGCAGATTTAATTTCTCACTCTTCCACAAACGTTCGAAATCCAATGGTGCATCCACAGAAAAGACAGCGGCTGGTCCGATGTCGCGTTTGCAATGGCCCGAGAGGCAGTGTTCTGCATATCGGATTGCCCCAGTGCCACCACTGGAAACACCACCAATGATCAAATGTCCTAGAGGGATTTTCTGTTCGCGGACGACCTCTGTGATCAGATTGTTCAGCGTCGTAAGTTCTTGATTTTGGTCCAATATATAGCCACTGGCGCTAACCGTCATGGTCATCACATTCTGTTTTCTCAGGAGTTCGGGTAACGCGGCGGAGGAAAATGCATTCGCATCCGACCCGAAATACGGAAGCAACACAACTAAGCCGCGGGGCGGCCCAACCGGCTTGTACAAGCGATAGCAGTTGTTAGTGGTCTTAAACTGCGTCGCACACACCATTCCGTTATCTTGTGCTGCAGAGGCCACGTTGCTCAGCAACAGGGCAGAGAGAACAACTTTCGCATAATGCATGGCCGTATTGTCTCCGCCGAAAAGATTTGTCGTCAAGACCGGCTGTGGGCAGGGACGCCAGGGTCAAGCGCTTGGGCACAGATGGAGTGCTAAGCACCGATTGGCATGATGATGGTTTGCTCTAGCTCGATCTCCCGAGCGCAGCCCGTAACACTGTCCTTGGACGGGAACGATGTCCCGTTCGTGTAGCTGGGTGCTTAAGGCGCTCCGGATGAACGTCAATACATGATGTACGTAGGTTATCCTGTTTTCCGAGGAGAACATGAGCCTGCAGCCGATCATCCGCACCATATCGCAACCGCTATTTGCGATCCTTCTCTCCCTTCCAGCCCTGGCCCAACAGCTCGCTCCTTCCATCCCTTCCACTGGCTTCGGCGGGCTGGATCAGTACCGGGCGTCGCGGATTTCAATTTACACGGACGATTTCGGGCAACTGGCACGCTATCGGGAGGCCGACGCCGCGCTCGCGCCGCCGGCGGCGGGCGAAAGCCGAGTCGTATTTCTTGGCGACTCCATCACCGACTACTGGAAGTTACCAGACTATTTTCCTGTCAAGCCTTATATCAACCGCGGCATCGATGGGCAGACCACGCCCGAGATGCTGGTGCGTTTCCGCCAGGATGTGATTGATCTGCACCCCAAAGTGGTAGTCGTGCTGGCGGGAACCAACGACATCGCCGGCGTCACCGGGCACACGTCTAACGAGGACATCGAGGCTAACTACGCTTCCATGGCCGAGTTGGCGCGCGCGCACCGCATCCGGATGGTGTTTGCGTCCGTCCTCCCCGTGCACAATTACACGCACGATGCCGAGGAGTCTTTTGCGCTGCGTCCGCGCGATAGAATCTTGGCGCTGAACAAGTGGCTCAAAGACTACTGCGCCAAGAACCGCTTCGTGTATCTCGACTACTTCAGCGCCCTGGTAGACGAGCGCGGCATGCTGAAGCGCGCTCTGGCGGACGACGGGCTGCACCCGACTGATGCTGGGTATAAGATCATGGCGTCTCTAGCGGATAAGGCGATTCAGAAGGCGCTAAGAAAAACGGAACTAGGATCGCAATGAAAGGTTTCAGTTCGAATCGCAATCATCGATTCGAAAAAGTCGCGCTGGCTTAGTGCGTAGGTGACTTGCATCATTCCGATTATAGGAGATGGTTGCTGTTAACAGGTGATAGCGCTCAGAATCCCAATACTCACCGTTTCGCATCGGCGTTCCCCGAGGCCCGCGATCTGAACTGAGAGCTGAGAACTCTGTCTATTCGTAGCGCAGGCTCTCGATCGGGTCCAGTTGGGCCGCGCGAATGGCCGGCACCATTCCGCTGAGGATACCGACTAAGCTGAGAATCATGGTTGCCACGGCCAGGCTGCTGACGTTGATATGCAGATGGATGTCGCCGGCCTGCGAGTTGTCGCCAAAGGCGCTCATCAACGGCAATGCGCCGACCCCCCACGAGATCAGATAGGCGATGCCGATGCCAGCCACTCCTCCGGCAAAAGTGATGGCCAGCGCTTCCGCGAGAAACTGAAACAAGATGTGGCTCTTTTGCGCGCCCAGCGCCTTTTCTACGCCGATCTCGCGGGTTCTCTGCTGCACCGAAACCAGCATGATGTTCATCAGCCCGATGCCGCCAATGCCCAGAGTCAGCGCGCCGATAAAAGCCAGCAATATCTTGAGCGCGGCGGTCACGATGGCGAACTCGTCATAATCCTGCTTGAAATCGGCGATGAACACGGCTCGGCGATCATCCGGGCGGAAGTTGTGGTGGCCGGCGAGCACGCTGCGCACCACGCGCGCCAGTTGCTCATGATCCTGCCCTTCGTAGTCCATGAAGATGCCGGTGATGTACTGGGTATCGTAGAGATCGCCCATGGCGCTGAACGGGATTACCACCATGCTGTTGTCGTTGTCGTCGCCGCCCTGCACTTTGTGCTGGTAAACGCCGATCACCTGAAAGCTCACGCCGTTGATCCGGATGCTCTGCCCCAGCGCTTGTTCGCCGGAGAAAAGCCGGCGCTTCGCCTCGTCCCCGATCACCACCACGCGAGCGTGCTCCACCTGATCCTGCTCGCTCAGACCGCGGCCGCTGGCTACGCTAAATCCGCGTATGCGTTCGTACACCGGGTACACGCCGGTAAGAAAAAGATTGGTGAAAGTGCGCGTGTCGTGCTGAATGGTCACGCCATGCTTGTCGAAGATCGGCGTGACCCCTTTCACCATGGGCACTTCGTTGCGGATGTAGTCCACATCGGCCAGCTGCAAGCGCACTTCGCTGCCTGCCTTGGCTCCGCCCGCTTGCAGCGAGGTTCGTCCCGGGAACGCTCCGATCACGTCGGTGCCAAAGGAGCTGAAAATCAAATTTATGGCGCGTTCGAATCCTGAGCCGAAGGCCAGCAGGATGACTACCGTCGCAATTCCCCAGGCCATGCCCAGCATGGTCAGCGTGGTGCGGCGGCGATTGTGCTGCATGGCACCGTAAGCCTCTTTGAGCAGATCGTTGGTCATGACTGTTTCTCTACTCCTGGCGCAAGGCTTCTACCGGTTCCAGCATGGCCGCTTTGCGCGCCGGATAAAGCCCGGCTGTTATGCCGGCAAGAGCCAGCGAAAGCACTGCACCGATGGCCGACACCGGAACGATGCTCGGAGTATCGAAGCCCTGCGGGAGCTGCACGCCGGAGAGCAGGTGGATGACGAGCATCGCGCCGCCGACTCCGACGGCTCCGCTCAGCAAGGTCAAGGATGCGCCCTCAAGGAAAAACTGGAACAGGATGCTGCGGTGAGTTGCGCCCAGAGCTTTACGCAAACCGATCTCACGGGTGCGCTCGGTTACGGCCACCAGCATGATGTTCACGATGCCGATTGCTCCCAGCGCCAGCGTCACCAGGCCAACCCCGCCCAGGAACCAATCCATGGCGGTGAAAATCTTACCCATGGTTTTCTGATTCTTAATCGTGTCCCATTCTTCCCAGACGTCGGCGATTTTCGGATCAAATCCGCCATGGTTGCGGGCCACGATGGCGTGCAATTCGTCCTTGGCATCTTCATTCTCGTCGAAGCTGCGCGGCTGATAGTTGATGAACGAAATCGCGTTGCCCTCTTTCGAGTTGTCGCCGGTGAGCGGAAAAAGTTCGCGCATGGTGTTGAAGGGCACGAAAATGCGAACGTTGGTCGCGTTATTCTCCTCGCGGCCGATCATCGAGAGCACGCCAATCACCTGGAAACGCACGCCATTGAGCAGGATGGTATTGCCCACCGCGGGACGCCCCGGGAACAGATTGCGCGTCATTTCGCGTCCCAGGACGCACACGCGGCGCCGCTGATCATTGTCGTCGTCATTGATCCAGCGTCCAACCGCCAGCGGAATCGTCCGCACCTGGCTGTAGATTGCCGGCACGCCCGAGACTTGGCCGTTGGTACTGGTGTAATCGCTGACGGCGCGGATGTCATCGCGCGCGATTAGCGGCGAAATGTTGATGGCGAGCTTGGATTCGTTCTTGATGACGAGGTAATCGTCATAGGTGAGGTTGAACCATTTCATCGAGTTGAAACTGCCCTCGACTGCCGGAGCGCGTCCGCCGAAAAAGAAGATGATGTTCTTGCCGAAGGTTTCCAGCTGCTTGCGATTGCCGTTGCGGAAGCCTTCTCCCACGCCCGGCCAGTAGGAGCAGCGAACCGACGCCCCAGGCGATTCCGAACATGGTTAGGAAGGAACGCAGTTTGTGCGCCCACAAAGTTTGTAAGGTTTGCGCGAAGGTGTCCAGGAGCATGCGCATGTTGCCACCTCGAGGTCAGCTAATACTTCGACTCTTGGAAGTGGCAAAGGGTTAGCGGGGGATTGGGTGCGCACAATTGACATTTAACGTCTGTAATTGTGTCCCGCTCAGGATGAGAACTGAGGATTTTTGTGCTCCAGAATGTTCAGGCTATCCGCCGTTCTTTTCGTTGGCGCCCAGCTTCCACGCCACCTGACGCAGCATTCCCAACCACACCTCGGTGTCACTGGTGTTTAGCTCCATGCGCCGGACCAGGCGCCGCAACTTTTCTTCAGCAGCCGCGGCTCGGGGATTCACGTATCCGCTGACGCGCAGAACCTCAAACAGCACCTGCGTCAGACGCTCCACCTCTCTCGACGTGGCGGCCTTATCTTTCTTCCCGAGCGCAGTTCTTGCTGGCGCTGCCTTTTTGCCGCGAACGAGTTCGTAGAGACAGACTGCCACCGCCTGGCCCAGATTCATTGAGGCGTGTTCTTCTCGCGTGGGAATCCGCATCACCCAATGGCAGTGGCTCATTTCCTCATTCGATAGCCCGTATCGCTCCGAGCCGAACAGCAAGGCTACCCGCCCCGCTTTCAGTTGCCGTTTGATCGTCCTTGCGCCCTCATCCAGACGCAGCAACCGATGCTGCAAGTCTCGCCGCTTTGCCGCCGTTGTGCCCACGACCAACTTGCAGTCCGCGACGGCCTCGGCCACGTTCTCGTACTGCTCCGCCTTTGCCAGTAACTCCGACGCGCCTACCGCCGAACGGGCCTCGCGAAAGGCTGCGTCGTACGGATTTACTACTCGCAATCGGCGGACATCAAAATTACTCATGGCTCGCGCTGCCGCCCCAATATTCAGCGGATTCCGCGTTGCCACCAGCACCACCCGGAGATGATCGAGATCGGTCATTGATATAAAACGATGTAAGACCTTCATTCTACGGTGCTCAGGCTCCGGGCGGCGGTTGCGACTTCTGCACTTGCGGAGCATCCAATGAACAGTGCTACGATAGAGGTCCCGCCCTACGGAGACCAAACGGTTTACCTGGCGAGACAGAGAACCTGGAGGATGAATGGGAAGCAACGCCACCGTCGAAGTCACCGACGCTAATTTCGATTCCGATGTATTGAAGTCCGATAAGCCGGTGCTAATCGATTTCTGGGCCGCCTGGTGCGGTCCGTGCCGCGCGATCGCTCCGATCGTGGAAGAGCTCGCCGGCGAATATCAGGGCAAAGTCAAGGTCGGCAAAATGGATGTTGACCGCAACGGCGCCACGCCTATGCGCTACAAAGTCACCGGCATTCCTACCTTGCTGGTTTTCAAGAACGGGCAGGTCGTGGAACAGCTCGTCGGCTATCGCTCGAAGGACGACATTCAGAAAGCGCTGGATAAACACGTAGGTTGAGCGAGAAAGTTTGTGGAGGGACGGGCGCCTCGCCCGTCCTTTTCTGCGTTCTCAATACTTCCGCAGTACGCCAATGACCCGCCCCTGAATCTCTACCGCCGCCGCGGGCACAATGATCGGCTTCATGGCCGCGTTCGAAGGCTGCAGGCGGACGTTGTCTCCCTCGCGGAAAAACCGTTTCAGGGTCGCATCCGACGACTCGAGCAGGGCCACGACGATGTCCCCGTTGTGCGCCGTTTTCGTCTTCTCGACCAGCACGTAGTCGCCATCGAGAATCGCCTCATCTTGCATCGACTCGCCGCGCACTTCGAGCACGAACACTTCTTTCGAGCGCACAAAATCGGCCAGCGAGATGGTCTCATTGTGCTCCACCGCCTCGATCGGACGCCCGGCCGCAATCCTGCCCACCAGCGGCAGCACCATGGCGGTGTTCACCGCCATCGACTGCTTCAACTTTCCCCGCGGCGGCAGCAGATCAATGGAGCGGCTGCGGTTGTAATCCCGCGTCAGCAGTCCTTTTTTCTCCAGATTGGTGACGTGCTTATGCACCGTGGCCAGAGAGTTCAGCCCCATGCCCACTTTGATCTCTTCAAACGAAGGGGAGTAGGCATTCTCCGTCACGAAGCGCGAAATGAAGTCATAGAGCTCGCGTTGACGCCGAGTGATCGCCATGCCCGGAGCATAGGCGAATGTATGGCGAATGTCAAGATACGCGTAGAGGACCAAGCCCCCGGCAGCTGGCTTACTTGTCGTAGGTACGATTGCGCAGTTCGGCAGCAATTTTTTCTGGCGCGCGGTCAACTGCCGCTTCCCAATGCAGGCGCTCCAGGTGCATCGAATCACTTCGGTAGTACGGAAGCATGGCGGTTCGCGTCACCATCACCAGGTTCACGCGGAACCAGGCTGCACCTTCGAGCGGGCCGGAAAACAGGCTGACATTGAAACTGTCGTATCCCAGGGAGCCGTACCATAACAGCACTCGCGATATGCCAGCCGCAACGGCGGCAATATCTGCGTCGTCGAGTTGCAGCAAGGTCTCGCGGCCTGGAACTACGGCGCGCACTTCATTGAAACCGATGGGGGCGAAGGCGGTCATCCAGGCCGTCGAGCCGACGTCCCAGACAAAACGCTCGTTTCTCCTTCTTTCTTCGGTGACGAGGTCTTCCCAAAAGCTGGTGCCATTCTCCTGCCAGTATTTCTCGCCTGCCTCGAACTGAAAGCGCATCATGGTCGTGGGAATTGGGTCGAGAAAGACCTGCGCATGCGGGTGCGGCAGCGATCCGCCGGATGGAAACAGATAATTAATGTTCCATGCGCAGTAGCGGGCCTGCGAATCGGATGCGTACACGGCTCGGATGTAGCGAATGCACGCGGTCAGGTTGTCGGCGATCAACTTCGGAGAAAACTCATTCACACTCAGCCAGTGGCGCGACGTGAATATCGCGACTGCCGCGTGTTGCGAATAGGGCACGAGGTTTGGGAAGAGCACGGTTTCGCCGGTGCGGATGCGGGGTTCAGCGCCCAGCTTCGGATCGATGCAGGGAGTGACCTGACCGACTCGCTCAGCGCAGAAGGGGCACGATGCATCCGGCGCCTGAAATCGCTCCAGGGCCGCGGCGTCCGCCGTCTGCAGCTTTACGCCTTCGGCGATTCTGGAAGTGGTCCCGAGCAGAGGATCAAAGCGAACCTCGAGCGATCGCACGCTAGTTTGCGACCCATCTGGGGTTGCAGACCGGGCTTCGAGCTTCTGGCTGCTGAATCGAATCGCCACAGGTTTCCCCCGCTACTCTCCTACTCCGCCGTAACTCCCTTCAAGAACACGTAATAGAAATCCACGCCGCGGGCGAATGACTCGACTCCTATCCGCTCATCTTTTCCGTGCGCCCGGATATCGTCCTTGTCGTACTCTTCACCCGAGATCGCGTAGGTGGGCATTCCGGCGGCATTCGTGTACACGCCATCGGAGGCGCCTGTGCTCATGTCCGGAAGCACGGGAATTCCGGGCCACATTTTGGCGACAACCTTATCCAGCGGATCGAAGACTTCTTTCCTCGGAGCGGGCGGGACATAACTATGCCGGTCTGACCCGTGATCGAGAAGCTGATTGGTGTTCTCGCGGAACTGTACTTTAACCTTGGGATCGGCCACCACTTTTTCCAGGGTGAGCCGGATTTCCTCGAGCGTGTGCCCAGGCTCGATGCGGCAGTTGACATTCGCCTGCGCCATCTGCGGCAGGGCGTTGTTGGCATGGCCTCCGCTCAGCCGTGTGGCCACGCAGGTGGTGTGCATGGTCGAGTTGTCCAGCGGATCTTTTGACAACCGCGCTACCGCTTCCATGTCGGGAGGGGTCTTCAGCATCGCTTTCAGATCGGCTGCCCGCTGCGGGGTTGCCATCTTGATCTGCCGTTCGTAATACGCGCGCGTGATGTTGTTGAGCTCGAACGGAAACTGGTAGTGCGCGATCCTGGTCAACGCATCGGCCAATTCGTAGATCGCATTCTCCGGGCGTGGCAGCGAGCTGTGGCCGCCGGGATTGGTTGCCGTGAGCACGAAATCGCCATAGAGCTTTTCGGTGGAATCCACCTCCATCAGCACCGGCTTGCCGTGATCGGCCAGCACGCCGCCGCCGTCGTGGTTCAGCACGAACTCGGCATCGATCAGTTCGCGATGGTTCTTGATCAGCCAGTCCACTCCGTTCGATGTGCCGCCTTCTTCATCGGCCGTCATCGCGAGAATAATGTCGCGGCTCGGCACGTATCCTTCCTTTTTCATGCGGATCAGCGTGGCCGACATGATGGCGTCGCCATCCTTCATGTCGCTCGAGCCGCGGCCGTAGTAGTAACCGTCCTTCTCGATGAACTGGAACGGGTCGGTCGTCCAATCCTCGCGGCGGGCCTCTACTACGTCGAGATGGCCGATCAGCAGAACCGGCTTGTGCTTGCCCGACCCATGCAAGCGGACTACCACGTTCTTCTTACGGTCATTAGGACCCATTACATGAATGTCGCTTTCGGGGAATCCGGCATCGCGAAAACGCTGCGCCATGGCTTCCGCGGCGGCGGTCACGCTGCCCACCGAGTCGGTGGTATTGATTTCGATCAACTGTTTGAACATCTCGACGGCCAGCTTTCGCGTCGCTTCGTCGGCTGGCGATACTTGCTGCGCTTGTAGTGAAACCACAAACATCACCGAAAAAAGCAGGCCCAACCACAATTTCTTAAATCCCACGTTGCTCCTCCAAAGAGATTGCCGTAATAAAAAGTTCTGTCACACGCTGCGGCTGAAAGCTAACAGATTTGTTCCGCAAAACCAAGCGTGGCCGGGGCGAACGTGACCGAGAGACTTGAATCAATAGATGTTCGATTCGCCGTCCGGAGGTTCGTCGGACGACTCGATGCGCCGGCGACGGTAGGTTTGCTCTGCGCTCTGCTCTGTTCCGCCCAGTTCCCGTCCCTGGCGTTTGTTCCACAGCGGCGCGGAATGCTCGATTGCAGAATC
>CAWITH010000047.1:0-64666 GCA_963838935.1 uncultured Acidobacteriaceae bacterium
TTCCTGAATCTTCATATAGTAAATGCCCAGCAAACCGAAACCGAAACTGGTTTTCCACGCCGTAATCATCATCACCAGCCGATATAATCAACTTGTCGTCACTCGGGAGTTGCAACTCGAGCCCTTCGAGGAGAAAGCGCAGCCATGAAATCAGCTCTCAGCTCTCAGCTCTCAGCTCTCAGAAAAGTTCGTGTGGGGACAACTGTTCGTGTGGGGACGGGCGCCCTCGCCCGTCCAAGCCGAGCAAAGCTCGGCTCCTGCCAGTGGCCAGCACAATTCTGGCTTCGCCATGCCGCCGGCTGTTTCGCCCTGCTCTTTCTATTCACCGCTTTCTCCTCCGCCGACGTCTTGAAGATCACAATCGATGACGCCATTCAGCCCGTCACCGCCGAATTCATCGGCCGAGCCCTCGACTTGGCAGCGATCGACCACGACCAAGCCGTCCTGATCGAGATCAACACTCCCGGGGGACTGGTCGAGTCGACGCGCGAAATTATCGAAAAAATCGTGGCCTCGCCCGTGCCCGTGATCATCTACGTGACGCCCAGCGGCAGCCGCGCCGCATCGGCGGGCTTCTTCATTCTCGAATGCGCAGACGTAGCCGCCATGGCCCCAGGAACCAATACTGGCGCGGCGCATCCCGTCATCCTGGGCGGCAAGATGGACGACGAGATGAAGCGAAAGATGGAAAACGACGCTGCTGCCCTGATGCGCTCTGTCGTGGCCAAGCGCGGCCGCAACGTCGAACTGGCCGAAAGCGCCGTGCGCGAGTCGAAATCCTTCACCGACCAGGAAGCGCTCGACAAGAAACTCATCGAGTACATCGCTCCCAACGAGCAGGATCTCTTCCACCAGTTGAATGGAAAGAGCTTCAAGCGCTTTAACGGCACGACCGTCACGCTCACCCTGCGGGATAAAGACCAGCCTGTCCGCGACTACCGCATGACGCTCAAAGAGCGCATCCTCTCTTACATCATGGACCCGAACGTGGCCTTCATTCTGCTGGCCATCGGAGCGCTGGCGCTGTACGCCGAATTCAACCATCCCGGCGCGGTCATTCCCGGAACCGTGGGCGTGGTCTTCATCCTGCTGGCGGCGTTCGCCTTGAACCTGCTGCCCGTGCGCTTCGCGGCCATTGCCATGATCATAGGATCCTTTGCCCTGTTCGCGGCCGAAGCCAAATTCGCCAGCCACGGCGTGCTAACCACCGGCGGAATTGTCCTGTTGACGCTGGGCGGCCTGTTCCTGGTGGACGCGCCCATCCCCGAAATGCGCGTCCACCCGCTGACCGCGCTCGCCGTCAGCATCCCGCTCGGACTCATTACCGCATTCCTGATGAGCATCGCCGTGCGCGCACGTCGCAACAAAATTGTCACCGGCGAACAAGGAATGATCGGCGAAATCGGAATCGCTCAAACCACGCTGGCTCCTGCCGGAAAAGTCTTCGTCCACGGCGAACTGTGGGACGCCGTTTCACCAGTCCCTATTCCCGTCGGAGAACGCGTAGTCGTGCGGCAGGTCGATGGACTCACGCTCCGAGTTGATCCCGTAGCGGCGGCAAAACGAGCGATGGCGTAAGTCTGGGCGCCCCTCGCCCGTTGTCATCCTGAGCGCAGCATGGACTTCACGAAGTGAAGTCTATGCGGAGTCGAAGGACCCCTGCATTCTTCTCGATGGCGGAGACGCCTCAGCGTACCCTCTCGGAGAAACTGGACCGGTGCGTGTGGAATTCCAGGAGTCGCCGATGGAGATCAAGGCCCGGCCGGTCGAGACGTTTGGCGAGGGGATGGGTACAAGCGTCCCTCTTGATCGCGGAAACCCACTCATTCGCAAAGAACGCAAATGAGTGGGGCACCCGGCGCTGGCTGACCTAGATCAAGGCCTGACCATAGACCCGAAGTATCCGTTCGCCCTCGCCGTGCGCGGCTGGGCCTATCTCGGTATCGGGGAGAAGGCGAAGGCTATTGACGATATCCTGACAGCAGTCGCTATGGATCCCACTCTAGTCAGTCTCAAGGACCAACTAAAGGACGTGCTTACCGAGAGCACCGTACGCTGACGCCCTGAGCTTTGCCACGCTTTGCCAAGCACCCGGCATCTTCCCCAGCGACTGCGCGGGCAAGTCTTACGCCGAATCTTTGATTCCAAAAGACCGGGGGGAGGGGGGGTACCATGTACCAGTCAGTTAGTAGAACCAGAGTAAACAGCAGAAGACATCGTCGCCCCGCATCATCCTGGACACTCCGCTGGCTCGTTCCTCACAGCCCGCAAGCGCTCGCGTGCGCTACAATCCGCTCATACTCTGAATCACGATTTGCCTGGAGGCACTTATGCCCGAACTCGGATTTCCCGTAGTCACGGTTGGCATTGTCATCGTCATCATCTACATTCTCAGTTCCATCAAGATTCTGGCCGAATATGAACGCGGCGTCATCTTCCGTCTCGGACGTCTGTTGGGTACGGCCAAGGGCCCGGGCGTCATTCTGGTCTTCGCTCCGGTTGACCGCATGGTGCGCATTTCGCTTCGCCAGGAAGCGCTCGAAGTTCCGCCGCAGGACATCATCACCCGCGACAACGTCACCCTGAAAGTAAATGCGGTCATTTTCCTGCGCGTGGTCGACCCGAACAAAGCCGTGGTCGAGGTTTCCAACTACGTGTACCAGACTTCGCAGTTTGCCCAGACAACTTTGCGCTCGGTGCTCGGCGAACAGGAACTCGACGAATTGCTGGCTCACCGCGACAAGATTAACCTGCGCCTGCAGAGCATCCTCGATACGCACACCGCGCCCTGGGGCGTGAAGGTGGCGAACGTGGAAGTCAAGCAGGTGGATATGCCCGAGTCCATGCTCCGGGCCATGGCCAAGCAGGCCGAGGCGGAACGCGAAAAGCGCTCGAAGATCATTCATGCCGAAGGCGAATTCTCTGCCGCCCAGCGGCTGGTCGATGCCGCGCACCTGTTGGCGACCGAACCGATCAGCATCCAGTTGCGCTATCTGCAGACGCTCACGGAAATCGGGGTCGAGAAAAACACGACCGTAGTATTCCCCGTGCCGATCGATTTCTTCTCCGGCATGCAGAAGTTGCTCGCGAACGTGCCCAGCACCGGCGCGCCGGCGGGAAAGTAGAGGTCAACACTACTCAACATGCCCACGGAGCAGCAGGATACGGAGATCACGCTCGGCACCGGCCGCATGCTGGCCATTTTCTTCGCGTTTGTCCTGGTGTGCGCCTTTTTCTTTGCTATCGGCTTTTCGCTGGGCAGAAAAACCACGATGGCAGTCGCGGGCAGCCTGCTGAGCGCTCCCAGCGCAACTCCGGCGACCGTCGTTCGGCCCTCGCCGGCGAAAAACGACGGCACCGAGGCGCCGCCACAAACTTCGTCCAGCGATTTTGGTTTTTACAAGGCGGTAGGCGAGAAGAAAGCTGATACGGCATTGCCTCCGGATTCGAAGGCACCCAAAACTACAGCGACGCCAACGGCGGAAGCTCCGGCTAATGCCACCGCAGACGCCGCAACCGCGGCGGCTGCACCATCAACGCCCGGCAGTTACTACGTGCAAGTCGCCGCCGTCACCCGCCAGGAAGACGCCGATTCACTGGTTGAGGCTCTAAAGAAGAAGCAGTATCCTGCCTTCACCGTCGGCAATACTTCCACCGACAAGTTCTTTCGGGTTCAGGTCGGACCCTACGCCGACTTTAAGGAGGCCGATGCCATGCGCGCCCGCCTCATCAGCGATGGCTATAATCCGATTGTGAAAAAGTGATCATGGCTCAAGCCGCACTCCATCTTGATCGGTTCCTGCGCGCCATTGCCGATCCCACTCGCCGCCGGATTCTCAACGCGCTCAAAGAAAAGGGCGGATGCTCGATCGACAAGGAAACCGGACTCTGCGCTGGCGATATTGAGCAGCGCGTGAAGCTGGCACAGCCTACTGTTTCGCATCACATGCGAATCCTGGAAAAGGCAGGTGTGGTGGAAGCGAAGCGTGAGGGCCATTGGCGCTGGTACCGGCGCAACGAAAAATTGATTGCGGAAATGATGCGGGAGTTGAAAGGACGAAGGGACAGCTTTAGAAAGCAGAACTTCTGACCAGGTTGCGGCTAGCTTCCGGCGCCTGCTGCGGAGGTTTTTGCGGCTTCCCCTTCCCTCTGGATCAGCGCCCGCACCTGTGAGATCAGGTCCGCGATCTCAAACGGCTTTGCCAGCGAAGGCACGTTCTGTTCCTGCAGGAATCTTCGAGTCTCGGCGTCGGTCACGCTGGAAAACGTGAACAGCAGCCCTTTTTCCATACCTGGACGGTTCTTTGCGATCCAGTCGTAGATCTCCCGTGGGCTGGAGCCACCCGGCATACGACCGTTCATCACGATCACATCGAAAGAAGCGCTGCGGAGCCGCTCCTGCGTATCCTCGACGCTAATGGAGGTTGTGACTTCAGCACCAGCACCGACCAACACGTCTCGTTCAAATTCCAGTACCGCTTCTTCGTCTTCGACCAGCAGCACGCGCCCTTTGAGCACCGACTCTCGCCGCGGGGAAGCCACGGTCTCTGCCAGCGCGGGTTTCTCGCTGGCCAGCAAACGGACTTCAATGGTCGCTCCACCTTCTTCCCGGTTGCGCGCCACGATTTCCCCGCCATGTTCCTTGACGATCCCATAGCAGATGCTCAATCCCAGGCCGGTTCCCTTGCCCACCGACTTGGTGGTATAGAAGGGATCGAAAATCCGGCTCGGGTCCTTGAATCCCGGACCACTGTCATCGAACTCCACGCACACGAAGGCGTCTTTCCTGAACACGCGCACTTTCAACACGCCGCTGGCGCCATACTCCACCATGGCGTCGAGCGCGTTGTTGATCACGTTGAGGAAGACCTGCTCTAACTGATGCGGATCTACCACTACGGATGGCACGTCCTCGGGGATATCGCGTTCCAGCGTGACGTTATTGACCTTCAAATCGTATTCGCGGAGAGTGAGTGACTCTTCCAGGACCTTGCGCAGGTCCACTTCCTGTTTCTGCGGCTTGCGTTGCCGGGCAAAGGAAAGCAGGTTCTGAACCACGCGGTGCGTCCTTTGCGCCTGCTTGAACAGTTTGCGCACATAATCGGCGGAACGGTCATCCAGGCCTGCGCCTTCCAACAGTTGCGCGTAGCCGAGGATTGCGGTCAGCGGATTATTCAACTCGTGCGCCACGCCCGAAATCAACTGGCCGACCGCCGACATCTTCTCGCTCTGCAGCAGTTGCTCCTGCGTCCGGCGCAAGTCTTCGTAGGCACGGCACGTTTCTTCGTAGAGTTGCACCTTTTCGACCGTGGTTGCCAGCTGCCGGCTGATGGCGACCAGCAGATTCTCGTCGTTGCTGGAATAGTGCCGGTCTTCCTTGCTGGCAATGCCCATGATGCCGATGGGTTTGTCCTTGCTCCAGAGCACCACCCAGATCCAGTAGGGCAAGCGGTCGGCGCACACAAACTCGACCACCGCCGGTGGCAAGTGCGGCATAAAATCCTGGGTCACAACTTCCGCTCGCGAGCGCATCACCAGCTCACCGAGACCTTCGGGAAAGACAACTTCGGCCATGCGCACACGCGCCTCGCTGCGCGGGCCCCAACCCGCCCGGCGCCGGAAGGTGCCTTCCGGGTCCGCAGCAAGATAGACCGAGCCGGTTTCCGCCCCAAACAGCGAGATCACCTGGCGCAGGGTGAGGTTCAGGATTTCATCCAGATCGAACGATTGAGTGGCGATGACCGCCATCGCGTTGAGCGCATTCAACTCGCGATTGCGCCGGCGCATCTCGTCTTCCGAACGTTTCTTCTCCGTGATGTCGAGCACAAAGCCCTGATAGCGCGCAATGCGTCCATCGCCGTCGCGGCTGGCGAAGCAGCTCTGCGCCACCGCCAGCAGCATGCCATCCTTGCGCCGCACCGTAATTTCAAAGTTGCGGACGTAGTTGTGCGCCTCGATTTCCTTGAGAAACGCCTCACGTTCTTCGGGTACCGCGTGCAGGACGCTGCCCATATCGAGGGCCATCAACTCGTCGCGGCTGCCGTAGCCGAGCATGGTGACAAAAGCGTCGTTGCAGTCGAGCAACTCGCCCTCCGGAGTGGCTACAAACACGCCCTCCTGCACCTGCTCGAACAGCATGCGGTATTTCTCTTCCGCCATTTGCCGCGCAGTCGTATCGTGCACCACGTGGATGGTGCCCTTTTGTTGGCTTCCCTGCTCCGCATACGATGAAGTCGAAACCACCGATTGCCCGCCGAAACACGGATCCAATCCTTCGGTCATCTCCGAGCCGCGTTCGCAATAAGGGCATCCGCTCCAGGCGCTGATTTGCGGCAGAACGTCTCCGCAGCGATTGCCCAGGACATCGGCCGGCGCCTTTTCCAGCCGCTGCAGCAGGGCCTGATTAACCTTGAGAATGCGAAACTCGGTGTCGTGCGCCAGAATCAGATCCTGGATGGAATCGAACGTATTCATCCACTGCCGCTGCGAACGCAGTACCTGCTCGAGCAGCCGCAGATTCTCGATCGCAATACCCAACTTCTGTGCCGCCGTCTCCAGAAACTCCAGTTCTTCCCGCGTGTGCTGCCGGCTTCCTGAACAGCCGAACGACAGCATCCCAATCACCGATTTTTTGCCCAGCACCGGCAGCAGAATCACGTGATGAATGCCGCGCTTGCGCAGTTGTTCCCGATCCGACTCCGACATCTCGGAGAGCGTCATCACCGCCGCCCGGTTTTCCTGGAGAACGCGGGCCTGGGTTGCATCCTTCTCGGCCTGCCCCGTCCCGGCTTGTTCTGTCCCGGCTTGCCCGAGGGCTCGCAGCACTTCCGGTGACAGGCCAACATGCTGGGTTGGTACCAAACGGTCGCCTTCCATCAACAGGAACCACGCGGCCTTGGCCCCGACCACGGCTTTCAGTTTCTCCAGCGCGGTCTGCATCATGGGAGCATGATTCTGGCTGCGCGCAATCGTGACCGTCAGTTCGTTCAGGGCCGCCAGCCGCCTGGTGCGCAAGCGCGCGTCGTCCAACACCACCAGCAGGATGCTCCCGGCGAACAGCACTTCCGCCAACAGGTACCCTTCACCCGGAATGCGACTGGTGTAGGGAGGCCAGTGCAAATTCAGGGTCAGCAGGCCGGCGCCGAACAGGAAAGGTCCGAGCCCGATACGCCCGAACCGGTAACGCAGGAGTTGAACGAAGGCCGCGACCGCCAGCAAGCGGCAGGCTACGTCTAGCACCAGGCCAAGAATTTTGAAATCCGGAAAATAAAGCGGCTGCATGGCGGCACACACCATGAGCACCCATGAGAGCGCCAGCACCGCCGCCAGGGTGTGCCGGGATTGCGCCGCCATCAGGCCGGCTGCACCCAATAGCCCCATTGCCAGCACGAAAGCGGCCGGCGCGAATGCCTCCATCGACTTCGCCGTGGCATGCACCTCGCCTCCGCGCGCCATCCACAGAAACACGCCATAGGCGACCCAACCCGCGCCCCATACCAACAGGCACCGGTCCCGAAAAACACGGAAGAAAAGCAGGCTGACCACCACTACGATCAGGGCGGCCGTTTCTCGCGCCGTCAACCAAGGAACGGTGAACAAGCCAACCGAATTCCCGAATATCCCGGCAGGATTCATAGATAGACGCACGAACTCCTAAGCTCTTGAATATCACGGTCACCCCTGATCGTTACCAGATTTCCGCCTCCAAGAGGTTACTTTCGGAATGTGAAGTCCTAGCCTAGAATGAGCGATACATACACTCACAACCATGGCTAAAGAGCTGATTCTGGTGGTAGACGACGAGGAAACAATCCGCGAGATTGTTTCCTCCATGCTTAGCGGGGCCCACTTTCAGACTCGCCAAGCCGCGAGTGGCATAGAAGCCCTCGCGCTGATGGAATCCGGTGAGGAATTCGATCTTGTCCTTTCCGACTTGATGATGCCGGAAATGGATGGGATAGCCCTTTTGGAGAAAGCCAAGGAGCGTTACCCTGACATGCCGATCGTCATGGTGACCGCGGTTCACGACATCCAGGTTGCGCTGCAGGCCCTGCGCAATGGGGCGTACGACTACCTGCTCAAGCCTTTCGAGCGAGAGCAACTGCTGGCCACGGTCAAGCGCGCCCTGGAAAAACGCCGCCTGCAGCGCGAAAACGATAACTACCGTACCAACCTCGAGCTCCTGGTTGCCGATCGTACCCAGCAATGGAAAACCGCGCTGTCCGATCTGGAGAAGTCCTATGACATCTTGCTGGAAGCCCTGGGCGATGCCCTCGATCTCAAGGACAAAGAGACCGAATTCCACTCCCGACGAGTCACTGCCTACACGATCGCCATTGCGCGCCAAATGGGCCTGTCGAAAGAAGATATCGATGTGATCGCCCGCGGCGCCTTTCTGCACGACATCGGCAAGATGGCCATTCCTGACGACATCCTGGGCAAACCCGGCAAGCTCACAGGCGATGAAATGGCCATCATGCGCGAGCACGCCTACTTGGGCTATAAGATGCTCAGCAAAATTCCCTTCCTGGCCGAGGCAGCGGAGATTGTTCACGCCCACCAGGAACGCTACGACGGGTCAGGCTATCCCCGTAAACTGAAAGGCGACCAGATCCCCCTCGGCGCGCGCATATTCTCGATCGCCGACACCCTTGACGCTATGACCATGGACCGGCCTTATCGTCCCGCACAAACATTTGGTGCCGCACGCAAGGAAATCGAACTCTGGTCCGGTCGCCAGTTCGATCCCGAGATCGTCAAGGTGTTCCTCGAAATGCCCGACCATATCTGGGAAGGCCTGCGGGACGACATCAACGCGGCGAGGGCGTCTTTCCCGAAGGTGTAACCAGCTTCCCGCCTAAATAACCGTCCTAGGCGCTACTCCCGCACAATGACTTCACGTCGCGAGGAAATCCGGCTCGCATCCACCGCCACTTCGCGCTGAATCTCCATCTCGATCGAAGTCCCCGGCTCCAACCTGACGTCGGCGCCGCGCGACAGCATTCCTATCGCCAGTCCAGCGACTCCTCCGATTCCCGCTCCGATCCCAGCTCCCTTGCCGCCATTGGTTATCGCGCCGATCACCGCGCCCGTAGTTGCTGCGCCCGCCGCTTCCTTGGCTTTTTTCGCGGCGTCGCTGTCCTGGCGAATCGTTCCTTCCGAATCTTTCATCGAGGTTTTATCGGCCCCGGGCGTATTCTCCACCGAGCCGCCGAGCATTACCGTATAGCCGCTGGGATAAATCATCGAGGTGAAGTGAACCAGCAGTTCGGCTCGTCCCTTGACATGTCCACCGCGCTGCACGCGGGTGATCTTTCCCTGGATGTAAGTTCCCGCCGGAATTACGACCCGCTCGTTGAGCACAAACGGAAAGGCTGTCTCCGCGTAGACCGGGTCTCCGTCTCTCGCCGTCTTCGTCGAAATCGCCTGCTTCAGCGTTAGTGGGACCCTGGTGCCCGCCGGGATGGTCAGCATAGGCTTCTCCGACTCCACCGCTGGCGCAGCGGGGTCCGGGGCCAAAGTCGTCTGTGCCGCCGCGATTGCCGCCAGCAGCAACACCCAAATGGAAGCAGCACGGATTTTCATCGAATGCCTACCTCTTGAGGATAATCCTGCAACACGCTTGCAGTCTCAGATGCGGCCGCTACGGTTCCGGTTAGCTGAAAATGACTCATTCTCCGAACAGGACTAGGCCCCGCTCTTCCGCGGCCGGTTCGCCAGCACATTGCCCATGAACTGCGACTGCAGTTTTTGCGCGCAGCCTTCACCGCAAACATACAACGCACTTTCCTGGACCGCTAGCTTCTCGTCCCACGGCGCCAGATGCATCACCGGCACCCCAAGATCACTAAACGAGGTCCACATCACCCACCAGCGGTCGCTCAATCCCTTTTGCACGCCGCAATTGGGGCCGGCGCAGCGGTAAAATGTACTCGGAATGAACAGCAGATTTTCGCTCATGGCCAACCGTCATCCAACGGAGCCATTGTAACTGAGGTTTTTGTGTGGAACCACGTCTTATAGGTAGCTACTTGTACAACAAGTACTTTTCCCGGAGGCGCACAAAAGCATCCAGCCGCTCCTGCCAGTCCTGGGCAATCCGTCTTGGATCCTCTCCCGCTTTGATCGCTTCGAACACCGCCTGATTTACCAGCAGATCCGCCATCTCGCTCCAGTTTGAAGTCGTTCGGATACAGCTTGTGCAGAGCCGACGCCAGTTCAATCCCCAACTCTGGAGAGTCCAGAGTATTCCGGTCCAGAACGTGAGGTTTACGCCTTCACACCGTTCCCCCGCCAGGTTACTCGATGCGGAGTAAAGACAATCGGCACGAAAGCGCACACTCTGAATACCACGCCCGTTCAAGTATGCGGCCAATTCCCTGCCCTTGATCCAGGGCGCGCCCAGCACTTCGAAAGGCGTGTCCGTTCCCTCGCCCCACGGAGACATTCGTCCCCTTCGACCAGCGCCACACCGGGATAAAGCGTCGCCTCGGTTAAATCCGCAGGTTGGGGGAAGGATTCACCCAGGCCACGCCGGTTGAATCGAACCAGTCGCCGGGCTGCCAACCTTCCATCGCAACCACTTCGAGCTGCACCCCAATGTGCCGCTCGGCGTTGAACATCTTCGCGAGCTCACCCAGCGTCATGCCGTGCCGCAGCGGCTCGGGAAAGTAGTTGGTAAACTTTTCGCTGCCCTCATCGGAGACTGGCCCTTGCACAAACGACCCCGTAATCGGGTTCGGCCGGTCGAGAATGACCACTTCAATTCCCACCTTGGCGGCCGCTTCCAGGAAATATCCGGTCGTAGTCTCGTAGGTGTAAAAGCGCGTGCCGGCATCCGCTAGATCGATGACCACCGCATCCAGCCGCTTCAGCACGTCGAGCGGCGGACGCCGTGCCGCGTCGCCAGCTCCGTACACGCTGTAGACCACAAGTCCGGTCCCTGCATCCTTCGCATTCTTGACGTCGGTCGTGTCCAGCGTTCCTGTCACCCCATGTTCGGGACTGAAAATCGCATCCAGCGAAATCCCGGGCACGTTTGCCAGCACGTCAATCGTCCGGCGTCCTTCCGAGTCCACGCCTGTCTGATTCGTCAGCAGTCCAATGCTTCGCGGGTTCCCTCCCCGGCCCGGATGCAACGCCGCAAACTTCGTTTCCTCGAGTACGTCGATTCCCGTTTTCACGGCTCCATTCCGCACCGCAAGCCGGCGTGCGGCGCTCTGCATTTCGTTGTAGCCGGTGATGGTTGCGATCCGCATCTTTTCCGCATCAGCCGGATCGAGCGCCAGAGCTGCCGCTACCGCCGTCGCCACCCTGGTACGAAGCGAAATCGCGTTTCCCTTGTCCTTGATGTGCACCGCGTTCGTCATCAGCACGATGTAGGTCTTCGTCGCCGAATCAATCCACAGCGAAGTGCCGGTGAATCCCGTATGTCCGTAACCTCCCACCGGCAACAATTCGCCGCGGTTGGTGGAAAGAGGAGAATCGATGTCCCAGCCAAATCCCCGTAGGGCCGTTCCATTCACTGGCTGCTGCGGTGCAGTCATCTTGGCAACCGTCGCCGCAGTCAGCACGCCTCGCCCGCCATCGAGCAAAGCCTGCGCAAAAATCGCCAGATCATCGGCGGTAGAAAATAGTCCAGCATGTCCTGCCACGCCGCCCATGCGGCGAGCCGTAGGATCGTGTACCACCCCGCGCAGCATGTGATGGTTTTCATCTTCTTCGGTTGGAGCAATGCGAGCCTCCCATGAAGGCGGAGGAAGGAACCGCGTCTCTTTCATGCCCAGCGGTTCAAAAATATGCTTGGCCGCATACGCATCGAGCGACTCGCCCGAGAGCCGTTCGATCAGCGCTCCCAGTACCTCGAAGTTGATATCGCTATAAACAAACGCCGATCCCGGAGCCCATTCCGGAGGTCCCTCAAAAGCCATTTTGTACGCCGTTTCCTTCCCTTCCCACGGCTTCGTCAAGTCCAAATCCGGAGCCAGGCCGGAGTAGTGCACCAGCAATTGCCGGATCGTAATATCGTCCTTCCCGTTCTGCCCAAACTCGGGAAGGTACTTGGCGACAGGATCGTTCATGCGAAACTTCCCCTGCTCCCAGAGCTGCATGATCGCCGTCGTGGTGGCAACGACCTTGGTCAGCGACGCGCAATCAAACACCGTATCGAGCGTCATCTCCTCTCGCTGCGGATCAATCGCGCGGCTGCCGTAGGCTTTTCGATAGGCAACCTGCCCGTCATGGCCGATGACAACGACGGCACCAGGAATCAACTGCTGGGCAATGGCATCGTTGATGATGGGGTCAAGTACGGCGAGGCGTGAATCCAGCGGAGTCTGGGAAAACGTGGCAGCAGAAAAGAGAAGCGTGCAGAGCAACAGTTTTTTCGTTACGAGTTTCATGTCTGCTGTGACTCTACATGACGCAGGAGATTTGGCTCAAGGCCGATCGCCAGCAGCGATGCCTTCGGATTAACTCTCCGTTTGCTTCAGCCCACCGCGTTTGTTATAACCCCATCAGTTCGCAAAACAACTTTGGAGCTGACGCTGCCCAATCGAGAGTCTGGATTTTCTTTCCTGGTGCGCAATTTCGCCGCGCAGGATGATCGCTTTCGCGACGCTTTCAGCATCCTTGAGAAAGCCATTGCCGCCCGCGCCTTCCCTGCCTGTTCGCTCGCGGTCACCTTTCGCGGAGAACTTGTGGCCCACAAGGCTTTCGGCCTCTTCACCTATGATCCGGCTTCGCCAGCGGTAACCACCTCGACCATTTTCGATCTCGCGTCGGCCACCAAAGTCGTCGCTACGACAGCGATGGCTATGATCCTCTACGAGCGCGGATTGCTCGATCTGGAGGCCCCGGTCACCGCGATTGTCCCTGAATTCATGGACGCATTTGCCGAAGATGACGAGCGCCGCCGCGACGTCACCGTGCGCATGCTGCTCGCACACAGCTCTGGCCTGCCCGCTTACGAAAAGCTCTTTCTGCGCAGCAAGATTCGTGAAGACCTGCTGCGGGCCGCCTTCGCCACGCCGCTCACCGCCGTTCCAGGCACGCGCGCGGAATACAGCGACATCGGCTTCATCATTCTCGGCGTTGCGCTCGAGCGCCTCGCCGACGAATCGCTTGACGCCTTCTGCCAACGTGAAGTCTTCGGGCCGCTGGGCATGACGCACACGACCTTCACTCCCACGCACGCCTTGAAAGCCTCCATCCCGCCCACCGCCGACGATCGCAGCTTCCGGTGCCGCATCATCCAAGGCGAGGTGCAGGATGAGAATGCCAGCGTGCTTGGCGGCATTGCCGGACACGCGGGCCTATTCTCCACCGCCGAAGATCTAGCCATTTTTGCCCATGCCATCCCCAACGGCGGACGGCCCATCCTGCGCTCTTCGACGGTCGAACTCTTTTCTCGCCGCGAGTCCGTGCCCGAAGGCACTTCCCGAGCGCTGGGCTGGGACACGCCCTCGACGCCCTCGCAATCCGGAAGATACTTTTCATCCCGTTCCTTTGGACACCTCGGTTACACCGGTACATCCCTGTGGATCGACCCGGACCGCCAACTTTCTATAACTTTGTTGACCAACCGCAGCTGGCCTGATTGCCAGAACCAGGCAATCAAACAGGTACGCCCTGCGTTTCACGACGCGGTGATTGAAGCCTTGGGGCAGAACGCCTGAAACGCAAAATCTTCGCAAGCGCCAAGCCCAAGTAGGAGGCGGGAGTTACAAACGGAACTACAGCTCGCAATTCCACGGCCCATGCTCGCGCATTCCCCGCTAGAATATCCGCAACGCCCCGTCTGCAAAAGTTTCATCGAGGGGTATTTTCAGGAACTCATCTTGACATGGATAAGCTGGTGATCCGCGGCGGCAATCCCCTGCTGGGGACGGTTCGTATCAGCGGCGCGAAGAACGCCGCACTTCCCTGCATGGCGGCAGCCCTGCTCACCGAAGAACCGGTGATTCTCGAAAACATCCCGCAGGTGCGAGACATCGAGACCACGCGGAAGCTCCTCGCCGCCATGGGCGCCGAAGTCGAACTCGGCTACGGACGCGCTCATCACCGCACGACCATTTGCGCGCACACGCTGGCCGCTCCTGAGGCTTCGTATGAACTGGTCAAGACCATGCGCGCCTCCACGCTGGTTCTGGGAGCGCTTGTGGCCCGCTGTGGCCATGCCCGCGTTTCACTGCCCGGCGGATGCGCCATCGGAGCCCGCCCCATCGATCTGCACATCAAAGGGCTGGAACGGCTGGGTGCGAAGATCACTCAGGAACACGGCTACGTCGAGGCCACTACCGATCGCCTTATCGGCGCCGAAATTGTCTTCGATAGAATTACTGTCACCGGCACCGAAGACCTTTTGATGGGCGCCACGCTTGCCGAGGGCGAGACGGTCATGCAGAACTGCGCCCGCGAGCCTGAAGTCGCGGACCTCGCCGCGCTGCTCAACGCCATGGGCGCCAAGATCCAGGGCGCCGGCACGTCCACGATTCGGGTGAAGGGTGTCAGCAAGCTCCACGGCGCCAGGCACCGTATTATCCCCGACCGTATCGAAGCCGGAACCTTCATCATCGCCGGAGCGCTCACCGGCGGGGACGTCAACGTCACCGGATGCGATCCCGCGCACCTCACCGGCATCTTGCAAAAGCTCTCAGAAACTGGGGTGAAGACCGCGGTGAAGGCCGACTCCGTCCGCGTCATGGGCGATCAGCCGCTCCAAGCTGCTGACATGAATACTGAAGAATATCCCGGCTTCCCCACTGATATGCAGGCGCAATACATGGCGCTCACCACGCAGGCCGAAGGCACTTCAATCATCACGGAGAATATTTTCGAGAACCGCTTCATGCACGCGCAGGAATTGGTCCGGATGGGCGCGAATGTCAAGATCGAAGGCCGCCGTGCCATCGTTCGCGGAGGAACTCCGCTGAGTGCTGCCGCCGTGCTCGCGTCAGACTTGCGCGCCTCCGCCTCGCTCGTGCTGGCTGCCCTGGTCGCCGATGGCGAGACCATCATTGACCGCGTTTATCACCTGGACCGCGGGTACGAGAACATCGAAGAAAAGCTGAAGCTCGTGGGCGCCGAGATCCGGCGCGTCGGCAATATCTTCCCTAAACGCCGCGCCGGGGCTGTAGCGGACTGAAAAAGAAAAAGGGCCGCATGGCTGCGGCCCTTCAAGCTACTACCGGGTTATGATCCTACCGTCTTCCGCGACCACCACCGCCGCCTGAATGGCCACCGTGACTACCCTGACCGCCTCCCGGGCCGCGTCCGCGTCCACGCCGCCGACGATTGCGATCACGATCGCCACCACCGCCGGGACGGCCCTCACGCGAACCTTCCGGACGCGCCGCGCCCGCTTCCACCGACGCAACCACACCATCCACACGGTTGAAGTTCGGCTCATCTTCCGCGTCGAAATCCGCGCCGCCTTCGATTACTGCCGTGGGTGCACCCTGTGGTGTTAACGGTGCTGCTTCCGCTACTTCGCCTGTTTCCGGAGGCGGAGGAGCGCCACCCATTTTGGCGCGCTGCTCTTTCAGAATTGCCTTCCGAGACAGCTTGATGCGGTTGCCTTCGACGGCGAGGACTTTTACCAGCACCTGGTCGCCTTCTTTGAGTTCGTCGCGAACATCCTTGATTCGGTGCTCAGCCACTTCGCTGATGTGCAGCAGTCCGTCCAGGCCTGGCAGAATCTCGACGAATGCGCCGAAATCGGCCAGGCGGCTGACCTTGCCGAGATACGTCTTCCCCACCTCGGCCGAAGCCGTCAGATCCTTGATGATCTGCAAAGCCTTGTTGGCCGAAACTTCATCGTTCGACGCGACGTTGACCTTGCCCGAATCTTCCACGTCGATCTTGACGCCGGTCTGCTCGATGATGCTGCGGATCATCTTGCCACCGGGCCCAATCACGTCGCGAATCTTATCCACCGGAATTTGCAGGGTGTAGATCCGAGGCGCATACGCCGAAACCTTCCCGCGACCTTCGGTGATGATCTCGTCCATCTTGCCGAGAATGAACAGCCGCCCGCGCTGCGCCTGCGCCAGCGCCTCGCGCATAATCTGCGAAGTGATGCCGGCAACCTTAATATCCATCTGCAGCGCAGTGATACCGTCTTTGGTCCCGGCAACTTTGAAGTCCATGTCGCCGTAATGATCTTCTGCGCCCGCAATGTCGGTCAGGATGGCGTACTGTTCGCCTTCCTTCACCAATCCCATCGCAACCCCGGCCACCGGAGCCTTCAACGGCACACCCGCATCCATCAGCGAGAGTGAGGCACCGCAAATTGTGGCCATCGACGACGATCCGTTCGACTCCATAATGTCGGAGACGACGCGCATGGCGTATGGCCAGTTGTCTTCGGTCGGAAGCACGGACGAAACAGCACGCTCGGCGAGAGCGCCATGGCCGATTTCGCGGCGACCGGCACCACGCATAAATCCAACTTCTCCAACTGAAAACGGCGGGAAGTTATAGTGCAACATGAAGCGCTTCTTGGCCTCGCCTTCAAAGCCCTCGAGACGCTGCATATCGTCGCTGGTGCCGAGCGTGGTGGTAACCAATGCCTGGGTCTCACCGCGGGTGAAGATCGCGCTGCCGTGCGCGCGAGGCAGAACCCCGGCTTCGATCCAGATTTCGCGAATTTGATCGAAGGCGCGCCCGTCGGGACGGCGCTTGTGATCGATCACCTGGTTACGGAAAATTCGCTCACGCAGGATCTCGTAATACTTCTTGAGTTTAGCCTTGCCGGCTTCGTCGTCCTCGGGCAGAGCTGCGAGCAGTTCCTTCTCCAGTACTCGAACCAGTTCGTAGCTTTCGGCTTTCGGATGCTTTGCGGTATCAAGAGCATCGGCCAATCGCAGGCCAATCTGCGATTCCAAGCCTTTGAGGTAAGTCTCGTCGAATTCCGGAGGTGTGACCTGGCGCCTCGCCTTGCCGACCTTGCCGCGCAGCTCATTGATGGCGGCACAGATCTTTTTGATTTCGGTGTGGCCGAATTCAATCGCGTCTACCACCGTCTCTTCCTTTACTTCTTTCGCTCCCGATTCGATCATGACAATCGCATCGGCGCTGCCTACGACCATGATGTTGAGCAGGCCGTCCCGCATTTCGGTGTAGGTGGGATTGACGATGAAGCGACCTTCCAGCAGGCCAACGCGCACGGCGCCGAGCGGGCCGAGAAATGGAATATCGGAGAGGGTCAGGGCGGCGGAAGCGGCGTTGATGCCACAGACATCGGGATCGTTTTCCGTGTCGGCGGACAGGACCAAGGCGATGACCTGGGTCTCGCACTTGAAGCCTTCGGCGAACATGGGGCGGACCGGCCGGTCAATCTGGCGGCAGGTAAGAGTTTCGCGCTCGCTCATGCGTCCTTCACGCTTGATAAAACCGCCGGGAATGCGTCCGCCGGCATAGGTGTACTCGCGGTAGTCAACCGTGAGCGGAAAGAAGTCGATGCCCTCGCGGGGCTCGGGATTGGCGGTGGCGGTGGCGAGAACAACGTTTTCGCCGAATCTGACGACGGCAGCGCCGCCGGCCTGCTTGGCAATTTTTCCGGTTTCGATGGAGAGTTGTTTTCCGCCTGCGAGTTCGACGGAAACTTTTGTGGCTTCAGGTTTCATAGGTCATCCTTTTGTCGGACAGAAGATGGGGCAGAAGGGCATGCGCGCGGGCACGGAGTTCGCGTGGACAGGCGGATGCCAGGCGGCGGTTGGGAACGCACTTTGCTAAGGCTCTCAAGGTGGAACCGGCCCCACACGGAGCCGGTCGCGCTGTTACTTGCGGATGCCGAGCTTGGAAATGACGGTCTTGTACCGTTCCGAGTCGTACTTCTTCAGGTAGTCGAGCAGACTACGGCGCCTGCTGACCATCATGAGAAGTCCGCGGCGCGAGCCGTGGTCTTTCTGGTGCGTCTTGAAGTGTTCCGTCAACTGACCAATGCGTTCGCTCAACAGCGCGATTTGAACTTCGGGGCTTCCGGTATCGGTCGGGTGCGTGCGATACGTGTCAACGACGGACTGTTTTTGCTCTCTGGCTAGCACTAACCTGTTGCACTCCTGTCTCTTCTCATTTTCGTAACGAGTTCGATGGTAACACGGCGTTGTCGAAGGTGGCAAACCGAGCGAAGCATTGTGAGCGCTATTGCCTGGTTACGTGAACCAGCAAACCTTCTTGTCCTAGCATCGCCGATTGGTTGGGCGTAAAGTGCTGAACATGAACTTCCGTTCTCAAGCACTCGTACTTTGTCTAACGGCATCCTTTGCCCTTGCCACCGATTACGTCGAATTCTCGGTAGTCGAGCGGATTAGGTTCTCTGTGCCCGGCAATTGGCCAGTAATAGCAAGCAAGTCAACCGCAGAGAAAACGATATTTGCATTTCAAATTCCGAATCGTGCCGACAAAAAGACTTCTGATTCTTCAAATCTCTCTATTGTCTCTTCAAACCTAAGTAGTGCCTAGGAAAAGGAAGATTTCGAGAAAAAAGCATCGACCATAGAGAACAATGCAACAGAACAGAAACTTGTGGAAGGATGGCGCTGCAGTACCTTTACCGGAATGCAGAAGTCAACGCAGTATGTGGTTTGGGACTGCTATGGTATCGTCGCCGATTGCGGTGTCAAAGTCCGAATTGCGTGGCCGCACCTACCCAAGAATCCTCCTGATTACGACAGACAGATGGAGGCAGTACTCTCCGATTTTCTAACTAGCGTCGCGCCCTTCAAGCCGCTGGACCCGACATCGAAAGGCGTATTGAGGAGGAATGAACAACCCCACTGATCGTAGTTGACGTAATATCGCGATAGCACTCCCGACCCAGAAATCGGCCGGCCACACTTCCCAGGTTCTATTGAGGCAGCCAACACGTACCAGAGAGCGTCTCTTTAAGCAGTTCGCAGCAGCGTGGGAAGCGGTTTGCCGCGGTTCTGTGGAGTCGCTGTGCCTCGCTGCCCGGTTCGAGGTTATAATATATTCACGACTCGAAATAAACGACGGATGTAACAATCCTCCGGTTTATTCCAGGGACACGAGCTGGGCCAACCCTACAGGCTCTGCATGTAGCCAGCCATCATAAAATCAGAAGTACGGGGAGATTCATATGCCACGAGGCCGGTCAACCTTTTCTAAGCGTCAAAAAGAACAAGCGCGCCAGCAGAAACAGCGGGACAAGAGCGAGCGCAAAACCCAGCGCAAGCAGGATCAACCGGGAGGCGTTGTGGTGGACGAAGCGGAGGAATTGCGTCAGATGCGCGAGCACGCCGCCGAGCAGGCCGCGCTTTTCGGCATCGGCAGCGACGACGAACCCAGTTCCATCGAACTACTCACACCGCACGGCAAGGAAGTCGATCACTAAACCGGCTGGGGGATCGCCGGGGCCCAGAGTTCCGGCGAACCCGGGTCCATGCCAACAAAAATTCTCCGGCATCTTACGTTTTCTATGGGCCGTGGCCAGCCCTCAGAACATTACACAAGCCTCGTTGACCCTCTCCAGTACTCGTTCCAGCAGCGCCAACTGCCGCTCCAGTTCTGACTTCAGCGTGGCGTCCAACTGCCGGACGATCTCATCCTTAAGGATGCGCTTCTTGGCGGCAAGAAGCTCTCCGGTTTGTTCGAGTTCTCCGGAGTCGAGTCGCAAGTCGTGGGCCATAACCTTGGTCAGGAGTTCGTTGTACTGTTTGGGATCTTGTTCTAGCAAGACGTTGGCGAGCAGCTTCAGCTCGCTGGGTTCCAGGTGGAATTGCATAGCCCCCTCCCTTCAAGAGAGAAAGTGCCTTTGGAAACTCCATAGAAATTGGATCACGGCGACATCGAATTGTCAGTGATAAAAATCACCGGATTCGAAGGGTAATGCCGCCGGGCGGGGACGCCCGGCGCTCCACCAACAAGAGTTAGACAAACACCTCACCCGGCAACGCGGTTAGAGTGCGCGAGGCGAGTGTGTTTTCAACAAACCGCTTCGGACGTTGTTCGCTGGCCGAAGCATTCACCTGCTTGCGTTCGATGCGCAGCTTCAAGGTGCGCTCGATATTGCGCAGATCCAGAACCTCCACGCCCGTGACCAGGGTCGACGCTCGGCCCGGAGAACCCATGCGCCCGGTGCGCCCAACGCGGTGTATGAAATCTTCCGCCATCTTCGGCAGGTCGTAGTTGATCACGTGGGCTACGTCATCGCAGTGCAGGCCACGCGACGCGACGTCGGTTGCAACCAGTATCCGGTAGCGCCCTTCCTGGAATCCGCTCAAGGCGGCGTTGCGCTGCGACTGCGTGCGATCGCCGTGAATCTGGGCGGTCGAAAAGCCATCGCGCTCCAGTTCCTTGGCCAGCCTTTGCGTGCCGCGCTTGGTGCGCGTGAAGATCAGGGTCTGCCCGGCTTCCTCATAGAGCAACTGCCGGAGCACGTCCAGTTTCTCGGACGGCCGCACTTCATAGGCTTCGAGGGACACGCTCTCCGCCGGCTTCAGCACTGAGCCCAGTGCTATCCGCACCGGCTCGCGCGTGTACTCATTTACCAGCCACACCACGGACTGCTCCATGGTGGCTGAGAAGCACAGCGTCTGCCGGCGTTGGGGCAGAATCTGCAAAATCCGCCGGATCGCCGGAAGAAAACCCATATCCAGCATGCGGTCGGCTTCGTCGAGCACGAGGATCTTTACGTGTCGAAGGTCTGCGAACTTGCGGGTAATGAAATCCTGCAAGCGTCCCGGAGTAGCAATCACAAATTCGCAGCCGGAACGGAGACTGTTGATCTGCGCCTTCTCGGCGACGCCGCCGATTACCAGCGCCGCCTTCGGCATGTTCTTGTCACGCAATTGTTCGTACTGCTCGTGAACCTGCATGGCCAGTTCGCGCGTGGGCAGTAAAACCAGCGCGCTGATGTTCTTCGATGGCGACTGGCGCAGCATCTCGAGGATCGGAATCAGGAACGCGAGAGTTTTGCCGGTGCCGGTTTGGGCAGTGCCGATTACGTCCTTGCCTTCAAGGGCAGGAGAAATGGCTCGCGCCTGGATGGGTGTGAGGGTAATGAATTGAGCTGCCGCCAGTTTCTGCTGCAAGAGAGCAGACAAGGGCAGTTCCGTAAATGTGGTCATTCGATGTGTTTTCTTTCTGGAGGGCTTACTTTCAATTTTCTCAGACACACTGATCCGAGTTCGCATGCCGCTCTATTTGAAATTGGCGCTGGAACCAGGCGGGCAGGAAATGCGGAGGTGATGCGGATCCAACAGGATCCCCGCTTAACGAGCAAACCGTAGCAAAAGCGTTAACGACAGTGTAACACAAGATGGCGCGGTGCGCGGTTACGTCGGTCATGCACCGAGCACGGACTGGCCGATTTGCGCGGACTCTCGCCGCGCCAGCGGGCGCACCTGATCATCGAGAAGTGCTCCAGCCCGGACTATAAACCTCTGCTTCTCGACTATCTCAACCGGGCCGAGCGGCTGTCGTACGGCAAACACACGCCTCACCTGTTGACGGAGTCGCTCGGCTCGCACAACCGTTACTTGCGAAGCGGAAAGATGCGTCCTCAGGAAGAGAACTAATGAACCGCAATCTTTCCGCGGATTACCACTACTGAAGCCGCCGGCAGATCGTAGACCGTGTCGCTGTTGCCGGTCTGCTTTGAGCGCAAAATCGGCCCGTCGGGATCAGCCTTGCCGTTCGTGTAGGCAACGACCGTGGGGAAAGCAGCGATTTCCGCGTGCGCCATGAAGCGCGTGCGCGGCGGGTTCCACTTGTACTGAGCGCTGCCGAAGGTGGCGATCTCAACCGGCCCGGCAAAACCCCTCGCGGAATTATCGGACCCACGAAACGCAATGCGGGCACGATGAGCGTTCTCCTGGTCACGGTTGACCACCAGCAGTGACCAGTTGCCGTCAGGACGCTTCAACGCATAGGCGGTGACCAGTTCACGGCCAGCACCATCGTCAATATCAGCCTTTGCCGAGTAGACCTGATGTTCTCCGCCGCCGGGCTGGGCCCACTCCAGGTTGATGAGTTGCGCCACGAAGAATTGCGCCAGGGGCTGTTGGATCTTATAGGAAGCGTCAACCGTGAACATGCCAAAGGTGCCGGGAGAATCATTGCAGCCCGGCTCCATCTGCAAGGGCAGATAGTGAAAGAAATAAACGCCTTTGGCGCCCGCGTCGAGCAGCGATCCGATGTAATCTGCCAGCCAGATACCGGAGAAAATGTCCTGATAAGTTTCGCTCGCACCGGAGGAAAGATTGCCCTCGGTGACGAACATCGGCAGGTCGGCGGGGATGCCATCTTCATGCCACACTTGAATGATGTGGCGCATGAGTTCGGGCTCATCGTAAAGAACTCCCCACGGAGTTTTGCAGGGGTCGTAGGGATAGTGCTCGAAGGAGAAGAAGGCGAGATCCTTCATGCGGCCGTGCTGCTTGAGATAGTCGACGAAGCGGCCGGTCCAGGAGACTCTACCGCTCGAGTCGGGCCAGACTTCGATGTCCTTGTTTTCGCCGGTGAAGGAAGGACCACCCAGTTTAAGGGTCGGATCGAGGCGATGCAGCGCACTTGCCCACTGCACATAGAGCGCGGCGTAGTCCTCCGGAAGCATGAACTGCCCGTCGGCCTCCTCGCCCATCTCGATGTAGGAGATCGGATAATGGCGGTTCTTGATGTACGCAATCTCGGCGACTGCGTTCTCTGGAGTGTCGTAGAGCAGCGCCACTGGAATCATGGCGGGCAGTCCGCGGGTGACGCCGCTGGTGAAGAAAAGGTCAAAGCCTACCTGGGCCTGGCGAGTCGAGCCGAGATTGGACGGCTCATGCCAGGGATCGACGGAAGAGCAATAGGTAGTCGTCTGCTCCTGATCGGTGGTGTGGCGCAGACGAATCGTGGAAGGCGCCGTCGCCGGTTGTGGTTCCAAGGAAGAGTTCGCGGATGGAATAGCCAACACAATTGCGGATGTCGGCGGGACCGTCGGCATCGCAGGTGTTGGAAGACTCGGTCATCCAGATGCGAACGAAACGCACCGCCAGCGGAGCCGTGACGAGGCGAACCGTTTCGGTGCCACCCTTGCCAGCGGTAACGGTAGCCTGCGGGAAAGTTTGCCAGGTGCCTCGCGTGGGCGCTCGGATGGGGTCGTCGCCGGTCCAATACTGAACCAGGTAGTGGGTGGCATAGGGTTCTCCCCACGCGATGCGCATGCTATCGACAGGCTGCGGCTGCGCTAGATCGAGAACGATCCACTGCGGATGAAGGGCATCGCTTTCGCCGGTGAAATGTTGTGTCAGATACGGATTACTCTTCCAGAAAGTGTTGAGGTCGCCGTCGGTGAGGCGCGAGTAACCGGCATTTTCGGTGCCGTCGTTGCGGGTGAAACCACGGCGCGGAAGAGAATATCCGTAGGAGTAGCGCAGGCTTTCGGTGGGCACTGAGGCTCCTGTGAAATAACCTTTGCCCGCCGGATCGCTCCACGTCCCCTGCGGATTCCAATGCCAGGCTTCTATCGCCAGTTCGGTGTTCTGGCGGTAAGACACCGGCTGCCAGCCAGAGGCGAGTGTTGCCTCGAGCGAGGCCGGGAGCAGATCTTTGTCGATGGCCTCGGCGGGAATGCGGTCAACGCCGGCTCCCAGGGTTTCACTGGGGACAAAGTGGTTGGCGGCGTGCGAGACATCCACGGTGATGGTTTGCGCCGCGCAGAAAGAACTGAGAATCGTGACCGCGGCGAGAAGGGCGACAGGAATTTTCACGCGAACGCCTCCAGGACAGAGACTGGTATTAAAACGATTCAATTATACGGATTGTGCGTCTCAAGGACGAGCATTTTTCGGAGTGTGAAACTCTCTTCAGCCCTTAGGTCCGCTTTACTGCCCGGTGGATTTCGTTCCCGGTGTTGGCGGCCGCACATCATATTCCGGGTGTGGTACGCCCATCAGCCATTTGTCGAACCATCCCACAATATTGTCGAGCCGCTCAATCCGGTGCCAGGGCTCACCCGAGCGCGACAGTTCATGGGTCTCGCGCGGAAACACGACCATAGCGGTCGGGCGTTTCAGAAACTTGAGCGCACGGAATAGTTGTTCTCCGCCTGAGTCCTGCGGAGTACGGTAGTCGGACTGCCCCAGAATGAACATCATGGGCGTGTGGATTTTCTCGACGAAGGTGATGGCGGAGCGGTTGGCGTAATCCTTCGGATCCTGAAAGGGCGGCGCCTTGAACCACCGCGGCTGGAACAACGTGAAATCCGCGGTATACCACCACGAAGCCCAGTTCGAGATGTCGCGCTGCGACACGGCGGCTGCGAAGCGGTCGGTCTGGGTGACCGTCCAGTCGGTGAGGACGCCACCGCCGCTGCCGCCAGTGACGCCAAGCTTCTTCGGATCCACGTAGCCGCGCTTGAGGACTTCATCGACTCCCACCATCAGATCGCGGTAATCGTCTCCCGGATAGTGGAATTGAATGATGTTGCCGAAATCCTGCCCGTAGCTGGTCGAGCCGCGCGGGTTGATGTAAAGCACCACGTAGCCCTTGGCCGCCATCCATTGAAATTCGTGATCGAAGACCCAGCCATAAGCGGCGTGCGGCCCGCCGTGGATGTTGAGGATCAAAGGATATTTTTTCTTCGGATCGAAGTCGGGCGGCTTCTGAATCCATCCTTGAATGGGCAGGCCGTCGAAGCTTTTGTAATTAATTTCTTCCGGTTCGGTCAGGTCGAGCTGGGACCAGAGCGTTTTGTTGGCGTCGGTGATGCGGGCTTGCGCGCCGGGCGGCGTTCCACTCAAAGGAACCGTGAACAGGTCGCCGATCATAACGGGGGTAGAGACCAGCGCCACGGCAGTACGCGCATCGGGCGTGACGGAGAAATCCAGCACAGCCTGATCGCCTCTAGCAATTTCGGTAACCGCGCCGGTTTGTGCATCCACGCGAACTAGCGGCGTGCGTCCCTGCTTCGCCACGATGTCGAAAAGCCAGCGCCCGTCCGGCGACCAGCAGAGCGTAGCGCGACCGCCGCCGCGCGGGGCCTCGTTATCGCCGAAGACGGAGCTGCCCATATCGAAGTCGTAGCCAGCAGTCAGGTTGCGGGGCTCTGCCTTGGGAGCGAGCTCCATGACCCAGAGGTCGGGCTGCGAGTATGAGCGGACGGGCTGCGTCACGGAACCGTGAAACGCGACTCGGCGGCCATCGGGGCTGAGTGTAAGATCGCCGATTCCCATGGGAACGGCAGCCAGTTTATCGGGCGTGCCTCCAGTGGATCCGACAGAATAGATATCAGTGCTCGGCATTTCGTAATAAGGCTCGTCAATACGGCGCGTGGCGAAGTAGATGCGCGAACCGTCGCGCGCCCAGACGATTTCGCCTTCGTCATAGTCACCGCTGGTAAGTTGCAGGGGCTTGGCCGGTTCGTCGGACGTGTTCGGGACGTCAATCACCCAGATGTGCTCGTGCCGCTTGTAATCGAGATACCCCTCGTCATTGCTCCTGTAAACGGCGCGGGTAATGATGTGAATGTCAGGTTCGTGTTCGCCCTCCGCCGCCGAACTGCTCGTGGTCGCGGATTCTTGGGCGTTCGCTGGCCGCGGCCTTCGCGTCATTCTTCTTGTGCTGTTCTTTCTCGATATCCTCGGGCGTGGTCGAACTTAGGAATGCGATGCGCTTGCTGTCGGGCGACCAGACCGGACCGGCTGCGCCTTTCGGCAGATCGGTAATGATGCGCGCTTCGCCGCCAGCCAGCGACAGAATCGCAATCTGCGCCGGACGAGGCTTGCCGCTGTCGTCTTTCTCTCCGCCGCGAACGAAGGCGATCAGCTTGCCGTCCGGTGACCAGCGGGCATGCGCGTCTTGTTTTCCGTTGGTCAGGCGCATGGGAGTCTCGCTGCCGGAGGTGGCAACCATCCAGATGGAAGTCTCATACCCGGCATGCTTTTCGTCGGTGACGACACGGGTAAACAGAGCACGGGACCCATCGGGCGAGACTTGTGGGTCGGCGACCCAGACGAAATTGAACAGGTCCTTTTCAGTGATGGCTCGCTTCGCTGTTCCCGACTGGGCGCTCGAAGTCTGAGCGACGACGGAGGTGACAGATGCCAAAACTATGATCGAAGCGGCGACAATACCTGGAAAACGTAATTTCATGAGCATCCTCAAGACAGCGGCCGCCCACACGCGGCGCTTGTGCATTGTGCTATGCAGGACGACGGGCGGTCAAACGACCTAGAGCGGCAGCCAAGTCCCAATTCCCTTCTCTAGACGCGCGCTCGTAGATCAGCGGCGCCACCGCCATGTCGTCGAGGGCAAGCCCTAAATTACAAGCCATGGTGCGCTCTTTCGGCTTTTCCCGGCCCGCCTTGCGCCCGGTGACGAGTTCTCCCAGGTCGGCGTGGATGACTGGGATGTCCTGAAAATATCCGATGTCGCGATAATGATGAAGCTGCGGCTCGTCGTCGGTGCAGAACTTATCGGCTTCATGCAAGGCGCTGGGATGCCAGTACGAATCGAAGTCCACCAGCGACGCAAACGCGCCTTCGGCAAGCCAGCCGCATTGAATGGTCGCGTGCGGTACGCGCAGAATCGGGCCCGCCGTAACCACCATGTCGCTCTGAACCACTGCTTCTTTCGGATCTCCCACCGGAACAACTTCGACCCCTAGTTGCTCGCTCATTTCCAGCGCGTAGCCAAGAGCGCGGCCAGCGTGCTTATCGTAGGCATAGATTTTTTTCAGGGGGAACAGAACTTTCAGCGCTTCCAGATTGCTGCGTCCCTGCACTCCGCACCCGAGGATGCCCGACACTTTCCGACTCCGCCCGCGCCAGATACTTTGCGGCCACTGCCGTGGCAGCGCCGGTGCGCTGAGCGGTGATCCATGTGCAATCCATGAGCGCGACGGGAATGCCGGTTTCAAAATCGTTGAGGATAAGCAGTCCCGTAATATACGGCAATTCGCGCTTGCTGTTTTCCGGATATCCGCCGACCCACTTCATCCCGGCGGCCCTCTGCGACCGAATTGCCGCCGGCATGGCGTGGAGGAACGCGTCGGGCATGGTGTGAATGCCGATTTTGGGCGGCATCTCGACGCGCCCTTCGCCCTTTTCCCGAAACATGCGCTCCAGGGCCGTGATGATTTCCGCCATGCCCAGTCCAATGGCGGCAACGTCGGCGTGCGCAAGGTAGAGTAGATCCTGGCCGAGGCGCGTATTCACTGGAGAATTCATATAGGTCCTCCGAATACCGTTACTTCTTCCTCTCACTCGTTTTTTCGGCAAGAGCCGTCGCGTCATCGAGCATCTTGTCGATGCGGCGAGCTTGAGCATCTGGAGTTCTGTAGTAGAAGATGCCAAACAGGTGCCCGCGCCGACGCGAGGCCGACATCAAATCCCAACCTTCACGGGCGCGTGGATGGCGCGCAAACGCCACCTGCAAAATCGGCGGCAGTTCCCGTTCCGCCTCCATGACCGCGAGCAAGCGCTCGGCAATTTGTTCTGCCCGGCGCATTCGAGCTTCGGCACCCTTAGGCTCGGTGATCCACTTGGCGATGTCGTTGCGAGTGGAGTGATTCAGATTGTCATACCAGCCGCGAAGTGAGCGGTCTTCTTTGAAAATGCGCTGGAGCTCATCGGGGATGGCTACCGTCCGTTTTTCGTTGTCGAGTTCGATCTGAAACCGCGCGACGCTGCCTTCCGTGGCTCGCGCTCCCTTCTGCATCCGCTTGTTGACCAGCAGAATGTGCCGCCCCTCGCGGGTGGGAAACAACGAAGTGCGGAAGGCAAATCCGTTGATTTTGCCTTTCACCTTAATCTGCCCACGAGAGCCCCAGACTTTCGCGGCATCGAAAGGCATGTGGATTATGACCCATCGCAGGCGCGAACGCATGCGCTCAAGCCTTGCCTCAAATCTCTTGGCGGCGGGTGCGGGCTGGGCTTTAGAGGTTTTCGGCATGAACGGAAACCGGGCGCTTGCATTCTAATATGAACGGACCAGTCCGGTGACCTTGCCGATTGGGGTTAGACTGTAGGAAAAGACATCTGGAGAACCATCGTGATCTGCCCGAATTGCAGGGAAGACAATCCGCCGACTTTCCGTTTCTGCGGAATGTGTGGCACCTCGCTTGAAGCTCCGCGGCCGGTGGGAGCATCGGTGCCGGAAGTGCGGCGGCCTCCGGCCCCAGAAACCGTGGCTAGGCCCGTAAACAAACAGGTACCGCCGATTGCCGGGCCCTCGATGCTGGGCCTGAATCAGCCGGGCATAAATCAACCGGGGCCGAATCAGCACGCCCCGATTCGACCTAGCATAGACTCGCTGCGGGAACCGTCTTTCTCTGGATTGGATTCTTTTTTCGAGCCTGAACAACCCAAAACCGGTCGATGGCGAATTTTCCTGATGGTGGTTTTGCTTGCGGCATTGGGCGGAGCCGGCTGGTGGACGTACACAAATTATCTCGGCGCAGCCGAGAGCCGAAAGCCGGAAGCCGCGACTCCGAGCACCGGTGAAGCTCCTGCTGAGCAACTGGCGACTAAGCCGGCGGCCAAGGAGGCGGCTCCAACGGCCGATGCGGGCACATCGCAGACGCCGCCAACAGCGACACCAGACGGCAGTGTTCTTGAGGGCAACGCCGGACCGGCGAGCGCTGCTCCCGACGTCACTCGAACATCTGTCGACCGAGCGGCGAAGCCAGCGGCCGAAGCAAAACCGGTGACTCCGGAGAAACGCGCGCCTAGCCGGACCTTGCCCAAGGCGTCAAACTTGCCGGTGTCCTCCGCAGTTGACACCGGCGATGCGGCCTTCCGCAAAGGCGAGGCCTATCTCTACGGGCGGGGCGTACCCGAAAACTGTGACGAGGCCGTGAAATATCTGAAAGCGGCGTCGGCCAAATCGAATGCCAAAGCTCGGAGCGCTTTCGGAACCATGTACGCCACCGGCCACTGTGTGCCGCGCGATCTGCCGACTTCGTATTCATGGTTCGCGCTAGCTCTACGAGCGGATCCGAGTAATCAGATTCTGGAGAAGGATTTGAGCGCGGTCTGGAACCAGATGACACCGCCGGAACGGCAGATGGCAACAAAAATGAAACAGTAAAAGAAGCAGGTCCTTCGCTCCGCTCAGGATGACAACTTGCTATGAGAGCTGGTTGATCCCTACTCGCCCGCCGGCACCAGATTCAACGCCTTCTTCACCGAGCCACGTTCAATCATGATTTTTTCCTGCAGCAGCGTAATCGCGTAAATCAATTGCTCGGGACGCGGGGGACAGCCGGGGACATAGATATCCACGGGTATGACCTGGTTGACGCTCTGCACGAGCGCGTAATTATTGAAAACGCCGCCGGAAGTCGCACACGCTCCCATCGAAATTACCCACTTCGGTTCCGGCATCTGTTCATAAAGCTGGCGAATCACAGGCGCCATTTTTTGCGATACGCGGCCGGCGATAATCATCAGATCCGACTGCCGCGGTGACGGCCGGAACACTTCGGCACCGAAGCGTGCGATATCGAAGCGCGACGCGCCCATCGACATCATTTCGATGGCACAGCAGGCGAGGCCAAATGTCATCGGCCAGATGGAATTCTTGCGCATCCAGTTGACGGTCGAGTCGAGCGTGGTCATGACAATGCCTTCGGGCACGCCGTCTCCGTAGACAAGTTCCTTGACCACCTTCTTGCCGTTTTCGACATCAACGTAGGGGCCGAAGCTGAGCTCTTGCGCCATAACCATATTTTAACCGCAGAGAAGCCGAGCGCGCAGGGGAAAAGGTTTGTTTCTTTGGTCACGGACATCGGCTTCGCGTGGCGGTCTCAATGAACGGCTGCTGCAATGATGTGCGGCGCCTGCGAGGCCCAATTATCGGGCGGACCCCCATTTCCGATGCAGGCTGAGGGAAGATTGCTCGGCAGTTCGCCCATGTTCTGCTGAATGCAGTTGACTTGCGCGGCGTTCGTGAAGTATTTGAAGGGAAACATCTGGGACTCTCCCTCGCCCAGCCCCTCTGAGCATCCCGGGCCTGGCGGGCTACAGGTATCGTCCATGGCCCACATGTAGTTACCTGGAGGCAAGTATGTAGTGCCCTCCGTCCATGACAGCGTGTTCAGCGTTCCAATGGCTGGCTGCTGGCCGGTCTGGCAGGTTGCTTCTTGAGTTAGGGTGCTCACCAGACAGGGGAAGAAGCTCGTTGCTCTTTCGCCGCTGTTGACCTGAAGGCCGCCGACATGGACAAACAGCTGGTTTGCTCCATGGTTGGCCGTGCATGGGCCGCTTAGGCAATAGACCCCTATGTCCAGCCGGTCACTCGGCGATACGTTGTCAATAAAGTAGGCCAGAATCGTAACGTTCGACGTATAGCAGCCTACTGGGATGTTAATGCCGCCTTGGATCAGAACATACGGATAAGTTACGTTGCCGACGTAGGAATGCGAGACCGTATTCCACGACACGTTGATAAAGCAGCTGGGAACTTTAGAGGGTGGGGGCGGAGGCGGGGGCGGAGGTGGGGGCGTGGAGTTGCTGACCGAACAAGCCGCAACGAAAGTAAGGAGGAAGGCAAGAACTATTCTCATCGCAACCTCCTCTCTCTCAGTAGATCAAGATCGTCGGCGGCTTCGGACTGGCCCCCGCGGCAGTGCCTGTGTAGGAGGCTGGTGTTACCTGAGTCGGCCAGGGAGCACTCGTCGAAAAGGTCGCCGGCAACCCGTTCCCATTGGGTGGAACAGAAAAGTTCCAGGTCGGACTGGACGGCGGAGGCGGGTTTGAAACGTCGAAAGCGTATATCAAACCCTGGTCGGTATCTCCGCTGAGCTGAGCACACGGGGGGGTCGTCGAGATACAGTTTGTGCCGATGGCTTCACCATAGATCCCTGCAGAAAGAAGACAACCCTGAGCACAGCCAGCCCAGGACAAATGCACAGCCTTCAGATTCGGCGTAAAGTTTGGGCCGGAGAGTGCCCCGGTGTGGACGACCAGTTTCCCTGCGGTTCCGGTTCCGTTTCCCCAGTAAACTAGCCCGATGTCGTACATGTTCGCAGCGTTGGAGTCCTGAGTTACCACGTTGAAAGCCACGCCTGTTGTCATGCAATCGTAGGGCAACCAGAAACCGATTATCGTGACCCCGTTTTGGCCGACGTTATTCGGGGGAGTAGTCGAGGCACTAAGAGTCGCGACTGCCTGTCCCGATGGCCACGGCGTAAACGCGCACTCCATTGTCTGAGCAGACACGGACAAACCCGCGAACGCAACCCAGACTAGTGGAAGAATGAGTTTGTTCATAGCGTTTCGCTCCAACCACCAGCTTTTGCCTAGCTTGATCCAATCAGGTGTAAGATTTTATCACAGACCAAATCAATGAAAGTCGCGGAACCGGCTCTATTTCAAAGAGTTGCTGACGAAACATCGTCATTCGATCGGCCACTGCTGAATAGAACATTCCTAAGATGATCTCCAGCTATGCTCGGCGCTTTTTGCGGTGCGATCCGTTCACGGGTTCAGCACGATCTTGCCGAACATCTGGCTTTTCTCCATGTACTCGTGGGCAGTGCGAATCTCCCTCAAAGGGAAAGTATGGTCAATGACCGGCTTCAGGCGCCCGACAAACACGTGGCCGAGCACTTCATGGAGTTCGCTCATTGTACCCATGTAGGACCCCAGCAACGCCAGTTGGCGCGAGAACAGAAATCGCAGATCGAGATCGACTTTAGGTCCTGTGGTTGCGCCACAGGTCACCAGCACGCCTCCGGACTTGAGCGACCTGACGCTTTCATCAAAGGTGGCGTGCCCCACGTGTTCGATCACGATGTCGACACCTTCGAAGTTGGTGATCTTGCGAACTTCCTGCGAAATCTTCTGCTGATAGTGGTTGATGACGAAATCGGCGCCGAGTTCGCGGGCGCGCTCCATCTTGCGCTCGTCGCCCGCGGTGGCGATTACGCGAGCGTGGAACAGTTTCGCGATCTGGATGGCGGCAATGCCCACGCCTGAGTTTGCACCCAGCACGAGCACGGTTTGGCCAGGTCGGATGGCGGCTCGTCCGGTAAGCATGTGCCACGCGGTGAGGAAAACGAGCGGCACGCTGGCGGCCTCGTTGAAGTCCAGTGAGTCTGGAATCGGGATGACGTTCACCGGGGGCACAGCGATCAGTTCACAGTTACCGCCATCGACGCCGTTACCGAGCACGGTGAACTGGCGGCACTGATTTTGCAGGCCGGCAACGCACTTGGCGCAGTGATTGCAGAAATGCATGGGCGCGACCAGCACGCGCTGTCCGCGCTTGAGGTCGGTGATGTACTCGCCGGCTTCGACGATTTCGCCGGCGATGTCGCTGCCCAAGATGTGCGGCAGGTTCACGCCGGGCAGGCCTTTGCGCACCCAGAGGTCGAGGTGGTTCATCGAGCACGCCCGCACGCGGATGAGGACTTGATCCTTACGCGGCTTGGGATCGGCAACGTCCTCGTAGGTGAGGACTTCGGGTCCGCCGAATTGATGGATGCGAACGGCTTTCATGGGGGCTCCTGGAACTCGTGAAACGCCACGTACCACTTCGGGAATCGATACTAAACAGAAATGTACCAAAAGCAATGTGATAAGTCGCACATCATGGGTTCCCGCTCAGTCGTAGAGTTCGAATCGCAGGCCATGTTTGGAGGGTGTTTCCAGTGTGTACTGGACGCGGCCTGCGAAGCCGCCGAGTGGCTGACATCAGCCGTGCAGTTCGAGTCTGCCGCCCTCCGTGCAGTCACTCGCAAAGCATCTACGAAAGTAACCTTGACAGAAGCGTCTCACCAGCGAGACGATAGAGTCTCGCAGGCCGTGTCATTAGCACCACTGGCGAAACACCAGTAGCCCCGGAGTGATGACCCGGGGCTTTTGATTGGGCGATCTGACCTTCGCCTTCATTTGACTTGCCTCGGCCACACCTCCAATAATCAACGCTATGGACCTCTACGAGGAGATTGTCCACCTGCGGAGAGAAGGACGGCGCGGCGCCGTGGCGACTATTGTCAACGTGCGCGGATCGATTCCTTCGTTCAAGACCGCGAAGATGCTGGTGCGCGATGATGGTTCCATCGTGGGCACCATCGGCGGCGGCTGCGTTGAGGCCGACGTGTGGCAGACGGCGCGCGAAGTAATGGAGTCGGAGAAACCACGCACCCTGACCTTTGATCTGAATCAGGATCCAAAATACGACACCGGCCTGGTCTGCGGCGGAACGCTGGAGATTTTCGTGGAGCCAATCTTACCTCCAGCGGACCTTTATGTTTTCGGAGCAGGCCACGTAGCGGGAAGCCTTTACAAGATTGCCCGAATTGCGGGATTTGATGTCACGGTGATCGATGATCGCGAAGCTTACGCCAACCGCGAACGCTTTCCTGAGGCGCAGCAGATAATCGCCGAAGATTTCGACAAGGCCGCAGCGCAGCTTATGCCAAGCGAGTCTTCGTACATCGTGATCGTCACGCGCGGCCACCGCGACGACATGCGGATGCTGCGCTGGGCGGTACAAACTCCGGCCGGGTACATCGGGATGATTGGGTCGAAGCGGAAGACGATCACCATCTTCAAAGAGCTGGAAGCCGAAGGTCTGCCCGCGCATTTGTTTGACCGCGTCCACGCCCCAATCGGGCTGGACATTGGGGCAATCACGCCGGAAGAGATTGCCGTGTCGATCACGGCGGAGTTGATCGCGAAACGGCGAAAAGTGGAGCACGGCCTGCCGCACATGAGCTGGTTCCATCGGCGGGAGCGAGAGGTCGAGCCAAAACCCTAAACGCCGCGACGCAGAGTGCGTTGAGGAATGCTTGGGCAAGAGCTCAGACATCCGCAGTAAAATCGTCGCTTCGAGCTTTTCTCTGCGTCCTCTCGGCGGTTATGATTTCTGCATGCCGAAGGAAATCGAAATCAAATTTCGAATTGAGAATCCGCCCGCACTAACCCGAGCGCTCAAGCAAGCAGGCTTCAAGCAGCTCACTCGCTCCACCCACGAAATGAATTCACTGTACGACCTGCCCGGCCAGAAGCTGCGTAAGCGTGGAGATATGCTGCGGCTACGCAAGTATGGAGAGGCTTGGGTGTTGACGCACAAGGCCAAAGGCACTTCCAGTCGCCATAAAGTTCGAGTTGAACTGGAAACCCGCGTGGAGAACGGCCAACAGATGGACGCCATTCTACGGATACTGGGCTTCGCGCCCACGTTTCGCTATGAGAAATATCGTGCGGAGTGGAGCGACGGCACCGGCCACGTGGTGCTGGACGAGACTCCCATCGGAAATTTCGGCGAAATCGAAGGGCCGTCGCGCTGGATTGACCGTACCGCTCGCGCGCTAGGCATCGGCCGCAGTGATTACATCACTCAGACCTACGCGCCCATGTTTTTTGCATGGAAACAGCGCACGCACAGCACAGCCAGGGAGATGACGTTTCGGGCCGTGGGTAGCAGGAAACGTTAAAGACGACCCACAGAAAGAAATGGCAATTCCTCTGGCCGGCACTCGTGACCAACGCACCGTCAGGCTTGCGCCATTGCGTCAGTTGGAATGTGCCAGATGCTTGCGCCCCTCTGTCCGCTTTTCGCTCCCGTAGCTTTCGTATCCAAGGGTTGCGAAGTAGACGGCCTGATCGAAGAATCGGTCGAGCAGGCGCAAGAGCTCGAATCCTCCCAGGATTTCCAGAGGCCTTTCGCGCATGCCCTCCAGTTCGAGGAAATCCCAGAGATTCTCCTCCGTCATCAAGAGTGCCCAACAGAGAGCACTCATCGTGACTCCCTGTTCGGCGCGGCGACGGCCGAGAGGCACGTATACGCGCTCGATATCTTCGTCGGTTTTCGTGAGCAGCCAATCGCTGAGATTTTGGTAAACGTCGCGAACCCGTTCACGGATCTCGTGCCGCGGAACTTTCCGCAAGCAAGCCGCCCGGTTGGAGCGTTCCAATTTATGCAGAAGACTTTCGGCTAATTCTTCGGAGTGCGATTCAATGAGATGAACCAGACGCAGAGCGATCATAGGAAGCCTCCTCGCTACTGCTGCATCTATTGTACGCCCGCGCTCGAGGCTTGGAAGTAGAAACCTCGGGACAGCTGCGGCAGGAGCAGAAATCTGGATGGCGAATGTCGGCCATGTTGCCTCACTCGGCTCAGTTTGCTCCGCAGCACTTCTTATACTTCTTGCCACTTCCACAAGGACAAGGATCGTTGCGCCCGACTTTGGCGCCGGAGCGCACCACCTGCTGGACTTGCATGTCGCCGGCCCCGGCCATACGCGCTTGCTCCAGCTCCTTTTTCTTCCGGCGCTGGAAGGCTTCTTCGATTTCGTCGACGGAGGTAGCGATCTGCCGCGGCGGGCGTCCGTTGCCGCCCCGACCGCCGGTGATAACTGCTGGCACCCCGGCATCGGGTCCTTCGAGGGACGGTCCCCCGGGTCCGCCACCTGGTCTCGCTCCCGCGTCCGGCGGACGTTCCATGATCTGCATCAGGTACAGGTAGCGAACTGTTTCTTCCTGAAAGCGCTGCATCATCTCTTCGAACATGTCGTAAGATTCGCGCTTGTACTCGACCAGCGGATCGTGCTGTCCGTAGCCGCGCAGGTTGATCCCCTCTTTCAGGTGGTCCATCGAGAGCAGGTGATCTTTCCACTGCGCGTCGATCACGCTCAGCATGATCATGCGTTCGTGATAGCGCATGGCCTCAGCGCCAATCAGCTTCTCTTTCGAGTCATAGCGCTCTTTCAGTTTGTCGAAGATGGCATCGCCGAACTCCTGACGATTCATGCGCTCAGGCTTGAGGCCTTCGGCGTAGATATCGACGCCGAAGCGGGAGAAGATTGCGTCCTTCAGAGCTTTCAGGTCCCAGTTGTCCACGTGCTCTTTCAGTGGACAGTGCAGGTCAAGAAGGTCGCCGAGAATTCCGGAGACGTAATCTTCGATGATCAGATCCTTCTGGTCGAGGCCTTCCAGCAAACGGCGGCGCAGGCCGTACACAGCCTCACGCTGCTTGTTCATCACATCGTCGTACTCAAGCAGATGTTTGCGGGCCTCGAAGTTCTGGCCTTCAACGGCCTTCTGCGCGGCTTCGATGCGGCGCGTGATCATGCGCGATTCGATGGGAACACCCTCTTCCATTCCCAGTCGTTGCAGCAGATTCGAAACCCACTCCTTGGCGAAGATCCGCATCAGGTCGTCTTCCAGCGAAAGATAGAAGCGCGACGAACCGGGATCGCCCTGGCGGCCAGCGCGTCCGCGAAGCTGATTGTCGATGCGGCGCGCTTCGTGGCGTTCGGTGCCGAAGATATGCAAACCTCCCGCCTCGATCACTTCACGATGTTCCTGGTCGGTGTCAGCTTTGTAGCGCGTGAAAATCTCGTTCCACTGATCGGTGGGGACTGCGTATTCGTTGCCGGCGTAATACCAAACCGTGCGGTTGGGGTCGTCGACCTCGGCTTCGATCTTGCCTTGCGCGGCGCGGATCGGCTGCGCGATTCCCTTCTTCACGCATTCCTGCTTGGCCATGAATTCGGGATTGCCGCCCAGCAGAATGTCGGTGCCGCGGCCGGCCATATTCGTGGCGATGGTCACCGCGCCTTTGCGTCCGGCCTGCGCCACAATTTCCGCTTCGCGTTCGTGAAACTTGGCGTTCAGCACAACGTGCTGCTTCAATCCCTTCTTGTTCAGCAGGTCGGAAAGGCGCTCGGATTTCTCGATCGAAGTCGTGCCCACCAGTACGGGCTGTCCGCTGTCGTGCAGCCTTTGAATTTCGTCAGCGGCGGCGAAATATTTTTCTTTCTCGGTGCGATAGACGATGTCCGGATTTTCTTTGCGCAGCAGCGTGCGATTGGTGGGAATGACGATGACTTCAAGCCGGTAAATCTTGTCGAATTCGGCCGCTTCGGTTTCCGCTGTGCCCGTCATGCCTGCAAGCTTCTTATACATGCGGAAATAATTCTGGAAGGTAATGGTGGCGAGGGTCTGATTCTCGCGCTCGATCTTGACGTTTTCCTTCGCCTCGATCGCCTGGTGCAGCCCGTCGGACCAGCGGCGGCCTGGCATCAGTCGCCCGGTGAATTCGTCCACGATCAGCACTTCGCCGTCTTTCACCACGTACTCGACGTCTTTCCGGTAGAGCGCGTGCGCTTTAACGGCGGTTTCGACGTGATGCTTCAGCGGCCAGTTCTCCGGGTCGGCGATGTTTCCGATCCCCAGCAGCTTTTCGACTTTCTCCCAGCCCACGTCGGTGACCGTGCAGTTGCGGTGTTTTTCGTCAACGACGAAGTCCCCGGTCATAATCTTGGGCTCGCCGGGCTGCGTATCAATTTCTTCGCCCTTTTCGAGCTTGGGGATGATGCGATTCACCTTGTAGTACTTGTCGGTGGACTCTTCGCTGGCGCCCGAAATAATCAACGGCGTTCGGGCTTCGTCGATGAGGATGGAATCGACTTCGTCGACGATCGCGAAATTGTGCACGCGCTGCACGCAATCGTGCAGATCGAACTTCATGTTGTCGCGCAGATAGTCGAATCCGAATTCGTTGTTGGTGCCGTAGGTCACGTCGGCGGCATACGCGGCGCGGCGCTGCTCATCATCGAGATCGTGGACGATCACGCCTACCGTCAGACCGAGAAAACTATAGAGCTTGCCCATCCACTCGGAATCACGCTTGGCCAGGTAGTCATTGACGGTCACGACGTGCACACCGCGTCCGCTCAGCGCGTTCAGATATACCGGGAGCGTGGCGACCAGCGTTTTGCCTTCGCCGGTCTTCATTTCGGCGATCTTGCCTTCGTGCAGAACCATGCCGCCGATCAACTGCACGTCGAAGTGCCGCATGTTGAGCACGCGCCGTCCTGCTTCTCGGACCACGGCAAACGCCTCTTCCAGCACTTCGTCGAGAACGGCCTTGAGCGCCTCGCTGCGTTCGGTTTCGATTTCCTTCTGGCGGTCGCTATTGTCCAAAGGGACATCTGGCTGATCGGGATCATCTCCAAACGGTTCGTCGGCGATCGCGCTGAGACGTTCCTGAATCCGCGCCCGAAATTCTGCGGTCTTGGCGCGAAGTTGGTCGTCAGCGAGCTTCTGCATCTCCGGCTCGAGCGCATTGATAGCCACGACACGGGGCTGCAGGCGCTTGACCTCGCGCTCGTTCTTCGTCCCGAAAATCTTGCCCAGCAATGTGTTGATCAAAACAGAAATCCTTCGGAGGACGCGCGTCCCAGAGTATCAGTAAAAGCCTAGCACATTAGATGCGGGAGGAACGGAGAAGGACCTCAATACGAAATAGCCGCACGTAAGATCGCCGCAATTCCTAGTCTTCGCGAGCGGTCTTTAGTATATTCACCTCGGACATGCCCACCTTCTATCAGCGGTTCCAGGAATCGGCCCGGAAGTTCCCGGACAACATTGCCCTTGAAATTCAGCGGCAGCAGACAGTTGAGCGTGTCACCTTTGCTGAACTGACTCGGATGTCAGAGAGCGTCGCGAACTGGCTTTCGACGCGGGTTCCGCGAGATGCGCGCGTGGCAATTCTGGCGGCGAATCATCCGCGCTGGGTAGCGGCATATCTGGGAATTATCGCCGCCGGCAGAACTGCCGTTCCGCTCGACACCGCTTTCCACTCCGATCAGGTCAAAAAGCTATTGATCGACAGCGGAGCTTCCCTGTTGTTTTGCGATATCAAGCATCTTCCGGTGGCGGTGGATGCGGTCGCGGGGAGCAAGCGTAGCTCTGGTGATGACGTCGGCGGCCGCGGAACTGGCTGCGGCGATCCCGCCAACTACGCATCCCATTCATCGCACAGATCGCGATGAGAGTGGCACCGAACTGATCGCTGATCTCGATTCCATCTTCTCGGCAGGATCCGCCGACTTTCGGCCTATCGTCCCCGCCGAGGACGATCTGGCCGCGTTGCTGTACACCTCGGGCACCACCGCCGATCCCAAGGGCGTCATGCTCACCCACGCCAACCTTGTCGGCGAAGCGAATGCGGTGTTCGGCATCATGAAGATCGGTCCTTCGGATGCCCTACTCGGAATTCTCCCCATGTTTCACGTCCTGGCGCAGATGGCGAACCTTTTCCTGCCTCTATTCAACGGTGCGCGTGTCGTCTACCTCGAGACGTTGAACACCACCGAATTGCTGCGCGCTTTGCGGGAACGCAACATCACGGCATTTTGCGTGGTGCCCCAGTTTTTCTATCTGATTCACGAAAAGATTTTCAAGGCGTTGAACGAACGCGGCAAGTTCACGATGTCAGTGGTGCGCACGCTGATGGCGTTCAACCGCGCGCTGCGACGAATCGGAATCAACGTCGGCAAACTTGTTTTTCGGAAAGATTCACGCCACCTTCGGCCACGGCATGCGTTATCTCGTAACCGGAGGCTCGCGGTTCGATCCCGCCGTCGCCCGCGACTTTTACTCTTTTGGCATCGACGTTATCAACGCTTACGGTTTAACGGAAACCACCGGCGGCGCTTTCCTGAATCCTCCGGGGACGAATTGTATTCGGCTCGGTCGGACCTCCTCTTCCCGGGGTCGAAGCAAGAATTGTGGACCCGAAACCGGTGGAAGACGGCGCGCCGTCAGTGGGTGAGATTGCCATCCGCGGGGCGATTGTGATGAAAGGATACTGGAACCGCCCGCAGGCCACGGCAGAAGTGCTGCGCGACGGGTGGCTCTACACAGGCGATCTCGGCTACTTCGATTCCGGCGGCAATCTGTTCATCACCGGGCGGCGCAAGGAAGTCATCGTGCTCGCCAATGGGAAGAACATTTATCCCGAGGAGGTCGAGGCGCATTACCTCCACGCGCAGTACATCAAAGAGATTTGCGTGATGGCACTGGAGGCGCGCCCGGGAGATTCGCGGTCGGAACGGCTGCATGCTGTGGTCGTGCCGAACTTTGAACGGCTGCGCGAACGCAAGATCGTCAACTCCAAGGAGGCGATCCGCTTCGACATTGAGGCGCTCTCCCACAAGATCGCGTCCACCAAACGACTGGGCAGTTATGACATCTGGCAGGAAGACCTGCCACGCACGACCACGCGTAAGCTCAAGCGCTACCAGATTGAGCAGAAGGTTCGGGAACTGCAACAAAACCGCAACGCGCGATTCGAACGCCGCTACGGCGGCACCGGTGACCCCGTTAAGTAACGACGAACAACAGTGGCTGGAGCGCGAGGATGTAAAGCGCGCCCTCGCCATCGTGCGGGAATCTTCGCGCACTCAACTCGACTCGATTCGCCCCAGCCACAATCTGGAACTCGATTTGGGACTCGATTCCATGCAGCGCATCGAATTGCTGACTGCCCTGGAGCAGCAACTTGGCGGCGATGTGCCCGAGGCGCAGTTGGCGGAAGTGTATTCGGTGCGCGACCTGATCGACGCCGTGGTTTCGAGCGCGAGCCGCGGCGAGGGCCAAGCCAGCGCGGCAGCGCCCGTCTGGTCCACAATTCTTAACGAACCGGTGACCGATCCCGAGGTCCTCGCCCTGGCGAGCCACAATATTTTCGCTGAAGTCTTTTTCTTTCTGCTGGGGAAACTGATTTATCTTTTCGCGCTTGACCGGTTTCGCCTCAAAGTGCGCGGGCTCGAGAATCTGCCGGAAAAAGGCCCTTATCTGCTCTGTTCGAATCACCAGAGCTATATCGATCCGCTGGTGATGGTGGGAGCTTTGCCCTACCGTCAGTTTCGCGATACTTTTGCGCTGGGCACAAGCGACATTTTTGGTACCGGATTCATGCGGCGGCTGGCGCGCTGGCTGCGCGTGGCGGTCCTCGATCCAGACGCGAACCTGGTACCCGCCATGCGCGCCGGAGCTTTTGGCCTTAGCCAGGGACACATCCTGGTTCTTTATCCCGAGGGCGAGCGCACCAACGACGGCAACCCGAGAATATTCCGCAAGGGCGCCGCGATTCTCTCGATTCACACGCAAGCTCCGATTGTTCCGGTTGCGATCGAGGGGTTCTACGAAGCCTGGCCGCGCCACAAAGCCTTGCCGAAGTTCACTGACCTGCAGCTGGTATTCGGCAGGCCGATTCAACCTCCGCCGCTCCAGGAGGCGAGCGAGGCCGCCTATGAACGGCTGACGTCCGAGTTGAAATCCCGAGTGGTGAGGATGTGGCAGGAATTGAGAAAAAGAGAGTTGAGAGAAAAGGAATTGCCGGGAAAACACGCGCGCGAGCCAGAATCCGACTCGAAGAATCCAGCGTCAGCGGAAACCTACTAACCCTGTAATCTAGATTTGTAATTCAGCGATTTTACGCGCCTGCGGCCTTGGCTTGGATGCCCATGGCTTTCGCAAAGGCATCCACAACTCCGGCGTGATACTTTTGGCCCGATCCGGCAATAATCTCCTGCTCGGCTTGGTCTGGCGACATAGGTTTGCCGCCGGCTCCGCTGATCATTTTCTGATACGCATCCGCCACAGCAAGAATGTGCGCTTCGATTGGAACATTGACCGAGCGCGCGCCTTGCTCCTGCAAGATCTGCTGCGCCACGATGATCGGAATCACGCGCCGCAGCGAATTTCCAACGGCTTGGGTGCGCGTATCGGTCTTGTGTCCCTTGCGGAAACTGGCAACCACCTCGTCGCGGCTCATATCGGCGGCCTTGTACAGAATGTCGTTGGTGATGCCGAGCTTGCTTAGATCGCGCAGCAACACCGCCGACCGCAGCAGCTCGACGCGATCCGAACCCAGTCCCATCGCTTCTGCCGTTCTGGTCGAAGCTTCCACCAAGCGCTGGTTCTCACCGACGCCGAGCTTCTCGTTGGCCATGAAGTGTTGCAGCACCAGCAGCAACCCGCCGAAACTTTCGCGGACGTCTTCAGTCATCGCCTCCTTGCGCTCATAGAGTGTGCCCATCACGTAGCCGACGATGACCAAAATTCCCGCCCAGATGGCAAAGTTGAATACTCGCTCGTCAGGCAATGCCAGCAATCCGATGCGACGGCATCAGGTTGTTCAGGAAGTCCAACAGACCAACCAGGAATACGCAAGCGAATGCGGTAAGAGTCGCGTGCCTTCGTCCAAAATAGTAGGCCGAGTACAAGGTGGGCAGAAAGTAAAAGCAGAGTGCCATCGGCAGTGACTGGGCGAAGAATTGCACCAGCGCGGCAATCAGGAAGAGCGATAGCAGCAGAAGACTTTCCTTGGCAGTTTTACCCATCTCATTATTCCGATCGTCCAGCCTTTACGGCTCGACTTGAAAAAGTGCGGTTCAGGAAAACCGTTCGCGCAAGCGAGAACCAACTTCTGCCATGTTGGAGCACGCGCGTGTCGGAGGAAAGTTACGGGGGTAATGAAAGGCCTTTCGAAGGCCGGTAGTAAATCTGAGAGGCAGTTCCCTGTTCTCCTTTTGTTCGCGCCGAAAAATAAATTTCCTGGTGGTGGGTTGGCGGGAAGGAATTTTTGGGGTTTTCTGGTTCCTGGTGTGTTTGCCGGTCGGTGACGGGGGTACCCCCCTCCCCCCTCCCCCATGACCGGTCCTTTGGAATCAAGACTTTGGCGGGATTCTCCCGCCAGGTCTTTGAGGAATAAGGGCTTATCGATAAAGTCTTTATTTTCCTTTGGCTTAGAACCGCTTCCGCTTTCCGGTGGGGCTCCGGGATGGCCGCTTTTGCTTCTTCCCGGCGTTGGACCCCCATTTCCTCGCGATCAAAAAGTCAAGACTTGACAAAAGCGAGGCCAGCAGAGGGGGCCAGCCCCACCCGCTAAACGCCTCAACCTCGAAACTGCCCCAGTCACGTTTTTGTGGTCGCGCACGACGGGGCCTTAGGTCAATGGATCTCTCGGATGGGTCGCGGAGATTTGTGACGAGAAAAGGTCAGGGGTGAGATTGCGGAGGTGGGAAGGTTCGCGGCGTCCGACTTCTCGAAAAGCGCGAGACGTGGGGCACCCGGCCGAGAAACTACTTCAGCCCAGTGACCAGGTAGAGTTCGGAAAAGGCTGTCTCGTGGGAATAGGCATACGACTTGCCATCTGGGGTCATTCTTATACCGGGAATGCCGGAGTTGCCGACCGGATCTGGAGGCGCCAATTCTTTCAAGAGCCGGCGCTCGCCAGTCACTAGGTCAAGCCGGAAAACTCTGGCCGTGGCCCGGTCCAGGCGAAAAACATAAGCGGACCGGCTGTCCGCGCCCCAATTGATCCAGACATCTTCCGGTGTCATCGGGAAGGGGCGAGGTACTGACCCATCCACGACGTATAACCAAGCTTTCTTTTCGAAGTCACGAGCCCAGACGAATTTGCCATCCGGCGATAGGGGTTCGGTTTCATATGGTCCCGGAGAACTGATTTCAGGGCTGATTGGAATCGGTTTTCCGCCCGCCAGGTCTTGCACATACATACGCCATCTCTTACCGCTCTCGCGTCCGGCAAAGATGATGCGCTTGCTGTCCGGGAACCATCCGGGATCGCCGAAATCACGGAGACCGCCTGGTTCGAGGTTCTTGATTTCGCCAACGCCAGTGGGCAGGAGTTCAAGGCGATTGGGGGAGTCAGTTACTGCCAAGACCCATTTCCGGTCGGGTGACAAGGCGGCGATCGTCCCTTCCCCCAGCCGGACAGCGGGCGACCCATTGGTCTTGCGCAGGAAGGTATCGATTGAGGCGCCGGGGCCTTCACCGGCCTCGGAAAAGACGATCAGAGAACCATCGGTCGCCATATCGTCAATGTTGGAATAATCCAGCCAGGAGAGATCGCGTTCGGTGGCGTCCGCTGGGCTGCGGAAGAGCAAGGCAGATCGCCAGGTTTCCTTGGAAAGCAGGACGCGACCGTCGCGTGACACATCATGCAGGCGGGTAATGCCGGGTAGTCGTAGCAGCAACCGCTGGCTCCCGGATAGAGCTGAGGGCATGCAGTTCATCGGCCCAGGCCCCAGTAGGTAGACTGGCGGCGAACCAGACCTCCCGTGCCAGAAGGCGACCAGGCAACTCCTTCAAGGCTATTCCATGGGCCCGCGGTCGCTCTTGTATTGCCTCGGCGGTCCACGATCAGAACGCTGCCCTGGTCGTTCAAGAATGCTGGGTGCACGGCCAGCGCGATCAGGTCCCCGTCGGGAGACACCCGGGCAGAAGTGACCCAGTCGGTTGTGTCATAGACCACGTGCCCGGCTGGAAACTCCACACGGCGGTGGCCTTCGACTTCGTGAACCACGGCCAAGTCTTTTCCGTCTGGCGACCAGTCGGCGGACGTGACTTGGTCCAAAACGGCGCGTGGGCCGCCGCCGGAAAGAGGCATTCTGGCCAGGGTGCCACCGCAATCGCCGATATAGAACTGCGTACAACCGATGGAGACCGCCATCTCTCCGGACGTAGAGACGGCAAACAGATTGCCTTCAGTCAACTCCAGTCGTCGCGACTCCGGACTGTCTGCTCGCGTCATGTAGAGGCCAGTGGGAGTTCCGTCCCATGCCGCGGCATAGACGACGGTCTCTCCATCAGGGGCAAAACGGGCGTTAAAGAGTGTGCCGCGGCGAAATGTCAACGGATGGAAATTTGGTTGCGCGCCAGAAACCGGAGCGCCAGCACGTTGGCCGATAAGGTACGCCGCAATCGCCAGAAGTGCCATCGCCAGAGCAATTTTCCAGGACTGCTTCTCTTTCGCGTTGCCCGTCGCCGTGGTCTTCTCCGCCGACGAAGTCGCGCTCAGCGCCTCCAAAGCAAATCCGAGGTCTCGAGCCGATTGAAAGCGCTCCTCCGGATCTTTTTCGAGGCAGCGCCGCACCACTCGGTCAAGGGTGGGTGGGACGCTGCGATTGGCCTGAGTCAACTCGGGTGGGTCCTCTTTGAGGATCACGCTCATCGTGTCAGCCGGCGTGTCGCCCTTGAATGCGCGCCTGCCGGAAATCATTTCGTAAAGAACAGCGCCGAACGCGAAAAGATCGGAGCGTGGATCCGCTGGCTGGCAGCGAACCTGTTCCGGAGACATGTAGCCCACGGTGCCCAACACAACGCCGCTTTCGGTCTGCGACACGATCGTAGGTGCGCTACTGGCACCGCTTGCTGCTTCCTCGGGGGCGGTCAGCTTGGCCAGCCCAAAGTCTAGGATCTTCACGCGAGCATCCCTCGTGACGAAGAGGTTCTCCGGCTTCAGGTCGCGATGAACAACACCTTTGCCGTGCGCTGCTCCCAATCCGCGAGAGATCTGCACCGCGTATTCGACGGCCTTGCGCGGCGAAAGCGCGCCATTGCGGAGTTTTTCCCGGAGTGTCTCTCCTTCCAGAAGCTCCGACACGACGAAGGGAGATCCCTCAGCGACACCGATGTCATAAATGGAGAGGATGTTGGGATGATTGAGCTGGCCTGCGGCGCGAGCCTCCTGTTCAAAACGGTGAAGGCGGTCAACGTCGGTTGAAAAGGCACTCGGTAGAACCTTGATGGCAACGTCGCGGCTGAGACGCGTGTCCCGAGCGCGATACACCTCTCCCATCCCGCCCGCGCCTAGTAGAGCGACTATTTCGTACGGCCCGAGTTTGGTGCCCGGTGCCTGGGTCATAGGTGGCGAGAATTATAACCTCAGCGAGCAGCGCGTTGTTCTGCACTCCGATGCCCTATGCGGTATTTCGATTTGAGGCACGGTACGGGGGCTGGCCCACCCTTGCCCGCACTCTGTTTTTCCTTTCCCATAACGAAGCGTGGGTGTGCCATCGGAAGGATGAGACAGCCCCAACTTCTTGGAAAGTTCGGAAAAACCCCAAGCGCTCGGCAGGCGTGGAATCCCACCCTAACGTCGCAAAAGGCGCGACGTTAGGATGGGGCACCCGCGGGAAAAGATTATGGTGCACTCGGCACTGCCTCCCACCCTTCGCAAAGAACGCGAAGGATGGGGCAGCCATGGTGTGGGCGTGCTCGGCCCCCACTTCTTGCAAAGTTCGGAAAACCCCCGAGCGCTCGTCGGGCGTGGAATCCCACCCCTTCGACTCCGCTCAGGGCAGGCTCTAACGTCGCAAAAAGCGCGACGTTGGGATGGGGCACCCGGCAGGTTTTCTCTCCGTTTCCATTGTGCGAGACGCGCCAAGGTCAAAATCCCCGCCCTGTGTCTGCAAAGAACGCAGACACAAGGACGGGCCACCCTTGGGAATTGAGATGAGGAAAGGGTGGCCAGCCTCCAAGAAATCGCTCACTTCGCTCGCGGATGCGTTTGATCGTAAACGTTCATCACGTGTTTGACTGAGAGCTGCGTGTAGCGTTGCGTGGTCGCCAGGCGCTCGTGGCCGAGCAGTTCCTGGATGGCGCGCAGGTCGGCTCCCTCTTCCAGCATGTGCGTGCCGAAGGCGTGACGCAGGGTATGCGGATGAACTTCCGGGGACAATCCCTTGGCAACTGCGATGCGCTTGACGATGCGTCCTACGCTGCGCGTGGTGAGACGGCCGCCGCGCTGGTTGACGAGCAAGGCGGGTGTTCCTTTCTCCGGTTTCTTCTTTAGGGTGGCGAGCAGTTGCTGCCGCCAGGGCAAGTAGGCGGCTAGCGCTCCGAGCGCCGAGCCTCCGAAGGGGACGTAGCGTTCCTTCTTGCCTTTGCCGCGAATCAGGATGGCTTGGTTGCTCAGGCTGATATCGTCGAGATTGATGCCGACCAGTTCCGAGTTGCGAATGCCGCAGCCGTAAAGCAGCTCGAACAGCAGGCGATCGCGCTCGGGGAACGATGCCACCTCCGGCATTTTGCCGTCGAGCATGGCATTCATTTCCTCAATGGTCGGAACGCGGGGCAGCTTCTTCGACAGCCGTGGCGTGGAAACCAGCTTTGCCGGATTCTGTTCGACCACGCCTTCCTGCGCCAGCCAGCGGTATAGCGAACGCACCGCGGCCAGTGCGCGGGCTACGGACGTCTTGCTTAGTCCTTTGTCGTAGAGGTGCGAGAGGAAGCCGCGGATGGCTATGTGGTCGATCGCCTTCCAGTTGCGCGAGCCGATGTAGGCGGCGAAGGTGTCGAGGTCTCCGGCGTAGGCCTTGATGGTGTGTGGCGAGGCATTGCGCTCCCGCAGGTGGCGAAGGAAGTCGTCGGTGGCGCGCTCGACGGTAGTGCGTTCGACGGTGGTGCGCGGCTGCTTCACACCTTTGCCTTCGCCCGCGGATGATGCTTGGCGTACACGCTCTTCAGCCGGTCTAGCGCCACGTGGGTATAAATCTGCGTCGTCGAAATGTCGGCGTGGCCGAGAATGGTCTGCACGGTGCGGAGATCGGCTCCGTTTTCGACCATGTGCGTGGCACAGGAGTGCCGGAGCATGTGCGGGCTGGCGTGGCGTCCGGAAGGAAGACCCGAAGCGAGTCCGGTTTTCCCAACCAACTGCCAAATGCGCTGACGGGTCAGTCGCCGTCCTCCAGTACCCAGAAATAGAAGCGGAGAACTTCTTTTTTTGGCAATCACTTCCCTGCTACCTTTCAAGTATTGCTGTAATGCTTGCTGGGCCGGCACTCCGAGGGGAACCATGCGTTCTTTATCGCCCTTGCCGCGCACCAGGATGTATCCCATTTCCAGTTTCAGGTCTTCCAGGCGTGCGTCGGCAACTTCGGAAACGCGCACGCCGCCGGCGTAGAGAAGCTCCAGCATGGCGTGATCGCGGAGCCGAAGCGCCTGCCCTCGCACGGTTTCATTTTGCGGCGGCTTCGCGGCTAGCATGGCACCGACTTCATCGCGGCTTAACGCCTTGGGCAGCACCTTCCACTGCTTTGGCAAGTCGATGTTCAAGGTCGGATCCTTGTCGATCTTGCCATCGAGCAGCAAGTGCCGGTAGAGATGCCGGATGGCCGAGAGCTTCCTTCCCACCGAGCGGCTGTCGAGCGAATTCGAGAATAATTCCTGGATGTACTCGCGGACGTCCTCCCGGCGTGCTCGGCTTAGAACCACTTGGCGCTTCTCCAGAAACTCGGCGAACTGCGCCAGATCGCTGGTGTAGGCGGCGATCGTCAACTTGGCCGAGCCGCGCTCTACCCGCAGGTAGTCGAGGAAGGCGGAGAGCGTGCGCGCGTTGGCGTCGGAGGCCATGCTATGAGTATGGGATGCCGGGAAGAAGCAGAAAAGTGCTGAGCGGGATGCGGGCTAACGTGCGGAGTCTAACCGGACGCTTTGGCCGACGCTTGCAACAGATCCACCGCATAGAGCACGCCCTCCGGCGTCTCCTCGTGCTTGAAGTAGGCGAAGACATCGCGGCTGGCGGCGAGATGCTCCCGAATTCGCGCGACCATGGCCTTGCGTTCTTCCGTCGTGTAGGTGGGCTTGCGGTAGCGGTAGTACGCGTAGTCGGCGGTAACTACATCGGGAGTGTCGCGCTCTTCCGTTTCGGCCACGCAGAGTGCTATGTTGCGCTCGCGCAATGTCTCCCAGGTCGCGTCGCTAAACCAGGATTCGTGGCGGAACTCAAACGCGGCGCGCACATTTCTCGGCAAGCTTTGCAGGAACTCGGCGAGCACCGCTTGATCCGCCTTGAAATTCGGCGGCAGCTGAAACAGTATCGGGCCTAGCCGTTTGGCGCGTTCTAACGCTTCCAATGTACCGAGAAAGCGGCGCAGGAATTCTTCCGCGTTCTTCAAGCGCTTGATGTGCGTGAGCACCTGGTGCGCTTTGATAGTGAAGCGAAAATGCTCAGGCGTTTCGGTGATCCAGTTCTGGACGGTCGTCTCTTTGACCAACTGGCGGAAGGTGTAGTTGACTTCGACGGCATTCAATTTCGAGGCGTAGAAGTTGAGAAATTTCTTCTGCGCAAGTTTCTCGGGATAGAAAGCGGGCTTCCAAGTCGGATACGCCCATCCCGAAGTGCCAACGTAAAGATGCGCCATATGAGCGGGGATTATAACTTGTGGCGCTTGCTGGCGGCTGATTTCCCTTTCTTTCTTGCAGGCGCCTTACGGCGCGGCCGGGTTTCGGCCTGGGTGGCGATGCTGATGTTTTCGTCTTCTTTCTTCTCCGGTCCAGCAGCCAACCCAGCCAACTGTGGCAGTTTCTGCTTCAGGGTCTGGACGGGTTCGAACAGATCGCCCATCTTCTCCACGCGCGCGAGCACGTCTTTGGCTTCGAATACCAAAAGCCCTGCATCTTTTTTCTTCAGCGCCTTCTCGACTTCCTCCCAGGTGACCGGCGTGGAAACCGTCGGATACTCGCGGGCGCGCAGCGAGTACACCGAAATCGTCGTCTTGTGTTCGTCATTCTGGCTCCAGTCGACGAAGACCTTATTGGTGCGCACCGCCTTTTTCATATCCGAGACCACCAGGTCGGGGTGTTCCTGCTCGAGCAGGCGCGCCACCGCGTGGGCAAACGACTTTGTCTGCTCGTAGGTGGTCTTCGTAGGCATCGTTGCCGAGTTCAGTGGGACATAGATCTGCATCCCCTTCGAGCCAGAAGTTTTCGGAAAGCTCTGGAGCCCAAAGTGATCGAAAATCCGGCGCACCCAGAGGCCAACCTGGGCGCATTGCACAATGTTCGCTGGAGGTCCGGGGTCAAGATCAAAAACAATCATGGTTGGCGTCTGAATGTCGGCGGCTCGCGACAGCGACGGGTGCAGCTCAATCGACGCCAGATTCGCGATCCACACCAATGTGGGCAAGTCGTTGGCAAGGATGAAATGGATGGTGCGGTGGTTGCTTTCGCTCCAGACGGGTGCGGTCTTCACCCAGTCGGGCCGGTGCATGGGCGCGTTCTTTTCGAAGAAATATTCGTGGTCCACGCCCTCCGGATAGCGCTTCATAGTGAGCGCACGTCCCGCCAGATGCGGCACCAGCACGGGCGCAATGCGAACGTAAAAATCCACTACCTGTCCCTTGGCGAATCCGGCGGCGGGGTAGAGGACCTTCTCCAGATTCGTGAGGTTTAGCTTGCGGCCCTGCACTTCGACGATGGTGGGCGCGGACATGGCGTGTTGCGAGCTGAGACTTCGAAACGGCTTCCAGTATAGTTGCACCCACGCTTGAAAGGGATGGTTGCTTTGGTCTAGTGTGTCTGATTGGAGACTCGCACCGTTTCTCCATCGAGGCAAACATGACTCGCATTCTTTGTGTTTTTTCTTTGCTGCTGAGCGCTGTACTCGGTTCGGCCCAGACCGGCGCTTCTTCTTCCGGCACAACTAACAGTGTTCCCCGGGAAATTCCCGCGTTCGACGTCAACGCAATTGATAAGACCGTCGAGCCCTGTGTGGACTTCTATCAATACGCTTGCGGAACCTGGATGAAGAACAATCCGATTCCTCCGGACAAGTCGCGGTGGGGGCGATTCGACGAACTGGCCGAGCACAATCTTTATATCTTGCGAGACATACTGACCACGCCTCAGGCGGGAAAACGCACTGCGCCAGAGAACATGGTGGACGATTACTATGCCTCGTGCATCGACGAGAGCACGATCGAGAAAAAAGGGAACGCTCCACTGACGCCGGAACTGGAACGGATTAACGGCGTGAAGACGAAAGAGGACCTTATTCGACAGGTCGCTTATATGCACCGCAATTCGACTCCGGCACTATTTGCTTTTTATCCGCAGCCTGACATGCACGATTCGGCGGCGACGATTGCGTATCTCGATCAGGGCGGGATCACGCTGCCGGATCGCGACTACTACATCAAGGACGATCCGAAGTCGGTAGAGACGCGGCAGAAGTATGTGGAGCACGTGCAGAAGATGTTCGAACTGGCTGGGGACAAGCCGGAAATGGCGGCGGCTGAGGCCAAAACTGTGTTAACGGTGGAAACGGGGCTGGCACAGGCTTCGATGGACCGCACGGTGCGGCGCGATCCTAAAACTCGCGACCATAAGATGACGGTCGCGGAAATCGCGGGCGCGGCTCCGAATTTCGATCTTACCCTTTATTTTGCCGATAATGGTGCGCCGAAGTTTACGTCTCTTAACGTGGGCAATCCCGATTTCTTCAAGCAGGTCAATGAGCAACTCAGCGCTCGGCCGCTCGAAGACTGGAAGGTCTACTTGCGCTGGAAGACGATCAATGAGTATGCCCCAGTGTTGACCCACGCTTTCGTCGAAGAGGATTTTCTTTTCAACGCCAAATACATGTCGGGACAGCAGGAGATGGAGCCGCGGTGGAAGCGCTGCGTGAAGTCTACCGATGCGGGGCTGGGCATGGCGCTGGGCAAGCTCTATGTTGACCGCACCTTCGGCGCCGAAGGGAAAGAGCGCACCTTGAAGATGGTGCAGGGCATCGAGAATGCGATGCGCCAGGATCTCGGCCAGCTCACCTGGATGTCGGACACCACTAAGAAGAAGGCTTATGAGAAGTTGGCCACCATCGTCAACAACATTGGCTATCCCGATAATTGGCGCGATTACAGCAGCGTGGTGGTCAGGCCTGACGATTATGCCGGCAACGCGGTGCGCGCCGGCGCATTCGAGGTGCAGCGGCTGTACCGGAAGATCGATCAGCCGACGGACCGCAAGGATTGGGGGATGACTCCGCCGACGGTTAACGCATACTACCGGCCTTCGATGAACGATATCAACTTTCCCGCTGGGATTTTGCAGCCGCCGTTTTACGGCAAGCTGATGGATGACGCGGTGAACTATGGGGGCGTCGGGGTGGTGATCGGGCATGAACTCACGCACGGCTTCGATGACCAGGGGCGCAAATACGATGCCGAGGGTAATTTCCGCGATTGGTGGACAGCGGAGGATGCCAAGGAATTTGAGCAGCGCGCCGATTGCACCGCCAAAGAATATTCGAGCTTTGTCTCCGTGAAGGACGACAAAGGCGAAGTCAAGCTCAATGGGAAATTGACGCTGGGTGAAAATACCGCCGACAACGGAGGGCTGAAGCTGGCGTACATGGCACTGATGTCCATCATTGGCGACGCGCCGGTGAAGCCGATCGATGGATATACGGCGGCGCAGCGGTACTTTCTTGCTTATGGTCAGATCTGGTGCCAGAACGTGACGGATCAGGAAGCGAGAAAGCGAGTGTTGACCGATCCGCATTCTCCAGGACGCTGGCGTGTAAATGGCGCGGTGCAGAATTCAGCCGCCTTCCAACAGGCCTTTGGGTGCAAGGCGGGACAGCCCATGGTTTCCGAGAACGCCTGCCGGGTTTGGTAGCGGGCGTCGCCCATCGACACGGGGATTTGACTTTCCCTCCATATTTCTGGTATTATCGAAATATGGTCAGCGCTGCCGGCAAACTCCTCACTAACAGTGAACGCGTTGCCCGCTATGCCGACATGTTCTCGGCCATGGGGACCGAGCCGCGGCTGCGGATCATGCAGTTGCTGCTCTCCGCGCACCCCGAGGGACTGGTGGTCAGCGAGATTCAGGGCGAGCTCGAGATTCCCGGCTCCACGCTTTCCCACCATCTGGACAAGCTCAGAAATGAAGACCTGGTGAACGTCGAGCGCAAGGGCACGTTTCTGCGCTACACCGCCAATACCGAAGCGCTGCGCGAAATTCTGCAATTTCTCTATGCCGAGTGCTGCACCCGGAACAAGGCGCTCAAGCCGCAAGATCTCATTCAATTGTGCAAATAGGAGAAGCCATCATGCCCGATACCCATGTCGATGTCGTCAACATCAACATCAAGGAAGTCGTAAGAGAGAAATATGGACAAGCGGCTTTGCGCGTGACCAGCGGTGGCAGCAGTTGCTGCGGTTCGGCGCCGGCCAGAGAATGCTGCGATCCGATCACCTCTAACCTTTATGACGCCTCGCAGGCGCAGCAGATTCCTGAGGAGGCGATGCTGGCTTCGCTGGGATGTGGCAACCCAACCGCGTTGGCGCAGCTTCACCCTGGCGAAACTGTGCTTGATCTTGGCTCGGGCGGCGGCATTGACGTGTTGCTCTCAGCGCGCCGTGTGGGGCCGACCGGCAAAGCTTACGGCCTCGACATGACCGACGAGATGCTGGCGCTGGCCAACGAGAACAAGCGCAAGGCGGGTACAGAGAACGTCGAATTTCTGAAAGGCGAAATCGAAAACATTCCCCTGCCTGACAACACGGTCGATGTCATCATTTCCAACTGCGTGATCAATCTCTCTGCCGATAAAGACCGCGTGCTGCGCGAAGCCTTCCGCGTGCTCAAACCGGGCGGACGGTTCGCTGTCTCCGACGTGGTCACCCGCGGCGAAATCGCCCCCGAAGTTCGTCAGAGTGTGCTGCTGTGGGTTGGTTGTATCGCTGGCGCTCTGGAAGAAAACGAATATCGCAGCAAACTCACCGCCGCCGGTTTTGAGCAAATCGAGATTGAGCCAACGCGCATCTATCGCGTCGAAGATGCCCGCGAATTCCTCTCCTCCTCCGGTATTGACGTGGACGCTATTGCGGCGCAGGTCGATGAAAAATTCATGAGCGCCTTTGTGCGGGCGGTGAAGCCGACGCGAACACAGGAGGCATGCTGTGGGCCGTCGTGCTGCAAGTGACGCCGGACGCTGACCGCAGCGGCTAAAGCCGATCTCAGAACAGGCAAATGATCGCAGCGCTGAAGCGCGGCGCCACCCAAAATCAAAGGAGGGGCGGTTGTTATGGAAGCTCATTACAATGTTTTGTTCCTGTGCACGGGAAACTCGGCACGGTCGATCATGGCTGAGGCAATCCTTAACCACAAACGAAAATCGGGCTTCACGGCCTATAGCGCGGGAAGTCATCCTTCGGGGACGGTTCGTCCGGAAGCATTGAAGCAACTTGAACTGGCTCGCATTTCCACGAGCGGCCTGCACAGCAAGAGCTGGGACGAGTTCGGGCGGCGCGGCGCTCCCGAGATGCAATTCGTCTTCACGGTTTGCGACAACGCCGCCAAGGAAACCTGCCCGCTCTGGCCGGGGCAGCCCATATCCGCGCACTGGGGAGTTCCCGATCCTGCCGCAGTTCACGGAGAACCTGCCGAAATCGAACGCGCTTTTCGCGACGCCTTCTTTATTCTCGACAGGCGGATCGGTCTTTTTCTTTCTCTTCCTCTGGCGGCGCTTGATCGCCTCGCCCTGAAAAAGGAAATCGATCGCATCGGGCGGCAATGACGCGGCTGGAACAGTGATCATGACGACCACGAAACCAACTCGCCGTCTCAGCTTTCTCGACCGTTATCTCACCGCGTGGATCTTTGCCGCTATGGTCGCTGGCGTCGCCTTGGGCTGGCGAGTGCCGGGGATCGTGCCGTTTCTGAATCGCTTTAGCATTGGCACTACTTCGATTCCGATTGCGGTAGGACTCATCGTCATGATGTATCCGCCGTTCACCAAGGTGCGATACGAAAAACTGCACGAGGTTTTTCGCAGCACACGTGTGCTTGGTCTCTCTCTCATTCAGAACTGGGTGGTCGGCCCGATTCTGATGTTCGTGCTGGCGGTCTTGTTTTTGCGCGGCTATCCCGAATACATGGCTGGACTCATCATGATCGGCCTGGCGCGCTGTATTGCCATGGTTATCGTCTGGAACGAACTGGCCAGCGGCGATGCCGAATACGCAGCTGGTCTGGTGGCCTTCAATTCTCTGTTTCAGGTGTTTTTCTACTCGCCCTACGCCTGGCTCTTCATCACGGTTCTGCCCGCAAAGCTCGGACTCCAGGGCGCTATCGTCCATGTCTCGATCGCCGAAATCGCAAAGAGCGTTTTTGTCTATCTTGGCATTCCTTTTCTGGCCGGGTTCGTAACTCGCACCCTGCTTCTGCGCATAAAAGGGCGGGAGTGGTATGAGCGTAATTTCGTCCCCCGAGTCAGCCCGCTCACGCTGATCGCGTTGCTGTTCACGATTGTGGTGATGTTCTCGCTCAAGGGTGCTTACATCGTTCGGCTTCCGCTGGATGTCCTGCGGATCGCCCTGCCTTTGCTGATCTACTTCGTCGTAATGTTCCTGCTGTCGTTTTATATGGGAAAGAAGCTCGGTGCAGACTACTCGCAGACGGCCACGCTGTCGTTCACGGCGGCCTCGAACAACTTTGAACTTGCGATTGCGGTCGCAGTCTCGGTTTTCGGCATCAACTCCGGAGCGGCATTCGCCGCCGTCATCGGCCCGCTCGTCGAAGTGCCAGTCATGATTGCGCTGGTCAATGTGGCGCTGTACTTTCAGCGGCGTTATTTTCCCGATAGCGCTCGCTTGGCGAGCTTCTTCGCCGAATCTCCCCTGCGAGAATCGGGCCTGGAGGCTCCTCGTCTTAAGGGGCGGCCACGGAAGATTAACCTGTGAGTTGCGTCCCGCCTAACGCGATCTGCGCACCGCAGAAGCTTCCGTCCCGTTCTTGCTGAAAGTGAACTGCAGCATCCATTCCCGGGCAGCGCCCTGATCGCCGCCCGCTGCCGGAGAAAACTTCCAACCTTGGGCAGCTTGCAGTGCGCTGCGCGAAAAATACTTGCTCGGCCCGGCAGATTCGAACTTCGCGTCGGCTACATTGCCCGCAGCATCCACTTCGACTTTGACACGAACCTTGATCTTGCCCTGGATGGTGCTGCGCGCGCTTGGCGAAACCTGCGGCATAACCCGCCGCACAACCCCGCTCTGATTTTCAGTATTTGTTGGGTTGGTGGCGCGCTGTGCGCCTTCGGCCGCACCCTGCGGCGCTGCCGTTGATTGCACTTCCGACTCCGGACCCGGTGGTTTCGGCCTCGCAACCCAAAAGAACGCAACCGCAACTAACGCCGCCAATCCGAGCCAGTAGGGCCATTTTGGAGATTCATTTCGCTGGCGCACGATCACCGACTTCTGAGCTGGCGTTGGCGCCGGCAGCGCCGATTCCGCACTCGCCGATCCCAGCCGAGCGCTCATCTCCGCCATCGTCCATCGCTTCGCGGCATCCACTTGCAAGCAGTGCTTCGCTATCTGGCGGAATGGCTCCGGGACCGCCTCCGGTATCTCGGGCGCGCTCATCCGCGCAGGATCCCATACCAGCAAGCGCTGAGTCAGCACCTCGACCAAGGTCAGCCCCAACTGCCAAACGTCAGCCGCCGCCGAAACTGTTCCCGTGGCAGCTTCTGGCGGATCGTACGCGCTCGCCGCCCCCGCGCGACGGTTCTCGGCCGGCACGCTCAGAGTGTCGCCCGACAGCTTCACTTGATCCCCAATGGCCAAAATGTTTGAAGGTTGGATGTGTCCATGCACGAAGCCCTTATCGTGCACAAACTGCAAAGCCGCCAGAACTGGGGGAAGCGTTGCTCGCGCCTCCTCCGCCGTCAGCGCCCGCTCGGGAAGAATCTGGGAAAGATTCTCTTCGGCATACTCCTCCACGACATAAAGCAGGTCGGTGGTATCGAGTTGGCAGCGACCTGCCTCGAAAATTCGAATCAAATTCGGATGGTTTAGGTCGCGGGTAGCCTTCCATCGCAAGAGCTGTTTCTCTGGGTCAGCCGCGCCGGCAGAGATCAACTTGATGGCGGCTTTCTGGGAATCGCCCGCAACACTTTTCCTCAGGGTAAGGAACACAGCACTGTGATCGGAACCGCCCAAATAGCTCTGTAGCGGAAATCTTGCACCGACGATGCGGCCTTCCCATTGCTTCCAAGTCTCGCTCATATACGGAGCCTCAACCGTTCGCTATTGTAAGTGACATTGCATCAACCTGATTAGTCATTTGGGCTTTCCCTCCCCAAACTCTCATGGGGCTCTCCTGGAAACCGCGCTTGAAAATGGGCTCCGTTGTTTACAATAGCCCCATGGCTGCCATCCCCGCAGAAATTCATGGCCAGCGTTACATCAGCCTTGCCACCTTCCGGAAAAATGGCGTTGCCGTGTACACGCCCGTCTGGTTTGCAGAAGACAATGACAAACTCTGCTTCATGACCAACAGCAAACTCGGGAAGTGCAAGCGCATCCGCAACAACCCGCAGGTCAAGATCGCTCCCTGTACCATGCGCGGAAAAATCACCGGGCCGGAATTCTCTGCTACCGCCCGCATCCTGCCGGCGGGGGAATTTGCCCGCGTCCGAGGGCTGATCAACGCGAAATATTGGCTCGCGCGTGTCCCATTCCTTTGGCGGAACACCGACACCTCTCTCGAAATCACGCCCGCGTGAACCAGTTGGCCTGATCGCCGTCTGTCTGCTTCGGCGAGTAGAGCCCTTCGAGCAATTCAACCGGGTGCATGACATTTACGCTGGCTCCTCGACCCTGTTACCATCGAAGGTTGTCCTAAAACTTTTGCGTATTTCTTAACGCAAGAAAATTCTTTTTTGGAGGCACCATGGCCGTAAAAGTTGGCATTAATGGATTTGGACGCATCGGACGCAACATTCTTCGCACCGCGCTCGCCGACAAAAATCTGGACTTCGTCGCTGTCAACGATCTCACCGATCCCAAGACGCTGGCTCACCTGCTCAAGTACGATTCGATTCTCGGCAACCTGCCGCACAAAATCACCGCCGGCGCCGACAATATTTCGATCGACGGCAAGGTCATCAAGGTCTTCAAAGAGAAAGATCCCGCTGCCTTGCCATGGGAATCCGTGGGAGCTCAGGTGGTCATCGAGTCCACCGGCAAGTTCACCGACGCCAATGAAGCTAAGAAGCACCTTCGCGGCAGCGTGAAGAAAGTGGTCATCACCGCCCCCGCCAAGAACGAAGACCTCACGGTCGTACTGGGCGTGAACGAGGAGAAGTACGATCGTGCCAAGCACCATATCGTTTCGAACGCTTCCTGCACCACGAATTGTCTAGCACCGGTCGCCAAAGTCATCCATGACAACTTCAAGATCGTCAGCGGCACCATGACGACGATTCACTCCTACACGAACGACCAGGTGATTCTCGACTTCCCGCACAAAGATTTGCGGCGGGCACGGGCCGCGGCGCTGTCGATGATTCCGACCACCACCGGCGCGGCTAAAGCGTTGAAGCTGGTCATTCCCGATCTGGCCGGCAAAATCGACGGCTTCTCCATGCGCGTGCCCACGCCCAACGTCTCGGTGGTCGACCTGGTTGTGTGGGTGGAAAAGAAGACAACCAAAGAAGAAGTGAATGCCGCGATGAAGGCGGCTTCCGAATCGGGCCCGCTGAAGGGTTATTTGGGATACGAAGAGAACGAACTGGTCTCGTGCGATTTCAAAGGCGATTCCCGCTCTTCCATCGTCGATGCGAAAATGACTCTGGTCGTCGGCGGCAACTGCGTCAAGTTGATCTCCTGGTATGACAACGAGTGGGGATATTCCTGCCGTGTCCGCGATCTGATCAACCTGATGGCGGCCAAAGGACTGTAAACTGATTCGTCGTTGGTCGTTCGTCGTTGGTCGTTCGCGGTTCCCTTTCGGCTGCTTGGCGGGGGCAATACTGGTTGGCGTACTGCGGACACCCAACGACGAATGGCACCAGCGACAGATGCCGAACGACTGACGACCAACGACTAACGACCGGTGTTCCTATGTCTAAGCTTTCAATTCGCGATCTTCCTCTCAACGATCACCGCATCTTCATGCGCGTGGACTTCAACGTGCCGCTCGACGACGGCCGCGTCATGGACGACACACGCATCCGCGAAACCCTGCCCAGCATCGAGTACGCTCTGCGTCACGGCGCCCGGCTCATTCTCGCGTCTCACTTGGGCCGTCCCAAAGGCAAGCCAAACCCGAAGCTGAGCCTCAAGCCCGTTGCCGAGCGTCTGCGCATGCTGCTCGACAAAGAACTGGCGCGCGGCGAAAACGTTGGCTTCTGTCCCGAGTGCGTTGGACCGGAAGCCGAAGAAGTCGCGCTCAAGCTGGAGAAAGGCCAAGCGCTGCTGCTGGAGAACTTGCGCTTTCACGCCGAGGAAGAAAAGAACGACGAGAATTTTTCCCGGCAACTCGCCAAGCTGGCCGAGTTTTATGTCAACGACGCCTTCGGGACCGCCCATCGTGCCCACGCTTCCACGGTGGGTATCACGAAGTTCGTGCAGAAATCGGCCGCCGGATTGCTCATGGAAAAGGAGTTGCAATATCTGGGTCGCGTTCTACAGAACCCGGAGCGCCCTTTTGTCGCCATCCTCGGCGGAGCCAAGGTCAGCGACAAGATTGGAGTTATCCAGAACCTGCTGGGCAAGGTTGACGTCCTTATCATTGGCGGTGGCATGGCCTACACCTTCCTCAAGGCGCAAGGCGAATCTGTCGGAAAAAGTCTGGTCGAAGAAGACAAAATTGAACTTGCCCGCGACCTTCTGCAGCAGGCAAAGACGCACAAGCTCAGGTTCCTGTTGCCCACCGACCATGTCATTGCCGACCGCGTCGAAGCCGGCGCTTTGACGAAAATCGTCGGCCAGGGCGAGCCCATCCCGGACAACATGATGGCTCTTGATATCGGCCCGCAATCGATCGAAACTTTTTCCGATGAAATCGCAGCCGCCCGCACTGTCATCTGGAATGGTCCCATGGGCGTTTTCGAAGTGTCATCTTTCGCGAGAGGCACGTTCAAGATCGCTCAAGCCGTGGCGGAAAATGCCGGAGCTGTGACGATCGTAGGCGGCGGAGATTCCGTAGCCGCAGTCAAGGCCGCCGGCGTAGCCGACAAGATTACCCATATTTCAACAGGTGGCGGCGCGTCACTGGAATTTCTGGAAGGCAAGAAGTTACCGGGAGTCGAAGCGCTGACGGATAAGAAATAGGGTTAGGTTTCAACTTAAGGAGATACAATAAGTCGACAATGATCGAGAGAGGCTGACGCTCGAAGATTGTACCCCGATCGCAGATCTTTCTAGGGCCCATAACTTCATTTGGAGGGTCTATGAAACCACCATTGCGACTTCTCCAGTACTTATCGCTTCCCCACATTTCCCGCATACTTTTGGCTTTCACCGTTGCGCTGGCAATCGCCGTTGCCGCCGGCTGCGGCAGCGGCAGTTCCCAGCCGCCGACTCCGGTCCTGAGCGGCAACACCTCGGTCACCCTGCTGCTATCGAGCACCGCCAACGATCAGTTATCTCAATTCGAGATTGGCTTCAACAGCGTTACTTTGACCAGCAAGTCCGGTAAAATAATCAACCTGTTTATCACGAGCCAGAGTCCGGAATTCATACACTTAAATGGCAGAGTGGAGCCGCTGCTCACCGTTAGCATTCCGCAAGATGTCTACACCTCTGCGACCGCGAGCCTCGGGAATACAAGTTTCACTTGCGCGGCGCAGGATCCGTCAGACAACACACTTAACGAAGCTACCTATGCCTACGGGTACGTGCCGGCTTCGCAGGTTAGTGTGAACCTACCCGCGCCGATCACGGTGACGGGGACCGTTATGGGACTGTCGCTGAGTATGCTCGTGTCGCAATCGGCGAGTTTTCCGAGCACCTGCTACTTCGAGGGCATTCCGCAATATTCGATTACCCCCACTTTCAATCTCACTCCAGTAGCCTTCTCGGCGCCGGTTGCCGAACCCATGCTTGACGGGGAAATCGTTTCCGTCAACCCGGCCAACAACAGTTTCACGATCGCGCTGGCCGGTGGCGAGATGTCGCCCGGCAATAACTTTGACCCCAACGGCCAGACGTTGTCCGTCAATACCAACGACAGCACGGTCTATCAGGGCATCAGCGGCTTTTCCTCACTCACGGTAGGCACATTGGTGGATATGGACGCGGCGCTTCAACCAGATGGTTCGCAACTGGCGACCCGCATCGCGGTCGAAGATACCGATACTACCAATCTGAGCGTGTCAACTGGTCCACTGTTGCAGGTGGCCAGCAGCCAGCCGAGTTTATTTGGCTTCGGACGCCAGGACCAGGGTTACCTGAGGACGTCCGGACTAGCCGGCGATTTCATGCCGTACGGTTTTGGCAGCACAGTCTTCCAGATCTCAGGACGGCTCACAAACCTGCAAGACCTTCCGTTCGTTGCCAGCTTCGATGCTGCCAACATGTTTGATGGCCAGAATGTCTACATCACCAGCCACGCAACTACCTTGCAGGGCGGCCCTACTTACTTTCCAGCGACGACAATCACGCTGATCCCGCAAACCATCAACGGGACGATTAACGGAATCTCCAGCGAGGGCGGCTTTACCACCTACGAAGTCACGCTGGCTGCTTACGACTTGATCACGAATCTCGCCGTGCAACCGGGACAAGCCACCGTGCTTACGAATCCAAGCAATGTTGTCGTTTACGTTGACAGCAATACGCAGATGCTCAACACGCAGCCGCTGGCTGTCGGCAGCGTCGTGCGCTTCAACGGAATGCTCTTCAACGACAACGGCACCGCGCGGATGGATTGCGGTCAAGTCAGCGATGGAGTCGCGGTGCAGTCGATAGCTGACGATGCTGTTGCCGGTCGTTCGTCGCTGCTAACGCGGCCCGGCATTGTTGTTCATCGGTATCTACGACACCCGGGCGCTCCCGAGTGAGCAGCCGCAGGTGCCCCACGTCTCGCGGTTGTCGAGACGTGGGATGCCGCGCGCCTTTTCATCTGACTCGTACTTTTTTCATCACAAACAGCCGGGTCACGCAGCGCAGGTATTCAGCTTCAAGTATCAGGTCCGATGCTTGGCTCTTGGCTCGTAGCGCTTAATCTTTGTATCGATGCCAGAATTTACACGTCACCGACTGCCCTTTTAGGGGCCGCTATGTCCGATTTCGCAGCCCGACTGACTTTCTCGAACGGCAAGACGCTCGAACTCCACGGTCCCGCCGACATCACCAAGGAGACGACCGAAGCCATCGTCAACGCCGCCAACTCATCGCTGCTCGGGGGCGGAGGCGTGGATGGAGCGATCCACCACGCTGGCGGTCCCTCCATTCTTCAGGAGTGCAAGCGCATCGTCGCCAAGATCGGTTCCCTCCCCGCCGGCAAAGCCGTCGTTACCACCGGCGGCCGGTTGCCCGCCAAATATGTCATTCACACCGTCGGCCCCGTGTATCGGGGAGGCGGGCAGCGCGAGGCTGAAACCCTTGCCAGTTGCTATCGGGCCGCTGTTCAGATCGCCGAAGACCACGGAATTCGGTCGCTCGCCTTCCCTTCCATATCGACGGGAGCCTTCGGCTATCCGGTTCGCGAGGCTGCTGAAATCGCAGTTCGCACGATCGCCGAAGCTCTGCCGCCCTGCGCCCATATCGTGCATGTCCGTTTTGTGCTGTTCGACCTTGCCACCTGCAAAGCCTACGTCCGAGCTACAGAAAAATTATCCCGGCAACTGCCGTAAATTCCGCTATCTTCTATCTTCACCATTAGCATTAGCATTAGCATTGAGAGGGGTCCTCATGAGAAAGAAACTCATCGCCGCCAATTGGAAGATGTACAAGACGCCTGACCAGGCTCGTGACTTCTTCCGCGACTTTTTGCCGCTGGTCCATGGCCAGGAGCGCGACGAAATCGTCATCTGTCCTACCTACCTCGCGATTGATGCCGCCGTCAATTCAGCCAGGGGCTCCAACGTCGCCGTCGGAGCACAGAATCTTCATTGGGAAAAAGAAGGCGCCTTCACCGGAGAAATCAACGCCGCCATGTTGCTCGCCGTGGGTGTGACCCATGTCATCATCGGACACTCCGAACGCCGCCAATACTTCGGCGAGACCGATGACACGGTCAACCTCAAGCTCAAGTCCGCCATCGAAGCCGGCCTCATCCCCATCGTCTGCGTGGGAGAAGTTCTCGAAGAGCGCGAAGCCGGACTCACGGACGACGTGCTGCGCCGCCAGTGTCTCCGCGCCTTCCACAAAGTTTCGGCCAAGAAGGCCGTCCACCTGGTAGTCGCTTACGAACCGGTCTGGGCCATCGGCACGGGAAAAACCGCCACTCCGCAGATGGCCGCCGACGCCCACGCCATTATCCGAGCCCAAGCTGCCGAGTCGTTCGGGCAGGAATTCGCCGGCAAACTCCGCATCCTCTATGGGGGTTCCGTCAAACCCGAGAATGCCCATGCCCTGATGTCGGAGGAGGAAATTGACGGTGCGCTGGTCGGCGGAGCGTCGCTTGACCCCAAGTCGTTTGCGGCAATCGTGAAGTATTGAAGGCAAAACTGGTCTTATAGTGCGCCCCAATGGCGCGGATCACCAGCGGGGGAAGGACCCGCCCAGACAGATGTTGGTTAGGTCTGGTAGCTAACGAGCATTGAAGCTGGGAAACCGGCTGCGATGAAGCCTCGTGACAAAGCCCACGTAGGGTGGGCGAGCAACTTTGCAGGCCGTAACGCGAGTGAAGCTTGAGCAGGCCTCGAAAGTTTAGTCGTGGACGCCGACCCGCCTATGAGACGGGGAAGGCTGCATGGGCAGGGAAGAAATCAACAGGCGCACCTGATCCAGTCCACCGGGGTATTGAGCACGGCATGCAGAGAAGGCGGTCTAGGTAATTGGGGGAGGCCCAGATGGGCGGAGGTCGCACCTCCGACGTCGTAGGAAAGGCGACGACCTGTCTGGGAGTCGGAGAGGGTCAGATGTACCAACGAAACCGGGTAACGCCGGTGGAGGGAAGGACCCTTACTTTGGACGTGCTTTTGAAGAAGAAGAGGACGGGTGATTGGCGATGAGCCTGGAAACACCGATTTCGATCCGGACGCTTCAGAGAAAGCTGTATCGAAAGGCGAAGCAAGAACCTGACTTCCGCTTTTATCTGCTCTACGACAAGATCTACCGCGAAGATGTTCTGAAGCATGCCTACGCCCTGGCGAAAGCCAATCAAGGGGCGCCAGGGGTGGATGGACAGACCTTCGAGGCGATCGAGTCGGAAGGGTTAGAGAAGTGGATGGAAGGAATCAGGAAAGAGCTACTCGACAAGACGTATAAACCACAGCCGGTGCGACGGGTGACAATCCCGAAGCCTGGAGGCGGTGAGCGGCCGCTCGGCATCCCGACGATACGAGACCGGACGGTGCAAACTGCCGTGAAGCTGGTGCTGGAGCCGATCCTCGAAGCGGATCTGGAGCCGGAGGCTTATGGCTACCGACCGAAGCGAAGCGCGCACGACGCTATTCAGAAAGTGCACAAGCTAATTTGCGAAGGCTACACCGATGTGGTGGACGCTGATTTGTCCAAGTACTTTGACACGATTCCGCACACGGAATTATTAAAGTCCGTGGCGCGTCGCATCGTGGATCGGGACGTGCTACATCTGATCAAGATGTGGTTGAAGGTTCCGGTCGAGGAACGGGACGAGAACGGCAAGCGGCGCATGACGGGAGGACGAAGCAGCCAACGTGGAACCCCACAAGGCGGAATCGTCAGCCCCATGCTCGCGAACCTATACATGAACCGCTTCCTCAAGCACTGGCGGATCACCGGGAAGAGCAAGGCTTTCCGCGCTCAAGTGGTCACGTATGCGGACGATTTCGTGATTCTCAGCCGCGGACATGCGGCAGAGGCGCTGGACTGGACACGCAGCGTGATGACGAGGCTCGGCCTTACTCTGAACGAAGCGAAGACCAGCATCAAGGCAGCTCGTAAGGAAAGCTTTCATTTCCTGGGTTATACGTTCGGGCCGCACCGCTACAAGCCGGATGGTCACTGGTATCTGGGAGCCAGTCCGTCGAAGAAGAGTCGACAACGCATCAAGCAGAAAGTGGGAGACCTATTGAGACCCGTAAACGTTGGAGAGTGGGAAGAAGTGCGCGCCCGCCTCAACCAGATTCTGCGAGGCTGGTCGGCCTACTTTTCCTATGGCTCTCGCGCCACGGCGTACCGAGAAGTCAACAATTACGTCTCTGATCGCGTACGGCATTTCCTGAAACGCCGCCATAAGGTGCAGTCGCGAGGCACCGAGCACTATGGCTATCAGCGGATCTTTGGCGAGCTCAAAGTCCTTCGGCTTGGCCCGCCGCCGCGAATTGCGTGAGCCTTGCGGTGAAGTCCATCGGAAAGCCGGATGCTCGAAACGGGCACGTCCGGTTTGATGAGCGGGGATGAGAAACGGGACGATGCTTTGCCGTCAGCACCCGCGCTCGTCCTCGACTC